>JAADHN010000170.1 GCA_013151865.1 Kiritimatiellota bacterium
GGCGGCAGGGTGACGTCCGCGCCGGGAGGCGCCAGGATTTCTTTGGTAATTGCGAGATCGAACCTGCCGTCGGGCGCCGGAACGGCGAGCAATCGGGTGCCGCCGCCGGTCTTGTCGTGGGATGCCAGGTAGAGCCCGCCTTTCGCGCCGGAGAGGTCGAGCCACCCCATCACACCGCGTCCGGGCCAGGTTGTCCGACAGCCGTCCGAGTGCCAGGCATTCCGCACAGTGCGCCCACCCACATGCGGGTCTGTCAGGGTCAGCTCCTCGAGCTTGCCGGAGGGGCGCACCCCGTACAACGTCGGGAGCGCCGCCGCCGTGATCGGCCGTTTGCCGCGATTCCGAAGCACGCCGTCGAACTGCGCCGCTCCGTCCGGGGTCAACGCGATCCGGACCTCCATTCGGATCGCCGTATCTTTGCCTGCGAACACCAAGCGCGCCTCGCGCGGCGCCCGCACATCGAGACGTTCCAGGCGGAAGCGGTCGAATGAGAGGCGCTCGAAACCGGCCCCGTCTGCAGAAAGGCGTTCCAGGCGGAATAGGGGCATCCGCCGGCCCGGGACCGCGAGCGTTGTATTTGTGGCGCGATCCAAGATGCCGCACACCGCGCCGGTGTCACGGCAGAGCAGCAGGCGCAGGGGACCGCCTTCGAGTGTTACTTGTCGATCCGGGGCGGCGGCGCCGAGGGTCGGGCGTTCCTCGAGTTCCACGGCAAAGTCGTCCACGAAAAACTCCGTGGGGGCGTTGTGCTGGCTGATCCAAATGCGGTACAGCCCCTTGCGCGGCGCCCGGAAGGTCAGGTCCGCATGCGTCCAGTCCGTGCCGTCCAGCACCCACCGCCGCATGAAATAGGTGGGGCCGACACCCACCACCAGATCCCGTCCGCCCCGGGATCGAAACCAGAACGAGATGTGCAGAGCGTCTCCGGCTCGGAAGCGGCCCAGGTCTCGAGAAACGCCTTCGTAGTTGCCGCCCATGGTGTTGCGGTTGTCCGTGACCACCCGGAGCGCGCGTTTCCCGCTCCGGGCGAACATCGTTTTCTCGACGGTTATGGGTGTGCCGTAGCTGTGCCACGGTCCAAGTCCGGATTGTTCCATGTCCCCGTCCTCGATGCGGATTTCGCGCGCGGACCCCGCGGCGAGCACCAGGAACAAACCGACCGGCACAAGGACAGTCGGATACCTTTTCATGTTGTGCTTCCTTTTCTGTTTTGTGTCTCGTCGGGCAGCGTAAAGTCGTCCGTGTCGTATCTTCCCGGACGTCGGCGGGTGCGCTGCTCGGCGCCCGCGCACGGTCCTGCCGCTTCCGACGTTCCGTCGCAGTTCATCCTCTTTCTTTCAAGTACGGACGTTTGTGAATTCGGTTGCCCCGTTGAGCCACATGTGGCCGACGCCGATCCAGCGGCACGCAGGGGTCAGGGGGGTCGGAATCATCCCGGCCATAACCAGGGTCGCAATGTGAAAATAACAGGCATCCGCCTCGGAAGGCTTGCCGTCGCCCAAATGGTTGAAGCCGCCGTCCTTGTTCCAGCAGGAATCCAGAATCCACTCCCCGGCGCGACGCAGGGCCTTTTTGTACTGTTCCGAGTTGTCGCTCAACGTTCGGATGACCACGCCGGCATTGAAAGTGCCGTGCACCCCGCCGCCGGTCCAACCGCCGTCTTTCTCCTGCATCCGCATGAACCACTCCAAAATGAGGTCCGCCTCCGGCAGTGGGCGCCCCGTGTACTTATAGGTCCGCATGGCATGGAACGTCATGGGGTTCATCAAGGAGAAGGGGTAGGGCGTCGTTTGAATGAACCAGCCGGTCAGCGAGTCCCGGCGGCTTGCATAAAGGGCGGTCAGGTGCGCGGCGACGTCGGCGGGGATCGGTTCGTCGAGCAGGTCGTAGCATCCTGCGACCATGTCCGGTGCGTACGAGTAGCAATGTGCCGGGTCGTCGAATCTCAGTTCCAGCCCATGCTTGCGCAGGAACGGAAGCGGGTCGTATCGAGGCTTCCCGCCAAGAGCGCGCAGACCGCGAAGACTTTTCCAGGTCGAGTGCGCGGGATACCAACGCGGTGCACAACGGGCGTCCAGCGGCCGGTAGTATCCTTCAAGAGTCTGGCGCGCATTGATGAACTCGATGGTCTGAGTCCGGTTCGGGTGTTCGATGCCGAGGGTCAGCAGCAATTCCGCCACATACGCCGCGGCCGAAGTATCGTTGTAGAGACAGTCGGAAATCCCCAGGTAGCCGCCGCGCGTCGAGGCCCGCCAAGTTCCGTCTTTGCCCTGCAGAGCGAGCAGGTAGTCGATCATTCTTCGAATGTCCTCGGGGGACAGGCGCGGTTCCGTCATTGCCGGGATCTCCTTCGTACGACTGGACCTGTACGGCTGCTCGGCCTTCCAGACCCCACTTGATAGGACAACAGATGGATGCCGCGCAGGTCCGGCAAAACAGGAGGATGGTTGCGGCCCACAACAGCATCGGTCCCCGTCTGCCTGCAACGCGCAGTCAAGCGCTCCCGGTGGGGGAAAGTTTTCCGAAGAACAGGATGTTGCCGGTCGTTTTCCTCCCTGCCGCCACTTCAGGCGGCCCGTCTCACCTTCGGATCGGCTCTCTCCCAGACCCCGATCCAAAAACTTCATTGGCTGTTCGGATAACGCCGGCAACCGGCATCAACCAGGTTTCCGTACACTTCTTCAGCTTGTCTGTCCTCTCGTTTCCGAGTCTCGTGTGCGTCGTGGTGGGATCCCCCCGTCTTCTCGCCCGTGCGAGCACAGGTTCCACGCATACACCAGGTATTCTCCTCCTGCTTGCGCGTGTTCTCTGTCCCGATCAGGGTGGATCAGCGGGCCGTTGCATTCAGGGCCGCAACCAGTTCCGCGATACTGTCGGCGAGGCGGCGGCGAAGGGCGTGATAGGCATCGTTGTCCAAATCTTTGCGAAACTCGGTTTGGACCGGGGAATCCTCGGCGAGCACGACTTCGAGTGTGGACCGGGCTTTGCGCGCCAAACCCGCGGTCCGCGGATCCTGCGCGGCTTGCTCGGCGAAGTATTTGAGAGTGGCGATATACCGCATGTCGTCGACGCCTTCGCGGATGCCTTCCCAATCGGTTGTGGGGATGGGATCTCCGTTTGGGCCGGGGTAAGCGGCGCACCAGTCCCGCGCCGCGCCGTCGAAATCGTTGAACGGATCGCCCGTCGGATACTGGTAATGCCAATAATACATGGCTTCGGCGGGACGAATGTAGAAACCGAACCCGCTGGACGAGCGCGTCTTGCGCGGATCGTTGAGGTAAGCCGAACCGTATCGCATGTAACGCTTGCCGCGTGCCAGGAGTTTCTTTTCCTGCTCCGGGGTGTACACGATGTTGCCGCACCAGATGTCGAACGTGTCGCCCCATTTCTCGCCCGCCTTGTAATTGTTGACCGTGATGTAGCTGACGGCCCCCGGGACGCGGCGAATCAAGGCGCACTCGTCATGCGCCTTCCGGCCGCGGTCTTCGCTGTTGCCGATTTCGTCCACCGGATAGAACAGCAATTGCGGCGTGTCCGGACGCGTCGAAATCGCCTGCAACCGGCGGACGCCCTCCACGTACAGGGCATCGTATTCCTCTTGCTTACGTCCCGGGTAAAGGCGGCGGATGTGCGACATGAGCCGGCCCATCTCGAATGGGATGGGCCCGCGGACGCCGAGCCGGTGCAGATCCCGAAGCAAGGCCAGAAGGTCCGCGGCGTCAAGCAGGAGTTTTCCGTTGCGGTCCCGAAGCTTGGGGAAAGTGCGCCCTATGGCGACGGCGGTGACGCCGTGCGCCAGCATATCCCGGACCTGTTTGCGCCGGACATCCGGAGGCGCATCGTCGCGCCAGTACATTCCAATCGGTCGCTTGTTCGGCCGCAGCCGGAACGGCAAGACCTCGACGGAGAACGGCAGGTTTTTTTTGCCGGCGTTCGAAGTGCGGAGCGTCAACGTGCCGCGGTAAACGCCCGGCGCCGTGCCGGCAGGCACGTGCACAATCAGCCAAAACTCCTTGGTCTCGTTTGCGGGTACGTTTACGCTGGAACGATGTTCGAGCAATTCCGGCATGACGCACCATTCCGTGCTCCAACTGCTGCCCAGGCGTTGCGGCCAGCACCGGACGACGCGGACGTCGACAGTCGTCGCCGGCAGGCGTGCAGCCTTCGGACCGACGAGATCGGATACCTGGCAAGCGGTCCCGCGGAGTTCGCGCAATGCCCGCAGGGCCACGGCGACCGGCTCGTATTCGTCGGGGCAGGCGAAACACGCGAGCGCTCGGCTCAGGTCTTTGGGCCGCGGAACGCTGTTCGGGTAGATGTTGGTCATCCAATTGGGCACGAACACGACGAAACCGCGGGCCCTGTCCGCCGCCGCGACGGGCGGCATGGCGGCTGTCTCGGTGTGGGGGCGTTCGATAAACACCTCGCGGAAACGCTCGTCGCGTTCGCGCTCGATGGCGGCTTCGATCTGGGCAAGTTTCTTGTTTGCGAAAGCCTGCTGGCCTGCGTCGTTGAAAGGCAGGATCACGAGGCCGTCGACCAGGAAACCGCAACGCGCCGGGTCCGGATCCCTGGCGTCGAACGTGATGTCGAGGCGTCCGCCGCGAACGTCCACGTCGAACGTCTGCGCGGTCCGTAAAGTTGTCGGCATGACGCAACGCTCGACGACCCTGCGCCCGCCGACCTCGATCCACCAGGGCTGGAGGCCCGGACGGCCGTACTGCATGTCTCCGTGCCAGGTGCGGACCCGATAGCGCCCGTCGGGCAAATCGACGCGGAACGTCTGACGCACCTGTGTATGGTAGTAGCGCGCCGTCATCACGAAATCACGGTACAGGCTGTCGCAGAACGTGGCTTTGCCTTTTGCACGGTCGCGTTCATGCAGGCCGGGAACTGTCTTGCTGGCCGGGCCGAAGTTGCTTGCCGTGACGGGGTTGCCGTTGCGATATGGGACCCAGCCGTATCCTTGTTCCGCAGTGTACCGCGTCGCATTCGACACAGGCGTGAAGTTCGCAAACGCCGGGGCTTCGGCCGGACCGAAATCGTAGGCATACCATTCGAGGGTGCCTTCAAAGATGGATTTGCCTTGCCGACTCCGTCGGGGGCGGGGTTTGGCCATGAGGTTTTCCGGTGCGGGCTCCCCCCAGATTTCCACTTCCGAAAACGTGATGTATTGCTTACCCCGGGCCAGGGTGAAACGGAGTCGCAGTCGATCCGTCACGAGGTCGAGATCGTCGAACGTGTTCCAGTCTTTGTGGGCCCGCAGTTCCGCGACTTTGAGAAGGTCGGGAAACTCGAGGGGATTGTCGTCGCGAAAAAGCTCGATGTCCTCCGTGCCGTGTGGGCCGCTTTCCAACAGGCGGACCCGCACCCGACGTATACGGTAGGGCTTCTTGAGATCGAACACGACGGAGCCTCGAGCGCGGTTGCGCCAGTAGGAATACGGCGGCGGCTTGCGTTTCCAGGAAAAGGTCGTGTCGCCATTGGTAAGGCGGCCCGTGCCGAAGGGGATGGGGCCGGTCAGTCTCGGTTCGCTGGCGAACGCCGGACGCGGCATGTATGTGCCGCCGGTGCGCAGGATGGGGGCATTCGCGTAGGTGCGGTCCCGGTTCGCGGAGTTCGTGAGCCCGTTCTCCGTCAGCAAGCGCAGTTCCACACTCCAAACGGAGGCCGCCGCACACACGCCGCACATCGTCGCAAAGGCGCGGGAGACTGTTCGTTTTCGGTTCATGGCGTCCCTCACGGGAATTCAATCGCATTTCGGTCGGATTGCCGATCTCTCGCGACAGCCCGGAGCCCGGCCGACCCCAGTCCCGGCAGGACGGTCCGGACAATTCCGACTGTACTGGGTTTTCGGCTCCCCGGCAAACGGGCGTATTTCTCCCCTCCTGTGGAACCGGCGTCCCGCCGTTTTCGTTGAGTCCGCGGCGCCGCAGGCTGCACCGATCCCCGCGCAGGTTCGCCGTGAAAAAAAAACGAAAGTTGCGCCGTGCAGCCCCCGTCGGCAAGCGGTTTTATCTCTCGTTGTCTTTTCACGCGGCGGCAGACTGTTGCCGGCGCACAGTGGGAAGGGGGCACTTCAGGCCCGTTTCGTCGACCCGCACAAATGTGACTCGGGTCGAGAACACCCACTTTTCCTCGACCGCTCCCGGTTCGTCGGCATAGACTTCGACGCTGTACCGCGCCGACGTCGTCCCCTGTCCCTGCATGACGATGTGGAAGCGCAGGATCGAGCCGGGGAGCACGCGCCGCTTGAAGGCGATGTCGTTCATGGCGACTGTAACGAGGGTGCAGCCCGGAAACTCGCGGGAAGCAGTGATCCAGGCGAACTCGTCCACCCACTTCAGCATGGCTCCGCCGAACAGGTAGCCGTGGTGGTTCAGGTGCTCGGGGCGTACCAGGGTAAAAGTATCCACAGTGCCGGACTCCTCTCGGGTCGAAACGTCCATTTCGCCACTCAGTCACAGTGCGGACAAGTCCTGATGTGGTTCCGCGCGGTTTGGCGTGCCATGTTCCCGGCGGACCGGTTTACGGGAAAGCGAAAAGACACCAACGACGGCTGCGGTGCAGGACTCCGCCGCACCCCGTGACTTTCAAGCGAGAGGCGTTTCGCTTGGACGCCAGAGCCGCTTCCCGCCGATAGACTCACGCCGTGAACGTCGGTCCGCTGGGTTGGGTCGCTCACTGCAGGACCAGTTCGCACAAACCGAGATAATATCCCCCGGATTCGGGAGCTTTTCCGCTGACGGCAAAGCGGATGCGGTGTCGGCCCGGGCTCAGGCGGATCGCCCCGAGGTCGACGCGACCGGCGGCCTTTCGTGTGCCAGGCGCGTACAGATTCACCGGCGCACCCACCGACTGGCCGTCAATGCTCACTTTGGCGATGCCGTATGTCTCGTGCATGGTGAAAACGAGCCGGACGTTCCATGTGCCGGACCGCGGCACGTCGAACCCGAATTCGACCCAATCTCCCGGCTTCCGGGCACGGTAGAACCGGGTGTCGAGCGAGCCGATCCATTTGACCAAGCGTCCGCTGCTTGCCGTCACGTCGAACTCGCGGAAGGACAAGACGATGCCCCGCGTGGTAAAGCGAACCGGGATTTCGGTGGTGTGAAACGCCCGGTCGCCGACGGTCACCCGCAGGTTGTAGTCCGCCGGTTTCAAACGGGTCGGCAGCCGACAGACGAGGCGCCACATGTCCGGACCGACTTCCGGGGCCCGAGCCGCGGCGACCGAGATTGAAAGCGTTCGCCCGCCGCCTTCGAGGCGGGCACGGATTCTCTCGACGTCCAGCACACGGTCTTCGCGCACGAGCAGATCCAGACGGTGCGGACTCCGCAAGTATCCCGGTTCGGAGCCCGGAAGCGATTTCCCGTCCGGCCCCAGCACGGCGATCGCCCGGGGGGGCGCCCGGTCGCGCTCGATGGGCGCCGGCGTTACCACAATCTGTGCCGAACGAGTGCGGACGGCGTCGAAGGAGACGCCCAACGAAGCACCGGCCCGTACCGCCGGTTCGATTTTCGTCCAAGGCCCTTTGCCGGCGCGACGATAGAGTGCGCCGGCGGTGCGGGCCGCCACGCGGAGCCCGCGGGCACTGCCGCGGAGTTCGCACACGCCGTTGTCGCGGAATTCGGCCAAGGCCCAGGGGACGACTCGAAAGCGTTGCCCGGCGCGAGCGCGAACGATGGGGTCTTCGGCGAGCCGGACACGGGCGCCCCGGCCCCCGGTCGGCATCTCCACGGAGGCGATCCGATACGCGCCGTCGTCGACCTCCCCGATCACCAAGTAATCCCCGGCCAGGCGTTCCCCAAGCGGCAGCGGTACGTCCACGTCGAAAGTGGCCGGCGACGTCCGGACGGCTTCGATCGTGCCGGTGACGGGCGGCGTGCATTGCAGTTCGGCGCTGCCGGACCGTACGGATGTGCCGCCCTGCAGCCAAAGCCGAGTGAGGCGGCCGGCGGCGTTCCATTCGACGACGGCGGACCGCGCCCGAACCATGAGTGGTTCGGGAGCGCCCAGCACGCGGACGCCGGCCCGTGCGGCGGCGTCCGAGGCAAACACGACGACCGCGCTTTCGTTGACGCCGGCGGAAAACCGGACCTCAAGCGCGGCGACATCGCCCTTCTCGGAACGTGTCTTCAGGCGGCGCACGATGGGGGGCGGCGTGTTCCCGCGGAACGCTTGGGCGACACTCAGAAAGCGACTTGCCGGACCGGGATGCCGGAGCAGGACGACATGCAGGTCGCGTTCGGCAAACGGCGTGTGCCGGTTTCTCAATCCGGGGGCCGTGGCACAGACGAGCCGCGACTCGGGTTCCGGAAGCAGTACCAGGTGGAGACCGGGCAGGTCCTTTCGCCGGTCGGTCCAGGTACATGCAAACGGCGCGTCGCCTGTCCGTGCGCTGCGAAGTTCGCGCATCCAGCGGTAGCCGGTTTCGGGTTTCCCCAGCTTCTTGGCGGCAATGGACTCGAAGCCCAGCGAAGGCGGCGTGAAACGGTCGCCGCCGGCGTGGAAGGCATACTGATGGTCCGTGCCGCCGCGGACCTCGAAACAGTCCAGGAGCAAACGGCGGCCGGGACCGTGATCGAGGAGGATGACTCGACGGCGGTAGACGTCCGTGACGCCCTCGTAAACCCTTGGCGCCGCGGCGTCCACCGCGAGGATGGGCCCCTCTCCGCACAAGGCGCCGAGTGTGCCGGCGGCGGGCCCGGGCGACTTGCCGTCGACAATGACATGGTTGTGGGCCGCAGCCGAGTGCATCCACGGGAGGTTGGGGTGACCCCAGCCCAGGTAGCCGAGGTCGGTGACCAGCTCGCGTCCGAAATCGTACCAGATAATGTTGAGCCGGTCGTCGTGGCCGTGACCGCCGCCTTGGGGACCGTAATCCAGAAACAGGGCCGCATCCCCTTCCGCGGACTCGGTCCGGAGAATCGCCCAGCCGATGCCGGGCTCGACCCGACTGCCGTCGGAGGGGGAGCGCGGAACGACGGAGCCGCGACCGAGTACGGGGTCGCGTCGGAACAGGGCATACACGTCCCCGGTACGCCCGAAGTCGTCTCCCCAGGCCCAGGCAAGCAAGGCCCGATTCTCCGGGGTCGGACGCCAGAACGCGGCGGTTTCAGCCAGGCGTCGGGGATAGCGCGCCTGCCGGACGGAATCGTTGGTCGGCGGCAGGGACCCGTCAGGCATGACGCACCGGGCCAGAGCCACGGGGACCTTGCGGATCAGCGGGTCGTCGGTGAGCCGGCCGAGGCGCGGAGCAATGTCGTCCGGCACGCGCCAGCCCCGCAGGGCTTCGGGAATGGCGGGTAATTGCAGGATGCTCATCAATTCGTAAGAAGGCGAAGCCTCGTACCAATGGCCGTCGCGTCGGAAGTACTTGTCCAGAAACGAAAGAAAACCGTCCGGCGGTTCCACGGCCCAGCGAACCACCTCCGGATTGCCCAAGAGTCGCCCCACCAAAATGGCGGAGGCCATGGCCGTGATGCCGTCGTTGATGCAGGTGCCGCGGGGGCTGACCGCGACCATCAGGCGGGCGAATTCGCGAAAACAGCCTTCCTCGATTCGGGAGCGATCTCCGTCGGTGTAAAGCCCACTGTTCACGGTCAGGTCGTACGCCGCGGCCAGTTGCATGAAAGTGAGTTCGTCGCTGTATTTCCAGCCACTGAGCTTGCCGGCCTGGAGCCGATTGTAATCGGCGTAAACACGCCGCCAATCGTGCGGAAGGTAATGAGGGTATACCTCGGCCAGGCGCAGCAGCGTGCGGCGGACGGCCTCCGCGTAGCGTTTTTCGCCGGTGAGGGCGTAAACCATGCCCGACGCCCCGAGAGAAGCCAGACGACTCAGCCGCACATAACGCAAGTGACCGCTGAGGCGATAAATGCCGGAACGCGCCGAACCGTACGAATTCGAAGGTTTGCCTTCGTAGTACGGGATGCGTTGCGTGCCGCCCACCGGGTCGGGGAAGTCCTGCACACGGTCCTCGGTCAATTTCGGGTCCGGCCAAACAAAGCCGCACTTACGGCAGACCAATTTGTTCGGAGACGCGTGCCAGGCGAAACGCCAGCCTGCGCCGCATTTCGGGCAATCCACGACGCGGAACGGGGTGAGATCGGGAATCCAAAAGGAGAGTTCGTCCGGCGGCAGGTCCACCCAGAATGCAGCGCGGCGGCGCAGGTCGTCCAGCACGTTTCGGGCCCAGGCGTGACGTTTGAGGTTTTCCTTGGCGCGGGCGATGTCCGCAGCCCGATACAGGCCGCAGGGATATCGAACGACTGCAGGCGGGCGCAGCTTGCGGACGCGCCATTGCTGACTGCGGCCTTTGCGTACGGCGATATCGTCGAACCAGCCGACCGTTCGGTTGGTGCTGGCGCTGTAAAACAACACGGTGAGCGTAACGGCCTCCGGGGGAGCCACAGCGGTTGCGCGCCGTTGTTCCCATGCACCGGTCCCGGGCGAGCCGAACGACCGGGCCTCGATGCGTTTGCGGCCGGAGTTCCAGAACTCCAGGTAAAGCGACGCCGACATGCCTCGTTCGCCGAAGTACCACCAATCGACCCGATAGCGAGCGTTCGGCTCGATCACGAGGTGCGGACTCCGCAGGCCCGCCGCATCTTTGGCACTGTTGTCTTCGATGCGAAGCGCAAACCGACCGGAGTGCGCGTGTGCGGAATCCGGTCGGAGTCCCCCGGACTTCGAGAACCAAGTCCAACCTTTGGGGAGATTCTCGGCGCGTCCCATCGCCTCGAAATCTTCGGCGAACAGGGCCGGGGAGGCGGCCGCGGCGGCAGGCAGAGCGGCGGGAAGCATCGTGCAGGCGAGGGCGACGACGAAAGTTCGAGCGACGGGCATACAAAGCCTCCGGCATCGGACCGTGGTCCGGAGAACTAATTGAAAAAGGGACCGGCGGTATTTGCCTGGCATACCATAGCCGTCGGAGGGGCGATTCGCCCCGTCAGTCGCTCGAATGGGCCGCTCGAGCCCGACTGGCGGGGACGCAAACAGCGGCAGTCATCCTCAGAATCCTCGGGAGATCAGGGGCTCGGCAGGCGAAGCCGTCCGGCAGCGGACACCTTCCAGGAGGGCCCCCGCGTACCGACCCAGATGATCCATTGCTTCCTCGAGCGGTGGTATACGCCCAGGTTGAACGGAATCTCGCCTGTTTCGGAGGGGGCAATGCCCAACGCCTTCAACGGCAGACGCCACTCGCCATGCCAGTCGTTCTTTCCGATGCTCGATTTGAAAGCAACAGCCCGTTCCAGGCGTTTTGCATCGGCGGCGGACGCCCCCGCCTCGGCGCTGCTCTCGTATTGTCCTCCGGCAAATCCATGCACGACCCAGACGACCGGTTTCCCGTCCGGCGACCGGCCGCGGATGCAGACTTCCGCTCCATCGTCTCGGGTCCATTCGGCGCCCTTCGAAACTGACGCGGACCCCTCGACGGGAACGGCGACGTGCACGTAGAGATTGTCCTTGTCGGCCGCGACGTAAGCACGGCAGGGCTCGCCCTCGATGGGAATACCCGACGGAGACTGTCGCAGAAGCAAGGCCGTTTTCGGCCACTCGCCGTTTGAGGCGCGTCCGTCGATGACCGGCGCTTGGGGCATCCGTGCCGCTCGAACGGTCGGAAAAACCTGCGATGCTCCGACACCGGTCCCGGCGGTTGGGAACACGAGGCGCCCGCCGCGGGTCGGGTCCCACGTCTTTCCCAAGGCCCCGGCCAGTTGAAGGTACTCGCCGTCCTCGGCGCGCCAGACTGTGACGTTCGCGGGCAAAAACACGCCTTTCCCCGGCGTGAAACGCAGCACAGCGAGGGGAAGTCGCCATTCGCATCGCCAGACTTTCTTGTCCACGGTCGCGGCGTACGCTGCGCCTTTTTTCAGGGCGGCGGCCTCGGCGGGAGAAGCCCCTCCGTCGGTCACGCTGCGCCATTGACCGTCCGCGAATCCCCGAAGCACATAGACCACCGCTGTGCCGTCCCGGCGTCGGCCTTGCAGGGCGATCTCGACGCCTTCGTCACGCCCCCAGACATGCCCGATTCTCCGTTTTTCCGGGAACATGAACACGACGTTCACGGCGATGTACAAGTTTGCGGAGTCCGCACAGAACTTGGCAAGCACCGGGGCGCCGCGACCGAGACGGCGGTCGGGACGCTCGCGAATACCCGCGCCGCCCGGCGGCCATTCGCCGCCGCCAATGCGCCCGTCGATCACCGGCGGTCGGGTTGCATGCGCCACGTTTACGCGCCGGGGGTTCTTGTCCGCGGGCTGCGGGGGGCGCGGCAATGCAGCCGAGAGGGCCGGCCCCGCCTCGCCGTCGCGAACGATCAGGTTGTCCTTCCATTGGGCGATGGCGTCGGGGTCCGTGACCTTGAGTTCGCCCTTGAGCTGGAAGATATTGCCGGTCACTTGGAACCCGGCGCTCCGCTGAAACGACAAAACCATGTCGCCGTCAGCCACGAACGTGTTGTTGCGCAGGGAGCAATTACGCGTCATGTGGTTGTGGCTCGGGCGCGCGATGCCGATAGACAAATTGTTCTCGACGACGCAGTCGAGGCATTTTTCGTCCAGGTAATAGGCGGAGACGCCGTACCCTTTGCCCTGACTGACGATGTCGCGCGTCACATTGCGGCGGACGACCGCGTTCTTTGCCCCGCCGAGATAGATCGCGGCCCCGTCGTGCAATTCGAGCATGCATCGATAAAGCACGTTTTCCTCGATCACCGGAGCGTTTCCGCTCACCGTCATGCCGGAGTAGGAAGTATCGTGGATCACATTGCGGCGAACGACGTACGTGCTGTCGCGCCCGCCGGCGCTCAATCCGACTGCGCTCGGGTAGATCAGACCCACGTGATGGATGCGGTTTCCGGAAACGATCCCCGAGCCCCCTCCCACCCGGCAGCCGCCCGCGCCGAGATGGTGGATTCGGCATTCCTCGATCCGGACCTTTCGGCTTCCCCATTCGCGGATGCCGTATCCCGCCACATTCCGCACCTCGACGTGCTCGATCCGGACGTTATTACTCCAGAAAAGGTCAAGGGCGCCGTGGAAGCGGAAGGCCCCGAACCCGCCAGATTTGCACGGCGTTGTCGTGGCGCTTACGGTCATGTCCCGGATCGTAACATCGCGCACCGCGTTTTTCCGACTGCCCTCGACGCGGATGACCGTCTCCACTTTCGGCGCCACCGCCCGCGCCTTTCGCATGTCCTCGCCCGGCAGCGGCCAGTAGACCACAACGCCCCGGTCTCGGTCCAGGTACCATTGTCCGGGATGCTTCATGCCTTCCCGCACGTTCCAGACCACGTAGGTGTCGACCCCGAACGCTCCCGGCGGGTGGGTGCAGGGGCTCGAGAACGTCAGTGTGCGGTTGGTGGTGTCGATGGTTGCGAGTCCGACCATGGACTCATCCCACATGTGGTAAACCGTGACCTCCGCGTTGCGGACATTGAGCCAGGGGCCCAGGTCGCCTTCGCGATAGCGCAGGGTGGTCAGTTCTTGTCGGGTCGGCTTACGTTCCCAGCCGCCCCCCGCGCTGCTCATCCAACGCACGGGAAAACGCGACAAGTGCCGGAACCGTCCTTTTTCCGGCAGTCGCGCCCGAGGGCAAAGATGGTCGTTGACCACCAGGGCGCGAAAGTCCCAGGTCCCCTCCTTGACCCCGGGCGCGCCGGCGGCCCAAAAGCGTTCGCCGTCCGGTCGCCAGCCGGTGAGACGCACCCCGCCGTACAGGATGGTCTTGCCCATGCCCGCACCCGTGATGGTCAGGTCGTTGTCCCGGACGTCCACGACCTGCTTGTTCTTGAAATAATAGCGGCCGGGGGCAAGGACGATCCTGCGAGGCTTGCCTGCCGCCGCCTTGCGGCCGGCTTCGAGCGCGGCGGTCAGCGTCGCTTTCGGGCCGTTCCTCTGACCATCATAGGTTGCGGCCGTACCGGACCAGTCGTCGTTGCCCCCGGGCGCGACGTACCACGTGGACACGGGTCGTGTTCCTGCCGGCGCACAAACCACGGACGCGGCTCCGAGCAGGACGACGGATGCGAGCAAGTGGGGTCTTCCATAACCGGTCATGTGCGTGTCCTCCAGAACGGGTCGCGTCCGCCATCGGCGCCCGGGGCGGGGGAAGCGACTGTCCGCGGACGGCTGTGTTTGGAACTCGCTGTTCATGGCCCATCGGGCAAATCGGTTGAGGGGAGAAAATCGAACCGCACGCCGCCTTCGTGGCGCACCCCTTCGAAGATTCCCCGGCGCAGGCGGACGGCCCGCTCGATGAACCGTAGGGCAGAAAAGTTCCGCAGAGCAACGCGGTCGCCCCCTTCCGCTCGCATGTCGATGCGCAGATCCTCTGCACCGATCTGAACGCGCAGCATAAACCGGAAATGGCGGGAGCGGGCAGTGACCGGTACCCGTACCCGCAACCCCGGCAGTTCGATGCCGTGGTGAAATACGCGAAAGAGAAGTGCGCCGTCAGCGTTTGTTGCGGACTCCGCAAGCCCCGAAAACTCGAACACATCGGCCGGGTCCACGGTCTCGAACGGCCCGAATGCGACCGGGGTCTTGCCGACGGTCATGGCGGACGCGGTCGGCAACACGCTCACATCCACGTGTGCATGGAACGGCGTGACGTAAACGCGTCCGTCCCACCTGCCGTCCGCCTTCACACTTTTCAGCAGGCCGGTTCGTCCGGGACCGACTCCGATGCTCACGACCTCGACAGGCGTGTCCCCGTCCCGGAAACTCCGGACCTGTCCCACGCCGCCGGCGACTCCGGGGCGGGGCAGGTCGCGGCGAACCAGCCGATGCAATGCTTTGGCCAGGGCCGCGTTGAATCCACGGTCGTGTGTTTTCGGCCAATTCATGCAATGAATGAATTGTACGCCGTTGCCGTGAAGGTACGCGAGCTGTTTGAAGGCAAGCTCCACATTCGGCGTCAGGGAATGGTACTCCCCGATAACCATGTTGTCGAAGCCGGAGCTGTGCGGGCCCTGCACACAGTTCCGTCGGCGTTCGAACCAAACCCCGTATCGCGTGAAGCCGAACCCGACGCCTGCCGTCAGTTCCCAATCGATGGGGGTAATGCGTTGCGCCGGCTGGCTGAAGGCCGTCAGACTGCCCACCGCGTAAAGATCGGGGATTTGGTGGCACTTGATCAATTCCGGAGGGACACCGGCGAGCAGGGCTTCACGATAGGTTCCGGCCACCACCCGATCGATGATGTGCGCCAGAAACCGCATCCAGCTCCGGTAGAAGGGGTTGTTCGCGGAATAGGCGTCCCAGGCGCCGCGGTCGAGATTGCGGGGAGCGTCGAATGCACGGGCGGT
Source organism: Kiritimatiellota bacterium (assembly GCA_013151865.1). GTDB lineage: Bacteria > Verrucomicrobiota > Lentisphaeria > Oligosphaerales > JAADHN01 > JAADHN01. The sequence continues at coordinate 15,317 of JAADHN010000170.1, forward strand.
GAACGGCGTGCGGAATCGCCGATTGATGTTTTCGAGCGTTCCGTAAAGGGACAAAAGGTGTCGGCAGAAAGCGCGGATCATGGCAGGATTGTAGTCGCCGTGAGTATCCGGGCTTTCAGCGTTGATTTCCATCTCGTGATTGGGTTCGACGGCGACCACGTTGTCGGGCGCGGACCGCAGGCGACCGACCAATTTGCGCAAGAACACGCGTTGGGGAAAGACGTACATCGCCCTGACGGCGTCGAGTCCGGGAGCGTACGTGCCGGAAACAAACGACTTGGTCCGTCCGAATTCGCCGTAAGTGCCCGGGTTGTTTTCGCGATCCAGCAAGACGTATTTGGGTAGACCGGTTTCCGCGTCGCGAGCGGCCGCCCACTTCTGTGCCATCGCGTAAAACCAACGATGCGAGAAGCAGGGCTCGTAGCACACCGGCGGGTCCGCGGCCAGCCGGTTCAGGGTGGCCTGCACCCGGCGCTCCCATTCGGGGCCGGCCCAATACGTTGCGTCGGTGCGGGAGAAATCCGGATCGGCGGCGCGCGGACTGCCGAAGTCCGTCCGAATATGTGCGAAGCGGGCGTGCCGAGTATATCGACCTTCGGGGATGTTCGCATATGCCCCTGCGCCGGCGAACCAAAACAGGTTTTCGCGCCGTCCGACGTCGATTGTCGTGCAGCGTCCCGTCTCGGTCGTCCGATAAACTTTCGAGAACATCGAACCGGCCCCGCACCCGACCAACCTCTCGGGGGCGAACGGGTCGGGAAAAACGGCCGTGCAATCGGGGGGCAGTCCCGCTGGAATTCGTGTCCGCGTCCCGTTGTCCGGGGTCAGGATTGCGACTTTCGGGGTCCCGGCCCGGTACGCGATCAATCGTGCCCCCGGCGGAGATGCGCCGGGGAGGGCGGGTTGCGTCGCAAGGTGCAAGCGGGCGTCGCCGGCGGTCGAATCGCGTTCACCCAGTGTGAGACGTTTGACGACGCGCCCGGATGGAGTATAAATCAGGATCTCGGTCGGGGTCGGAACGGTCGGGGTCGACGATGCCAGGGCGAACTCGTCACCCGGGGTCCCCGTTAGAAAATCTCCTGCCGCGATTGTGAAGGGCGGATCAAGGGGACCGAGAACGTCGAAGGTGCAGCGCAGATTGCCGTACCGGTTGAAGACGCGGACCTCGCGCACGGTGGTGCTCCGCAACGGGGCCGTGACGATGAAGACACGGCCGGCTTCGTCGGTCCCGACCTGAACGTCGACCCCGCCGCGAACACCGGCCGGATATGCCAGGAACTGAATCTCGCAGATGCCGTACCTGTTCAACAGTCGGACAATGGTGTGGTTTTTCGCGGCTGCTCCCTCGCTCACGGCCATGGCCGGAGGCAGCGATGCTGCAGGTGGGACGCGCGGCGCATACCGCCGCAGCTCGGATGCCAAGTCGAGGTCTCGCCCTAAAACCGCGACCGTCGTAATACCGCTCCCGTCGGCGAAGCCGTATACAGCCGACAGCGTCCCGTTCGCATCGCGGTCCAAGAGGGCAGGGGCGATCCGGCGGGCGTCGACCGCCTGTTGCAGCGCGCGCCGACGCCGGGCCGCCGCGGTGCGGCGTGCTTTTGCCGCCTTTTCTTCCGCCGCGGTCCTGGCGCGCAACCGGACACGCCGAACCTGCAGTGTCACGTCGGATTGATTGCCGAAGTCGAGCCGAAAATACTTGAACGTCCCGGCCCACCGTTTCTCCGCTGCTGCGGCGAGGTCGAACGAGAAGGTCCGCCAAGTCGTGCTCGGGGGAACGGGACCGCTGGAGGCATGCCTGAGGCCGCCGAACGGACGGCCCCAGAAAACCTCCAGGAACGCCAGTCCCTTCGGGCATTGATATTCGAAGCTGAGCACAGGAAAGCGCCGGGTGTCGACGGCGGGCACGGTCCGTCGGCACAGCACATAAGGGTCGCTGCCAGTGGTCTGGATTTCCCAGCCGTCCGCCGAAGATGCACTGATCCGCATGTCGTGCATCGTTTCGCCAAGAACGAGAGGGACTTCGGCCGTGACGGTTGGTGCCGCAAGAAACAGCAGTGTCGTTCCGACGAGCCATGTCCGAAGGGTCGGACCGAATCCGGGATCGAGCGGAACGGACGGGGTCGAGGTAGTGCCGGGCATGGTTTTCTCCAGCGACTCCGGCTCAGCCGGGGGGAAACGCTTTTCCGACAACTGATCGGTCTTGAGGGGCAAACGGGCGAGACGGCCGCCTTCAAGCGCGTTGTTCTGCCCAGACGCCATGCCCGGGGGGGCCCTCGCCACGCCTGACCGGTTGCTTTTTCAGGACGGAGCGGAATGCAACTTCGACGGTCCGACAGTACTTTACCATGCGAAGCCGCTCGGTGCAGGCGCGCCCCCTCGCAACGTCGCAACGCGCGCGGCTCGGTCGGGCGTCGGTTTGCCAAAAGGGAAGAACCGCCATGAGTAGAAGCGATGTCGCCGTCGCCGTGCTTGCCGCCGGACGCGGCAGTCGGATTTGGCCCTATGCCACCGTCCGGCAGAAATGTGCGATGCCGGTGGCCAATCGCCCGCTGATCGCCCGAATCGTTGACGAACTCGCCGCGTGCGGGCTCCGCAATATCCGCGTGGTGGTCGGGCACTGTGCCGGATCGGTCCGGGCGGCACTCACGGACCTTCGGGACACTGTGACGTACGTCGAGCAGTCCGTCCCTTCGGGAACGGCTGATGCGGCCCTGTGCGCGCTGTATGACCAGACCGCGGAGATCCTGCTGATCGTGTACGGGGACGTATTGGTGACTCGGCGCGACCTCGCCGCAGTACTCGATCCGGTCGAGGCGGGCGATGCCGAAGCGTCCGTCCTGGTCGCTCCCTTGGGCCGGGAACGCCCGGGAGACTGGATATCAGCCCGGGTGGAAGACGGGGCCCTGACAGGCGTCGAGGGACATTCCGGCGATGGGGCATGGCGGATCGGCGGGGTTTTCGCCATTCGCCGCGTCCATTTGCACTATCTTGAAGACAATCCCGGCGTCATGACGTCGGTCCCGGTGGGCGGTATGCCGCCCGCCGAGGCGGAATTGGCCGAATCGATCAGCCGGATGATCGGGGATGGGGTTGCCGTGGCCGCCGCAAAGGCCGGGCCGACATTCGTGGATTTGGACAAGCCCTGGCATATTCTGGGGGCTTCACGGCAAGCGATCGCGCTGGCGTTCGAATCAGTGGCGGAAGACGTCGTCCCGTCGACCTGCCGGATTCACGACGGCGCCGAGATCAACGGTCGCCTGATCTTGGGCGAGAACGTGGTCATTGGCAACCGAGTGGTCGTCAAAGACGGCTTGATTGCCGCCGCCGCCGCCCGCATCACCAACGGCGCGATCTTGGGGGCGGGTGCGGTCGTGGGCCGCGAAGCCGCCGTGCGCGACTATTGCGCCCTGAGCGAGTGCGCGGTGGTCGGCGACCACGGGATCGTCGCCCACGGTGCGGAGTTCGCGGGCGTCATGTTTGACCGTGCTTACTTGTATCATTACTGTGAAATCTCCGGCGTGCTCGGCAGTGCAGTGGATATCGGCGCCGCCACGGTGTGCGGCACTCTGCGGTTCGACGACGGCGTCACGCCGCACCGAATCAAAGGACGGCGGGAGTGCCCGCCTTACGGGGCCAATGCATCCTATCTCGGAGATTACACGCGGACCGGCGTCAATGCCATGCTGATGCCCGGCGTTAAAGTGGGGTGTTACTCGTGCGTCGGTCCAGGGGTGGTTCTATACGACGACTTGGCGGAACGCAAAGTGGTGCTGGTGCGTCAGGAACTGGAATTCCGCGACTGGGGCCCGGAGAAATATGGCTGGTGAGAAGCTGTAACCGGCTGAACCGCACTGTGATGTGCTGCCATGGTTCGTCCCGGCATCTGTTTGCGACCGAAGCGTCCGAACAGAACCGCGGATGAACACAGATGGACGCGGATGGGGGCGCCGTAGTGGGACCTGCGCCTCGGTGTTTTTCTCGGAAGCGGTTTGCGTCGACTTTATCTGCGTGTATCTGCGTGCATCTGCGGTTAAAAAAGAAGAGGACCGCGGATGAACCCTGATGGGCACGGATGGGGGCGCCGTAGTGGAAACGGCGAGCCACCGTTTTTTGGATCGGGCCGAGGCGGCGCATCGACTCCGTGCATCGCTCGGGTTGTCGACCTTCGGGCCCTGGATCGCTATCGGGATCGAGTGCGTTCGGAAGGGGCGAGAAGACGATGCACACAGAACCCGCTGCCGAGCGTGCAGGCAGGGCTGGATGGGGCCAGGCCTTCCGGCAACCCGCTCATTCCTCCAGACGCCGCAAAGCGTCGCGGTTCCGATACAGCTTGCGAAAAGCGCCTGCGATTGCATCGAGTACAGGCGGCGGTTGGAGGAGCCACTGGTGGGGGATACCGATGGAGCGGGTCGAGAGGTCCTCGGCAATGGCGCAGCACTCGCCCATCTTGTCCGCGCCGGTCGGGACCATGCGCCAGTTTTCGGGAGCGACGTTCCAGAGCGGATGTCGATACACCGTGCCGTACAGTGGCCCCGTGGGGAGGCCTTCCGCGGCAAGGGCTCGGATGATCGCGGCCTGGGAAGCCCCTGCCAATTCCTCGGGCTGAAAAGTGACGACCAGCCTGTAATAGGCCTGGGGGTCGGCGCGGCGTCCGGGGCTTTGGACGCGAACGCCGGGGATTTCTTCCAGGCCGGCCCGGAGGTATTCCGCGGCCACGGCCCGCCGGGCCGTGTTTCGGCGGAGCGTGCGCATTTGTCCCAGCAGGATCACGGCCTGGAATTCCGTGGCCCGGTAGTTGCGACAGACGAAGCCAGGCGGCGAGTAGCGTTGTCCCGGTTCAAGGCGGGGGCGGGGGCCGGGCGGATAACCGATGTGCTTGTAACGATAGAGGCGGGAGGCCAACTCCTCGTCGTCGGTAATCACCGCACCGCCTTCGCCGCAGGCCAGGGGTTTGCTCTCCTGGAAGCTGAATGACCCAATCCGCCCCAGGGTTCCTGCACCGTTCCCGGCCCAGGCCCCACCGTGGGCGTGGGCGCAATCCTCGATGATGGACAGGTTGCGTCGAGTCGCAACGCCCTGCAGGGCGTCCAGGTCTGCCATGGCCCCATAGAGATGTACCGGGATGATGGCCCGGGTTTGGGGAGTGATTGCGGCTTCGACCTGGACCGGGTCCATACATAACGTTTCCGGATCCACATCCACGAAGACCGGTTTGGCCCCGACGTAGACCACGGCGGCCGCAGTGGCAACCCAGGTGATGGCCGGCACGATCACTTCGTCTCCGCGCCCGATGCCGAGGACATAGAGGGCGGCTTCGAGAGTCACGGTCCCGTTCATCATGAAAACGCAGTGTTTCGCGCCCTGAAAAGCTGCGAACTTCGCACAGAACAGCTTTTCTTGCGGGCCGTTGAACGACCAGTACTGCTGCCGGTAGAGTCGCAACAGCTCGCGCTCGGTGCTCCGATAGCGAGGCGGCCATTGAACGGGCTTGACCTTCCCAAGTGCGGGTGCCCCCCCCAGAGCGGCAAGTACTTCTGCCATGATACATGTCCTTTTTGTAATCCGATCCGGCGCGTCCATCCCGATTTTTGCCGTGTGCTTCGGGTGCGCGATTTTCTGGGTGGATGGTTGATGGCGGAAAGGTGCGAACTCGTATTTCGGACGTCGGAATACTCTCGATCTTGGCGGTATTTCATCGCGCATGATGGCGGGAAATGCAATTCGAACACTTTCCTTTGCCGGTTTCCCGTTCTCATCGGAACCTGCACCGTCCACCCGGCGACGTCAAGTCGTCCCGGGGCTGGCCGGTCGCGCTGCAACGAACGTGCGTGCCCAGTCGGGCAGGGACGGATCGCGAGCCCCCATGATCAACACCGCGCCCCGGGGGGAGCGTTCGGAGCGAATCAGTTCGCCGGCCGTTTTGCGATCCGGGACGGCCGATACGGGTGCGCCGCGAGCGGCCGCATCGGCCGCGACCTCGTCTGCGGTAGGCGAAAAAGAAGCGGTCCCGCCTGCATAATAAACCGGCAGAAAAACAAAAACGTCCCGGGAACGAAGGGTCGTGGCGAGCATTCGGACCAGGGCCTCGCGCATGAATCCAAGCGGACCGAAGCCGTGGGGCTGGAATACTGCCAGCAGGCGGTCCGGCGCCAGTTCCCGGGCGGTTTCGAGCGCGCAGCGGATTTTCTCGACATTGTGGGCGTAATCTACGATAACGGGCGTCCCCTTGGGGGTAACACCCACCTTCTCGAAACGGCGACGGACGCCGCGGAAAGCTGCCAATGCCGTTCGAACGGTTTCCCGGTCCAGGTTGTGTCCCAGCGCCGCGTTGAGGATTGCGAACACCGCACAGGCGTTTTCGGCGGAGTGACGCCCGAACTGTCGGGCGGCGAAGTCGCCGAACCCGGGGAGAGCGAATGTCACGCCCGTCGACGTGGTCCGGCACCGTACCGGTCCGGGCAGGTGGTGCACCCCCACGGTTTGTCCCGTCCGCCCCCCGAAATACAAGGTCCGCTGGTGGGGTTTGCCGGGGTTGATCGAACCGGCGAGATCAGCGTGCAGCACAACCTTTCCAGTGGTGTTGCAGGCGAATCGGGAAAAGAGTGCTGCGAGTCGGTCGCGACTGTGATGGTCGGTGCCCATATTGAGGACCACGCCGATGTCGGGATGAAAGGCGACGAGACTGCCGTCGCTTTCGTCTGTTTCGTACACGATCCACTCCGGAGCGGGATCTGCAGCGAAGTTTCCGGGACCAAGTTCGGTTTCGAACTCGATGACATAACCGCCGGTCAGCATTAATACGGACCGACCCAGGAGCTTGAGGGCGGATGCGGTCCAGGCGGTTACCGAGGTCTTTCCGGCGGAACCGGCTATTGCGATCTGTTTGCCCGGGAGACGGTCGAGCACCGAGGCAAGCGCGGCAGCCCGACCGAATACCGGGATGTCGCCGGCGGCAGCCAGGTCCGGATTGCCGGGCTCGATGGCCGCGGAGCACACCATGGCCCGCGGGCGAGCTGCGGCGACGACCGTGCCGTCCTGTTCGCCCACTATGATCCCCCGGGCGCGCAAACACCGGTACAGATGGTCCCGCCCCGGGCCGCTCAATTCCCGATCGCTGCCGGTGACGGCATACCCGACGGCGCACAGCAGTTGCGCCAGGCCGCTCATGCCGATCCCACCGATTCCCACCAAATGAATCGGCCCGGGCGGCGCTGGAAATACCGGCGGGACGTGTGCCATGTTGCGCTGATTCTCCAAACACGTGACATCGGGACCGATGTCGCTTCTCCGCAGCGGCAGGCCCCGTCGGTTCCGCCAAGATCTGGCGGATTCTCGGCCACGCCCGGCCCCGGACGAAGGCCGAACGGCCCCAGGCATGTCGTCGCGTGCCGGGGAAACGACGGGCGGTCCCGGAATTGTCGGCGTCCCGGCCTGAATACTGCATGAGCCATCTGCTGCGATGCGCCTCTCCCACGATTCCAAAAGATTGCCGCCGTTCACCGACCGAGACGGTGTTTCAACACGGCCGCGGCCGGCGTTCGACGCAATGACTTGAATCCGTATAAGCAGCGCCCTCTCGCCACGAAGTTCATGAATTCATCAGGTCAGAGATCCGGATTGAGGGCAAAAGTACCGCGGGCGGCGGCAATTTCCATTCGAATACCGGCAACTCCGGAGCGCTGCGGCCAGGCGGCGGCACTCCCGTTCGCGGAGGACGGCGCGTCCGAGTCGCGGGGCGGTGCGGCGGGAGGCCGGTTCCGGGGAACGCGGCCCGGGCAGGACAGTGCACTTGGAGGCCGGCGTCTCGGCCGTTTGCCCCGCGAGATTGACCGGCTGCGCGTCCGACCGCCTGCGTGTTGAAAGTGGCGGGACAGCGTGGTATTCTGCCAAACACTCCACAGTCCATGTCGGTGCGTTTTGGCCCGGGGCGAGAGGGCAGCGGTCGGGAGGGGCGCCCGGGCCATGAATCGAGCTTCTTCATTGTCGTCGGTGTTCATTGCAGGGAGAACGGACTCATGAAAGTCGGCGTGACCCAACTGATTGCCCCACGCGAATGGTCCATGATCGAGTTTTTCGAGAAAACATCCGCCACAGGATATGAGGCCGTCGAACTGGCGTGCCGAGACGAAGGGGAATTGACTCCGGATACGTCCGACTCGGACCTTGCGGAAATCGCGGCCCGTGCCCGGGAGGCGGGGCTCGAGTTGAACTCGATGACCCACGGCCATTCCCGCGCCAAGGCGAATCTGTTGGCGGCCGGTGCGGCACAGCGCTATGGTATCGAACGGACGCGCAAGGCGTTGGAACAGGCGGCAAAACTCGGTATCCGTTGCACGCTGCACACTCTCGGGACGCTCTCCGCGGATGTGGGGTACGGCGAGGCGTACGCCAACGGTGTCTGCGCGTTGCAGGAGCTGGCGGTCGACGCCGAGCGTTTAGACGTTGCCATTGCGGTCGAGTTTGTTTGGAACGGATTCCTGTTCAGCCCGTTGGAAATGAAACGGTTCCTGGACGATGTCGGTAGTTCGCACGTGGGGTTCTATTTCGACCCCGGCAATATGGCTGTCTTTCATTACCCGCAACATTGGGTGCATGAACTCCGGAACCACATCAAGCGCGTTCACCTGAAGGATTGGACGGGGCGGGCCTTGAACGGAGGCTGGCGTCCCCTGCTCGAAGGCGCCGTGGATTTCGAGGCCGTGATGCGGGAACTGCGCGCCGCAGGATACGACGGAGCCCTCATCAGTGAGGTCGCCTTGGGGTTGGCCCCGCTCGAGGATACGGCGGCTGCCATTCGGCGGATCATGGAGATGGGCCGGAGTTGAAAAAAACCGGCGCAAGCCGGAGTCGGTGGCGGAGGGGGTTGTCGGTGCACCCACGAACGGCCCGGCAAACGCGCGAAGTTCACATCAAGGCAAGAAAGGGCGAACGCATGAGAAAGACACCGCGTTTAATCGGGTTGGCAGCGGGGGTGTTATTGGGGTTTGCTGCGGGAGCGCGGGCGGAGTTTCCCGTGCAGTTGTCGCTTACGCCGGATGTGGCGTTGCGACCGGACTCGGAATCGATCCAAGGGGTGCGCCTGGGCGTCTGGAGCCGCAACAAAGACGTCAGCGGTCTCGATCTTGGGATCATCCAGGGGACACGGGGCGACTTTCTCGGGCTGGGTGTGGCGATAGTCAATTTGGTTGACGGCGACTCGGCGGGACTGCAGTGGGGTGCCTACGGCTACAGCCGCGTGCGGGGGAGCTTCAAAGGGCTCTTGGGCGGCATTGTTTCGCGCGTCGGAGGCGATTGCCGCGGTGTGCAGGTCGGCTGGGTGACGCTGTGCGACGGCTCGGCCATGGGCTGGATCGACGGTCTTTACGCCCAAGTGGGGGGCGATTTTCGCGGACTGCAGACCGGGATCATAACCTACTGCAAGGGCGAAGCCAAGGGTTTCACACTGGGCGGGTTCAATCGAAATGACCGGCGGAGTGCCGGCCTGACAGTCGGCTTTGTCAATTATACCGTGGACGCCAAGGGGGTGCAGTTGGGATTCGTGAACGTGACCGACCGCCTCGATGGTCTGCAGATCGGACTTTGGAACCAAGTCAATCAAGGCGCGGAGTTCAAGGTCCTTCCACTGGCGAACTGGGCGTTCTGACCGAAAACGTGATTTGCGGCAGAGATCCGGGGTTTGTCAGTCCCCAGGACTGTCTTGCGGACGACGGCCGGTTCGCCGGCGCTTCGAATTGATTCGATACGGCCCGGGTGTGGGTGAAGGACCATGGCGCCGTGCCTCCAAGTTTGGGCACAGGTTGCACGGTGGAGTCGGCGTCATTTTGCCCCGGGTCATCCGCGAGCATCGAAGCGAGATGCAGCACGCCGCGGATGGCTCACGAATCGTTCGGGCGGACGGCGCCCTGGCTGCCGACCGGTTTTCCGGCAGCGTTTCTCACCTGAGGCGGTCGGCTTGGCGTCGGACTTTGCCGATGGCCTCGAGAATGAGGTCCATGTCCGAGACATCCCCGAGGAACACGGTGTGCGGCAAGGCCAGGGCTTCCTGCTTGAACAATCGTTCCGCGGTGGGGCAGGAGGTTCGGGTGTAGTCCACCGTCTTACCGTACAGCGGGCAGCGGATTGGACAGCCGGTTCGGCCGAAGTTCATGGACTGGAAGAGCGGATTGCGGTAGATGGGCATACCGTGTCCGCCGGCGCGTACCGGGACGCCTTCGGCCTGCACGGCCTCGATGAAGCGCGCCATGGGCACTCCGGCGAACTTCTCTTGCTCGTAATGGAAGTTCCAGTAATAGAATCCCCACCGGGTCACACGCGGATCGCGTCGGATGGCGCGAACTCCGTCGATTGCCTCGAATCCGCGAGCGAGATACGTGCTGTTTCGCTCCCGTGTCTCGGTCTGCTCGTCGAGACGCTTGAGCTGTTCCAGAAGCACTGCAGCTTGCCATTCTGTCATGCGCAGGTTTGAAGCCACCCGGTGGAATTCGTAAAACGGGCGGTTCGAGATTCTGCCTATGTGATGAAACGAGAAGGCTTTCTCCGCCAATTCCCGAGTGTCCGTCAAGACGATGCCGCCTTCGCCGGCGGTCAAGGTCTTGCCCATCTGAAAGCTGAAGGCGCCCATGTCGCCGATGGCGCCGACACGCCGTCCTTTCCACTCCGAGCCGTGGGCGTGGGCGGCGTCTTCGACGACGGCGATCTTGCGGCGGCCGGCGATTTCGGTGATGCGATCCATGTCTGCCGGGTAGCCGCCGTTGTGGACCACCACCGCAGCCCGGGTCTTGTCCGTGATCGCGGCTTCCATGGCCGCCGGGTCGATATTGAGCGTCTCGAGATCCACGTCCACGAAGACCGGGACGGCATTCACCAGCGCGATGGCCGTGGCGCTGGCCACAAACGTGAGGGCCGGAACCAGCACTTCGTCGCCAGCCTCGACTCCCACGGACTTGAGCGCACATTCGAGGGCTGCAGTGCCATTGGTCACCGCCACGCCGAACTTCGCATCCTGATACGCGGCGAAAGCGTCTTCGAACTGCCCAACTTTCGAGGCTTTGGCGTCCGGATATCCCCCACGCCACCAAATGCCGGAATGGAGTGTTTCGATCAGGGCCTTTTCCTCTTCCCGACCATAAACGGGCCATTTCTTGCCCAACGGCCGGTCCACGACCTTCGATCCGCCCTGCAAGGCCAGCGTCTGCATTCGAGTGCCTCCTTTTCTCTTGTTCGAACAAGCTGCAACCGGTTCCTGGGCAGCGGAGAGGGACCGCCTGGAGGCCGCAATGCGTTCTCGATTGACGAGCGTCCCGACCGCTTCGGCCCCAGCCACTTCTTCAGTGTACTCGCCCGGCCGGCGAATACCATCGTCGGGGCGAAGCGCGTGGCAAGACTGTTTTATTTTTACCTCCGAGGACGCCGAAAGCGGCTCGGACGGTCCCCGGCCGAGAAGCAATGCGGACCGAGCTGCTCCACATGGCCTGCCGGGAAACGCTGCGATCAGGAGAATGAAACAGCCCTGACCGCGTCCCGGACTTCGGCTTCGAAGACTCCATTCCGCCAGTTTCCGGTGTCCTTCCGAACTCTTTCGAGACTCCCGTGAGACGACTCGGAAACGAGCTCGATGCGGTCCGGTTTGGTTTTTGCGGCCGACCGGCTCATTGCGCCTCGGGTGGTGTCGGCGTCGCCCTTGTCGCCGGGCGCCGGAGCAAGCCGCGACGGACGGCTTGCCAGTAGGCGAGTTCGAGCGAGACCAGCGGCGGGGCGTACCAGGCGGATGCGACCGGGAAGTCGACGAGCATTCTGCAGAGAGGGCCGATGACCTGCCGTGCCTGTTCATCGGTCCCCACGAGGAGGATGGCCGCGACGGCTTCGATGGGAATACGGATGCCATTGAGCACCAAGCGCCGGTCGTTCAGTTTCTGGGTGATCGGGCGTGAGTCCCGTCGGAACAGATCGAAGCCCGTGACCTGGGGAAGACAGGCGGCGGCGATTTCGGCGCCGGCGCGTCGGTACACCTCGAGGTGCTCCGGTCGGGTGTCCCAGCGGCAGAGAAGCTCGACGCTCAGGGCGGATTGGATCAGGACCCAGCTCTGGAACTTTTCGAAATGCCGCAGCGCCCCGAGCCTGGGGGCGGTCGCGGCCTCCAATTCCTTGCGCCACAAAGGATCGCCGGTGACTGCGGCACCGGCGGCCAACATGCCGAGCAGGCGCTCGGCCCGAGTGGGACGGACGTCTGCCAAACGCCCGTAGGTGCTCCGTGTCCTGCCGTCGGCCCGGGTGATCTGCCAGCCGTCGCGGCGCAGACGGGTCAGAACATCGCGGAATGCCCGAGCAACGTTTTTCTGCTCGGGTGGCGTGGCTAGAGAACTGTCGGCAAACAGGGCAAGGCCATAGAAGAATGCGGTGTATTGGTCGACCGATGGATCTCCGCGAAAAGTCTTCATGTCCGGTTCCATCCCACGGGCTAGGAAGCCGGGTTCGACGGCGGCGGCATTTAACAAAAGACCGGCAAGCACTTGACGGGCGAGCGCCGCGGTTTCGGTGTCGCCGGTGATCTCAAACGCCTTGCTCAGGCAGCCGAGATAAACTCCGCCGTAAAGCGTGGCGTCTTCCAACGGGTCGCCCCGGCCCAGACGGGTGAGCAGCAGACCGCGACGCGGCGCGACAAAGTCGTGCTCGAGTCGATTGCGAAGCGTCCGGACTCGGTCGTAGAGTGCGCGGCTGTCGCGTGTCGCGCTGTCCGCTCGGGCTGCCGCGGCAAACGCCAACAGTCCGCTCAAGACTGCGTATTTCAATCTCACTGCCCTGTTTGGCCTCCTGTTGCGACGCTCCGGACGATCTTTCCCACTTCCCGGACCACTTGTCGCTCCGCCGCGTCGAATTGGTCGAACAGACGCCTGCGGCGCATGTCAAAGGAACGCCGGGGTTTGCTCTCGGCCCGATCTTTCTGGTCCCCGTTGTGGAAGCACCAACCGGCCGCACCCCCTGCCAGGGCGGCACGCAGGTCCGCCAGGAATGCGTCGGCAGGCGGCTCCCAGCGGCGTGGGCGGAACCCACGCCGGAACGGTTCCTGGTAGTGAATGGGAACGAGCCGATGCAACTCTCGACACCACGCGAGATCACGACGCGTCCGGGGCTCCGTCTGGCCGGGGGACTTCCTATTGCGCGGGCGGTGCGGAGCGACGAAGTCCAAGCGCGCTTCCTCCAAGTATGCGCGCAAAGTGTCCCGGTCCATGTCGCCCGCATGAGACGCTGTCACGAGTCGTCTCGGGTCGAGGCGTTTGACCGCGTCGCGCAACTTTCCGAGTTCCGGGATGCTCACGAATCGCTTGTCTCGAATGTTGCGTTCGTTGGCCAAGTCGAAATACCAGTTGCGAAAGGGCTCGAGGGCCGTGGTCAGGGCTCGAACCGCTCGCAGATGCGCCTCGAAAGTCGGCAGCCGCGGCGCACCGTTGATCCCATTGCCCCGCGAAAACGTGATGTCCACGATCATACCGCGGCGGTCGCACTCTGCCACGAGCCATTTCAAGCGATCCAGGTATGGTTCGCGCACCTGGCCTTGTTCGTCGACCGCCGAGACATCGTTTCCGAAGGCGTTCCACGTGGCCCACACTCGAATCCAGTTGAAGCCCGACTCCCGCATGTCGTTCAGGTCGGCGACAATGAACTTCCGACGGGCCCCCAATGCACCGTAATAACTGATGCCCAGCAGGAACCGGGGGACGCCGTCGATGGTGAATCGTTCCCGCCTTGTGCCCAGTTCCGTTCCGAACGCGCCGGCGCACGCCATGATTCCAACAGCGGCCGGCCAGAATCGCTGCATGGGTCGCATTCTCATGCCCTCGTATTGCGTGACTTCGATTCGGAGGTGCGCCGGCGGCAGGCGCCTGTTTGCTCTCGAGGGCCTTGCAACGCAACACCCGCTCGATGATCGCGTGCGAGAGAGAGTGCCGACGCAACCGGTTTCGTCCGCCCCCGGGGGCGGAATCAGGGGTTTTTCATGATTTCGGAGCGCGGCGGCAGCCGGAGGCGCATGCCCGGCGCCAGCCGGTCGCTGCCGTGGAGTACGGCCGAATTGGCGTCGCGGAGCTTTCCCCAGTAGCGCGACGTCCCGTAGTATTTGCGGGAAATGCGGCTCAACGTGTCCCCTTCCCGAACCACGTACACCCGAACCTCGGACGCCGGGACCGTGCTCGCCGCCGAGGGCGAAGTCGGGCCGGGAGGCTTCGGCGCGGTGCGTTGCCGTCGGGGCGTGGGGGCCGCAGTTGCGGACGTCAGCATACGGAGTTCGCCGCGCAACGCCAAGACCTCGGTGTTCAGTTCTTTAATCCGTTGAGCCAGGCGCTTTTCGCGTTCGGTGATGCGGGCCGCGGACTCCGGTCCGCCGCCGGGGCGTTGTTCCGGGACGACACCCGGGTGTTGTGCGGCGAGTTCGCGGAGCAGATTCACTTCGGCCCGAGATCGCCACTGCCGGACCAAAGCGGCGTTATCGGCCTTCGGACGTTTGGTGAGGTAAGCCCGATAATGCAGTACGGCCCGCAGGGGATCGTCGAGATGGTCTTCATACAGGGTGGCAAGCTGGAGGTCCGCCCCGGCCGAGGCCGGACTCAGCCGGAGACATTTCTCGAGGGCCTCGGCCGCCTCGGCATATCGGTCCTGTTTTCGTAACTGGAGGCCGCGTACATAGTACGGGTTTCGTTCGTCCACCAGGGCGCGGGAGCGGTTGCAGGCAGGAAGCAACGTGGCGCACGCTGGCAGCATAACCCATAATAGGTTGCTTCTCGTACGTCGTCGGCGCATATCGGATCCTTTCCGAACCAAATGAAGGCCAAACCGGCGACCCGGTCGGTCCCGGACGCCGGGGGGCGATCCGCTCCCCGCTCGACCCGTGAAAGCACGGGGCCGCGGTTGACACGACGAGCGGAACGACCGTGCTGCCGAGCCCGCGACTGGGGAAGCGCGGAATACAGGGACGAGGGCGGCGCCCGAACACGGGAAGGCACGACCGGTCCCAACCAGGACCGCGCAACGGACCTTGCCGTCCACGGGCGGACAATGTCCGCTCGGCACAGGTTTGAAAATACTGGCCGGAAAGATAGAATGCCAATTATGGAACGCCGGAAGTGCGATCGACGATTGCCATGGAGAACGCTTTGCCGGACCGAATGCGGCAAACGGTCGCCGTGGAGAAGCGGATGGCAAGCAGGGGTCGAGAATCGCTGGAGGAGCCGATGCGACTGTTTTGGAACACGCGGGCGTCTTGGGCTGCGGCCGTCTTGGCGGCATGCGGGGTGCTGTTGTGGACCGGGTGCGGCGGCGGAGCGGGTCCGACCGTGATCCGACTCAGCCACATCACCAGTCCGGGCTCGACGTGGGACAAGGGTGCGCACAAGTTCGCAGAGCTGCTCGAGGAGCGCAGTCGCGGACGGTTCCAGGTGCGGGTTTACGCCGGGGCCCAACTGGCCCAGCACAATCAGAAGACCGAGCTGCAGCAGCTGTGCAGCGGGGCGATCGAAATGACCCTGCATTCGCCGATCATTCTGGCCTTGTTCCTCGACCCCCGATTCGATGCGTTCAGCCTGCCGTGGCTGTTTCCGGACCACGCAGTTGCCAATGCCGTGTGCGACGGTCCCTTCGGCAAACGGGCGTTGGGGTGGCTGGAAGAAAACGGGATCCACGGAATCGCCTTCGGAGTCAATGGGTTTCGGCAGTTGACCAATTCCGTTCGGGCGGTAACCCGCCCCGAGGACTTGAAAGGGATGAAAGTGCGCGTGGCCGGCACCGACCTGTTTCGGGCCGTGTTCGCCGCGTTCGGCGCCAACCCGACCACCATGAACTTCGGCGAAGTATTCACCGCGCTCGAGCAGGGGACGATCAGCGCCCAGGAAAACCCGTTGTCCATCATCTATTCGAGCAAGTTCTACGAAGTGCAAACGTACTGCACCATTTGGAACTATGCGTACGATCCCTTGATCTTGACCTACAACAAAACGCTTTGGGAGAAGCTCTCTCCCGAAGATCGGGCGCTCATCACTCGATGCGGCAAGGATGCGATGGACTACGAGCGCGACTTGGTTCAAAGGGAAGACCGGGAACTGATCGAGACCCTCCGGAAAAAAGGTATGGATGTGCAGGTCCTCGATGCACCCCGGAAACAACTATTCCGGGAGAGGTGCGCCGGGGTCTATCGACAGTTTGCCCCGCGCATTGGCCCGGCCATCGTCCAGGCGATTCAGGCGGCCGTCGAGACGGCCCGGCAATCCGGCGCCGGGTCGGGACCGGACTGAGCACGGGCACGGCCCGGCAAGATGGGGCTCGACCGGGACAATTGGGCAATCACGGCCCGCACGCGCTTCCGAACGCTTCTTCATAATCGAGGATTCTTTCAATGCCGATCCGGGATTTTGTCGAACAGGCTTTTCCGCTGTTGACGGTGTTTGCGTTCGTGTTCGGCGCGTGCATCGGCAGCTTCCTGAATGTTTGCATTTGGCGGTTGCCCCGCGGGGAGTCCCTGGTGCATCCCGGCAGTCATTGCCCTCGGTGCGGCCACGAGATTTGTCCGTGGGAAAACATTCCGCTTGTGAGTTGGGTCCTGCTGCGCGGACGCTGCAGTTCGTGTGGGCTGCCCATTTCGGTCCGGTATCCTTTGGTCGAGGGCGCGACCGCACTCCTTTTCGTCCTGCTGTGGCTCCGAGTCTATTTCACGGGGCTGCCGTTGGCCGTGCTTCCCGGCTACTTCGTTCTGGGCGCGGTCCTGCTTGCGGCTGCCGTCATCGACTCCGAGCATACATTGATTCCGGACGCCCTCACCTTATTCGGGCTCGCCGGGGCGGTCGTGCTGGCCGTACTGTTGCCGGAGAGCCACCCGCTGGCGGGAGGCCCGGGCGGAATGGCGTGTCCGGAACATTTTTGGTCGCTGGCGGTGCTTGATCTGCTGCGCGGACAGTGGCCGAACCTGGCCGGCGTGCCGCGGGTCGGCGCCCTGTTGGATGCCGTGCTCGGGGGATTGGTCGGGATGGCGTCCCTGTGGGCGATTCGGGAACTGGCACGCATCTTTTGGGGCAGTGTGCAGCGGCGTCCCGAACAGGCGCCCACCATCGTGTTGACGAAGGAAGGGGCCCGGATCGGCGATTCGCCGACGCGGACGTGGCGGGAGATACTGCAGCTCGGAAATCGCACCTTTTCCGTCGTGGTCCGGGGAGCGCGCGCGTGTTTTACGGATGAGGCCGGCGTTCGGGAGACAGAGGAGATTCCCGAGGGCGAGGAACGGCGCGTGGTGGTGCGCTCCGGTGTCGTGCAATTCGGTGCAACGAGCCGTCCCTTGGCG
>JAADHN010000051.1 GCA_013151865.1 Kiritimatiellota bacterium
GGGACGGCCCGTCCCGAGATTGCCTTGCGTTCTGCACTGCACTGCGGGCCGGGCCGACCCGCGCCACTGGGCCACCGGCCGAGGTCGTGTTGTGTGTAAGCGTCGCAACTGGGCCATGTTGCCTCGGTGCCACCGCTGGGGATACAATACGGGGCAAAGCCGGACTGCGCCAAGCGCCCGGACAGACCGGGCTTGGTCTGAGTCCTGTCTGTCGAGGCGGCGCACTTTTTTCGTCGCGGGGCGATACAGTCGTGTAAACGGACTGGTCCCAATCCAAAATGGCCCGGAAACAGCGATTTCCCGAGAGTTCTGGGATGGATTATTATGAGGCGTTACGAGACGCGTCGGGGCCCTGCCCCGACCTCCCCGTGTCCGGATCCGGACCGGCGGCGCGGCCGCTTCCGGTGCGGGGCGCGGCGCAGCTCGCGCAAGATGGTCCGGAGCCGGCGGTCGAGATCGACAAGGACCTCCGGCGGGGCGGCGGCGGCATAACGCACTCGCTCGTAGCGCGCCAGGAATTCGACGATCTCTCGGACCGCCGGCAGGTCGGGAGCGACTGCCAACTGCCGGCCCCACTCCCGCAGCGTCATGGCCGGTTGCCGGTCGAGACCTCGGCCCCGGACCGCTCGTTCGAGCCGCGCCAAGCGGCGGCGCGCTTCGCGTTTTTCGGGCGCCACTCCGGCCCATTCGGCCTCGATCTGCAAAAGTCGACGACGACGGCGGCGACACCACAGCCAGACCGCACCGGCCAACAGCAACGGACCGCGCACCGGGTGCCACAGTAACCACCGGCAAGCAGTGAGCAAGCCGACCACAAGGCCGACGAGGGCCTCGGCCACGTATCCGCGCTTCATCTGCACGAGAATCTCCTGCCAGAACAGAACCAACCGGTCGAACCACGCGCCCAATGCCGAGAATTGCGAGGCGCCGTCCGGTACACCGGCCGCAGGCGTACACTCCACCGGCAGCCAGCGCCCCTCTTCCGCAACCCACGCCTCGGACCAGGCGTGCGCGTCTTTGAGCCGCGAAAGCCAGTACTCGCGCCCGGGATGCGGCTCGGCGCACACGAACCCAGTGACGTAACGAGCCGGCGTCCCCGTGACCCGAAGCAACAGGGTGGCGGCGGCGGCGAACAGTTCACAGTGACCGCGGCGGCGGTCGAGAAACTGAAGCACGGGATCGCGACCGTCTTCCCGGTCGGGCGCAGTCCCGAGGGCATAAGCGAATTTCGAGGTGAAGTAAGCTTCAAGTCGGGCGATTTTCGTGCGGGAATCGAGGCGCTCGGGGATCGGGCCGAGAATGCGGCGGGCCGCCGCCGACAGCGGCCCCTCGAGGTCGGCAGGCACCGACAGCAACAGGCGCTTTTCCGGAAACCGACCGCTGTCCCGAGGCAGCGGACCATTGTATGCCTGCATGAATCCTCCTCTCGCGACGCGGACGTTGTATCCCGTGTTGCTCTCCCAGTCCCGAGGGATGAGCGTCCCGTTCCAATCCTCCCGCAATTGTGTGGCAATCAACTCGAATTCTTCGGCGCTGCCCGGGACGAGCAGCACGTCGCTCCGGAAATTCCGTGCCGGAAAGACCTCGATCCGCCGGCCCGGTGCACTGTCTTCCCGAGAAGCGTCCCGCTGCGGTTCCCTCCGAAAGGTGGTGAAAGTCAGGCGGGGGCCGGCATCGTCGCCTGCCAGACCGGTCGCCCCGAGGGCCGCGGTCCAGCGCCCGCCGTTGTACTGATGATACGCTCTGCCGCGCAGATAGCCGGGCGCCGTTTTGGACCGAGCCCGAAGTACGACCGTCCGGTCCGCGGCGGCGCGCAGCGGCGCGGTGCGCCACAGATCCACTTCGTCCTGGAACAACACCCATCGCGCCCGACGCTGCATGTAACGTTGCATCCATTGCACGAAAAACTGTTGCATGGTGCGCTCGTAGGCTTTGGCCGCCAGTCGAAGCCCGCCCACCGCGGCAACGGTTGCCCCCAAACCGACGATCACGACCAGATAGCGGAGCCACAGGCAGCGGCGGTGCGGTGCGCCGACGCGAATGCGCGGGGTGGCGCGTCGGATCAGGAGCAACAGGGCAAGCGCCTCGACGGCCACCGCGGCAGCGTAAAACGCATGGTAGTTGTCCCGAACGGCCGCGGTCACCGGGAAATGCACGTTTTTCGCCAAGGGAGATACCGCATTCCCGGCCAACATCAGTCCCAGCAGCGCGAGGGCCACGACGGCGGTGAGGTTCGTCTCGCGTTGGTCGAAGTAAGTGGCGGCGACCCCCAGGAAAATGATGCCGGGGCCGTAAATCTCCGCGGGGATCAGGAAAAACCGGCCCGGTTCGATGGGGAAAAGCTGGTTCCCGAGGACCGTGACCGTAGCCACGAGCGCCCCGGTGTAAACAAAACTTCGCGAGGTGCGAGGCAGGGGTCGACGCATTGCGAACGAACCGGCCAGCCCCGCGAGCGTCACCAGGAACACCTGGGGTGCGTCCCCGGTCGCGGCAAAAACCAGGGCGGACGTCCCCAGCAGGATACTGCTGAGCACCAGCAGGTACAGGACCTTGCGTTGATTGCGCTCGTCGGGCATCGGGTTTCGACTTGCTCTTCATTCCGTGGCCGGGGGGGCCGCCGTCCGGCCTCTGCCGACCGTCGCACTTTCGGCAATCCGTCGCACCGGTGAACTCGCGCCCTCCGAAAAACGGGCCGACCCCACCGGGGACACGCCGCAAATCCGGGCCCGGACACCGTTCAAATGCTCGTGCACCGCCCCGCGACCACGTCGCTCGCGCGCACAAGCGTCACGTCGCCCGGCAACCCCTTGGGCGGTCGTTTGGCGGCGGTAACCAGCAAAGCGCGGGTGCGGACGCCGGCGGCGGCCAGGCGCTGCAACAGTTCCCGGCGACGCTCGTTCCATCTCACCAGGATTACGAGGGCGCTGCTGAGGTGCGCGATTTCTTCGACCAAAACCGGGATCAGTTCGGCAAACGGTTCGCCCGGGTGTGGTCGGACGCAGGCGAGGATGTCCAACATGTTGTCCAAATACGCCAAACTGCGCCCCCCTTGGAACCGATAAATCTCGGGACCGGCGGCGAACAAGTCGATCACGAAGTCGCGCCGGGCCAGAAAATCGGCCGCCGCCGCCGTGAGTGATACGGCCGCCTCGACCCCGGGGTCGGGCGGCGACAAGCCCGGCACGTCGAGCCAAAGCGGGTTGGATGCGGCGGTGTCCAGGACCAAAGCGGCCCGACACAAGTATTCCTCGCGGAACTCCTTCACGACCGGGCATCCGAGACGCGCCCAGGAGCGCCAGTGAATTCTGCGGGGATTGTCCCCGTCGCGAAACTCGCGGCAGCCCAGGAATTCCATGCTCTCTCCCACTTTCGAACTCAGGGAAATCCCCCCCGGCTGGTACCGCAGACCCACTGGAAGGTCCAGGCGTCTGAGCGGAGTGAACCCAGGGTAGACAAGAAGCCGCTGCGGTTCGCCGCAGGTCCGGCCCCAACGCCAGAGATGAAAAGGAAACGCGGAGTCCGCACGCACCGCGGGCAACGTGTACTCGCCGCGCCGGGCGGCAGTCAACCAAGCCTGGGTCGTGACGGTTTCTCCGGGCTGCAGCGTCTCCAACAGCGGATTGCCCCGGGTCCAATGCAGCCCCGCGGGCAGTGGCAACGTGTCCACGGCCACGTCCAGCGCCGGACGCCGCGACCGGTTGCTCACCGTGTAAGCAAACCGCGCCGAAGTCCCCGCGCCCATGCGCGGCGGGGCCTGCCGCGAAACCTCGAACCGAGACGCCCCCGCAAGTCCGGCCGCCAAGTCGAACACGAACAGCCCAAGGATCGCAAACGCCAGGATGTGGATCGGCATCAGCAGGCTGAGCATGGCGTACGGGAAAATGACCCCGGAACAAATGAAGACGATCCGCGCCGGCAGTGTCAGGTGACGCGCCACCAGCGCGTACCCCCATAGCAGGGCGGTGAGCGTGGGCGACTGGTACCCTCCACGCCGGAAGGGCCGGATGCCCAAGTCTCGCGGCCCGGCGTAGAAACGACGGCGGAATTGGCGAAAGACTCTTGCCATAATGCCTCAGCCCTGTGCGGCCGGGGAGCGGCGCAACCTATCGCAACCGCCCGACTCCGGCGGCCGGACCGGGGGCGGCGGCACGGAACGCCGCGCGGGGCGCTGCCGCATCCAACGCACCTCCCGAAACAATCGCACTCTCTGCGGCCCGAGCCGTCCCGCCGCGCCGTTACTGCGGTCCGGACCGTCGGACGCTGTTGCGGCCGCCGTTGTCCAAGAGGCGCTCGATTTCGGACGGGAGCACGGCCCCCAGTCGGCGGGCCAGCCGGTAGTGACGCCGGGCGTCGTCGTACTTTCTCTGCATGAGAAATGCCAGACAGAGCCCGGCGTGCACCTGGGCGCGCTCCGGGTCCAGCTCCAGCGCCTTTCGATACTGTTCGAGCGCGGCCTCGACCTTGCGTTTCCGCAGCAGGGCGTTCCCCAGGTTGGTCCTCAGGCTGGGATCGTTCGGGGTCTGTTCGAGCGCTTTGCCGTACGCGGCGATTGCGGCATCCAGTCGGTTCGCCGCCAGGCAGGCATTCCCGAGGTTCACCCAGGCTTCAGTGAACCCGGGGTCCAAGGCCACGGCGCGCCGGAACGCGATCATGGCCCCGGTCGCGTCTCGGTTGCGCAACGAGGCGTTGCCGAGATTGTACTGGGTGCGGGCGTCTTCCGGGCGGATGTACAAGGCCTTCCGATATTCGGCGATCGCACTGTTGAGACGCCCGAGTCGGGTGTAAGCCACGCCCAGGTTGCGATGCGCGTCCGGATCGTCCGGATCGATGTCGAGAGCTTTCAGATAGTGCTCCACAGCCCGGCCGGGCCGCTCGCTTTCCAGGTAGGCGCTCCCCAAGTTGTAGTGGGCCTGGGCGAGTTCGGGAGACAACCTCAGCGCCCGGGTGTACTCGGCAATGGCTTCCTCCGTCCGCCCGGCCTGCAGCAGGACCGTGCCGAGGTCGTTGTGGAGCGTGGCCCGTTCGGGCGCCTTCTCGAGCGCGCGGCGGAGCACGTCCGCGGCTTGCGGAAGTTCACCGGCGGCCAAGTGCGCCCGGGCAAGCGCCTCGAGGGTCGACAAATCGTCCGGCGCCTTCGCCAGCCGGGCCCGCAACGCCTGAATCTGGACAGCGAGGCACCGGGCCCGCAGCTCAGGGTCCGCCAATATGGAATAGTCGTCCAGAACCCGCCCCCGACAGTAAGCCGCCATCATGTCCGTAAAACGCTTCCGCTCTTTCGGCGTGGCCCGGGACAGATCAACCATGCCGTGGAACGGCTGGGAAACCGACAGGGCAAAACGGGCGAAATCGATCTGATCCGCAACACGCGAGTGGTCCCGCAGGAAACTCTCCGTGGCCGAACTCACATTGCGCCGACGCAGGAGCGTAGTCTGGATTTCCCGAGAGTCGGTGAACATGCGCAGCGGTGCGGCGAACTCGAGCAACGGACGGTCCCGCGTATGAATCGGCCCCGGCCCGAACAGGCTCCGAAGCGATTCGTTCGAAATGATCCGGTAAAAAATGTACGGACTCGGCAAGTCGACGTTGCCGGACCGGCGTGCCAAGGCAATGTTCTTACGGGCCGTTGCGGCATCGAGCCCGCCCCCGTCGGCGAACCCCAGCAGCAGGTAGTCTTCACCCCGGGGAGAAGCCGCGGCCAGCACCGCGCGGGGGAACACCGTCGCGAACGTGCGACCCGCCAAGGCAAACGTTTTCCAGTCCATCTGGTACGAATGAATCCATTGCGCAAAAACGCCCCCCGGGTTCAAGCGGGCGCGAACGGCCTGAAAAAACTCCCGCGTAAACAGCCCGGCCATGCCGGCCATCCATGGGTTCGAGGGTTCCGATATAATCACGTCGTACTTGCGGTCGGTCATCTCGAGGTGCACCCGACCGTCCTGAACCAACACCCGGCTTCTCGGATCGGAGAGCACGCCGTTGTTCCAGGCCGAAAACAGCCGGCCGGCCTCGACCACCCGGGGGCTGACCTCGACCACGTCCAGGCGCTCGACCGGGTAATGCAACACCTCCCCCGCCGTGATCCCGCTGCCCAGGCCCAACACCATGACACGCCGCGGGCGGGGATGAAAAACCAGCGGAAAATGGGCGCACAGGACCTGGGTCCCCAGGTCGCCGCGGGTGGAGGCGTCCGGCTTGCCGGAACAGAGGAGGACGAGTTCCGTGCCGCCCAGGGGGTCGATGGTGCGCGCCACGGCCACGCTGCCCGTGACGTCCTCCCCGGCAAAGAGCAACTCCGTGTTGCGCTGGTACCGCCTGAGTATGGCGGGGCCGCGCACCAAAGCCTCGGTCCAACCGGTCTGCGCCAGGATGGGCCCCAAGGCGCCGAACCGCTGGTACCGGCCCACAGCCAAGAGGTTCGGGTCCCACCGCACCAGTACTGCGCAAAGCCCCAGGGCCGCAAACGCGGCGCCGGCAAAGGCGAGTCCGCGACGGTGACGGCGACGGCCGCGCGAAAAAAACCACAGCGCAGCCAGACCGGCGCCGAACAACTGGAGCGCGGACACCAACCGCAGGCTGTTTGCCTTCCCCACCCACGGCATGAGCACGAAACCGGCCGTGAGAGCGCCGGCAACCGAGCCGGCCGCGTTCAAAGCGTACGCGGTCCCCACACTCCGGCCCAAACGCAGCCCGGAGGGAGTCACAATCTTCATTACCAAAGGAAAGGCCGCGCCGAAACAGGCCGTCGGGGCAAGCATGAGCAAGAAAAGCACCCCGGTCTCCACCGCTGCCAAGGCGCCGAAATTCCCGTGCAGCCTGTCGATGAGTTTGGCCAGAACAAACTGACTGTTCCCCAACACCTGACTCACCCCGAGCACGAAAACCGCAGCGGCGATCTGCGTGACGAGCAACCATTCCACCGGCCGTTGCCCGCGGTCGGCCAACCGCCCGAACACCACGCTGCCGACGCCCAAACCCAGGATAAAACACGTCGATACGATTGTGAAGGAATAGGGGGTTGGACCGATCAGCACGGCCAGCAGACGGGCCCAGACCACCTCGACCGCCATGCCGCAGGCCCCGGACACCGCAAAAACGGCCAGCACCGCAACGCGCCCGGACGCATCGACCGGGAACGCCGTCGCCGCCCCGACACCCCCCTCCCACCCCCGGCCGCTGCCGGGCGCCGACAGCACGGGCAGACGCCGACTCGCCCCCAGGCAGACGAGGCCGATTCCGGCATTGATCGAGGCGGCGAAAAACGCCGCGCCGGAAACCCCGAGCCGATTGATCAGGACAAACCCGCACAGCAAGGCGCCAAATGCCGCGCCGATCGTGTTCAAGCCGTAGAGCCGTCCCAGACGCGTCCCAATGTCCGCGCGGCGCACGGCATAGAACCGGCTCAATACCGGCAGAGTCGCGCCCATGCAAACAACCGGAACCAAAAGCAGGATCGCCGCGGGGAAAAACGCCGCCAAGTCATACCCGATGAAATACTCGCCGAGCCGCCGGTATAGAAAACGGGACCACGGCCGCAGCAACGCCGGAAACCCCGGGGCCGCGGCGCCGAGGACGGCCACGGTCAACTCGAGCACCCCATACGCGGCCAACAAGCGGCGCCCGTCGCGGACCCGGTCCACCCACGGGCCGACCCACAGGCTGCCCAAAGCCAGTCCCCCCATGAACACCGCCACGGTACCGCTGACCGCAAAAACCGAGGACACGCCGGCGGCGGCCAATAAACGGGCCCAGACCAGTTCGTGCACGAGGCCGGCCAAGCCCGACAAAAAGAAAAACGCCGGAACCAGACCCGGTATTCTCAACTTCGGTGATCCGGGCAACGCATGACTCCCGTCCGGCGAGCAGAACGGACTGCTCGATGGGTTTCTACGGACCGTTTCGCGTGCAAGTTTCCCGGCATTTTTGGCGCCGCACCCGAGGCGCCATGGGGCGCGACACACCCGTGCCCCGACGGGGCCGGGCCGGATTGTGCGCAAGCCGCCTCGCCGTCTCGACACCAGACGGCTATGGCTTTATTGCCGAACACCGAAAGACACGAGGCTCACGGGAACGTCCGCCCCCCATTGCCGAGTTCGCAAACGGGAAGGTCACTAGCCGGGGGGCGCGCAGCACACGCCGGTCAAGTGGACCGTTTTGTTGGCTTTCGTCTTCTGCCTTCTTCGAAATCGCTATCGCTATCGGCGCCCTCCAGGGCAAGACCCCCGTTCTCGTTGTCGGTGTCTGGTGGCCGCCCCCGCCAGAGTTCCGCGTTTAGGGTCTGTCGCTTTATTCGAGAATTCCGCGAAAAACGCCCCAACGGGGCAATGCCACCGTAGCCTGGGGCGACGCCCCAGGCCGTGTTGG
>JAADHN010000013.1:0-37079 GCA_013151865.1 Kiritimatiellota bacterium
GTCGGTTTGGACGGTGATCGTATCGTGGTCGAAGGGGCCATCGACGGTTGCGACGCGGCCGACGGCGTCATAGGTCCAGGTTGTGGTCCCGGTGGCGTCGGTGACGGCGGTTTTGCGTCCGAGCGCGTCGTAGGTGTACGAAATATCCGGATCGTCGGGGGAGTCGATGAGGGTGAGCGCCACGAATTACAGATTCCAAGGCCTGACCCCGGTGCCCGTTACGTTTTCTCTGCAAGCAATAATGCCTGAATAGGCATTAAGGTCAAGATATACGCCATGATTCGTGCGTAAATTGCCCAAAAGTACAGTATCTGATCCCGGTGATAAGAGACCCCGGTGATACCCGTCCCCTTTTTCTGTCAACATGCCAGGCCCGGCCGTCTTGTCAACCATGAATACGTTAAATACAAATACTCAGCATACTGCTATTTCATGTAACCCATAAGTGAGACTCCCCGCGGCTTGCCGCGGGGAGTCTCACTTGCAAGACCGGCTCCCCGTGCGGGCGCGTCGAGCGAAGTGCGTCGATGAGCGCGCAAGCTGCTTTCGACAGCATCCCCCGGTCCCCCACGAACACCATCTCCTTCAGGCCGAAACGCTTCACAATGCGTAACTGCTCAGGTATCCGGTTGGCGCGCGAACAGGCTTGTAGTCCCGCCCTCAGGGCATGTCGCACTATTGCCGAATCGTCGAAAACACACGGCTCTCCCGCCGAGCGGGCTCGTCCCCAGGACATTCACAAACGAAACGCCTGTGCCGTTTTTTGCCCGCACAGCCCATCCGACCGCAGTATCTATCCGGCGCAATCGTTACACATTTGCGAGAAGCCCTGGAAAGCGAGCAGGGAACAAGAGACTGAACGAACCAAACTCCAGCATCCAGCATCGTGGACCTCCGCCGGCACGGACGGTCGTCTATACGCGTCGGTTAACACTTCGTTGATGCTTCGGAAGGCCCCGTGCCCTCCGGGCACTGAGACGGAACTCCGCCAAGTCCGGGGTGTTCTTTCCCGGGTTGAGGAAGGCCGCCGGCCACAGTACGGTACCGGGCACGAACGCGGTAGGGCGGCGTGGACCTTCGGTTTCGTGTCCAGAGTCGACCCCTGTCGCCGACCCGATCGGCTCACGGGGCTTGCGAGACCTTCGCCGCCGCCGTTCCCAGCTCCACAAGGATTGATCATGCGCAGGACCCTGGCGGCAATTGCGGTGGGCCTGATAGGCAGCCTGTTCATCTGGTGGGCGGTCCCGTACAACAACTTCGTGCTCGGAAACTCCTATATATCCGACGACTACATCCCTACTGCAGCCCTGTTCGTGGTTTTCGTGCTGGTCCTTGGCGTCAATCCCCTACTGCATCGATTCCGGCCGGGTGTTTCGCTCACTTCCGGGCAACTGGCCGTGGTGTTCGGGATTCTCCTCGTGGCCTGCGTCACTCCGAGCCAGGGATTGTTGCGAGAATTCTCGTACATGCTGGCCGGGGCCTGCAAGCGGGTCAGCCAGGATCAGCACTTAGCCGATCTGTATCGAAAACTGGGCCTGCCACCGGCACTGTTCCCGGACCGACTCGGCTATATGCAGGACACTCCGGTATCCGATTCGCTTCTACAGCAGTTGCGTCCCGGGGAACGGGTTCCCTGGGGCGCCTGGATCCGCCCGACGCTTGCCTGGGGCGGCTTTCTGCTGCCGTGGTGGCTGATGATGACGGCTGTGGCCGTGATCGTGCTGCCACAATGGCGGGACAACGAACGGCTTGCGTTCCCGTTGCTCACCGTGCAACAATCGCTGATCGAGTCCCCCGGTCCCGGACACTGTTTCGCCCCCATCTTTCGGACGCGGTCGTTCTGGATCGGGGCCGGCATGGTCTTTGTGCTCCATCTCCTCTCGGGTTTGCACCAGTATAATCCGGGAGCCGTCCCGGCGGTGCCCCTGACCTGGAATCTGAGCAATTGCTTTGCCGAGGCCCCGTTGACCTACCTGCCGTGGTACGTGAAGGATTATCGGCTCCATTTCATCTTCCTGGGGGTGGCTTTTTTCATGCCCAAGCGGATCGGTTTCTCGATCTGGTTTTTTCAGATCGTCTATGCACTGGTGATCCTTTTCGGCACGGCTTATCGTCCTCCGTTTCACTACCAGATGATTACAGACCATCGGATTGGGGCGTTTTTTGCCGTCCCTCTTTGGATCCTGTGGCTGGGACGTGCCCGCTGGGCGCAAGTCCTCCGGCGCACGGCAGTCCCCGGAAACTCCGACGAGGAACGCCGCGACCGGGCCGCCGGCCTGGCGCTTCTGGCCGGGTTCGGCGGGATGCTGGCCTGGATGCTTTGGGTACGCGTCAGTCCGTTGTGGGCTTTGGCCCTGCTGATTCTCAGTTTCTTTTATGCACTGGCCATCACGCGGATCGTGGCGGAAACCGGGCTGCCGCTCATTGCCCCGGACACCCGGTACACGCTGACCCTGGCCCGGCTCGTCCCCGCGAGCTGGCGCACTGCGGCGTCCATGTACTTCGCGGGAATCGTCGGCTTCTTCATCGGCCACGGAAACCGTCTCTGCGTGACGACCATGGTCATTCACGCTTTGGGCCTGGACAAACGAAGCGGAGCGAAGCGGCAACTGCGTTTGGCCGGACTCTTTCTCGGGGTAATCGTGCTCTCGGTCGTGGTCTGCGGGGGAGTACACCTGTGGGCAAGTTATCATCATGCCGCCACGCTGGACGGGCGCGAGAGTCCGATCTCGCGCTGGGGGGTCGGGACCCTGCGGTGGAATTCGGAACCGCTGTTGCGCGATTTTGCCTCGGGCGCACGGGACCGGGCCGGGTTCAATCAACCGGCCCACATTGCGTTCGGCGCCGCTCTCGCGGGCGTCATCTACTGGCTGTGCCAAGTCAGCCCGCGTTGGCCGCTGCATCCGGTGGCCCTGCTGTTCGTGGGCAATTGGTACGCGCACAGAGTCTGGTTCAATGTGTTCCTGGGGTGGTTGGCCAAGGTGCTGATCCTCCGCTACGGCGGTTCCCGGCTATACACGCGCAGTAAGCCGTTTTTCATCGGTCTGATCCTGGGAGAGGTCTTTGCTGTCGCTTTCTGGGGAGTGGTCACCGGGGTGCTCGCCGCCCTCGGGCGTCCGTATGAGGTGGTGGAAATCCTGCCGTTTTGAACTGATCTCCCCGCACAGGCCGCGGCTCGGGGCGGCCCGGACGACGATTTGCCGAGACACCTCCGACACGGAAAACCCGAAAAGGCAAACCCCGCCGCCGCAGAGTTGGTTTGTTCCGGGATGGTCCGACCTTGGCAAGAGGCAAATGGCCCTCGAGTCCCCAGGCTCGGTGGAACAAACTTGAAACAGCCCTCCATCTCTCCGTGTTCCTTGCAACTCGGGCTCCCGATGCTAGACTTTTCTCCTTGTCCCGAAGCACAAGTCCCCACCCGACACCGACAGGATCGAAAAACTCATGTCCACCGAGGCCAGCCGCCGCAGTTTTTTGAAAAAAACCGCTTTTGCGTCCGCCGGACTTCTATCGGGTCCGTTATTGCTGCCCTCCTCTGCCCGGGGAGCAGCGGGACACACGCCCCCCAGCGAACGAATTGTCCTCGTCTGCATCGGCATGGGCAAGATGATGAGCGGGCACTTGAACGGCCTGCTCGGGAACGACCAGGTGCATATCGCGGCGCTGTGCGATGTGGAAACAACGCGCTTGGCGAAATGCAAGACCCGAGTCGAGGCAACATACTCCGAACGGTATGGGAAAACGTACAGGGGCTGTCAAACGACCGGAGACTTCCGGGAATTGCTTGACCGGGACGATATTGACGCGGTGTTCCTGGCAACGCCCACCAACTGGCACGCGGCGATCTCCATTGCGGCGATGCGCGCGGGGAAAGACGTCTATTGCGAGAAACCGTTGGCGCTCACGGTGCGGGAAGCCAATGCGGTCGTTGACGCCCAAAACCGCTACAGACGGGTTTTCCAGACAGGGAGTCAGCAACGCTCGGACTATAAGTTCCGCCTGGCCTGCGAGCTGGTCCGAAACGGTCTGATCGGACGCATAAAAAGCGTCCATGTGAATGTGGGCGGTCCCCCGGCCCCGTGCTATCTGCCGGCGGAACCCACGCCCAAGACATTGGATTGGGACATGTGGGTGGGGCCTGCGCCAATGCGACCGTATCACCACCTTCTCTGCCCGTTGGACGATTATAAGACCTGGCCACGCTGGCGTTACTACCGCAACTACGGCGGCGGCGGGATGACCGATTGGGGTGCGCACCATTTCGACATCGCCCAATGGGCGTTGGGAATGGATGGGTCGGGGCCGATCAGGATCGAGCCGCCGAACGGCAAGGACATCAAGCGCCTCACCTACACTTATGCCAACGGCACGATCATGACCCACGGCGGAGCCCGAGAAGGAGCCGGTGTCGATTTCATCGGCACGGACGGTTGGATCGGCGTCAACCGGGGGTATCTGAAGACGGAGCCCAAAGATCTCGTCCGCGTGCAGTGGGGGCCGGCGGATATCCGGCTGTACGAGAGCCGAAACCATGTCGGGAACTGGCTCGACTGCGTCCGCACCCGCCGCCGGCCGATCTGTCCGGCCGAGGTCGGCTGCAGCTCGATCACGGTCTGTCTCCTGGGAAACATTGCCTACTGGCTCGAACGTCCGCTCGAGTGGGATCCGGAGAAAAAGCGGTTCGTGAACGATCCCGCCGCGGACCGTCTCCTGTTCCGCTGCATGCGCACCCCGTGGATTGTGTAGAAGGCGGACCCGAAGCCCGCACGGCGACGCGCGCTGGTCCTCCGATCAGGGCCTGTCGCTTTATTCGAGAATTCCGCGAAAAACGCCCCAACGGGGCAATGCCACCGTAGCCTGGGGCAACGCCCCAGGCCGTGTTGGGTTTCCGGAACATGCACCCTGAAGGGCTTCAACGTATTCCTAACGTGTAGGTTGAAGTACGCCTCCAGCGTACATCGGTACGGCGCCGACCAACCTTGGGCGTTGCCCAAGGCTACGGTAAAGTCGGCCCTTCAGGCCGTCTGAGGAGACGCACAATAATAAAGCGACAGGCCCATCAAGCGGAACTGCACGCGGAAAGAAGAACACTCACTCATGAAAACCCATTCTCTTTCTTCGCTCCCCATTCTTCTTGTCCCTCTCCTGCTCGCGGCAGCGGACCCGAAACCGCCGACCGCCGAGGACATCGCGCGTATGGAGGCCGCGATGCCCGCGGCTCCTGCTGTTCGCCCGCAGAAGCCGCGACGTCTCCTGATCTGCACAGGATGCCGCGGATATGTTCATGCGTCTATCCCATACTGCAGCAAGGCGTTCGAAATTATGGGCCGGAAGACCGGGGCCTTCGAAGCCGTGGTGAGTCAAGATCCGGCCGTTTTCGGGTCGGACTCTCTCAACACCTTCGACGCGATTGTGTTCGATAATGCCACGATGCGCCTGCCGATCTTTCAAGTCGATTTAAGCAAGCTGAATGACATCGCGCGCCGGAAAGCCGAAAAACGCGAGGCGGAGGCGCGTGCCGCCATTCTCGATTTCGTTCGCAGCGGGAAGGGCTTTGTCGGGGTCCACGCCGCGACAGACTGTTTTTACAACTGGCCGGAGTACGGAGAGATGATCGGCGCATATTTCGCGGGACATCCCTGGCACGAGAAAGTCACTGTAAAACTGGACGATCCGGGGCACCCCATCGTGCTGCCGTTCAACGGACAAAGTTTTGCGGTCACCGATGAGATTTATCAGTTCCGCAAGCCCTATTCCCGGGACAAACTCCGAATCCTGATGAGCCTGGACACCGCGAAAACGAACATGGACAAAGGGGACAGGATCAAGCGGACGGACGGCGACTTCCCCGTAGCCTGGATTCACGAGTATGGGAAGGGCCGGGTGTTTTACTTCTCTCTGGGCCATCGCTCCGAAATCTTCTGGAACCGGCGCGTTCTCGAGTGTTACCTGCGCGGCATTCAGTACGCATTGGGCGACCTGCCGGCCGACGCGACTCCCAGCGCGCAACTCAGTGCAGCCTACCTCGAACAATCGCGTCAGCATGGATACGAGGCGGGGGTCAAGGCCGTTTTCCGGCAGATGAAGACGTATCAAATGGGGACCGACGATTCGGCGGCCAAGACTCTCGAGGCCATGGTATTGGCGGTGCAGAAGGCCGATGCCGGCCCCCGTCGCACCGATCTTTCCGCCCGACTTGCCGCATTGCTGGAGACGGACGCCACGCCGGACTGCAAACGCTTCGTCTGCGAGCAACTGTCTCTCATCGGTTCCGCAAATGCCATTCCCGCACTGACGAACGCCTTGAAGAAGCGGGATACGGCCGAAATCGCCCGGTTCGCCCTGGAACGCATTCCCGGCCCCGCGGTGGAAACCGCTCTCCTGACGGTTTTTCCGCAGCTCCCGCCGGAAACGAAAGTCGGCGTCGCGCACACCCTTGCCTACCACGGGACGGACAAGAGTGTGCCCGTTCTCGCCAAAGCGCTTCGCAGCCGAGAGGCCGCGGTGGCGAAGTCCGCGGCATTTGCCCTCGGCAAGATCGGCTCCGCCAAGGCGGCAGAAACACTGCTCGAAGCCTCGGCGGCATCCCCCGCCGCACTGCGGCCGGCCCTCGACGACGCCCTGGTTGCCTGTGGCGACGCGCTCCGGCGGCGGAAACCGCCCGGGATCGAGCTTGCCCGGAAACTGTACGAGCAGGCACTTCGTGCGGACTCCGCACCTGCCGTGCGCGCCGGGGCGTTCTACGGACTGTGCATGTCCCAACCGGAAACGGCGGCGGCAAAGGTGCTGGCTACGCTCAAGGGAACCGACCTGGAATTGGCCCGAGTCGCCGCGGAATTGGTCGCGGATTTGCCCGCCGCGCGCGTCGCCGCGCTCGCAGCCGATGCCCTGCCCGATATTCCGGTGCAGACGCGTCCGATGGTCCTCGATGCGTTGGGAAAACGCGGTGACCGTCAGGCCCTTCCCAAGATTCTGGTGCAGCTCAAGGCAGCGGACGAACAGGTGCGTCGTGCTGCAATCCGGGCATTGGGGCCACTCGGGGACGAACGCGCGGTGATGCCGCTTGCCGCTGTCGCCGCGGACCCCGACGAACCGGACGCCGTCCGAAAACTGGCCCGAACGAGCCTGGACCGCATGACGGCGGCCGGTGTGGACAAAGTGATTGCAGCGGCGCTTCCGGGTGCGGACTCCGCACTGAAGGCGGAACTCGTTCGGGCCCTCGGCAACAGGAAAGCGACGTCTGCGCTGTCCCTTGTCATCAACGCGGCCCGTGACACCGACCGCGCTGTTCGGAAGGCGGCCCGCGAAGCCATCGACCGATTGGCCACCCCGGCGGACCTTCCTCGAATCACCGCGTTGCTGGAAACGGAGATCTCGACTTCCGACAAGAACGACATTGCCAGAATTGTCGTCAGGCTCGCCCGCAAAACGGACAATGACTCGGCGAAAACCGACCCGGTCATCAGGTTATTGAAACGAGGCGTCGACGCGCAAACGCGTGTCGTCTGCCTCGGCATCCTCGGTCGGATCGGAGCCCCGAGCGGGCTCCCGGAGTTGTACAAGGGGTTGCGCTCCGACAATGATGACATCAAACGAGCTGCCATCAAGGCCTTGGGCGAAGATTGGCCGAACCCCACGCCGTTGGAGGAACTCCGCCGGGTGAGTGTGAACTCGGCCGAGCTGGTGCACCGGGTCCTGGCCCTCCGCGGATATGCCCGACTCCTCGCAATGCCCAGCCATCGGCCCATGAAAGAGACGTTGGCCATGTACAAAGAGGCCCTGTCGCTGGCACAGGGCGACCAGGAGAAACGGGCGCTCCTCGGCGGATTGGGTGCGATCTGTCACCCGGATGCCCTTGAATTCGTCAAGCCCTATATCGACGACCCGGCCGTACAGACCGAAGCGTTGACGGCCGCCATCCGCATCACAGATGCACTCGAAGGAAAAGCGATGAAATTCCGGGCGTCAGCGGACGAAAGTCATTGTCGGAATGCCATTGACGGCACGCGGGAAACTCGTTGGACGTCCGGCGCCCGCCAGAAAGGCGGGGAATGGTTCGTCGCGGACCTCGGGTACGAGACCGACGTCAAGACAGTTTGGCTGGACGCCGGTCCGGTGGGGCACGACTGGCCCAGGGCCTACGAGGTGTATGTTTCGAGAGACGGAATCGATTGGGGAAAACCGGTCGTCACCGGAAAAGGCGCCGCGAAAATTTTCACGATCAAACTGCCGCCAACCTACGGCCGCTTCGTCAAGCTGGTGCAAACGGGCACGAGCACGGGCAACTTCTGGTCTATCGCCGAGATGCGCATCAACGGCAGGCCCAAGACCACGAAACTCGAGGAGGTGGACCGAACGAACTGGAAGGTCAGTGCTTCGGCATCCCCCAAGGATTGCCCCCCGGAGAATGCAATCGACGGGGACCGCAACAAGCGTTGGGGCACCGGGAAAGGACAACGGCCCGGGGACTGGTTCGCCATTGACATGGGGGAGGTCAGGACCATTTCCGCCGTCATCCTGGACGCGGCGAAATCGAGTAAGGACTACCCGCGGGGCTACAAGGTGTTCACGTCACTGGACGGCAAAACGTGGCGCGGTCCGGTCGGCCTCGGCAACGGCGAAAAGGCACTGACCAGAATCACCCTGCTTCCGACGCGGGCTCGGTATGTCAAGATCGAGCAGACCGACGATGGCGGTACATGGTGGTGGTCCATTTACGATCTCAAGATTCTCGCCGAGGTCCCTGGAAAAAGGACGGCAGCCGAATAGCACCGACCAAGCATTGTCCCGAGTCTCAACGTACCCAGTTGCGGGACGATCCCTGTTCTGCTGCTGCCGGTCCACGGAGGGTCCCATGCAGTCGAACTCCCTGGCGTTCTTGTTTCTTTTTCTTGTCGCGTGGCAGGCCGATGCCGGGACGCAATTCCATGTCGCATCCGACGGTGACGACGCGAACCCCGGAACGGTTGCGGCCCCGTTCCGCTCGTTGGCGAAAGCACGGGACGCGATCCGTGCGCTCAAGAAAGCACGCGGGATCGAGGGCGGGGCCGAGGTCGTCATCCATGCCGGCACGTACTGGCTTCCCGAGCCCTTCGAACTGGGGCCTGACGACAGCGGGGCCGCGGGCGCCCCGGTCGTATATCGGGCGGCGACAGGAAAAGCCGTCTGGCTGAACGGGGGTATGCCGCTGAAGCTGGCCCGCTTCACCCGAGTAACCGACTCGGCTGTGCTGAAACGGGTGCCCGCAACGGCACGCGACCGAGTGGTCGCGTACCGCCTGACGTCGAAACAGGCCGCCAAGCTCGGTCCGCCCTGGCCCGACACCTGGTTCATCGGACGCAAGTTCAAAGTTCTCAACGAACTCTTCCTCAACGGCAAGCGGTTGCCCTTGGCGCGTTGGCCCAACAATGCGTACACCACTTTTGGGCAAATCGTCGAGGCGGCGGACGATGCGGGCAAGGTCCCGGAATTCAAGTACCGGGGGCGTCGGGCCGAGCGCTGGAACGTCCCTGAGGGCGTTTGGCTGTACGGGTATTGGCGTCGGGGCTATCGCGCCGAATTCATCAAGGTTAAGGCCGTCGACCTGCGGGCCAAGACGATTCGACTCGCGTCCCGCAACACGCTCGGCGGACTCCAGGACGGCGGCGGCTGCCGCTACTTCGCAGTCAACCTTCTGGAGGAACTCGACGCGCCGGGCGAGTGGTTTCTCGACCGCAAGTCGCGCCGACTCTATCTCATTCCGCCGCCGGAGGGACGGAACGATCAGGTCGTGCTTTCGGTGAACCCCAAGGCCGTGATCCTGTGCCAAGGCGCCAAGTTCGTCGAGTTTCGCGGGCTGGGCATCGAATGTTCGGCGCGCGACGGCATCCGCATCGAAGGCGGCTCGGACTGCCGCGTGGTGGGCTGCGAAGTCCGCAACGTCGCGTTCACAGGCGTAAGCATCACCGGCGACCGCCATCGGGTCGTGGGATGCGACGTGCACGACACGGGCAACACGGGCGTCGCAGTCCGCTCGGGAGACCGTTACAAACTGGTGCGGGGCGGCGCGGTCGTGGACAACTGCCACATCCACCACACCAACCGCATCGTGCGCGCCGGCTCACGGGCGGTTTCGCTTCGCGGTGTGGGCATACGTTTTTCCCACAACCTCATTCACGACTGCGGCTACATCGCGGTCGCCTTCCAAGGCAACGACCACGTCATGGAGTTCAATCGTCTCTTTCGCACGAATACGGAGGCGGTGGAAGGCGGTGTTTTTTACACGGGGCGGGACTGGACCAGTCGGGGCAGCGTCATCCGATACAACTTTCTCCACCACATAGAAGATTCGCGGGAGGGCTGCGGCAGCGCGACGCGCTTTGTCCACTTGGACGATTCCGCGCCCGAGGTCCACGTGTACGGCAACGTGTGCTACCGCATGGGCGGCGGCGTGTCCGTCTGCGGCGGGGCGGCCAACGACGTGCACGACAACTTGTTCGTCGAATGCCACTGGGGCGTGGATGTGGGGCCGCGGGGTGCGGACATGTTCGTGAGCGACGGCAAGGGCGGGTTCCGTGTCGCCGCCATGAGTCACGGCTGGAGTTCGCTCGTCAAACTGCTGAAACGCTACCATTGGAACCAACCGCCCTACAGCACCCGGTACCCCAAGTTGATCGAGATCTTCAGCAAAACCCCCATCGCGGCCCCCTGGTTCAACGTGATTGAACGAAACGTAATGGTGGACTGCGGATATGGCGTTCGCAAGGGAGCGATGAACCCGGAGTGGTCGACGGTCCGGCGCAACTGGGAGGGCGGCGACCCCGGTTTTGTGGAAACCGACCACACAAAGTTGGACTTCCGGTTGCGGCCCGACGCGGTCGTTCGCCGCGAAATCGGCTTCCGGCCGTGCCCCTGGGACCGGATCGGCCTCTATGCGTCGCCTGAACGCCGATCCTGGCCGGTCGAACTCGACCTGCCCTCCAAAGCCTGGAAGCCCCGCTGGCTGCGCCTGCGCGAGCAGGCAGCCAAATCCCTCGGCTCCCTGCCGCTTTACAAGGCGGCCCGTGTGACCGGACACATCGTCATCGACGGCAAGACAAGCGCCATGGAATGGACGCCCGGCGACGCCACGGGTCGGGCACCCGACGTGCACCAAACCGCGGAACTCAAGTGGACGCCGGGGATGAAAAAGGCCAAGCGCCCGGGTTACGCCATGGTGCAGACCGATGCCGAAGCGCTTTACGTGCAGTTTCACGCCGAGGTCGATCCCGCCAAAGGCGTGACCGGCGGCCATCGATGGGGCAAGGCGGACGCGGTCGAGATTGCCGTCGCCGAAGTCCGCGACAAGTTGGGACCGATCATGGT
Source organism: Kiritimatiellota bacterium (assembly GCA_013151865.1). GTDB lineage: Bacteria > Verrucomicrobiota > Lentisphaeria > Oligosphaerales > JAADHN01 > JAADHN01. The sequence continues at coordinate 11,344 of JAADHN010000013.1, forward strand.
CCTGCGCGGGTACACCGACGGCACGTGGGAAACCACCGACGAAAGCGGCGCACCGAAATCAGTACTGGACCGCATTCGCGCCGGAGGCGTCCGATACGCCGCCGCCCGTGTCGACAAGGGTTTCTGGACCGCCGAATGGAAGGTCCCCTTCCAGGCGCTCGGTCTGGCGCCGCAAACGCATAACCCGCGCCTTGTCTTCAACCTGAGCATACGCAATACGGGCGACAATGAATGGACGATGCTGAAACCCACCGGCGGGCGGACGTGGGAAGTCGGCCGCGCCTGCGTCCTGTGGCTCTCGCAATTCGGCGAGGCCGCCACCCCCGGCCTCAAACCTTCGAGCATCGACATCCACATCCTCTCGCCGGGGAAAATCCCCAACATGTTGAAGCCCGTCCGCGGCTGCGAAGTTTGCCGGTGGGCCAAGCCGCTGGGCCATCGCCTCTCGGCGCGCCTGGGGAACCTGCCCACCGATTCGTGGACGGAACTGAGTTTTGCTTTCGTTCCGCGGGTTAACGGCGAAGTCTGGCTGATCCTGCTTGGCGAAGCGTACACGGACCCGCTCACCAAGGCGCGGCAGCCGGTGTGGGTATACGTGGACGACGTGCAAGTCGACGGGGCGCGTCTGGTCAACGGCGGTTTTGAGAAGCGGCAAAAAGACGGGACACCCGTTGCTTGGCCCCCGCACGTGAAGCCCGGCCTTTCGATCCGTGACCCGAAGCTCGCCGCGTCCGGCTCGTGGCTGGTCAAGGTGGCATTCGACCGCCGCTTTATGCAAAAGCTGAAAGTGACGGCAGGGCGGAAGATCACTGTGCGCGCCAAAGTGCGCGGCCTGCCGGTGCAACGCGGCGGCAGGCAATAGCCCCCCGAGGTCGGGCGAACGCCGAGAAAAGGCTTGTCGCTTTGTTCCCGGACTGCACTGGCAACGCGCCCACAATGAAGCCGACCCCGCAGGTCTTCCGGGAAATGAAGCGACAGCCCCAAATGGGCAACATGCGGCGCGGGAACTGAAGCCCACGCCCCGCGCCTCACCGGGTACCGGAGCTTGTCGCGGACGTCGCCCGCACACCCCGAAGCGTAATGTCGTCGAAATCGCCCGTGTCGTCGAATGATCCGATCCCCACGCGTCCCCAGGTGAAACGGGTTGTTCCCGCCGTCATGATCGGCTTTGCCATGTCGTCGAAATAGACCCGTATGCGGCCATCCTTCACGTGGCGCACGAGGCGGACATGGTGCCATCCCTCACCCCACTTGGTTCCCTCCGTGCGTTCCTGGGCGATCGAGACACGGGGTTTGCCGTCCACCAGAAAGATCGAATTCGCATGGAGGTCGGCCCGCTCGGCGAGATGGACGTAGTAGAAGTGCAACGGGTCCTGGTAACCGAAGAACAGGCACAGATCTCGGTGGGGATAATAGCGCTTCGTACTTCGCGCCCGCAGATCCAGGACGAAATCCGACACGACAAGATCCCGAATCAACGCGATGTTTCGAGGCGAACGCACGGGCGGTGTATACTTGCCGGGCCGGAAGAGAGAATAAAACGATTTCCCATTCTGCTGCACGACCTTCCACGCCGCCGGATCGGTCGGTTCCCATCGGATCGCGGGGGAGTCAAAACGGTCCTCGAACAGCAGCGTCATTTCGCTCGTCTCTGCGGATCCCGCACCGCGGCAAACGCCGGCAAGGACGCACATTCCAAGCACGACGCCCCAAAAGCCGAGCACCCGAGATCTCGAATCGCGCCGCGTCGTATTCATTGCGTCAGTCTCCCTTCTCCGCCCGCCCTTCCCCGCGCGGTTGCGTCGGGCTGTCCCGCTTGGCCAAGCCCTGGGCGTCTGGGGCCTGCCATCCCGGCGGTAAAATACGGCGGGGACCGCCAACGACAAGCACGCCACCTGGAGACGAGCGTTCCGGCGGTAAAACACGGCGGCGTCTTTTTTGACGTGCCTCGAGGTCGGAGGCGCGGTCGATATCGAATACGTCCGGGTGCAGTGATGAAGAGGATCGGCCCCGATCCCGGGGGAATTGGGCAAGCACCCCACGGTTCCCGGCGATATTGTACCCGCGCCGGCCCACGCCCGACGGTCCTTTCGCCGCCGCGGGGGCGGGACGTTTCAATAAACGATCCGGCGTTTCAAAAAACGGGACCTTGGCTGCCGAATGAGAGGAGTCTTCGCAAGAAATGACCATGACAATCCCACCGGATTACGAACGAAAAGTCTACGCCGGACTCCTGGGGAAAGTGGTCGGCGTCTACATGGGGCGGCCCGTCGAAGGCTGGTCGCGGGAGCGTATCGAAGCCGAATTCGGATTTGTGGACCGCTATCTCGCCGAAGAGCGCGGCCTGCCGTTGGTCGTTCCGGACGACGACATCAGCGGCACGCTGACGTTTATTCGCGCACTCGAGGACTCGGGTCGGTTCGCCGACACGCCGGACGAGTTCTTCGGCGAGACCTGGCTCAATTATCTGATCGAGGGCAAGACGGTGCTTTGGTGGGGCGGCCTGGGTCACTCGACCGAGCACACCGCGTACTTGCGGCTCAAGCATGGACTGCGCGCCCCGGCCAGCGGGGCCATCGCCACCAACGGCCGGACCGTGGCCGAACAGATCGGCGCCCAGATCTTCATCGACGCCTTCGGGTTGGTGGCCCCGGGACGCCCCGACCTGGCCGTCGCACTCGCGCGCCGTTCGGCTCGAGTCTCCCACGACGGCGAGGCTGTCCACGCCGCCTGCGTGGTCGCCGCCCTGGTGAGTGCAGCTTTCGTCGAGCACGACATGGACCGACTCCTGGACTCGGCAGTGACGTTCATTCCACCGGACTCGCTCATCGCCCGGATCCACCGCGACGTTCGCACCTGGGCCACGGAAGCGGACGATTGGGAACAAACGTTCGAGCAAATCCGATCCGTATATGGCTACGACCGATACGGCGGAAACTGTCACGTGGCGCCCAACCACGCCGTCATGGTCATGGCCTGGGCCCATGCACCGGACAATTTCCGGCGGGCCCTCGGGATTGCGACCACAGCTGGCTGGGATACTGATTGCAACGTGGGGAACGTGGGTAGCGTCATGGGCGTCCGACTGGGACTCGAGGGGATCAACCGGGACTACGATTTCCAGACGCCTTGCGCGGACCGGCTCATTCTGCCGACTGCCGAGGGCACGTTTTCGACGTCCGATGTGCTCACCCAGGCCCTGCGCCTGGCCCGAATCGGGCGCCGAGTCATGGGACGGCCAATGCCGGGGCCGCCCAGAGAGGGGGACGCTTTGTTGGCCCACACCGAGGAACACACGCCTCGTGGGGACGTTCACCCTCCGTTCCCGGGTTCGCAATCAACGCACCTGAAGGGCGGTCCCCGCGAGCCGAATAAGGCGGCAGGCCCCAAAGGCGGGGCGATACATCATTTTTCCCTGCCCGGCGCTGTGCACGGCTACCAAGTCGAATGGGACCTCCCCCCGGAAAGCGCCCGGCGCGTTTCTGTGGCCAACGTTTCTGGAGGCGGCGCCGGGGCGGCCCGCGTCCTGCGCATACGGTTTCGAGGGCTGGAGGACGGCGCCCCCGCACGGGTCAGCACTCCGCTGCTGGCACGACCCCGGGGCGGCGCCTACTGCACCATGGGCGTCCCTCGCCTGTGCCCCGGGATGGTGGTCGGCCTCGACGGGGTTGATGCGAAGCTGACGGGCGGCCGCGCCCAGGTCGCACTTTTTGTCCGTGCGAAAGCCGCCGGCGGCGAAAGGCTCCTGCACTCGGAACCGGTCGAATTGCGCGGCCCCGGACGGTTCCGGCTCGAATTGCGGGTCCCGTCCGACGCGCCATATCCCCTTGTGGACGTGGGGGTGGAGATCACCGGGGAGGGGCGGGCCACCGGAGAACTGCTGGTGGACCGCGTTGAATTCGGGGGCGGTCCTGATTTCCGCATCGAAATACCCCGGACCGGGCGCGACGAGGCGCCGGGATGGATTCACGATTACGATGTGGCCCGAGGCGGATTCTCGGACGATCCCGTTCCCATGCTGTACCTGGGCAAGAACGAAGGACACGGGTGCCTGGTGCTCGGGACCCGAGACTGGCAGGACTACCGGGCGGCGACCCACGTCAAGGTGCACTTGGCCGACGAAGCCGGTCTCGTGGTGCGCTGGCAGGGGTGGCGACGGTATCTCGCCCTTGTCTGGCGCCGGTGCGACAGTCGACTCCGCCTGGTGCGCCGGTTCCACGGCGCCGAACAGTTGCTTGCGGAGTCCGCAGCTCGTTGGGGATTGGACGAACTGCACGCGCTGGCCCTGGCCTGTCGGGGGCGGCGAGCGACCGCTCGGTGCGACGGCGAGGCCCTTTTTGACGTCGAACTCCCGGACACCGGACCGGACTGCGGCGGCGCGGGCGTCATTTTCGAGAACGGGCTGGTCGGTTTCCGGGATTTCGAGGTCGGGCCGGTCTCGGGGGATTGAAACTCACTGCACGGTTGCCGTTCAGCCTGGCAAGCCGCCGGCGTTCCAGCACGCCGGCAAAGGGTGGATTGCCGATCTTCTTCAAATAATCCGGAACGCACGCCAACCGGCAGGCCCCGCAACATTTTTCGGACCATTCCGAACCGCTTTGCACGTAGATGGATTCATTGCCCGGAGGTGCGTGGCGGCCGCTCGGTTTCACAGTCCGATTTCTTCATGTTCCGTGCTGACCACGGCGCCGCGGCGGTCGGTGAGGTTCAGGAACCAACAAGTGGTCTTTTTCGGGAGCAGGGCCGAAACTCGATGTGTGCCGCGGTCGAGTTCGGCAGGGAGGGCTTCCCAATTGCGGTCTTGCCATTTGCCGTCGTCCCGGGTGAAGATCAGTTCGGCTTTTTCGATGGGAACGCTGCTTTTGTACGAGGCCCACACCCGACGGCCCTCGCGGCCCTGCCCCGTCCACCGCGCCAGGGGTATGCCGCCTCGGAGGAGGGCGTCGGCGAATAGGGCGATTTCTTTCGGGCTCTGGCCGGCGCCCTGACTGTGCGGCATGCGAATGCGGACACAAAGCGTCCGCGGTCCTTTCGGGAGTCGGTACGATTTCTGCAGCGCGTTGAGTGTGTAGGCGAAGTCGTTGGTGCCGTCCACCCAGAGCATGGGCATTCGCGCCTCGGGCAGGTAGACCGAGGGGTCCCACCAACGCATCCACCGAGCGGCGCGTTCCGGGCCAAGGCTGTTGACCTGTCCGGCAAAGGCATGTTCGGTGGTGAACCCGCACCCATACACGGGGACGGCGAACCGAAAGCGTGGGTCCACGCCCGCAACAATACACGCGAGGTACCCACCCCAGGAGATTCCGGTAAGCCCGATTCGGTCCGAGTCCACGCCGGGCAGAGAGCGCAGCAGGGAATGGGCCAGGATCACGTCCGACACGGCGTGCCACGTCCATTGGTCCGTCCGCGGCCAATCGATTTGACCGAACCCTCCCCAACCGGGCGGGCCACCGAACTTGTGGCGCGGCCGGCGACCGTGCGTTCCACCGGGGGTGCACCCGCAAGTATCCATGGCAATGGCCGCATACCCGCGTCGATTCCACAACTGCACCCATTCGGCAAAAGCCGTGCCGCCCCCGCCGTGCACCAGGACCATGCCGGGGACTTTCTTCCGACCGTCCACTGCCGGCACCCCGACCCAGGCGAAAACCCGTGTCGGTCGCCCGCGGTATGCCGGCCCTTCGAAGAAGAGGGCCTTGACTCCGTCGGCCTCGAACCCGGGCGCCGAACGAACGGCCGGCGGGCCAGACAAACGGGTCATGTCCCACATGGGACCGTCCGGGTCGGCCGGGGGCCGGGCGACGTACGCAAGGGCCGCGGCGGCGGCCTGGGTCTCGGACCGAGTCGCGACGCCCGGGGTCAGCACCACTGTGTGATCGCTCTCAGGGCCAACTGCCGCTTCCCAAACCTGCAAACCCTCCGCCGCCCACGGTCCCCAAACGCGGTCACCGCCGGTGACATGAAGCTTGCGGTCCCCCAGAAACCACGTCGTGGTTTGCCAGGACCGACGCACGGGTGTTTTTTCATATTCACCGGCAGCGTCGGCCACGACCGCGACAGTCGGATCGAACACCATGAGGCACAGTATCTTGTCCGCCGTGCGGTTCTTGACGTTCCATGTCACACTGCGGGCACTGAAGTCGTACCGGACCTCGGCTCGCTCGTTCCGCGCCTCGATGGCGGCGGCGCCGGACTGCGCGACGGTTTTCAGAATCAGCGGTCCGCGCTGAAACAGGTAGATGCCCCGCGGATTGCCCCGGCGGGTTCTCAGAAACTCCTTGCCGTGCACTTTCAGGCTCGTCAGGGCGCCGTCTGCGGCGACCGTGGCGGCGTAGGTTGCGGTCGTGACATGGTAGACGTTGCCCCGGCGCGTAATGTCCACATCCCCGGCGCCCGCCGCTCCAAGCCGCATTCCCATGCAGATACCGGCCAACCCCACAAGGCTGGAAGTGCCGCGCGTCATCAGACCGTCCTCCGGTTTTTGGCTCGGACCGACACCAAGAACGGGGGGGCAAAAGAGTCTGCCTGCGCCGGCCAAAGCCATTGCGGAACCGTTTTGCCGCTTCCGAGCCGGGCGCGGGGCCTGGTTTCGGTCCGGGCCGGTTGTCATGGTCGTGCAGGACGTACCATACCCCGTGTCTCGGCATTCTCCCGCTGCGGTAAGACAATGGGGTGCGGCCTGCGGAAAACCCCGGGAGAGACGGAAACGGTTGCCGGAAACCGATTGAACGTGTACCCTTTTGACGTGCCCCGCCTGCGGGTTTCGATGCGGTCGGTTCGGGGGGACGGATGACTTGCGCCAAGGCGTGGAGAACGCGAAGCCATGCTCTTCTCGGAAAAAGCGAACGACAGGGGCCGGCCCTGCCGAAACCGCCTGAAGTGAAGGGACGGATAGGTGTATTGACATGAGTGCTGCGAGACATCAGGTGCACAAACTTCCGGTCCGACGTGTTACCCCGGAGGGAGAACACTGTTTTTTCGGCTATTACGACAAGTTTGCCACCAACACGGACGACCGTCTTTTGGCGGCGTTGCGCGTCCCGTTCATGGACCACCTGCCCGGCCCGGCGGAGCGCGTGGAAGTGGGGGTCGTGGAACTCGGCGCCTCGAAGCCCCGCTTCGTCCGCCTCGGGCACTCCGCGGCTTGGTGTTGGCAGCAGGCGAACATGTTGCAGTGGCTCCCTGAAGATCCGGGCAGGCTGTTGATTTACAACGACTTCAGAGATGGCCGGTACGTTTCGGTGGTGCGAGACGTGGAACACGGCGGTGCGGAAATCCGTGTCTTGCCAAGCCCCGTTTATACGTTGAGTCAGGTCCGTCCCGAGGCGCTTTTCCTGAACTTCTCCCGAGTTTACTCGGCCCGACCCGGGTACGGCTACCCGAACCTGCCCGACCCGAACGCCGGGACCCCGGCGCCGGCGAACGACGGGGTGTGGCGAATGGATGTGCGGTCCGGCAAGAGCGAGTTGGTGCTGTCCATTCGGCAGATGGCGGAGCTGGCGCCGCAAGGGCCTGCCGGGCCCGGGACGTTCCACTGGGTGAACCACATTCAGATCAATCCCGGCGGCACACGCTTCGCCTGCCTGCATCGGTACCGTGCACCGGACTGCGGACGGAACTGGATCACGCGGCTGATCACTGCGGACATGGACGGCGGCAACCCACGGTTGCTGGTACCGACCCCCATGGTCTCGCACTACGACTGGTTCGACGACCGTCGCATTCTCGCCTGGGCCCGACCGGGGCCATTGCCGTCCATGTTCTACATCATTGACGACCGCCCGCGTCCGCCCGACTGTCCTGTCCCTTTTCTGATGCCGTTCGCTCCGGACGTGTTGCGGGCGGACGGTCATTGCAGTTTTTCGCCGGACCGGCGTTTTTTCGTGAACGACACGTACCCGGGCCGGGACCGTTGTCGGACGCTGATGCTCGTGCGTCGGGCAGATCAGCTCCGAATCGATATTGCCCGACTCTATGCACCGCCCGAAATCGACGGCGAACACCGTTGCGACCTGCATCCGAACTGGTTCCGGAACGGAAACGCGGTCTGCGTCGATTCCGCCCACGAGGGATTCAGGGGAATCTACGTTTTGGACGTGTCGCAGATTGTCGGAGAGGATTGAGGCCGGTTCGTCAACCCGCGCTTTCGCCGGCACGAAGGCCGTCGGCATGCTTGAGGCACGGGAACAAGAAGGCGTCCGGTTTCCGTGCGTCGGCCCCGACAGTCGGCGCCCCGTGTCGAGCAAGACGCGGCGCCCCGACAGTCGGGCCGGATGCCGATCCCGAACCCCGAGCAGTCAGGGAACGACCGGTTGCCATTCCGGAAACAGGACAGACGAAGCAGGAATCGGCTGGGGAGTACACCTCGCCTATGACAACGCGGAGCAACATTCGAGTCCATGAGCTTACTTTCTGCGGCATGGTCAAGTCGTGGGCCGACACCCTGTTCGCGGCACATCCCGAGTGGCCGTTCACCAATACATCGATCGAAGAATACGCGGGCGGCAGCCGGAAGCGACACGACCTGCGCGTCTATATCCGCGGTCGGCAGACACCCGTGCTTTGCGGTGAAGTCAAAATGCCGGGTACACCGGAAGGCCGGACGCCGTTCAGTCCGGACCTGATGCAGGATGCATTCACCAAAGCCGACCAGATTCAGTCACCCTACTTCTTCACTTGGAACGTGAATCATTTCGTCCTCTTCGACCGCGGTCGTTGGAACCGCCCCATGATCGAGCGGCGAATCTACGACTGGAACTTGGGCCTCGATCTGACCGATCCCGGCGATTGTGTGCGCCCGGAGGTCCAGACGACGATCCGAGAACAGTTTCTCCCCGAGTTTTTCGGAATGCTGGCCGCCATCGTGGCCGGTGAAGTCGAGGAGTGGGGCAAGAAACCGGACGATATCTTCATCAATTCTCTGGAGAGCCACCTGGCCTGGCCGGTCCTGGGGACCCGGAACTACCTGGCAGAGCGGGCGGCGCAAGACCCCGCCTTCTCCCTGAAGCTGCAAGCGTGGATGGCGGAGGAAATGGAGTGGACCTTCGATCCAGAACGGGCTGACTCTTGGAGGGCTGCACTCGAGAATGCCGCGCGGACCCTCTGCTATGTCTTCTGCAACCGGGCCATTTTCTACGAAGCACTGCGGGTCCGTTACGAGGAAGAACTTCCTCCGCTCGACATGCCGGACCACGGCGCCTTCTCGGACCCGAACCGCACGTACGGCTGTTTCCGGCGTCGTTTCGAGCAGGCAATGACCGTCAGCGGAGACTACGAACCGGTTTTCTATCCTCAGGTCCGGGACGATTGGGGCGCCCTGGTTTTTGCCGATGAACGAGCCTGCGAAGGGTGGGAAGGACTTCTCAGGAACCTGGCCGAGTACAATTTTCGCAAGATCCCGTATGATGTTATTGGTGGTATTTTCCAGAAACTGATTGCACCGGAGGAACGTCAGAAGTTCGGCCAGTATTTCACGAACGAAGACATCGTGGATGTGATCAATGCGTTCTGTATCCGTCGTGCCGGCGACCGGGTCCTCGACCCGGCCTGTGGTTCCGGAAGTTTTCTGGTCCGGGCCTACCATCGCAAGGCATGGCTTTCGCAGCATCGGAGCGGTGGACGGCGTCACTTGGACCGGGCCAAATCGCACGAAGAACTGCTGCGGGAGATATTCGGGTGTGACATCGCGCTGTTTGCGGCTCACCTTGCCACGCTGAATCTTGCTGCCCGGGACATCAAGGAAGACGAGAATTACCCCCTCATCGCCCGCAGGAATTTCTTTGAGGTCCCGGGGGATCGGGAGACTTTCTGTCACATCCCGGGCCTACGCGGCGAGACCGGACGCCGGGAGCAAATTCCGGTGCCGCTGCCGGAACTGGACGCAATCATCGGCAATCCGCCGTATGTGCGCCAGGAACGCATCGCCAAACGCCGGCAGATCAGGCAGGGAAAAGACGAAACCGAGGCAGCCTATAGAACACGTCTGCAGAATACAAAAGAGTACATGCAGGACCTGTGTCGCCAGCTTTGGTCGGACATCAAACCGAGCGGGCGAAGTGACCTTCACTGCTATTTCTGGCCGGTCGCGGCAGCCTTTCTGCGCGAGGGCGGTCGATTCGGGTTTCTGACTTCATCGGCCTGGCTCGATGTCGAATACGGCTTTCCGCTCCAAGGCTGGATTCTGCGCAATTTCAAGATCCTCGCGATCATTGAAAGCGTGGACGAGCCCTGGTTCCAGGATGCCCGCATCAAGACGGCCGCCACACTGCTCGAACGCTGCTCGGACCCCGGCGCCCGTGAGAAGAATGTGGTCCGGTTCGTACGCCTGCAGAAACCCCTGGCCCGGATTCTGGGCGACCGTCCCGCCGGGGACGAAACGGCCCGCCAGCGAGCGGCCGAAAGCCTGTGCAAGCGCATTCTTGCGGCGAAAAAGAAGGTATTGAACGAATCCTACCGCATCATCCCAATCCCCCAAATCGAGCTCTGGCGCGAGGGCGTGAGAGCGCACAGGTTGCTCAAGAAAAACGGAGAACAGACGACCACAAGAGACGAACCCGGCGAAAAAATGCTCACGCGCGAAGCCCGGGCCATGTACGACTTGCAAGCCGTATATGGCGGGGGAAAATGGGGGCGTTTCCTTCGGGCGCCCGACATTTATTTCAGCCTGATGGAACGCTTCCGGGACCGCTTTGTGCGCTTGGGCGAAATCGCCGAGGTGCGTCGTGGGATCACCAGCGGATGTGATGCTTTTTTCATGCCGCGCGATGTTACGGGGGAGATACTGGAGAAGGTGGCGAACGGCCTTCGCTGGGTCGATGTCGGACTCATGACGCCCTGCAAACGTCGCGAGGTCGAGACAGGCAAAGTCCGAATCGTTCGGGCCGGAGACACCACCCTGCACCCGGTCGAGACCGAATTCCTGCGCTCGGAAGTGCACAGTCTCATGCAAGTGGATCGTCCCGTCATTCGGGCCGAGGATACCGACCGTGTCGTGCTCTGGGTCGACCGCGACGTGAGCGAGTTGGGCGGTACGTATGTGGCAAGATACATCCGCTGGGGTGCACGCCAGACCTTTGCGTCAAAGAAGTCGAAAGCGGTCGCCGTGCCCGAACGTTCAACCTGTGCCGCCCGGAAGCGGTGGTATGATCTGACGAACATGGGCGTTGGCGATGTCTTTTGGCCCATGGCCCAGCAGTACCGACACATCATTCCAGCGAACGCCGAAGGGCTGCTCTGCAATCACAACCTCTTCTTTCTCGCGGCGTACGATCCGGTCTTGCGCGCGAACGGCGTTCTCTGCGCCGTCCTGAACTCGACCCTTGTCGCCCTCTTCAAACACTTCTACGGGCGCTATGCCGGGACGGAAGGCAACTTAAAGACCGAAGTGGTGGATACCGTGCTCCTCGAGGTGCCCGATCCCCGCGGCGTCAGCCCCGAGCTGGCGGTCAAATTGCAGAACGCTCTCGACAGCATGTGCCGGCGCAAGGTCACTCATCTCGTGGGCGAGTCCATGCTCAAATGTCATTCCGTAAACACCATGCGGGAACTGCTCGAACAACCTCTCGAGATGCCCCGCGAACTCGAGCAGCCCGACCGCCGGGCATTGGACGATGCCGTGCTCGAGATGATCGGCGTGACCGATCCCGGCGAACGGCGTATGCTGCTCGATGAACTCTACCGAGGCACTGCCTTTTACTATCGTTTTCAACGTACACTTGAAATCCAGGGCGCCCGCAATCGACAGGCATCCAATGGCAATGGCACGAGCCCGCGGCATATCGCGGAGAGCATCTGGTCCCTCTTGGACGAAGACGAACGCGGCACGGGCTGGGTGGCTTGGGTGCGTGAGGAATACCGGCCTTTGACCAAACTCGAAATCCCTGAAGGCCGCCCGCGTCTCCTCGGTGCGGACGACATGTTCCACCCCAACACCATCGTATTCCAGGACGCCCGAACATCCGTACAGATGGACTGCGCAAGCCCGGAGCAGGCGACATTGGTCGCGTGGCTCGCCGACGCCGGAATTCGCGGCCCGGTCGCACTCCCGACAGACGCCGCGCCCTGTGCCGCCTGTCTCGCCGAACTGCGCGAACGGTCGGCGCGCATGCGGGAACGATTCGAGAAACTCGCCCGGACCCGCACGGGGAACGATGCCCTGCGGCGAAAAGTGACTGACCTGCTCTTGCACTGGCACATACACGGTCGCTAACCCGGCGGGGCGCTTGTCCCCTGCCCCCGACACGGGCCGCCCCAGTTGGGTTTCGGCATCTGTCCGGGGGTAGAAACTCAGACGCGGAGGGGCCGTTCCGACAGGATGCCCGAGACATAATTCCACGTGGGCGTTTCGGCGTGGATGAAAGGCGCCGGAAGGTTGTGCTTCGTGTTGGGCGGGGACCGCACAGGCACGCTCGCGGCAATCTGTTGTGAATCACAGTGGAAACGCGAGGCACGAGACATCGGTGCAGGTCGACGCGATGAAAGTGACCGAGTCGAAGCAATCGCCTCGGAATCATCACGAAAAATGAGACATCCGCGTGAATACTCGCCGGCACATGCCTGGGATCGTGATGCTTGCCGAAGCCTGCTGCGGCGGGGTCTGGCGGCACCTGACCCTGGTGGCGCCGGGCCTGGCGGAGCGGGGGGTGGCCGTTCGCCTGATACTGTCGCCGCTGCGGACCGACCTGGGGTTCGACGAAGACCTCGAGCAGTTGCGTGCCGCAGGTTGCACTGTGGATCTGCTGCCGATGCTCCGACGACCGGCCCCCGTCGCCGACCTCAGGGCGGTCGCGGCCGTGCGCCGAGTCTTGCGGAGTTCGCAGCCTTGCGTACTGCATACTCATGCCGCCAAAGGGGGACTGGTGGGGCGTTTGGCGGCGGTGGGGTTGCACGGCGTGCGCACGGTGCATTCGCCGCACGCCTTCTTCTTCGAGGCTTGGCCGCACGGTATACGGCGCCGGGCCGGAGCCGAGATCGAGCGATTTCTGGGCCGATTGACCGATGCGTATGTCCTGGTCTCGAATGCCGAGCGCGGGCCGGCCGTCGAGGACTGCGGCGTGCCAGCCCGGCGTCTGCGCGTCATCGAAAATGGCCTGCCCGAGTCGTTCCACTCGGAATTGTTGTCCCGGGCCGTGGCTCGGGAGCGACTCGGGATCGCGGATTCGGAGCGGGCGGTTGGTTTTGTCGGACGGATCTGCGCCCAAAAGGGCGTGGATCTGCTCGTCGGCGCCGCCGGGGCGATCGTTGGGCAGGAGGGGACGCGGTCCCTGCGTTTTCACATGGTGGGCGACGGTCCGGATCGGGTCGCACTCGAACAGGAGGTCGCTCGCCTGGGAGCTTCGCGGTATGTCGCGTGGCATGGGCACCGTCGGGACGCGGCCCGTTTGTGGCCGGCTTTCGATCTGGCCGTGTTCCCTTCTCGCTACGAAGCACTACCGTATGCACTCATCGAGGCCTTGGCGGCCGGGACGGCGGTGCTTGTCAGCGACATACCGGGGCATTTTCCAAAAGCAGCCATGCGAGAGCAACTGGCCCGATTCGAGAGCGGTTCCGCACGCGCCCTGGCCACCGCCCTGCAGGAACTGCTTTGCGACAAGGACTGCCGACGGGAAGCGGCGCGCTGGGGGCGCGCGCTCGTGCGCAATGAATTTGGGCTGGATCGACAGGTCTCCCGCCTGGAAGGCCTTTACCGGTCGCTCTCGGACCGGCCGTGAGTCGGAGCAATGGTCTGCACTCCGAAGAGAGCCCGTCGGGGAATAGGCGCTCGGAGCTTGGGGCGGTATGTTATCGTGTCGTTGAATTGTGCAGACGGGTCCGATGGAATTCGCGGGTATGCTCCGGCACGGGTGATTGGGCGCCAACCCGAAACAACGCGTCGGACGCGGGCGTTTTCCGGATGCGGCAGTGTGCCGTCGGTGCAATTCTGGGGCCTCGCGTGTACAAGGGGATAATCGGCGCGCTTCGCTATGAGGCGATGGCGTGCGCAGTCACACTCCGAGCATTGGGAAGGACTACGATGGTTTCATGGTTCACCCGTACTGCTTCGTGTCCGCCGCGTCGCTTCTTTGGGGCCCGTTTTCTGTTTCTCGTCTGCCTCCCGCTCTTGCTGGGAGGTTGTCATTCTGGGCCGGAGACCGAGATCGCCCAATTGGTGGTGAGGTCGGGGGCCGATCAATGCGGTTTGCCGGGGGGGGAATGTCCCAAACCTTTGGTTGTCGAAGTGCTCGGGCCACGGCGTCGGGGACTGCTTGGCGGTAAAGGTTGGGCCCATCCCGTACCGCAGGTGCGGGTGCGTTTTGCGCCGGCGGACCCGGCGGATGGTCTCGAGGTTGTCGGAGATTCCGAGGTCCTGACCAACGCGGCGGGGATGGTTCGGGTCACGGTGCGACTGGGGAAGAAGTTCGGAGACCAATACCTGAAGATCACCTTGCCGGATGTCCCCGGATTGTCCAGGACGGTCCGTTTCATCAGTGGGATCCAAGTGTCCGGAAACAAACAGGAGGCGCTGGCGGGGGATGTCTTGCATACGCCCATTACGGTAACGGTGGCTGACGAAAACGGCGATCCCTTGCAAGGCGTGCCGGTGTACTTCACGCTCGTCCACGCTCCCGGCAAGAAGGGTGAGCTCGAGGTGCTGCAACCGGTCACGGATGCCGAAGGCAACGCGTTTACACAATTGCGGACCGACCCGCACGCAACGGGCAAATACGAAATCTTGGCCGAAGTTTCCGATCCGACCCGGAAGATCTGGACGCGCGGCGTCCGGTTGACGGCGCTGGCGCTGAATCGGACGCAGCTCATGATCGGCCTGCTCGGCGGACTCGGGATTTTCATTCTCGGCATGAAATTCATGAGCGACGGCTTGCAACAGGTCGCGGGTCCGCGCCTGAAATCCCTTCTTCAGATGTTCACCCGGAACCGGGTCGCCGGGGTCGCGGCCGGGACCGTGGTTACGGGCCTCATCCAGTCGTCCAGCGCCTGTACCGTGATGGTGGTGGGATTCGTCAATGCCGGACTCCTGTCCTTGCGCCAAGCCATCGGCGTGATCTACGGAGCCAACATCGGCACGACGGTCACGGCGCAAATGGTCTCGTTCAAGCTTGATGCCGTGGCCTTCCCGGCCATCACTCTCGGCGTCGCCTTGAGCCTGCTGGCCAAACGCCACACCACCCGGCACCTGGCGGAGGTCCTCTTCGGATTCGGCCTGCTCTTTTTCGGCATGAAACTCATGTCGACCCAGATGAAAGGCGTGGCGGGATTTCCGACTTTTGTGCATTTTTTCAGCCTTTTCGATTGCCGTCCCTCGGTGCCGGGAGGACTGATGCCCCTGCCGGCCGTTCTCGGGGCCATCGTCATCGGCGCCGCCATGACGACGATCGTCCAAAGCAGTTCCGCCGTAACCGGCCTGATTATTGCCCTGGCCACCAGTGGGCTCCTGAATTTTTGGACAGCAGTCCCCCTCACTCTCGGCAGCAATATCGGGACGACGATCACGGCCCTTTTGGCCAGCATCGGAACCAATGCCCGAGCCAGGCAGTCGGCCATCGCCCACCTTCTTTTCAATGTACTGGGAACGGTCTATATGGTGGCACTGTTCTATGTGACCGTGGACGGGATCCCGGTTTTCATGTACCTCGTGGATCAGATTACCGCAGGAGCGGTTTTCGCGGATATTCCCGAAAACGTTGGACGACACGTGGCATCTGCGCACACCTTGTTCAACGTGTTCAACGCCGTACTGTTCTTGCCGTTGGTGGCCCCTGTGGCATGGCTGTGTGAGCATGTGGTGCCCGTGAAAGACCGGGAAAGTCTCGCGATCCATACGTTGGAACCTCACCTTCTCGATGCCCCCGCCGTGGCCCTGCAGCAGAGTGTGCGGACCGCCTCGACAATGCTCGAAACCGCTTGGCAACAGGTGAAAAGCGGGTACGAAGCTGTCCGCGAGCGAGAGCCGGCTTCGCAAGCCGATTTTGTCGAACGGGAAGAGCAGATCGACAAGCTCCAGCATGATATCACCCAGTATCTGGTCGAACTCACGGCTCGGGAACTGTCCGAACAGCAGTCCCGGGTCATTCCGGACCTGATTCATTGCGTGAACGACATCGAGCGCATCGGGGACCACGCTACCAATCTCATGGAGCTGGCCCGGCAGGCCGCAGACAACCGGATCAAGTTCTCGAAAAAGGCCCGGGAAGAACTGGACGGGCTGTTCAAACTGGTGAAGCGAATGGCCCGCAGTACGCGTGCGGCACTGCAAGCCGGCGCGACCGAGGCGACGGCCGAGGCGCTCAAAATCGAAGGCGAGGTCAATCGGCTGCGTGACGTGTTCGAGCATAATCACGTGCGGCGTCTCGAAAAGGGCAAATGCAGCGTGGTGAGCGGCGTGGTGTACGTGGACGTCGTCGGCAACTTGGAACGTATTGCCGACCACCTCAGCAATATTGCCGAACGCGCCCCGGCCATTCATTCCCACGGTGACGGTGTGAGCATGATCGATACATGACCGTACGGATTACGTGTGCGAACCCGGGACGGGACGGCGGCGTCGGGGTGCGCCCGAGCGGCCTGGAACACTGGTAACGACGGCCTGCCACCCAGCGCACGCGACCCAAAGAGGCTGCGGATGGAAGAGAAACCGATGCGAATACTGGTGGCGGACGACGATCCGGTCTCTCGCCGTTTGCTTGAGGTTTGGCTTCAGAAGTGGGGGTGCGAGGTCGTCCAGGCCCGGGACGGGGCCGAGGCCTGGGCCGTCTTGGAAAACCCGAACAGCCGCCCCCCTATTGCTTTGCTCGACTGGATGATGCCCGAGATCGACGGTGTCGAACTTTGCCGTCGGCTGCGCCGGAGGGAAAAAGAAATCGGGGTGTCCGTGCCGGTGTATGTTGTGCTGGTGACTGCGCTGGTCGCGAAGCGCCAGGTTGCCGCCGGCCTCGATGCCGGGGCGGATGATTATATGACCAAGCCCTGCGATCCCGAGGAGCTGCGTGCCCGTGTCGAGGTGGCGCGGCGATTCGTAAAACTCGAAACCGCCCTTGCTGAGCGTGTGCGCGAACTCGAGGAGGCTGCCGAGCACATTCGCACTCTACAAGGGATCCTGCCGATCTGTATGTACTGCAAACGGATCAGAAACGACGAACAATACTGGCAGCAAGTCGAGAGTTACATCAGCGAGCGGACCGAGGCTTTATTCAGTCACTCGATCTGTCCGGAGTGCTACAAGAAGCACGTCGAACCGCAGCTTTTGGAACTTGAGGCGCAGCATCAGTCGACCACAGACGCCCCCGAATGAAGGGCCGCGGACGGTGCGGGCGCCTGCTCTCGGCGGCTAAAACACCCAAGAACGTCCCGAATCGGCCGAACCTGCGGTCGATCCTGCTGCCGAACAGGCCGGGGGGTTGTCGTCATGTATGCACAGCTCGTCTTCCCGTGTGTCCTTGTCGCGACGGCCGTGGCGCTGACCGGACGCGCCGCCGACATGTCCACGGCGGCATCATGGATCTGGTACCCCGAGGATGTGGCCACCCAAGGAGTGCGCCAAACTCGCTACCTGCGGAAGACGTTGACCCTCGACTCCCCCTGCGAAACTGCCCGACTGCGGGTCCGGGCCGACGATGCCTACACGCTGCGCATCAACGGCGGTACCGCCCCCAAACCGCTCCGGAGCGGTCCGGACGGCGACCTCTACGACTTGGCGCGTGTCCTCCATCCCGGCAAAAACGTTCTGGCTTTCTCGGTCTACAATGCCGCGGGAAAAGGCGGGTTGATCGTCACTGGAACCCTTCGCGAAAAGAACGGTACAGTCATCCCCGTTTATTCCGACCGTTCGTTTCGGACGTCTCGCTCCGATCCGGAAGGATGGGACCGATCCGGGTTCGACGACTCAAAGTGGCCGGCGGCCGGCATCGTGGGTAGCGCTTTTTCGGCGCCGTGGTTCGAACATCCGGCCTTCGACATGACGCCGTTCATTCGGCCGGACGAATGGAAGCAGTGGAACGCACTGCGGGCACGATTGCTCGAACTTCCCGAAGGCCTCGAACGCGAGGCCCCGGCGCGCGCGAAGTTCGCATTCCCCAACGGCTCGTGCACTCTGATCATCAACGGCGAACCCCGGGCGCCGCTGATTTATCGCGGCACGGTGGATCCCCTGTCGAGTCATGGGCGGCGGCAGATCGCCCTGTTCCGGGACGCCGGCGTGCATGTCTACACCGCCTATCTCCCGCTGGCCTCGTGTTGGACCGGTCCGGGCAAATACCGGTTCGACGCCCTGGACGACCGCGTCCGCGGTTACCTGTCGGTGGATCCCGCCGCGCACATTATTCTCATCCTGCGCCTGGTGCCGCCGCGATGGTGGATGGACGCTCACCCGAAGGAACTGGTCCGGTATGCCGCCGGCGCGGACTACAACACCACCGACGAATGCGGCCGCGTCCGACGGCCCTCGCTCGCCTCGAAAACGTGGCGGCGCGAGGCCCTCGCCATTTGGCGCGCCGCCATCGAACACCTCGAAGCCAAACCGTGGGGCAAACGCGTCATCGGCTATCAGCCCGGATACGGCATCTACACCGAATGGCACTACTTCGGCAGTTGGCGCGACCAGATGCCGGACACCGGTCCGGCCATGACCGCCTGTTTCCGCGCCTGGCTGCGCAGAAAGTACGGCACGGTCGAGCGGCTGCGCGCGGCCTGGGGAACGACGGACGCCACGTTCGACACCGCCGCCGTGCCCGGAGTCGCCCCGCGGCGAGACGCCGGCCCGCTCGGCCTCCGCCGGCCCGTGCGTGGACGCCGAGTCATGGATTACTACCACTGCCAGCAGGAGGTGACCGCCGACGATGTGGAAGCGTTCTGCGCCGCCGCCAAGAAGTCTACCGGCGGGCGAGTCGTCTGCGGCGCCTTCTATGGGTATTTCTACGGCGTGCTGCCGCAAACCCAAGGCGGACACCTGGAACTCGAACGGTTGCTGCGTTCGCCGGCCATCGATTACTTCGCCGCCCCGTACGATTACAGTCACCGCCTGATGGGAGACGACGGACGACTCCGCGGGATCGTCGACGCCTTCGCCGCCGCGGGCAAAGTCCACATGATCGAGGCGGATACGCGTACTTTCCTGCATCCGCGCAACGAGTACGGACGGCTGGCGGACCGGAAACAAACTCTTGCCGCCATCCGCCGGGAAGTCGCCACCGCACTGACGCACGGTTGCGCGCTGTGGTGGGCCGACTTCGGGGGCGACGGTTCCGCCGGCTGGTACGACGACCCCGCCCTCATTGCGGAAGTGAAGCGCATGGTCCGCCTGTCCGAGGACCGCCTGCGGCGCCCACGGAAACGGCAGGCCCAAGTGGCACTGGTGTGCGATCTCCGCAGTTGCTACTGGCTGGGGGACGGCGCCGCCATGCGCACGCACCTGGCGTTGGTGGATCACGTGACCACGGAGTTGTACCGCACGGGCACGCCGTTCGATACCATCCTCCTGTCGCAGCTGATCGCACGTCCGCAGCCGCAGTATCGCGTCCTGATTTTTCTGAACACCCTGCAGGTGACAGCCGCGCAACGCGCCGCCCTGCCGGAGATTGTCCGAGACCGAGCCGTCCTGTGGTTGTGGGCTCCCGGCATCACCGACGGCCGCCGGTTCGGGCCGGAACTGGTCCGGGCACTCACCGGTTTTCGCGTGCGTCTGGACGGCGACGGCCTGCCCGTCTCAACCGTTGAATGCAGGACGGAACACCCGTTGACCGCAGACGTTCCCGCGGTTGATGCCCCGGAACTGACCGAACAGTCATCAACGCCGATCTTCGAGTATCGCAAGCCCGAAAACTGGTACAATCCGCGCAACGCCGAGACCATGCGCCGCGACTATACAAACTACACGTGGGCCGCGACAGGGACGCGGTTTCGCTGGACCGTGGCCACGCGCGGTCCTTGGACCGACATTCACCTCCGGGCACGCATCCAATCCTGCGACGGGTTGCGCCTCAGGCTTTCGGGGACCGGTGCATGCGCCGGTGCGGCCCTGCGCGTTGCGATCAAAGGAGCGGACGGCGGCGAGTTCGTCGCGCCCGGATTCACCGTTCCCCGCGTGCCGACTGCCCGGGTCCTGCCGTTTCAGGCATTTAAAAGGGCCTCGTGGTACCGCGGAAAAGCCACGAAAATCGCGTTCCCGTTGAAAGGCCTGAAACTGATATTGAACGGCGTCGCCGCAGACCGCTCCGGCACGCTCATGCTCGACGATCTCGCCGCGGTCAAGGGGGACGTCAAGCACAGGAAACTGCGCCGGTACAGCGATCCCGGGACCGCCGCTCCGATCCTGACCATCGACGACCAAGCGCCGGAAACGGTCGTTCTGGGGCGAGATCCGGGCAGCGGGCGCGCCGTGCTGGCGTGCCGGGGCGAGGCCGGCCGACGGCACGTCCTGTCCACCGTCCCATTCGTACCGCGTTCGGTGCTGGCGGCGCTGTTGGACGAGTCCGGCGCGATTCGGTTCATCCGCTCCGACCGAGTTATCGTGCGGGCCGATTCCGAGTTGGTGAGCCTGCACACCGCAACGGGAGGCCGTTTCTCACTGCACCTGCCCGGACCGGATGTGGTGCGGGACGCGCTCTCCGGCCGGCGGCTCGGCACAGGCCCCACCTTCGAGGTCGTGCTGCCGCCCGATTCGACCACCCTCTTCCGTCTGGGCGACTGATGCCACGGCCCTTCTCTCACTCAGAGAGGCGTTGCGGAATCAGATCACGGCATCCGTGGCGCCGGTATTCACCCGCGTAGCGTAAACTTGGAAAACTTGGGGACATGCAAATTGAACGAACGCACAGTCCGGGCAACAGTTTGTGGAAGACTGTTTAGACGGGCGGGAGAGCCGCGCCTCTCGACAAACTGATCGGAGTATTGCCGATCAGTCAACCGATGTGCGTGTTCCGCTTGCGCGCCCCGAGGACCTTTGGAGCATGCTCGCAAGCCCCTTGCGCTGCCCTCGGGCAGGCGCCCTCAAGGGAGGGTCGCCGGGGGAAAAAGCTCGACTTCGCGCAGCCACAGCAGGCCGGGCCGTTGTCGCGGCCCTCGGCCCGCCGGTTGCAGGAGGCGGAACCGGGTGCCCCTGACGGGTGAAAAGCGAAACTCGGTCCGCCGTTCCGCTTGCGCCGGCGATATCCGTGCGACCGTCTTCCATTCCGTTCCTGCATCCACTTGGAAAAGAACTTCCTGCGACGTCTCGACCGCCCCGGCGTCCACGGCCCAATACACGGTTCCCCGGCCCAGGGAACGGGGTGCGTCGAATCGGAAGACCACGTAATGGGGTTCGCCGTTGTCGGCGGAGGCCCAGGCCTGTCTACTCCAGTGCAGACCTTCCACAACCACGCGCCCGTCGTTAATCGGCCGTGCCGTGTATCCGCTGTACGAACTGTCCACCGTGACCCGGGCAGTCCTCGCCAAGTTGCCTTTCCTCGCCGGGTCTTCCATGAGGGCGATATCGTCGAAAAACACTTTTCCGCGCTTACCGCGGAGCAACAGGTAGACATTGACGTTCCGGATGGCTTTCTCCGGCTCGATGATCACCGTCCCGGTTTGCCACCGGGTGGTCCCGGTCGGGAAGTCCCACGTGTGTCCGTAGGAGGGGGCGCCGTCGGTGTAATAGAGGTCGACGTACAACGAATACCCGCGCCCCACAGGGCCGGAGACCCCGGCGGCACGCGACGCCGCCTGAATCCAGAGAGGGCACGGTGCGGTTTGGTTCAGCACAACCGTCTGGCTGACGGTGGAGTCGCCGGCGCTGCGGTTTTCGAGAAAGAGGCACGCCTTGCCGCCGGCGACCCCGGCCTCGGTCGTACCGGATTTCCCGGAGGGGGCATTCCAGGCTTTCAAGCCTTGCTCGAACCCGGGATTGCGAAGGCGGTTGGCGGCTTTCGGGATGTACACGAACCGTGTCGAACTCCGCGTGGTCCGCCCCCGAGTTCGCAACGTCACGCCCACCCTTGTCCGCCCTGGGCGCGCACGGTTGGAAGGGAGAAGACGCAACGCTGTTACCGTTTCGTTTCCCGGATCGACCGCAAGCGGTCCGAGGGGGGTCGCGCGCCAGCCCGGCGGGGCTGAAATCTCGATGTTTCCCGAAAGCGGCGACCGCATGTTGTTCCGAACTCGCACTCGCAGCGTGCAGGTCCCGCTTTCTGTATCCACGCTCCGAGTGGCGACGGCAAGGTCGACCGGGGCGGTGACGATGATCCGACGCTCGGTGGTCAAGACCGCGGCTTTCGCCGGCGGTCCGAACTCGAGGCGTCCGGTCACGCGCAAGACCGTGCCGACTTCGGCATCGCCGGGGACGTGGAGATCGGCGCCGTCCGGACGCGGCGAGATCCGGACCCCATCGCATACGAGCGCGGTCCGTGTCGGGGCGCCGGGGACTTTCGGCGCGGTAAAACGCAATGGGACCACGTCTCCGGGACAGGCGGTCGCCGGTCCGGAAATGACGGGAGGGGTGATCCCGAAGGCAAAGGGAACAACGGCGGCCAAATGGCGCTCGATGGTCTCCAAGTCCCGGAGCACCCGCCGGCAGCTGTTGTCGGCGCGTTTCTCATGGACCAGGTCGCGGAGTCCGCCCATGGCGGAGAACGCCGCCAAGAGCCGGGCGCGGAGGCGGGGCGGGGTGGAAATCTCTTTCCGACATGACACCAGTGTATTGCGGAGTTCGCGGCAGGCGGCGGCGATTCGGGGGCGCAACGGCGCGGGGACCGACTCATACCACTGACGAAACTCCGGGTCGACCGCATACTCGCGACCGCCGGGGTCGACAATCGAAATACGGGCCAGCCGGAGTTCGCCGCTCGCGGCCGGGCGAACTTCAGGTTGAACGTACACTGACCGCAGCGCGTGCGAACTCCGCAATGGGAATGCGAAATCGCGCCAGGCATACGTGCCGCCGGGAAACTCGAAGGACTGTGTTTCGTAATGAGTGAAGCTGCGGGTCACCCAAGCCAGTCGGCACCGCACCACGGCGGAGTTTTTCTTGCCGGACAAGTCCGTTGCAGCGGCCCGCACGCGCAAGGTGAGAGGGGCGGCATCGTTCTGGAACAGCATGACCCATTGGCCGCAGGAGCGGGTGGCGCGAGGGGAGGCTTTGAAGATCAGGTGCCGGCTGCCGCCGGACGTTCCGCGGTCGTAGGCGCTCATGCCCTTGGGGCGCCAGTGCACGGCCACCGGGGGCTTGTCTTTGTCCACTTCGCGCATCTTGACCCCCCGGTCCAAAGTCTCGATTGCCTGGTCGATTCGCCACCTTGCCGCGGCGTCCGGGGGCGCCGCCTGCAGGCAGAGCACGCCATCGCCGGGAACGTTCAGCTCGAGTTCCAGGCCGCCGTTCTTGCTCGGGCGCGCAGGGAGAGGACGGTTGGTGAGGATTTCGAGGACTTGAACACGTGCGGGATCGACCCCGAGCTTCCTCGCGTCCACGGACAGACGGATGCGTTGAGGTTGCGGTTTCTCGTTGAGCAACGTCAGCCAAAGGACGCCGTCCCGCGACGGTCCGAAGCGTTCGACGTAAACATCGGGCACGGAACTTCGTGCCCGGGTCACGGGTTCCCAGCCGGCCTTTGCCAGGGCCCGGCAGAGCGGGAGGTACTTTCGAAAAAGGTCCCGGTCGCGTTCGTAGTAAACCGGATGGTCCCAATAGCGGCTGCCCGGACCCAGGCCGCTCGGGGGCCAGTCGAAGAACCCGGGGAACACGCCGTACGCCAGGCAGCGTTTCATGAACAGCTCGATTTGGGCACGACCGATTTTCTGTTCGTAATTGCCCTTGAGCAGAGTGAGGAAAGGCTTGTGATAGGTGACTGCTCGAATGAAATTGAATTGTTCCCGGGGAATGCGCAGACCGGTTTCGGCCCCGAAAAGGTCGAGCCACGGCGCCACGTAAAAGGTGGCGTTCAGTGCACCGTTCATCATGGTGATCTGTCCGCGGGGCCGGAGCAATTCAGCGGCGGCACGGGCAAACTCGCACGAAGAGAAAAAATTGTTCAAAAACGGCTTCTTGTGCACCGGGTCCCAGAGGCACGGAGCGGCCGCAGTCTTGAAATGCTCGGGGCGGTAATTGATCCCGCTCGACAATCCGTCGTAGTAGAACCCGTCCAAGCGCGCCCCGTTCTTGGCTTTTACCCGCTCGGTCCGCTGCAAGGCGCGTTTCAGGGCCCATGCCCCGTAAGGCAGGTCCGGATCGAGGTTGAACTGCGAGATGATGTGGCCGTAGACGCGGGTCTTACGGATGTCCAGGCGTCCGTCCGGGGTGAACAGACCGACTCTTCTGAACATATCCGGACTGCCCGTGCGACGCTTGAAAGCCGCGTCCATGGCTTCCAGTTGGCGGCCGAACGGCGGCAGAGGGTCCTTTTCCGGGGCGTAGCCCGGGATTCGCGCGAACATGCCGGCGTGCGTAAAATACACCGCCGAGAGCACGTCGATCTTGTCGTCGTACCCGGGTTCCGGTGCGCCTTCCTGGAGTCGAAAAAGAAATTCATTGACGTTGTCGATACCGGAAAGTCGTGTGAAGGCCATCCATTGTCCGGGGTCCGGGACATACACGCGGAAAAACTGCGGGTACAGGCGGTAGTAGTGTTCGAGCGCACTGCGGAAACCCCAGGCCGGGTCGCAGGAATAGAGGTCGAAGGCAAAAGCGGCCTCGTTCGGTTGCGCCGTATCGGGCGACAGGGCGAAATCGTAAACGATCTGCAGGCGTCTTGCCGCGACGTCGTAGGCAGTGCGAAAAATGCACGGACGGTCGAGAGGGACGGCCAGGCAGACGCCGACCGGGCCGCTGAGCACGGTGCAGAAATTCCGGTTCGAGTATCCCATGCGCAGGTCCGGCTTGTCCCGCCACTCGGGGAGGTCGGGCCAGGCGCGGAGCGGCCGCACGTTCTCATAGACTTTTCCCGGCGCGATCGTCTCGGTGTTCTGCATGTCATTGGCCCACTTCCAGCCCACGGCGTCGAACGGCAGGGAAAAACGCAGCAACAGACCCCGAGCCGGCCCCGGATCACCCTTGACCGTGCAAGTGAAATGCAGGACGCCCCGCTCGCCTTTCCCCGAGCGGCCCCGCAGCCGAACGGTCAATCGAGCCGTTTTCGAGCGCAGAACCAGGCCCGTTTCCATATCCCCGCCCGCGGGCGTCAGGGCCTCGAATTGCGCGGCGCCCGCCGGACAGACGCTGACGAACGGCGCCGGGCGAACTTTCAACCGGTTGCCCCCGGCGCTGACCGCCGTGACTTTTCCCGTCTCGTCAAGCGTCAAAGAGAACCCCGCCGTGCGGAGTTCGCGCGCACAGGCAGTTCGGATGCAGGCCGCCGCAAGCATGGCGCAGCAGACAAAACGTCTTTTCATTCTCGTGGGCCCTTCGGTCGGTGTTCAGGCAATCTCCCCCGCATCGTGGATTCCCGTACCGCATACCCGTACGCACGCGCCCTCGTTCCATGGCCGCAATGTGTCCGATTCGGCAGTCGCCGGCTCCGGGATGTGGTCTTCCGGTCGCCCTGTTGCCGACGACCAGGAATATATCGACTCGACGGCCGAACGACACGAGGCGCCGGGACAACGGACCGATGCCGAATGTGTCGCACACTGACGGTCTGCCTCTGCCCCCCCTCCTCCGGGCCACCTCGGCATTGCGTTTGGGGCGTGCCTCGGATACAATCCGTCTCCACTCTTCCCGAGTACCGTGCCCGCAGCCGAAGTCGACCACATCCGGCCCGTCTCCAATTGTCAAGACGGCG
>JAADHN010000013.1:37087-80193 GCA_013151865.1 Kiritimatiellota bacterium
CCGTCCCGGGCCGCAGGTGCCTTCTGTGCCGGAAGTCTCGGGCGACACACTCGGGCCGGGCCGGTCCACAAAGACGGCACAATCTCGTCTGGGGACCGGTCGCAGTCCGGCCGCGATTCGAGGTCGGCGGTCTCCGCCGCAGCTGAGGTTGTCCTGGAGCCGGCCGACTGCGGGGGCGTGCTCTTGGAGACCGCGGTCTTCGCGGGTGATGCCCGAATATCTTCTGGAGACCGAACACGTTGCCCGTCGAGGATCCGCCTCTGCCAAGGCTCCGGCCGCCGCGCGGCGAACTCGTCCTCCACAGGCGATCTCGAACGGTGGGTCCGTTCAATCAGCGCGCCGCAACGTTTGCGCGGGTAAGACACGGCTCTCTCGCTCGGCGGGACCGCTCTCCGGAATGCACGACTCTCCCGTCCGGCGAGCCGCCGTTTCCATTTTGGCGCGCGGTCTTGCGCTCTCCCCGGCGTTCCCGTCTGCGTCCATCGTGCCCTTCTGCGGCCGAGCCTTGCGAGGTCCGCAGCAAGGGGCTTGTTCTCTTCCGGTGTTCTTCCGGGTTCCCGTTCGTGCTCGTCCGTCGTGCTCGATTCCCCGCACGCCCGGACCGCCGCCGGAATCGCGGTAACGCGCTTCCGAGGACGAGGACCGCTATGCTGAGGACGAGGACGACAACGATTCCCGGAGCGGAGCCGGCGCGTCCGGTCTCATCGTTCCGGTTTTTCTGTCCGAGAAAACGGTGTTTATCCGCGGTTCTTTTCGGAGCGAAGCGCGTCGGGGCGTCCGGTCGTCAACGGGAGAGTGTCGGGCGCGACAGTCGGTCCCGGGAACTCAGGTTCGGCGCGCGGCGTCCAAGGCCTCGCGGACAGTTCGCGCCAAGTCGGCGGCACTGAAGGGCTTTTGGAGCAACCGTGCGCCGGGTTCGAGTACACCGTGGGTGGAGATCTGCTCCTCGGGATAGCCGGACATGAAGACCACTTTGAGGTGCGGCTGGTCCTGCGCGAGGTTGCGGGCCGCGGTGCGGCCGTCGGCTCCCGGCAGCAGGACGTCCGTAAGAAGGAGGTCGACTTTCCTGGGACTTTCCGCCAATCCGGCCTGGGCCGCTTCCGCCGATTCCGCTTCGACGACTTGGTAGCCCAAATGTTCGAGTTCCCGCACCACCATGCGGCGCACACCGGGATCGTCCTCGATCACCAGGATGGTTTCGTCGCCGCCGGGAAGTCGTTTTCGCGTCCGGTCGAGGTCTGTCTCCACGGCGTGATCCGGGAGCCGCGGGAAGTAAACCCGAAAGATTGTGCCTTTGCCGACCTCGCTCTCGACCTCGATGTGTCCGCAGTGCTGCCGGACATTGCCCAACACCGAGGCAAGCCCCAGTCCTGTGCCGCTGCCGCTGGTTCGCCTTTTTGTCGTGAAAAACGGCTCCCAGATGCGTGCCAGGTTCTCCTTGGAAATCCCGCTGCCGGTGTCCGCCACCTGGATCACCGAGTACGCGCCCGCCGAAACTTCCTCCGCCCCCACCATGCGGGCGGTATCCGTCGTGGCCAGGGTTGTCGACCCGGTGGAAATGGTCAGCAGCCCCCCGTCCGGCATGGCGTCGCGGGCATTGACGGCGAGGTTCATGAGGATCTGGTCGAACTCACCGGGGTCCACTTTGATGCGGCCGGCGTCGCTGCCGGGCCGGACGACCAACTCGATGTTCTCCGGAATGACGCGGCGCAGCATCTTGCTCAGGTCTGACACCGCGTCATTGACGACGATAATCTCGGGCTTCAAAATCTGCCGCCGGGAAAAAGTGAGGAGCTTCTTGGTCAGTGCGGCCCCGCGTCGGGCCGCGGACTCGATGTCGTCCAAGTCTCTTTGCGCCGGCGAGTCCGACCCCACTTCCTCACGGACGAATTCGACCCCGGCGAGCATGACCATGAGGAGATTGTTGAAATCGTGGGCCACACCCCCGGCAAGCTGTCCGACCGCCTCGAGCTTTTCGCTGCGTCTCAACCGGTTCTCCAGCTCAACCTGCTCGGTAATGTCCCGGACACTGCCGACGAGGTGGGCCAAACCGTTTTCGCCGCGGACCGGCGCCACGGAAACGCTGAGGAAGCAGGTCGGGCCCTCGTCGCGTTCGAACTCGATTTGGCCCTCCCAGGACCGGCCGTCGCGCAAAGCTGTTTTCATCGCCGGCAGTTTGACCGCGGCGCTCGGCACAGCGTTCACAAGGTCGACGGCGTTTTGGCCGAGGAGCTGTTGCGCTTTCAAGCCGGCAATCCGTTCGAAGGCCGTATTGACATACTCGATCATACCGTCGGGGCGCGTGATAACGATGCCGTCCCCGATCTGGTCCACGGCGGCGCTGAGCACGCGTTCCCGCTGAACGGACTGGTGCCAGGCCGTGATATCCCACAGCAGGACCAATTGTGCGGGCTTTCCTCCCCATTCGATGGGGGTCCCGGCACAGCGGACCGCGACGTGCGACCTGTCCGGACGGAGGATGGCCAATTCGATTTCTCTTCCCGCCGGCACGAAAAAGCCGAGCGGCTCGCCCCGCAGCGCCCCTCGGGGCGTCCCCAGGATTCGCGCCGCGGCCGGATTGGCGAACAGGACGCGGTCGTCTTGGGGACGAACCACGATCATCCCGACCGGACTGGTCCGAACCATTTCCCGTACCTGTTTCTCGCTGCGCCGCAACGCGCGGGCCATACCGGCGTAGCGTACGATGCTGCGGAGGCGGTGACCGAACTCCGTAGCGGCCCGGTCCGGCCCCGCACCGGGTGGGACGTATTGAGTGTTCGCCAGGCAGTCGGCGCCCACAGCGAGGATCGGGTGCGTGGTCAGCGCCTCGTTGAGCACTTCCGGCGGGAGACTTCGGGCGTACAGACTCAGCTTGACCAGACCGAGCTTGCGGAGGAAAGCCCTGGCGCCGATTTCGAGCCGGGAAAGCAGACCGGGTTCAATGTCTTTTCCGAGTAGTCCCGCCGTGTCGATCAGGACCCAACCCGTGCCGGAACGTCCGGCGGCTTCCCGGCTGAGTTCCGCCCGAAACAGATCGGCGATGCCTGCCTGTGCAGCGGCGGCCCCCCGCAGCGACTCGAGTGTCTCGGGGCGAGGCAGGATCAGACGGCCGGAACGCTCCGCCGTCGCCGGACCCATGCCCTGTTCGGCCAGTGAATCGCACAGAGCCTTGTTGCGGTTCGTATCCGCCAGACAAAGCACCCAGCCGTCGCTGCCGAGACCTGCCAGCGTGAACGGGACCGCCATGGCAAGAAACTCGGACGTATCCTTGAAAAAACCGCACGCATCGTCCCCGGATCGCAACGAAGCGAACGAAGTCAGTTCATGTGTCATTGCAGTACCCCCTTTCTCCGGGCTGGTCCGATACCCGACCCCGGCCACCGCGTTTTTGACATTCCGACATGCTGGTAATGTAACACCGGAACTGCATTCTTCACAACCGACGTCCGCCGGCCGGAGGGTGCACGGCAGCTTGATTCCCCTGCCCTGCCGACCGCGCGGGCACACCTGTTGCATGCAACGTTTCAATGCAACGCTGCGTCACCGTTCCAGGGCGGGACGCAAGTGACCACCGGAATGGCGCACGCGGGGGGGCAGTTGAGGCGGATGCACCTGTCGGAGAGGGCGTACGCCATCGTTCCGCCATCAGTGGCTCGAAGCCCGGGCGTGTTGCCGCGTAATTGTCGCAACACACGCAATGACAGTCTGATAACTGCATTACCGTCTGGAGTGGCACGATCATTGCATAAGTCGTAAGTCGCTGCTGTTTGGATAAACTCGACGGCGGCAATGGTTGTGAAGCTGGAAGAATACAGAGGATTCGGAGGTGAAGAAAATGGCTGGAAACGGTATACTTGAGCTGACGAGTGCGAACTTCGCCAGTACGGTCTCGAGCGGGACCGTATTGGTGGATTTTTGGGCGCCGTGGTGCGGGCCGTGCCTGATGCAGGGGCAAGTCCTCGAGCAGGTTGCCGCGTCTGTTTCGGACCCGAACGTGAAGATTGGCAAGTTGAACGTGGACGAGGCCGCGGACGTGGCGGCCCGGTTCGGGATTCGGGCCATTCCCACATTGCTGTTGTTCAAGGACGGCGAGGTCGTCCGGCAATTCGTGGGGGTGCAATCGGCCGAGACCTTGGTGTCGGCGTTACGCCCCTCTCGCGTGGGTGTCTGATGCCGGTTCGAGGGGCACACGCGTCGAAGCGCCCCTTTGACCGGCTGCGACCGGCCTCGCATAGGCATCTGGCTTGCGGGTGCTGGTGGGGCGCCATGGGGGAAAGGACAACAAGGAAAACGCCATGAAGCGGTTCGGAATGAAAATGATTCGGTACTCGTTGGACCATCCCCGGACGGTTTTTGCGGTGGTGGCTGCCGTAACCGTGTCGTTGGCCCTGGCTGCCGCCCTTCCCAGCATCTGGCCGCGTTCGTTTCCCTGGCTGAACGCGGTAAAAGTCGACACGGACCCGGAGAACATGCTTTCCAAGGACGAGGCGGCCCGGGTATTCCACCATGACATGAAGAAGCTGTTCAGCCTGCATGACATGATCGTCTTGGGCGTGGTCAACGAGAAAGACCCGGAGGGGGTTTTCAATCCCGAATCGCTGGCGCGGATCTATGAGCTTGCGGAGTTCGCGAAAACGCTGCAATGGCCGGACCCGAAAGACCCGAGTCGGCAGGTGGGTGTCGTGGAGGTGGATTTGATCGCGCCTTCGACTGTGGACAGCATCGAGCCGGGTGGTCCGGGCGTGGTGAAATTCGAATGGCTCATGGCCAAACCGCCCAAGACCCGGGCTGAAGCCGTCGAGATCCGGCGCAGGGCCGCGCGCATTCCTTTCCTGAACGGGACATTGGTTTCCGAGGACGGCAAAGCCATCTGTCTGTATCTGCCGTTGACGGCCAAGGACCTCAGTTACAAAGTCTCGAAGCGGCTCAAACAGAAAATCGCCGGGTTCAAAGGCGAAGATCGGTTCTTCATTACCGGCCTGCCGGTGGCCGAGGACACGTTCGGGGTCGAGATGTTTGTGCAGATGGCCATTTCCGGCCCCTTGGCCATGCTCACCATTTTCCTGCTGATGTGGTATTTCTTCCGCAAGATTTCGCTGATCCTTTCCCCATTGGCGGTGACCTTGGTTTCTGTGGTCTGCACCATGTCGCTGCTGATCATTTCCGGCAAAACCATCCACATCATGAGTTCGATGATTCCGGTGTTTCTCATGCCGATAGCGGTATTGGACTCGGTCCACATCCTCTCCATGTTTTTCGACCGCTACCAAAAGCTCCGGGATCGGCGCGAAACCATGATGAGCGTCATGGATTCGCTCTTCAACCCCATGCTGTATACGTCGCTCACCACGGTGGCGGGGTTCGCTTCGCTGGCCTTGACGCCCATCCCGCCGGTCCAGGTTTTCGGGCTCTTCTGCGCATTCGGCATCAGTCTGGCTTGGGTGTTGACCATGACGTTCATTCCGGCATTCGTGGCGTTCATTCCGGAGAAGTTCCTCACGCATTTCGGGCTCTCGGCGGCCGAGGAAGTCCCGCAGACCGCTTTGGCGCGAGGACTGGCCTGGGTCGGAGACGCCACGCGACGTGGAGCGAACGTGATCATCCTCGGCATGCTCGTTGTGGCGTGCGTCGCCGTTTACGGCATCCACAAGATTCGCGTAAACGACAATCCCACCAAGTGGTTCACAAAGTCGCACCCGATCCGCGTGGCCGACGCCGTACTGAACCGACACTTCGGCGGCACGTACATGGCGTATCTCGCTCTCGAAGCCACGGGCAAAGACAAGAGCTTGTCGGCGTACGTCGAGGGGTTTCGGAAGCGTCTCGCCGCCCAAGCCGCCCGTCTTGCCGCAGACAACCCCCAGAGTGCAAGCGTGTTCGGTCAACTTGGCGAGGAAGCCTCCCGCCGGGCCGCGACCGCGGGCGGCATCGACAAGCTGCTCGACCGACTTGCGGCGTTCGCCGACGCCCAGGCCGACGCGGCCGAAGACGACGACACGGCCGATGCCTGGGACGACGCCGGCACTTTCGTCGCCCGAGAAAAGCAGCGCGGCGAAGTGTTCAAGCAACCGGCTGTCCTCAATTACATGCTGCGTCTCCAAGAGCACCTGAAAAAAAGCGGGATCGTGGGCAAAAGCAACTCGCTGGCGGACATTGTGCGGACCGTGCACCGGGAGCTTTTCCAGTCTGACCCGGCCCACTTCACAATCCCGAAATCGGCCGAAGCGGTGGCCCAGTGCCTGATGACGTACCAGAACAGCCACCGGCCGCAGGACATTTGGCATTTCGTCACCCCTGATTACCGACAAACCAGTCTGTGGCTGCAACTCCACAGCGGCGACAACGTCGATATGGTGGCCGTCACCCAAGCCGTGGACCGTTTTTTCAAAGAGAACCCTCCTCCGGTTCCTATTCAACACAAGTGGTTCGGCCTGACATACATCAACGTGGTTTGGCAGGAAAAGATGGTCTGGGGCATGCTCTTCTCGTTCCTGGGCAGTTACCTGGTTGTATTCCTGATGATGCTCGCGCTGTTCCGGTCTTTGCTCTGGGGGATCCTCTCGATGATCCCGCTGACGGTGACCATTGGCCTGATCTATGGCGCCATCGGCCTGATCGGCAAAGACTACGACATGCCGGTGGCCGTGCTTTCGGCCCTCTCGCTCGGATTGGCGGTCGACTTCGCCATTCATTTTCTCGAACAGGCGCGCGTGATGCGGGCCAAGTACGGCTCTTGGGCGCGTGCCGCCGGTCCGGTGTTCGGTGAGCCGGCCCGGGCCATTTCGCGAAACGTCATCGTGATCGCAGTCGGTTTCCTGCCCCTGGTGCCCACGCCGCTGATTCCGTACCGGACCGTCGGGGTCTTCCTGGCCGCCATCATGGCTGTGGCCGGGATCACAACCTTGCTGATTCTCCCGGCATTGGTCACCAAACTGGAGAAGGTCCTGTTCCCGGCCAAGCAACCCGCGCGTCCGAGCTGCAGTTGCGCCATTTGCCTGGCGGCCGGATTGGCGAGCGTTGCTTTGGTTGCAGTGAATGTTCACCAGTTTTTCGGCACGGAATGGAACCGGCTCAGCGTCTTCGGCGTGGTGGCTGTGCCCCTGCTCCTGCTCTCGTGCTGGGGGCTCTCGCGTCGCAAGACCTGTCGTGTCCCGGAAGGCCGCCGGGACCAGGACATGAACGAGAAGGATGGAACGTGATTGCGTCGCAACGCCTCGGGGTGGACGCGAAGCCGCCGGATCTGTTGCAGTGCCGGAACGATTCCGAGACCCGCGCCGGCCCGACAGACGCGAAGGCGTGGGCCCAGCCGAGTGCCGGGACCGGAAAGAATCAAAGGAGAAAAAGAAAGTGAAGACTTGCAGAGTACTGAGTTGTCGCAAGGCGTTGCGGATCGTGCCGATCCTGTTGCTGGGAGTCGCGCAGGCCTCGGCGCAGGCCGCCGGGGGAACGCCGCCGATCCGGGAAATCGTCAATACCGCCGATTACATGGCCTATTACCAGGGCCGGGACGGCCGCGCCAGGGTACACATGGTCATCACGGACAGTCAGGGGCGCACCCGCACCCGGGAATTCACCATCCTGCGCCGGGACGAAGCCCCAAAGGGTACCCCCGACAAGGAATTCATCGGCGAACAAAAGTTTTATGTCTACTTCCATCGCCCGGCGGACGTGAACAAAATGGTATTCCTGGTTTGGAAACATATCGACCGTGAGGATGACCGCTGGCTGTACTTGCCGGCGCTCGATCTGGTCAAGCGCATTGCCGCCACCGACAAGCGGACCAGTTTCGTCGGTTCGAACTTTTTCTACGAGGACGTTTCCGGGCGCAGCCTCACGGAAGACAAACATGAGCTGCTTGAAGCCAACGACAAGGAATACGTTCTGAAGAATACCCCGAAAGACCCCGATTCGGTGGAATTCAGCTATTACAAGATGCGCATCGACCGTAACACCATGATCCCCAGGCTGATCGAGTACTTCGACAAGAACGGCGAGAAGTATCGCGTGTACGAGGTCCTCGAGATCAAGGAAATCCAGGGATATCCCACCGTGGTGAAGGCCAAAATGTCGGATCTTCGTACGAAGAGCAATACGGTCATTACCTATACCGGCGTGAAGTACAACGTGGGCCTTCCGGACAAGGTCTTCACCGAGCGTTACCTGCGTCGGTCGCCCCGCCGTTATTTGCGCTGAAATCGCGCATTGGAATCGGATGCTCGGGAACAGGATCACCAATGGATGGGTCTGAAAGGCAGCTGAGGCACGCACAGGCGGGCCGTCGGCACGGCGAAAACGGTCGAGTCAAAAAACCAGAGAGAGAAGGGAAGAAAGCAATGCACATCCTGCAATTTGTGGCCATCTTGGCGATCGGAGGTATTCTCGGCGGACTGTTGGGGTACTTCGGGAAATGCAGCACGGGCGCCTGTCCCCTCACGGCGACGCCGTGGCGGGGCGCCACGTTCGGGACCGTGGTCGCCGCTCTTTTCGGGGCGTCGCTTCTGCTGCAGCGCCCGGTCACGGGCCGTGATGTGGGCTCCGATCGGGGGGCCGCCGCGCCCCAAGCCGGGGCCGGAGTGGTTGTGGCCAAAGCCAAGGCGGGCGTCGTCCAAAAGGAGAGTGCGGCGAAACCTGTTCACATCAAAGGCCCTGCCCAATTCGAAAAAGAAGTCCTCAAGGACAAAGGGCTGTGCCTGGTGGATTTCTACGCCGACTGGTGCCCCCCGTGTCGGAAACTCGCCCCGATTATCGAGAAACTGGCCGGGGACTTGGCCGGAAAAGTCAAGTTTGTCAAGGTCAACGTGGACCAGAACGAAGACCTTGCCCGGGAATATCGAGTCAGCAGCATCCCGCGCTTAATCATTTTCAAGGCGGGAAAGACAGTGGACTCGGATGTGGGATTCAAGTCCGAGGAGTCGCTGCGCAAGTGGCTCGGCAAGTATATGAAGAAATAACGACCGGTGCGCGGGGGCCTCGTGCCGTGGGGCGCCCGTTGCCCGGTTACGGACCTTGAAACGAACGCAAGAAGGAGAGCCGCGAGGATGCCCATCTACGAGTACCGGTGTGCTCAGTGCGGACACCAGTTCGAAAAACTGATTCGGAATCGAGCCGAAATCCCGGATGCCTGCCCCGAGTGTGGGGCGGAGGGACTCAAGAAGCTGTTTTCCACATTCAGTCCCGGTGCAGCTTCCTCTTCGCACCGCGATTCTGCCTGTGCCGATGGCGCCTGTCCGCTCGGTCCTTCGGGGCCGGCCGGGACGTGTCCGACCGGTTCCTGTCCATTCTGAGAACGCGATCCCCCCGCGGGCGTTGGCCTGCCCGGCCTGCCGGGGCCGGGCGCCGTGTGTCGGGGACTTTTACGGTCGGGGCGGTCCCGCTGCCGCCAGTTTTTCCATGACGGCCTTCACAAGGGCCGTCATGGAATACGGGGCCGTCTCCGGAACGATGGTTTCCGGGAACTTGTACCAGCTTTGAACGATGTACCGGGTGGGCTTCCCGCCGACCCGGACATACGCGTCGAGCATTCTCAGGGTCCGCTCGTAGAACGCCCGGTCCGAAGTCTTGCCGCCTTTTTCCGAGTTGATGATCAGGTTGAACTCCAGGCCGCGGGTCCGGGCAAACTCCTCATACGCCCGGACCCGCCTCAGCCAGTCGGTCTTGTCCGGCCTTTCGAGCTTGACCGAGAAGTGCTCGCCCACGGCGTACTCGTACGGGTTGTCGACCGTCACTCCGGCAAGACGGATTCCCTGTTCTTTCGCGGTCTTCAGGACCGTTCTGATGACGATGTCGTAGTCACCCCAATCCTGCTGTTTGGGCCCTCGTGCATGGTAGGACGTTCGGCCCCGATACCCCCAGTTCGGGAAATTTGTCAGAAGGAAGAAACGTATCCCGGGGTAAACCGCTTTCACGGCGCGGATGTAGTCCATGAGTTCGTTCGCACAGTCCTCGATGGACGTGAAACCGGCCCCGCGTTTTTTCCCGCGTCGCGGGTACAGGAGTCGGCGGACCGGGCCGTCCAGATTCAGATAGTCGATCCGGCCCCCGGCACGCCGCCACTTGTCGAGCTTGGCCAGCTCGATGCGGGCGGAAGACTCGCCGTTTCGGGCATCGAGCGGGGCGAACCCGAGCGTACCTCCGCACTCGACCGACACCTTGAGATTGTTTGCCCGTACCACCGCCGCCAGCTTCTGCAAGTTCTCCGCCGGTGCTTTATTGACCTTGTCGATGTAAAGCTGGATGCCGGTCAATCGTGTGCGGACGTAATCCCAACGGGCGTCCGGGCGCGTCAGATCGAAGATCCTGGCCGTGCACAACCAGACCTCGGGTTTGGTGAACCGCTGCGGCCTGTCCTCTCCGGCGGCCACGCCATCGGTGGTTGAGCCGACATGCAGAGCGATTGCCGCGAAAAGAAACGCACCCATGCTGTGGAATACCGGGAGTTTGTTCATGACGAGATCGACTCCTTCCGCAGTTGGCTGAGGCGCTCCGGAAAGGTCTCGCGACGCAGAGCAGGAGAGCGCAGGGGCACGGGGCCTCGGTCCCGCAACAGACTCGGGTTCCGATCGGTCAGACCCTACACGCACGCTTCATCGTTTCAAGTGGGTTGTGCTTTTGGCAGGCAGTGCCTCTTTGTTCGCGGGCCTCTCAGCGAGGCGTCTCGCCTTGCCTTGCCCCCTCCGTCTATGACGGTATGTTCTGCCGGAGCCGCAGAATGTTCAGTATGGTATGCGGTTGGCGTCCGCGTTTGGCCGCCAAACGGCCCCCTGTGACGCGAACTTGTGCGGTGGTCGCGCCAACGGGGCAGTATCCCGCACCCTTTCGAGGCGCAATGGGGGTGGAGAGAACACGTGATCCAGGGGGTTGAAGCCGCCCTGCTGCCTGACCTTGCCCCCCTCTTCGGAGCGCAAGACACGCCTCGCCGCCTTTGGCGGACATCGTCCCTTGCGGTGCGTCTCAGAATCGTCCGGACGATGTGGCAGAGCCTGCGCTCCAGATTATTTCGAGGCGATCAGTACGCCCGGAGGCCATAGGGATGTGGACGGAGTTCTGTGTTTTCTCGCTGCTTGCGGTCGCACCCCCCGTGTTGGAGCTGGAGTTGGGGCAGCCTACGGGAAAGAGTGTCACGCCACTGCTGTTCGGCGTGAATGCGGAGTTTTTCCGTCCCGGCCTGGCCGACGGGGTCCGCGGCAGGCGGCGCGAATTCGCCGCCGCCCTGCACGACTCAGGTGTCCGCACCATCCGTTTCCCCGGCGGAAACGCTGCCTATTACTACCTGCCTGAAAGCCGGGAACTCACGCTCGAACTGGCGCACAAGGCCGGACACTGGGAGTTTCGGGAGAATGCTCCCCCGAACAATCGCTTCACGCGACTCGAAGACCTGGCTGCTTTTGCGAAAGAAGCGCGCGTCGGCCTGATTTACCAGTTGCCCTGTTTGTTCTACCTGGACGGGGACCGGCCCCGCGCCCTGATCCGGAGCAAACTGAGCGAGAAAGCCGGAAACTACGACCGTGACCGCATTGAGGAAGGCGTGGCGTGGGGCCTGGCCATCGTCAGACGCCTCCGTGCGTTGAAGGCGCCGATCGCCGCCTGGGAAGTGGGCAACGAAGAATTCGCGCTCTGTTCCGCCCGGGACTATGCCAGGGTTGCCGTGGCTTATCTCCGCGCATTGCAGAAACTCGATCCCCGGACGCCCGTGTTTTTGGTGGGCACGGGAAAGGGATGGTTGCCGGGGCTCGTGCCGCCGTTGCGCCGGGCCGGGGTGCTGGGTGCCGTGTCGGCCTTCCAAGCGCATTACCCGTTCGGCAACTGGCCCGGGCCGGGGCGTCCGGACCGCCGCGGTGACCCGACCGCTCTCGCCCCCGGCGACCTGAAGATCGAAAAGTACATCCGTGCCGCCGTGGAAGGCCGCCGTAAACTGGGCATCGAGGCCAAACCGATCGCCGTGACGGAGACCATGGTGCTGCGGCATCGGCTTTGGGACCCGGCGGCGGTTGTCCCCACGTTCGGTCACGCCCTGTGCTATGCGTGGAACTGGATGGCACTGATCGAGTCGCCTCACGTTTCGGCCGCGGTATTCCACGACTTGGAAACACCGTTTTTCGGAATGCTTCGTTACGACGTCGGGTTCGATCCGGCGCGAAAACGTTTCGTGTGGCTCGAAGCCGCTGGGCAGTCGAGCGTACTCGACCCGGTTTTTCGGCACGAATACGTACTCTCGCCCACGGGGTACGCAAACCGACTCCTGGCGGGATTGATCGGCGGGGAACTGCTGCGCACGAACATTTCCACGACGCCCGACTTCCGTGTGGTGGCCACGCGCGATTGTGTTGTGGCAGTGAACCGGGGTGCGACGCCTCGACGCGTGAGTGTCCCGTTCCAGCAGGCAACTGCGGAATCACTCGTTGCGGACGGACTCGATGCCCGCCTGCCCGGGCAATACCGGTACCGGACACTTGCCCCCATTGATGTCCCGGAAGCGCTGGCAAACTCTCGCGTTCTGCGCCCAGGGGCCCCGGTCTTCGAATTCCCCCCGTACTCCGTGACCCGGGTTCGCCGGATGGACCGCCCCGCCGCGGTCGCGCCTGCAACCGTCGAAACAGCCCCGCTTCCGTGAAGGGCCCCGGGCCGAAACGTCGTCGGAGCGGCGATGACTACCACAGTTCATTTTTGGTGAAGGCCGGATAGAAATCAGCGGCCGAACAGAAAACTCACGAACTGGAGGAACGGACAGATGAAATGGGGCCTTGGCGGCGACAACTCTCGACCGATGTTCCGGCGCGTCATGGGCTGCCTGGGATGCGCTGTGACGTCAACGCTCGTTGCGGTTGCCGCCCCCGCCTCGGAGTGGCGAGAAACCCGCTTCCCCGACCCGCCGCGACGCGTGGTTGGTGTGCGCTGGAAGAGTTCGGAACTGACCGCGGCAATGCCGCTGGGCGGTCTGGGGACCGGAACGGTGTACATGGATTCCAGGGGCCGTTTTTCCGGGCAGGCCCTGGCCAACAGCTATCGACCGAAGGGCGGACTCATGACGCACACGGGATTCACTTTGCTCGTCAAACGCGGTGAGGCGACGTATCGGATCCCCTTCGAGAAGATTGCCGGTACCTGCCTGGGGCATTTTCCCGTGCTCGATCTGGAAGGAAAAGCGGAGACCGCCCAGGTATCGTGCAGCCTCCGGGCCTTCACGCCGTTTGTGCTCGGCGACGCCCGCCTGTCCGGTACACCGGCCGCCCTGTTCCGAGTGCGTCTCCGCAACACGGGGGCGCAGACTGTCACGGCCGGTGTTCGGTTCCAGTGGGACACACCCCGGGCCGGGCGCCCCGACGGGCGGGGGGCATCCGGGAACGTGGACGGGTTCCTGGTATGGGACCTGGGAGAACTCGCCCCGGGCGCGACGGTGCGTGTCCCGGTGCTGCTGGTGGCTGCACGGTCCGCCGGCGCACTCGCCGGGGCGCTGGCGAAACCGCAAGGCAAGATCGAAGTCGACGACGACGGGGCTTTCAACTGGGAGGACCGTCGCCGACAATCCCTGGATACCCCGGACGGTCCGTGCCTGAGTCAACACGGTTTCTGTATCTGGTATACCGACGCAGACGGCAACAAACACCGGGCCGGCGCTCGCATCGTGGGTGCGCCGCGCCTCGAATCGCTCCGGCGCGCCGGTCGCGGGCCGGACGGAGTGCGTCTGCATACGGCGGACGGTGACTTGTCCATCGGGGTCCGGCCGGGGCCCGGAACGCTCGTCTACTCCTTGACGAACACGGGCAAGGCGGCCGTCCACGACCTGCGACTGGCCGTGTATGCCAACCTCGAGGCGCGTCACACCGAGCTGAACGACCGCGGTCGGCTCGACGCCCGCCTCGGGGCGGTCGTGGTGTCCGACCCTGCGGGACCGGTATGCGTCTTGGCCAGCGCCGGTCGACCCGCAATGGGGGGCTGGGTCGGGACTTGGAGAGAGACGATCCGGATCATGCGGTCGGGCAAATTCGTGCCGCGCACCAAGTGGACCGGGCCCGATACCGGGGCAGGATGCCGGCGTGCCTCTGAACGAAAACATGGAATCGGGTCTTTCGCGACGTGCGAGCAACGCCCCGATCACAGCGGGTGCACTCTGACGGTCCTGGACGGCCCCGACCAGACCACGACTGTGGCGCCTGAGACCGAAGCGCCGGGACCCGGTGTGGTTGCCGTGCAGGCCTCCGCTGAACTCGGCCCCGGTCAGGAACAGACGTTCCGATTCGTTCTGGCCTGGTATTACCCGGACGCCCGGGACAGCGGGGGAAAACCCGTCGGGCATCAGTACGCCAATTGGTTTGCGGACTCCGCAGCCGTTGCGGAGTTCGCAGCAGTGAATTGGGACGATATCCAGCGCAAGGTTGGTGATTGGCAAGAACGCATCTACGATTCCAAAGCCCCGGCCTGGCTCGACGACGTGGCCGTCAATTCACTGGCATTACTGGCGCGCAACAGTTCCTGGATCGCCGACGGACGGTTCACGGTCAGCGAGTCGTTCGTGGGCTGTCCGATTACCGAGACCATCGTGTGCCGGTTTTACGGCAGTGTCCCCACGGCCATGTTCTTCCCCGAACTCGAGAAAAACACCATGCGTCAGTTCATGCGGTGGCAGCGTAAAGACGGGGCGATCCCGTTCGCGTTCGGGGGACGCGAGCGGTGGGACGCTCCGTACTATGAGACCCAGAAGATCTTGGACAGCAGTGAATTCATCATCATGGCCCAGCGTGATGCGGTTTGGTGGAACGACGCCAAATGGGCCGCTGAGTGTCTGCCGGCCGTCCGCCGGGCGCTCGCCTATGCCCGGACCCTCGATACCGACGGCGACGGGCTGATCAACGATGAACTGTCCCGGCAGTATTACGACTGCTGGCAGATGTACGGGGCGGGCAGCTACACCAGCGGGATTTGGTTGACGGCGCTGCGCGCGGCGGCAGCCCTGGGGCGTGCGGCGGGGGATCCGGGGTTTGCCGCGGATTGCGATCGACTTTTTGAAAAGGCTTCGCGACGCTTCGAGCAAGAACTGTGGACCGGCCGTTACTACCGGCTCTGGAATGATTCGGCAAACGGG
This sequence comes from Kiritimatiellota bacterium, assembly GCA_013151865.1. GTDB lineage: Bacteria > Verrucomicrobiota > Lentisphaeria > Oligosphaerales > JAADHN01 > JAADHN01. The sequence goes on from JAADHN010000013.1 coordinate 52,167, forward strand.
CGTCGCAGCGACACCTGTCTGGCCGCGCAGCTGACCGGGCAGTGGGCTGCATTCCAATGCGGGCTCGGTTGGGTCTCGCCTCGAAAGCACGGTCTGGCGGCCTTGCGCGCCATCAACGAGATCAACGGCGCCGGAGATGTCTGGGCGTTGGTAAACGGCATCACGTCCGACGGACGCCGGGACACGAGCGGAACGAACGGGCACTCGAACAGTGCGACGCTGGGGGAGACGTGGTGCTACGCCGCCCTCTGCGTCCGGGCGGGGCTGACGGGGATGGGATTGCGCCGGGCGAAGCGTCTGGCTGAGAACATCGCCCTGATCCAGCGTCGTCCCTGGGACACCACGTGGAACATCGACCCGGATACGGGCCGTTACCTTTGGGGGCGCGAGTACTACAGCGACCTGTGTGTCTGGGACTTGTGGGCCACGCTCGCCGGCGTTCGAGGTCTGCCGGGGCGCGGCCGCTGACGTGCACCCGCCGGGGCGTGTCTTCAGCGAGTCAGGGTGACGATGCCGAAAGCCCCCGGCGCCCACGCCGGATGCAGCCCCTCAGCCCAGGTCAGGGTCGCGGAAAGATTTGAAGCGTCGCGGTCATGGATCTGCACCGAAAACCCCAGCCTGGTCCCGAGGACCGGCCGGGTCCCCAGTTCCGTGGCCGGTATTCGCAACTCGTACACGCAGCCACCCGCCTTCCGGCGAAACGCCATGCCGAACACGGAGGAATCGCGGAACAGGTGCCCGGTGCGGCGTCCGCCGCTGTGGGTTGGAGGGCGGAAGACGGTGAACCTGCCGCTGCCGCCTCCCGGTGGCGCCGATGACACGTAGAGGGCAAAGGCCCGGTTGCCGGCCTCGGGGCCGCGCCCGGTGGGGTCCAGGGCCAGAACCAGGCAGTCGCCCTCCAGTATGCCGCGCCCATCGGGCGTTTGCGAACTCCGCGCGATATGGCGGTCGTCCCGGACGTCCACAGCCAGGTACAGATTCGCTTCGTCCCACATCAGATAAACGGCCGCACTGACGTTCTCCGGGGTCCAGCGGTAGGCAGGGCTTCGGGCCGTGATCTGATTCCGGCCGATGAGCGGTATCGGGCTGTCGAGCCGCCAGTCGTCGAGCCGGCCGTCGAGCATGGGGGAACGGCTGGCCCGGAGAACTTCCGCCGTGTAATCGGAGCCCTCGAACAGGGTCACTCGCACATTGTCGAACATACCGACGCCCGCCCCGCGCGCCACGGGGGAGAACACGGCCCGGACCGCATTCTCGGGGAAGGTCTTGCGACAAGTGTACAGTTGCCAACCGGTCGAGTTTTCACCGCACTGGAACACTTGGGTGTCGAAAAGAGTTTTGGTTTTGCCGTCCGCGAACTCGAAGGTCAGGTTGGAACCGCAGTGCATGTCGGTGTTGCGCACCCAGGCGGTGTAAAGGTAGGTTTGACCGCCCTGGACCGGAACGCTGTTCGAGGCATACAGCCAGTTGTTCATGGACCCCTCGAAGCGCAAAACACGACGGCCCAGGCCGGGCGTGTCCTGCGGCGCCGGAGCCACCCGCACTTTGTCCGGCGCCAAATGCCAGGCAACCGGGCGGCCTGTCGCGTCCGCCGCCTCGAAATCGCCGTTCCGGAGCTGATTCCCCAACGCCCCCGGCGAGAGCACGTTCAGGACGAAAGCGCGTTCGACGCGCGGCAGGTCGGGGGCGTCGAACGCGACCTGGAGTTGGGCCCGGACGGCGCCGGTCCCGCTCTGTTCGGGGACGTGCAGAGGTACGGTCAAGGACTGCTGTGCGCCGGGCCCCAGCGAGAACCGTACCGGCGGCGGCGCGGACAACGGGGCCGGGAGCAGGACCCGGCACGTTCCCGCCAAGATGCGACGGCGGAGGGGATTGTTCAAATGGATGGGGACGCGCCCGTTCCGACCTCGAAGAACTGTCACGCGCGGGGCGGTGCGGCGGGCCGCACGGACGTTGGCGGACGTGCCGGCGCCGGGCCGAGCGGTTGCGATCTCCGCAACCACCTGGACCGAGACGGTCGCCGGGGCCACCCCCTCGATAAAGACCGGCATCCGACGGAGAACGAGGGTTGCCGTCCCATCCCCGTCGGTTGCGATGACGGTTTCGTTTCCCTGCCAATCGGTCAGCGTGATTTTTTCGGCGCCCGTCGGCAGTCGCACGCGCTCGCCCGTTTCGAGGTCGGTCGACCCAACGAGAATGGATCGCCCGTCTCGCTCGAACAAATGGAATACCGCGGATGTGCCCAGCGGAAATGCCCCCAGGGCACGGGTATGGTGCAACTTGCTCACAAGCACTGCCAGTGTCCCCGCCACCGGGCGGGGCGCGAGGTCGTCCAACAGGTAATCCCAGGATCCGGCCGCACTGCCGCGCCCGCCGAAGTAGACGATCCGGCCGCAGCCCGCCCCAAGTTCGTCAGGCCACTGACGCAGCACCCATTCGGCCTGTTCGGTGTTGCGGATATCTTCCAGGGGCGGTACGCCCCATGCGTTGACGCCGCGGGCGGTTTCGTCGTCCCAGACCGCCACTTGGGTCAAGCCCGCCGCGTCCAAGTCTCCTCGGGCCTCCATGATGCCGTCGCCGTTCTGGTAGTGGACCGGCAGCACGTCGATCCAGCGCCCCACGCCCGCGTTCAACACCGCTTTCCGGTAGTCGCGCGGATACAGCCCGCCGGCCAGGATGCTGAGAAGGTTCGGGTCGACGGCCTTGGCGGTCTCGGAACCGATACGGACCATGTCAACGTATGTGCCGGCCGGGTCGGCACAGTTGCCGGCCAGAATTTCGTTCAGCCATTCCCAACCCAGGAAACGGCCCTGGAGTCGAGTCGTGACGGTCCGAACGAACGCGCGCCAGGCGTCGCGCCGGAAATCGAACGGATGGTACCCCGGAGGCTTTGCCTTGCCGACGAAGGCGAAAGGGGGTGGTTCCACGATGCACAACCATTCTCGGACACCGTACCGCGCGGCGGTCTCGAGTTCTTTGCGCAGGGCGTCGAGCCGGTACTCCCCGGGGCCGGGTTCGAGAGAGTACCAGCGGGTAAAGCGTCGGCAGGCACTCAACCCCAGGCGGCGCGCCACGGCCCAGACTTCCTCGGGAGGGGCATCATAGTGGTTCGTCATGCCGAACCGGGTCGGCCCCTTGGCAAGGACCGGTTCGAGGTCCGGGATGCGTCCCAGGGTCGTGGTCCGTTTTTCCCATCCCGGGACGTCGAACTCGACGAGGAAGACGCCGCGGCGGTCGAGGTCGAGGGTTACCGGGACGCGCTGCCCGTCTTCCTTGACGGTGAACGGCACGCTCCCCCGCGCGACGACTTCTCCGCGCGTATCCCAAACGGTGTAGCGGAGTTCTTTTTTTTCGCCTTTTTCCTGAACGTTCTTCAGGCGTACGGCCAAGCGCACCGGTTGGTCGTACGTGAAAAGGTTGCCGGGCACGAGGTGTTCGAGTTCGAAGAAACCACGCCGCCGGACAAACCGGCTATGGGCCCGCACATGCCAGGGCCATGGTCTGCCCTGACCATCGCGGAACGAGGCTACGAACAAAACGGGGTTGTAACGGCGAACGAGATCCAGGCCCGGCGGTACGGTGAAGACGAACACATGACGCCCTCGTCCGGGCTGGGTCAGGATGATGCGCGAAGCCAGGCCTCGGTAGCCGATGTGACCGCGTTTCTTGGCATACTTCCCGTCGGGCGTATCGATCCATGGGCCTGTCCCCCAGATCGTGAGCATGGTTTTGCCGAAATGCTCGCTCGGATCGAGGTAATACTCGACCGGGACTTCCCAACGATCGCCGGAAACCAGGGGCTTGCCGCGGTTCGCCGCGTCCACATGGATCCAACTCTTATTGAACATCAAGTCCAGGAACGGCGACCGTCCCGACACGGCGACGAATGGGGTTGCGACGGTCGCAACGGCTTTTTTCCAGCCGTCTTGCTGACCGCGTGTGACGTACAGGAAGGCATAGACGCTGCGAATATCCGGCTTGTCCGGCACCAGCGGGCGCCAGACTGCCTCGCCACCTTTATCCAGCTTGCGCGGCGGGCCGCCCCAGGTCAGCATACGGTGATCCTGGTCTTTGAGGTCGCAGGAGACCCAAACGGGCCGGTCAAAGCCCGTGAGCTGCAACCGGACCTCGACGCGTTCGCCTATTGCGACTTTGGCCGGAACGGTCACTTTGCACCATTCTGCGCTTTTCGATTGCACGGCCGGTGCGTCGGCATTCAGACCGGCGGCGGCGGTGCTCAACCACGCACCGAAAACGAGCATTTCCCTGCGTTGGCAGCGGATCGGCGTCCGAAAGAAGCCCATGCCTCCAGCTCCGTGCTTGCGGCGATTCTTCGCAGGACGCTTCCAACGCGCCGCGGCGGGATGCCCGGGCGGCCTGCGGTTAGTCTATTCTCCGTGGTACCCCACTTCGGCCCAGTCGCGGCGTGCCTGGGCCAGACTTTCGGGCGAGGGGGCGATGTCTCCGAGGATACTGCTCGGCAGCCGGAGCGCATCCGGCGCGGCCGGGTTCGGGGTAAATCGGTCGTTCTCGTAGCGGACGCGCACCTCCTCGCTGCGGAAATCCGGGACCTCGAACGGGGCGGAATCGTTCAAGGCGCTGCGCCAGCCGAAAATGCCGGCCAGGCTCATATCCAGGCCGCGGTACACGTCCATCCACGGCTGCCGGCCGGTCCGGATGGCTTCGGCAAAAGCGTACAGGGTGAAATAGTCACCGCCGCCGTGCCCCGCGGCGGTCGCCTCTGTGTGGTGATGGGGAAACTCGGGCTTGTATACGACTTCCGCCGGGATGTCGTCCGACTTTTCCCACGGTTCGCGCCAGATCCGGATACGGCTGCGGTCCCCGTGCCGGCACGATTCCATCAGGCCGCGGTTGCAGTGAATCCGAGTATAATTACCGTGCCCGCGCAGAGAACCTTGGAGGACCTTGGCCACGGCCCCGTTGTCCATCCGACACATCAGGATGCCCGCAATGTCGCTGCGGGAGGCTGTCATTGTCTTGGTCGGATCATCGAAATCGTACGGAACGACGAATGCGTTGACCTTGACGGGACGGGTGTCCGTGATGTACATGATCGGACCCAATGCGTGGGTGCAGTAGTACACACCCCAGGGCAACCAGTTGCGCCAGTGATTGTACCCGCAGCTCCGTCTGTTCTTGACCGACGCCGGGTCGGGATGCACGTACTCGGCTTCCCCGTACCGGAATTGGCCGAATTCACCGGTTCGGTACAGGCGGCGCATTTCCTGATTGTAGGCCATGAACGGGTAGTTTTCCGCGAACAGGTAGATGCGGTCACCGGCGCGTTCGAAGGCCCGGGCCAGCTCGACGCCTTGCGCCGGCGTGTGGCAGGCGGCACACTCGCTCATGACATGTTTGCCGGCGGCAAATGCTTTCACGGCAAACGACGCATGTTCGTGGAAGTAATTCGCCAGGACCACGGCGTCCATGTCGTGCTCGAGAAAGCGGTCGTAGTCCGTGTATGCCGTGACGTTCCAGCGCCCGGCTTGCTCCCGGAGTCGTTCCTCCCACGTGTCGCACAATGCCACCAGCTTGAAGCCGAGGCGTTCGGCTTTCATGAAGGTCCGTCCGCGGCCGACACCCACGACCCCGATGCGAATCGGCTTCTCCACTGTGCTCATTCGTCTGCTCCCGATGCGATGGGTGCGGAACGTTTTTCTCCGCAAACGCGTTGCGCGGCGATCAAGGGTGGGGAACATGCACCTCGGAAGGCGCGTCCGACAGGACTTTTCATCAGGGGAAACTTACACGCAGAGGAGTCGAAAGCGACCCGGTCGCACCGACGGAGAGCGAAAAGAACGCCCTGCCGCGTTTCGGCGACAGAGCGTTCGGAGGCAAGGCGAGGATATTATCAACCCTCAAATGTCGAAGTAGAGCGCGAACTCGTACGGATGGGGCCGCAGATCCAGCGCGGTGACCTCGTTTTCCATCTTGTAGTCGATCCAGGTTTCGACCACGTCCGGAGTGAATACATCGCCGCGCAATAAGAAGTCATGGTCCTTCTCGAGCGCTTCCAGGGATTCGCGCAGGGAACCGGGCGTGGTCGGGACCTTGGCCAATTCCTCGGGCGCGAGATCGTAGATGTCCTTGTCCAGCGGTTCGCCCGGGTCGATCTTGTTCTCGATGCCGTCGAGGGCGGCCATGAGCAGGGCGGAAAAGGCCAAATACGGATTGCAGCTCGGGTCGGGGCAGCGGAATTCGAGACGCTTGGATTTGGCGCTCTTGCTGTACATCGGGATGCGAACGGCCGCACTGCGGTTCCGGGACGAGTAGGCAAGGTTGACCGGTGCCTCGAAACCGGGGACCAGGCGCTTGTAACTGTTGGTCGTCGGATTGGACAAAGCCAAAATGGCGGGAGCGTGTTTGAGGATCCCGCCGATGGCCCACAGGCCCGTCTGCGAAAAACCGGCATAGCCGTCGCCGGAGAAGAGATTCTCGCCTGCGCGCCAAATCGACAGGTGCGTGTGCATGCCCGTGCCGTTGTCCTGGAAGAGCGGTTTGGGCATGAACGTCACGGTCTTGTTGGCCTTGCGCGCCACGTTCTTGATGACATACTTGTAGATGAGCATGTTGTCGGCCATGCGGACCAGGGGCGCAAAACGCATGTCGATTTCGGCCTGACCGGCAGTCGCCACTTCATGATGCTGGCATTCGATCGGAACGCCGCATTCGATCAGTTTGAGCATCATTTCGCTGCGCAAATCCTGCTGACTGTCCGTGGGCGGGACCGGAAAGTACCCTTCCTTGTAGCGGGGCTTGTAACCCAGGTTCGGTTGTTCGTCCCGGCCGGAATTCCAAATGCCTTCCGACGAGTCCACAAAGTAATAGCCGGAGTGCGACGTCTGATCGAAACGCACATCGTCGAAGATGAAGAACTCAGCTTCCGGGCCGAAGTAGGCAACGTCGCCAATGCCGGTGGCTTTGAGGTATGCCTCCGCCTTGCGGGCAATGTTGCGAGGGTCGCGACTGTAATCCTCGCCCGTAATCGGGTCGCAAATGTTGCAGATCATCACCAACGTTTTGGCAGTGAAGAACGGATCGATGAAGGCCGTCGAAGCGACAGGCTTCACGAGCATATCCGACTCGTTAATGCTCTGCCAGCCGCGAATACTCGATCCGTCGAAGCCCAGCCCTTCCTCGAACGTGTCCAAATCCAGGGTGTCGGCCGGAACGCTGAAGTGCTGCCAGAGTCCCGGAAAATCCATGAACCGAAGGTCGACGACCCTGACTTCTTCCCGCTGGATCAGGTCCAGCACATCTTTGGCGCTCATTCCAGTGCTCACTTTCAAGACTCCTTGGTTCGGGGGCCCCGTCATTGCCGCGTCTTTCCCGGCGCCTGACCGAGGCAAGGCACGGTCGAGATACACCGAACAACGCGCACGACACGTGCCAATCGCTACGGGTGTACTACATAACAATCACCGCTCTAAAGCGATAAGTTGTCCAGACATCGATCCAGTCCAAGCCGCGAACGGGATTCGCGCCCACCGGATGCCTGTTTTATGAGCAGTTCGCCGTCCCCGGATGCCTAATTCATAGGCACGGGGGTCGAGGTGGATTCGAAGAGGGCAGCATTGGCCAGCAGGGCGGCGAGGACGTCCCGGCGGAGGGTCTCGGGGTCGGGGTTCCGTCGGCGCAATCGTCGGGTCAGGGCGCGGAAGGACTCCGAGGTGTCGGTCAGTTCGTGGATTTGGCGGTCGTCCATGATTTGGAGCAAGTGTTCGATCCGCCGGAGAAGGATGTACCGTTCGCGGATTTCCCGGGCTGTTACCGAATCGAGGATCTTGTATTCGACAAGCCGATTGAGGGCCTCGAGTGTGGTGGGGGTCCGCAGCGCAGGGACCTGTTTGAGATGGCGGAGTTGCATGAGCTGGACACTGAACTCGAGGTCGCGGATTCCGCCGGGGCCGGTTTTCAGGTTGATTCGGTCGGGCTCGGTCCCGGTCGCGGCGGCTTTTTCGGTATGGGCACGCGCTCGGAGTCGGCGCACTTCCTGAGCGAACTCCGCAAAAGTGTGTCGTGCAACGCCGGTTTCGAGCAAGCGCTGCAAGAGTTCGTCCGCGCCGCGCCGATTTCCGAAAACGGGGCGTGCTTTCAAGAGAGCCTGCGTTTCCATCGGGCGCGCGGACCGGGAGGCATAGTAGCGTTCGAGCGCAGCGACGGTACCGACCAGGACACCGCCGCGTCCGAATGGACGTAACCGCATGTCCACTCGATAGATGTAACCGTCCGACGTGTTCAACGAAAGACTGCGGATCACCCGGCGACAGAGCTTGGCGGCGGTCTCGATTTCGCGCGCGTCTGGGGTGGAGCCGCCAAGATAGAATAGCAGGTCGACGTCGCTGCTGTAGTTCAATTCAAGGCCGCCCAGCTTGCCCATGGCGATCACGGCGAGCCGCTCTTTGTCGAGAAGTTTTCTGGCGTTCGGGATCTGATCGGCCTCCGCCGTAAACACGGCATGAATCAGGGCCTCGGCGAGCCAGGAAAGTTCCTGCACGGTCTGTTCGAAGGGGACTCCCAGGCAGAGATCTCGAGCGCCGATTCGCAGGATATGCCGGCGTCGGGCCCGACGCAGTGCGTTCAGAACGTGCTCGCGCTCGGACAGACCCCGGGTGTCGTCATGGACCTCTCGCATGAAGGCTTCGCAGTCCTTTTCCCGCAAGAATTGTTCCGGGGAGACGAGCCAAGCGAAAGATTCGGGGTTACGGGTCAGGACATCGGCCAGGAACTGGCTGGCCGCCATAATGTCCAGGAAGATCTCCATCTGCTGCGGTTCGCGCAGAAAGGATTCGTGGAAGGAGCGAGGCGAAATCACGGTGTGTATGAAACGCTCCCAGTTGTTAAGGGCCATGTCGCAGTCGGCGGAGTTTCGCAGCAACGGTTCCGCGAGTACGGCGACCTGACAGAAGAGGTCGCGGTCCGAACTGGATTCGGCGAGCCGGCGAAGGTTGCCGGCAGCGCGATGGGGATCTCTGAACCCGGTTCGCTCGAGGATGGCCCGGAGTGTGCCGGGAGGCATATCGGGGGTCAAAGCCACATCTGCCAGATTGCCGGTTTCCCGAGTGACGAGCAGGGCCCGGCCGAATCGTCGCCGGCAAAAATCCCGGACGTACGCCATGTGCGCCCCAAGATCGGTCCTGAGCTGCTCCGCCGGAGTTTGTCCTGTCCGGGGGGCATAGCCCATTCTCCGGGCGAGATGCGTGAATTCGAGCGAATCCGCTTCGGGCACTTCCAGGTCCCTGGCGTGGCCCCGCAGGATTCGCAGGGCATTGATCAGACGGCGTAGAAACACATACGCTCCCAGCAGGTTTTCGCACTCGTCGGCGGGGATGAAGCCGAATTCGCCGAGTTGTTGCAACGCCGTGATCGTGTTGGGCGAGCGCAGTTCCGGAGCGGCATGTCCGTGCAAGATTTGGAGATACTGCACTGCGTACTCCACGTCGACTAATCCGCCCGCGCTGTATTTCGCGTTGAGTCGGTTGCCGGCGGTCAATTCCCGGTGCTGCCGGCGGCGCAGGCCCTCAATGGCCTCGTATTTCACCGTCCGTGCATGAAATAGGATTTCGTCCCGAAACGCCTCGATCCGCCGTCCCAGGGCCCGGTCCCCGGCGATGCATCGCATCTTGATCAGTGCTTGACGCTCGTAGTCCAGGGCGTCGCCGGCGGCGGCGTAGTACCGACAGAAAGTCTCGAGGCTGCACGCCAGGGGGCCGTGGGCGCCGTGCGGGCGGAGCCGAAAGTCGGTTTCGAAGATGCCCTCACGTCGGGCACGGATGGCGTCGCGGATGCGCTCCGCCAAGCGGTTCGAGAATTCCGCCGTGGAAATCGACTCGGCACCGTCGGTGGTGCCGTTGTCCGCATAGACACAGAGCATTTCCAGGTCCGAGGCGTACCCCAGCTCCCGTCCTCCGAGCTTTCCCAGGCCCATCACACTGAATGCACAGGGGCGTCCTGCCACGTTTCGGGGTACGCCGTACCGTTTGCGGAGTTCGTGGGAACCGATTTCGAGGGCGACCTGGATGACGGCCTCCGCCAGGGCGGTGAGTGCTTCCGACAGGCTGGCCATGTCCCGGCCCAGATCCAGGAGGTGTTCCACGTCGAGCTTGACCAGTTCCCGATCCTTGAACTGGTTGAGGTCTCGAATCTTGTCTTCCCACGTTTTGCTGCGGGCCACGGCCGCCCGGAGGCGTTTGACCAGTGTCCCGCGCTCGGGGGGCCGCGCCCGGCTTTCGGAATGCTTCAACAGGGGTACGAGGTTTTCATACTGCAATCGAATGAAGTCTTCCCACAGATAGTCGCTGGCGCCGAGCAATCGGGCCAGGTCGCGGAGAACGTCCGGATCGCGCAGGGTTTTCCGCACCGCATCGGCATCGACCGGCAGGCGCCCAAGGAGATCGTTGAAATGTGTCAGGGCCTTGAACGGATCGGCGGCGCTGCCGAGGAAATGGGAAAACTGCTTGGTGACCAGAACGGCCAGACGCAGTCGGTTCCGTTCCGCCCCGGACGTCAGAGGACGGCCGGCGGCGGTCTTGACCCGGAACACGTCGGCCACTTGATCGCGGAAAGTGCGGATGCGAACGCTGTCGATGTAGATCCGGTTGACCGCCAATGCATTGCTGAGGCAGTAGAGAAAAGCGGGCGTGTCCTGGCCGCGGACATCGAGGCGCGTGACGCCTTGGTCGGTCGCGGGTGCAATTTCGATCTCGAGGGGGAACAACACAACGGGTGGCGGAGCGCGTCGACAGAGAAGGCGCTCCGCCACTTGGCTTGCCACCCAGCGACCGGCGGCGTCACCGCCGTCTCGGAGTTGGAGTTCGTGGCAGTGTCGCAGCGCTTGTTCGAGGACTTGAGCCCAGATTTCCGGGGCCTCGGGCAGATTGATCAGCTCGAACACATCCAGGATGCGGCGGCCGTCTTCCCGCGGAACGACTGGGGCCGCTGCCCGGCGACGAAGCCCCCAGCCACGAGCGCCGCGACGCGGGCTGCGCATATTTTGCCGGTCGCCTTGGGCGGGCGGCGGTGGAGGAAGAGTAAACACTTCTCCGGCACGGATGTTGGCGCCCAGCGCGGAAATCAGGCCGGAAATCCAACTGAACTCACCCGGGTGATCGAACGCGGCCACGGTAACCCGACCGGCGCCGCCGGGCAGTTCCTCGCCCAAGACCCGGCAGGGGACCTCTGGGCTGAGAGAAAGGACCAAGCGGATCTGCCGGGCACGCGCCGCACTGTCGAACAGGCAAAAAAAATCTTCGGGCAGGGCGGNGAGACTGTCGGCGTTCTCGCGGTCGAGTTCCGGGACGTCTTGCAGGAGTTGGTCTGCGGCAGACTTCAAGAGGGCGGGGCCTCCGGCGCTGAAACGTCCCCGACGCACCGGCGGGTGCGGTCGAAACTGACAATGATCCGGGCGCGGCTCACAGAGCCGCAGGGCCGCGTTCCCCGGTCCGGATGCGGACCACTTCCGGCATCTCGAGCACAAACAGCTTGCCGTCTCCGATCGCACCGTCCTCCCCGGAGCGCGCCGCTTTGATGATCGCCTCGATGGCGGGTTCGAGCAGGTCGTCTTCGACGGCGATCTGCAACTCGATTTTGCGCAGCAGGTTCACCGTGTACTCGCGACCACGGTAAATCTCGACGTGGCCCCGCTGGCGGCCGGCGCCCTGAGCATCCAGTACCGTGAGACCGGTGACCCCCACCTCGCTCAAAGCCTCTTTGACCGATTCCAGGCGCGCCGGTCGGATGATGGCGAGAATCAGTTTCATAACGCTGGCTCCATCCCGATCCCAAAGTTACTGCTCGTCTCGAACGAATCGCGGCCTCGGCCGGAATCCTCAACCTCGAAGGATGAGATCGGATGAATCCGACCCGGCCCGCAAACACGGCGGACCGAATTCTTCCGCCGCGCCCGACGCCGACGCTGTCCGCAGGAGCCCTTCCGCACCGGAGCCGACGGAGGGACGGTTGGGGTTCGGTCCGCCACGGCCCCGACAGCGGAAAGAGCACGCCGGAAGTTCCACGTCCGGACAAGCCGTATTATAGGCCGTGTTTCAGATTATGTACAGCGGAGTGTCGCTTCACCCGAGTAATGCACGACCCATCGGTTGCGACGACGCAGCATACACGCTTCGGAACATTGCTGCCACCCACCGGTCGAGGCAGTGTTTCAACACGTCCTTGCCCGGCGCTCGCCGCAACACCTTGCATTCGTATAGGTTGTATATTATCACGACGAAGTCGGCAGACTATTCGTCGTCGCGAAGCAGCCTGGAGCACAGGCGAAGTCGCCGCCTCTACTGAACGGGCCAGACGATCCAGAGACGGGCCGTAATCAAATTAGCCTTCCGACGTCTCGATGACGACCCTGAATTCCTGTTCGGGGCGGCCCGGTCGAGTGCGACTCGAGGGGGGGGAGATGCCGCTGCTTACCGCCACCCGCTTGACCGTGTTTCGGCAAAAGCGGCGGATTCAGATGAAGCACCCGCGCGGAGTGAGCTGTGCCGTCAATCCGCCGTCGACGTAGAGGACTTGTCCCGTAATGTATGCGGCGGCATCGGACGCCAGAAAAGCCACGGCGGCCGCCACGTCCGCCGGCGTGCCGGAGCGCCCGAGAGGGATGCCGGGCAACTCCCGGGCGGCCTCCTCTGGGGGCGTTTGTCCTGGCGCAATCGCGTTCACACGAATCCCGAACCCGCCCAAGTCGACGGCCATGTTGCGGGTCAGTGCGTCGATGGCGCCTTTGGCTGCATCGTATCCGGCGAGACCGTAGTGCGCCCGAAGGCCGCCCACTGAAGAGATGTTTACGATGGTTCGCCCCGGTCCGCCGGTTTCGGCCATATGTCGGGCCACGAGGCGACTCAGGCCATAGACCATGCGGACGTTGTTCTCGAAGCTTTCGCGGTACTCGGTCTCGTCCAGATCCAGGAACGGGCGCGATCGCAGTCGGGCCGCATTGTTCACCAGCACGTGGATGCGCCCGAATTCTTCCAGACCGGCCTCGATCACCGCGCGCACCCCCTTTTCGGTCCGTAGGTCGGCGGTCACCCAAATGCACTCGGCACCCGTTTCGCGCAAACCGGCGGCAACCTGTTCACCGGCTTCGCGGTTCCGAGCGGCCAGCACCAACCGCATACTCTGGCGAGCCAGGAATTCGGCTATTCCCTTCCCGATACCCCGGGTCGCGCCGGTCACGATGACAGTACGTCCTGCCAAGTCCGGGAACCGAGGCCCGCGGTCTGTTTTCGATAGTTGCATCGGCTCCTCCAATGCTGACGGCCCCATGTTCGGGCGTGGTGGTATCGGTACGGTATCGGGATTGTTGACCGGAATTGCGCACGCCCGCGGGGTGCCGGAGAGGCCCTCCCTTGGCGGCAACTCGTTCCGGGATCGACCGCCCCGGCGTCCGTCGACGTTCGCGTGGGGCGGCAGAGGTTCAGGCGGCAACGGGTTCGAAGCCGGCTCCATGGCCGGGGAGACCGTTCGGCTTGACCACGCCATGCTCCAGGATCGGGCCGGGCCGGGCCGGATCGTATTCCAGATTCAGGTGCGAATCGAGGTCGATGTAATCGAACAGCGCGCCCAGTGACGCCCCGGCAGAAATGGCCACGCCCGAATTGCTCATGCAGCCGATCATGTTGCGGAGTCCGCAGGCGCGGGCCGCGACCACGGTTCGCCAAGCCTCCGTCACGCCGCCGGTCTTCATGAGTTTCACGTTGACGCCGTCCACAACCGGAGCGAGAGCGGGCACGTCTTCGGCGAAGTGGCAGGATTCGTCCACGATCACCGGCACGCGCCGATGTTTGTACAGTTCGCCCAGTTGGTCCTCGGCGCCTTTGGGCAGAGGTTGTTCCACCAGTTCCACCTTGCGTTCCGCCAGCCAGTGGTCCATGGCAATGGCGTCCTTCAAGCTCCAAGCGCCATTGGCGTCCACCCGCAGCAGCACGCCGGGCGGGGTATTCTCTCGAATGGCCGCGAACGATGCCTGGTCGGCTTCTATGCCGTGCTCCGATCCCAACTTGACCTTAAGAACGCGGGCATCGGTTTGCGCCAGAAGTTCGCGCGTGCGTTCCCCGAGCACGCGGGGTCGGTCGATCCCAAGGGTGACGGAGGTGGGATTACTGGGGAGCGGCAGTCCGAACACTCGGTGGAGCGGCTGGCCGCAGACCTTGCCGAACAGATCCCACAACGCCGTATCGAGTGCGGCCAACGCCCGGGGCGGGACACCGAAATCGCGGGCCCGTTGCCAGACTTCCGTGATGCTCCGGTCCTCGAGCGGCGCATCGAGAAACTCCCGCAATACGCGCTCGCCGTCCTCGATGCCGGAGCCCTGCGAGTCCGTTCCCGGGATCATTTCGCCGATGCCCAGGCGCCCGGCATCGTCCTCGACGAACACAAATAGGTTTTCGAGACTCGGGATCAAGCCGCGGCTGATCCGGAGGGGAACTTGTTTGCGGAGAAAGTACCGCTGGAATCGAAACCTCAGCATCGATAGACCTCACTTGCCCGTTGGTTTTTCGTCTCGCCCGAGCCCCCCCGTGCGGCAGGCACTCCCGGGGGCAACGGGGGGTCCCGGTCGCTCCAAGTGAACTGGAAAGTATACCACCGGAAACACGAAAAGAGTTCCGCAAAGAATTGGAAGTTTGCGGGCGGGGCTGTCCTTGGCGCCGGCGGCCCGCGCCGCGGTCTTGCCGCCGGGACGGCGGACTCCAGGGGCGTGCCTTCTCGATTCGGCGGGATACCGCAGAGGGGCCGGACCGGGAGCGGCAACGCGTGCCGTGTGCCCCGTATGCGCTTCCACAATGTCCGGAAGGTTGCCCGCGCGCAGCACGGACATTCGCACGGCCCGCATTGATTCCTTCGCAAGTACAATTAAATTATGTATTCCCTGTTTTGTCCGCCGTTGTTTGCCCTCGATTAACCGACCTCGGCAGCTTCCGCACCATCGCGGGCGACGGCCAAACCGGTGAGATGGCAAGATGCCCGCAGCTTTCCTCCCTGACGTGATCGTCTACGTGTGCCGAAACTCCCTGCCCGGGAGCGACCGCGCCGGGCCGCGCCGTTGGCGGCAGGCCGGTCTGGACGTGGTGTTGCGGGAACTTCCGTGCAGCGGGAAGACCGACCCGCAGTACATGCTGCACGCACTGCAGTCCGGGACGCAGGGACTCTGCGTGGTGACTTGCCCGCCCGGCACGTGCCGTCTCGCGCAAGGCAACTACCGGGCGAAGGTCCGTGTTCGCACCGTACAGAGACTGCTCGAAGAAATCGGCATGGATCCGGCCCGAGCGGCTTTGATTCATGCCACGGCGGACGACAGCCCCGCCGAGTACATGGACCGCATCCGTGACGCAATCGACCGCATTGCCGCCGCCGGTCCGAACCCCATTACCCTTATCACGGGGACCGGCTGAAACCGGCTGATGAAGCCGCCGCGGCCCGAGGTCTCGGCCCCCCGCAACGCAGCAGCAGGACGCCGGCCATGACTGATACCCCCAAACCGACTTTTCGCGATCGGATCACCTCCGGTTGCACGCTCATCCTGGCCGAAGCATCCCCTCCGCGATCGGCCGATCCCGACGCCGCACGCGCCCTGGCCGCGTCGTTTTCGGGTTTGGTGCATGCCCTCGGGATCAGCGACGGCCGAGAGGGCGTTCGCATGTCGGCGGTTGCGACTGCGGCACTGGCGATCTCGGAGAACATCGAACCGATTCTTCACGTGACGACCCGGGACCGAAACCGGACCGCGTTGTTCGCCGACCTGCTCGGCGCCCACGCCCTTGGAGTGCGGAACGTGCTATGCACGTCGGGCACACATCAGGCATTGGGGCCGTGCGCCGCGGCCCGGAACGTGTTCGATCTCGATTCCATTCAGTTGCTGAAAGCATTCTCCGAGTCCGGCCGGGATGGTTCGTTGGTCGGTGAGGCAGGGTTCCCGGGGATTGAGGACTTGTGTTTGGGCGCGACCGCAGCGCCCCAGGCCGATCCCCTCGAGTTTCAGGTCATGCGTCTGGCCAAGAAGGTCACGGCGGGAGCGGCGTTCATCGTCACGCAACCGGTGTACGACCTGGAGCGTTTCCAGGCGTGGTGGCATGAAGTCCGCCGCGCCGGTCTTCACGAGAGGACCGCAATCATTGCGGGCATCGACGCTCCGGTGACCGCTGCCGCGGCCCGGGCCCTGGCCGCGTCCCGTCCCAACCCGGGGTTTCCCGCTGCGGCGCTCGAGCGTTTCGAAGCTGCGGACACTCCCGCCCAACAACGCCGGATCGGGATCGAGTTGGCCCTCGAAACCCTCCGGTCCCTATCCGAGATCAAGGGCCTTCGCGGTTTCTGCTTCCGAGGAGAACCGGCCCCGGACATCATCCGGGAATCTGAACTCACCGTCTGATGCGACTGGAGTTCCCCGCACCGCAGCCAAGGCACCGAGAGCATGCCTGAGAAGTATCACATCCACACCGAGCCGGCCCCGCCCCGTTTTCAGCCGGTGGGTAAGCTGGGGATTGTGGATTGGCGCGAAGACTGCTCGAACTGCCACAACTGCGTCAAGCGGCAGTGCGTGTACGGTTTCTTTCGCGACGAGGCGGACCGCTTGCGGGAAGACGTGGACTTTCTGGATTACCTTTACCAGTGTAAAGGCTGCCTGAGCTGCGTGCAGAACTGTACCAAGGCCATCCTGACCCGGGTGATCAACCCCGAATACGAGCGCCTCGGCGATTCCCATTACACTCCCGATGTCATACTGGCGACATGGTTCCAGGCCGAGACGGGTCGGATTCCCGTGTCGGGTTCCGGTTATGGCGGACCGTTCTCGGGCCCGGGTTTCGACTCGATGTGGACGGACATGTCGGAAATCGTGCGCCCTACCCGGGACGGCATCCATGGCCGGGAGTACATCAATACCAGCGTCGACCTGGGGCGAAAACTGGATTGTCTCGCATTCGAGGATGGGCGTCTGAGTGTTCTGCCGCCGCCACTGATCTCGATCCCTCTGCCCATCCTGTTCGACCTCGTTCCCCGGCAGTGGGACCGAGCGGGGGTACCGGAGTTCTTTGCTGCGGCAGCGGCACGAATCGGAACGCTCGCGGTGATGCCTCAGGCGCACTTCGACGCGCAGTCCGCCGCAACCCAGATCGTGCCGCTTCTCGAATCTTCAGCGACTCCCGCCCCTGGCGCCCGCATGGTGATGCTGCCGGACGGAGACGACGTGGTGGCGGCTTTTCACGACCGCAAAGCCACGACCCCGGGGCAGTTGACGGCCATCCGGGTTCGGGCGACCCCGGCGGCGTGCGAGCGGGTGCGCGCCTTGACGGCGGCGGGGGCCGAGGTGATCCATTTGGTATTCGACCGGCATGGATTGGAGTCCGGTGCCGGCCAGGCCCCGCGGCACATGCGGGATGTGCTTCGGGAGGTGCACGGGGCGTTGGTCCGCGACGGCGCCCGGGGCCGGGTGACCCTGATCGCCTCTGGCGGCGTCGCGTTGGCCGAGCATGTGGTCAAAGCCATGATCTGCGGTGCGGACGCGGTCGCGGTGGATATTCCGCTGATTCTGGCCCTCGAATGTCGTCTCTGCAACGATTGTCTGGGCGGCTACGATTGTCCAGTGGCCCTGGATACGGCCGAACCGGCATACGCCGTCCAACGCATCGTGAACCTGATGGGTGCCTGGCACCAACAGTTGATCGAAATGCTGGGGGCCATGGGACTGCGCGAGGTGCGCCGACTCCGAGGCGAAACCGGGCGCTGCATGTTCTTCGAAGACTTGGAGCGGGATACGTTCGGCCGTTTGTTCGGCCGTCGCCGCGATTGACGGGGAGTCACGGGTTTTGGGCACTGTTCAGACAACCCTGGAAACAGCCGCGCCGCGGAATCGTTCCACCGCGGTCGAGGCAACACGGACCGTGCGGCCGGCGCCTCCCCGGTACCGGAACGAAATCGGCAAGTACAGCATCCACCGCTCATCGGCCTGCATTGCCTGCGGCCGTTGCGTCGAAGTGTGCACCCGGGCCGTCCATCTGCGGCCCGCGGGCTACCGCCGTCCCATTCGCCCTTTCGACTACCGCTGCATCGGCCCGGCGTGCATCGAGTCGGGTCGGTCCTGTGTGGATACCTGTTCCGAGCAGGCCCTGTCGTTTTCGGTTAATCCGGTCTTCGAGACCATCGGCGATTACCGGTGGACCCCGGACCTATTGGTGAGCAATTGGTTCATGGCGGAGACCGGCGCGCCCCCTCCTCCCCACCTCGAAAGCGAGTACGGCAATTCCGGCGGCGGCTTCGACAAGCTGCACTTCTTATTTCCCGAGCAATTGCCCGAAGCGTTCCGGCGCGAGGATGTTCGGACCGAACTGCTCCTGAACCGGCGGGGCGACGGCCGACCGACCATTACCATCGACGTGCCTTGGTACGGCGGCGGCATGTCTTTTGGGTCCACAAACATCCGCACTCTCATCGGCAAGGTTCGGGCAGCCCAGGCGTGGAACACCTTCTCATGCACCGGCGAGGGCGGGTACCCGGATCGTTTCATCCCATATGCGGACCACATGATCACTCAGGTCGCCACCGGCCTGTTCGGGGTTCGCGAGGAAACCATCCGGCGGGCTCGAATCGTCGAGTTCAAGTACGCCCAGGGCGCCAAGCCCGGCCTCGGAGGCCATCTGCTCGGGGACAAGAATACACCTGCCGTGGCAGCCATGCGCGAAGCGGTGGTGGGGACCTCCCTGTTTTCGCCGTTCCCCTTCCACAGCGTCTATTCCGTCGAAGATCACAAGAAACACCTGGACTGGATCGCCCACGTCAATCCGCGGGCGCTCCTGTCGGCCAAGGTTTCGACGCCCGGGGACGTGGACATGGTCGCGGTCGGATCGTACCATGCGGGCGCTCACATTGTGCACCTGGACGGCAGCTACGGCGGCACGGGCGCCGCTCCGGACGTGGCCAAGAAAAACATTGCCATGCCCATCGAGTACGCCATCAACCGGGTCCACCAATTTCTGATCGACGAGGGCGTGCGGGACCGGATCACGGTGATCGCCAGCGGCGGCATTCGCAACCCATACGACGTGGCCAAAGCCATCGCGCTCGGGGCCGACGGCGTCGTGATCGGCACGGCGGAGCTGGCGGCCGTGGGCTGCATTCGTTGCCGGGCCTGCGAGAGTGGACGCGGCTGCGCCCGGGGAATCGCCACCACCGACCCCGAACTCTTGCAACGGATCACCATCGATTGGTGCACGCAACGACTGATCAATCTCCACCACGCTTGGCGCGAGGTCGTGGTCGATATTCTCTATCGTCTCGGTCTCGAATCCGTCGCCGCTTTGCGGGGCAGGACTGATTTGCTGATGCACCGGGACTACGAGAGTCCCTGCCTCGTACCGGACAAAGTCGAAAGCAACGGAGGACCCACGGCCCCATGACGCGGCGCAACCAACCTTGTCGACCACATGCCGGAGAACGGTCCACTCTGTTCCGCCGTGCCCGGACCGACCTTCGTCCGGCAACCGACTGGTTCGCGCCGCCGCGAGAGGCGGAAGGCGGCTGTGGAGTCACCGGGTTCGCGTGCACGATCCCGGTCCGGGGGCGTCACATCTACGAGCCGTCCAAGCAGATGCGGAATCGAGGCAACGGCAAGGGCGGCGGCATTGCGGCCTGCGGCCTGGTCCCGGAAGACCTCGGCGTGAGCCGCGACGTCCTCGAGCAGGACTACATCGTGCAGGTGGCGCTTCTCGAACCGGAGGTGCGCGCGGAAGTCGAGAAGGACTTCGTCGAGCCGTGCTTCGAGGTGCACGCCGGTGGGCTCGTGGCCACGGTGGACGATTACCGCGATATCCCGCTGCTCGAAGTCAAACCACCCGACGTGGCACGCTATTTCGTGCGGGTCAAACCCGATGTTCTGCAGGAGTTCGCCGCCAAGAAAGGACTGGACGGTCTGACGGAACGCGAAATCGAGGACGAGTTCGTTTTCCAGAACTCGACTGCCCTCAATCGTCGGTTCTATGCGTCTCTGGGGACGAAGCAGGCTTTCGTGCTTTCGCACGCCCGCAATCTTCTGATCCTCAAGATCGTCGGATACGCGGAAGCGGCGGTGCAATACTACTGTCTGGAAGATTTCCGGGCGCATGTCTGGATCGCGCACCAGCGGTATCCGACAAAAGGGCGGGTTTGGCACCCCGCCGGCGCCCACCCGTTCATCGGCATGAACGAGGCCCTGGTCCACAACGGCGATTTCGCCAATTACCACTCGGTCAGCGAGTACCTGGCCCAACACAACCTTTTTCCTCAGTTTCTCACGGACACGGAAGTCTCGGTGTTGCTCTTCGACTTGCTGCATCGCAGCCACAGGTACCCCATCGAGTACGTCATCGAGGCCCTGGCGCCGACCACGGAACTGGACTTCGACCGCCTGCCTCCCGAGAAACGGCAGGTGTACCGACAACTGCAGGCGATCCATACTTCGGGTTCGCCCGACGGTCCGTGGTTTTTCATCATTGCGCGCAGTCTGACGGATTCGGGCGCCTTCCAATTGCTGGGGATCACGGATACAGCCATGCTGCGGCCGCAGGTCTTTGCCCTGCAGGAAGGTGAAGTCTCGATCGCTCTGGTCTGTTCCGAGAAGCAGGCCATCGATGCCACACTGGCCAGTTTGGCCGCCGAGGACAGCCGGTTCACCCCGGTGGCGGACCGCTATTGGAATGCCCGCGGCGGCAGTCACTCCGACGGCGGCGCATTCCTGATGACGGTCACCCCCGAAGACGGCGGCGTTTGCAAGCTCACGGTGACCGACAAGTTCGGACGCGAGGTACGCTCTCCACCGGGCCGGACCCACTGCGACCTGTCCCGACCAGTCGTCCCGCCCGAGGACACCGAGGGGCTTGTCGAGTGCATCGAAGACGCCATTGCCAGGGACGCTCCCGAAGCCCTGTACGACTGGTTCCGATCCGAGACCGCCGCCGCCGGATACGACCAGCTCCGCTGGTTCGCCGGACAGGTCGCCGAACGGACGGCGGAACGTGCCCCGGAACTCGGGATCCGGGCCCTGACGCTCGCCCTGGATTTGCGTTACCCGACCGGCAACAAGAAACGCAGTTCGGTCCTGACCATTCTCCGAATGGCCCTTGAACGAATCTTCGAGGCCCAACCGCTCCTGACCGAAGAGGGCGCCGACACTCGAACGCACCGCCGCATCACATGGGCGTCGCGCCGTTCGTTGCGCCCCCCCACGGCGCCGGAGTCCAGCCTACTCATCGACGCCCGGGGATTCGCGCCCGAGGGGCCGGATTGCGACGCGACACTGGCCGTCGCGGCCTGGGAAGCGGGTTGGCGCCGCATCGTGCACTACAATTCGCGAGGCACACGGTTCCATGCCGCCGGGTTCGGCCCGGGGACCCAGGGGTTGCGTATCGACTGTTACGACAACCCCGGCGACTATTTGGGTTCCGGCACGGACGGGCTCGAGGTCTACGTCCACGGCAACGCCCAGGATCAGCTCTGCCAGATCGCCAAGCAGGGGCGGGTCGTGGTCTTCGGCGATGTGGGCCAGACCTTTCTCTACGGAGCAAAAGGCGGCGAGTTTTTCGTTATGGGAAACGCCGCCGGCCGGCCCCTGATCAACGCTGTTGGAAGGCCTCGGGCCGTGATCAACGGAACTGCCCTCGATTTCCTGGCCGAGTCCTTCATGGCCGGGGACCCGCTGGACGGCGGCGGGTTCGTCATCGTCAACGGACTTCGCTTCGCCGAGGACGGACGGCCCGTCCCCCTGGAACTGCCCTATCCCGGCAGCAATCTGCTCTCCCTGGCTTCGGGGGGCGCCATTTACATTCGCGATCCCGGTCGGACCCTGGTCGACCAGCAGCTCAACGGAGGCGTGTTCGCAGCGCTTGCCGATGCGGATTGGGATCTGATCCGCCCCATGCTCGAAGAAAACCAACGCCTGTTCGGCATCGAAATCGAGCGGGACCTGCTCACCGTGGACGGTGTCCTGCGCACTCCGCGCGAGGTCTACCGCAAAGTCATGCCCAAGGACGCTCCCCGAACATGAACGAGAATCGCGACAGCAACCCCACGGTCGCCCCCATAGTTTGGCGTGGCCCCGAGTTTCTGCGGGAAGTGGAAGCTCGGAGCGGCGCTCGGGTCAGCGCCTGCCTGCAGTGCCACAAATGTTCGACCGGCTGTCCCGTCGCGCGGGAAGCCGACCTCTATCCCAGCCAAATGATGCGGATGATCCTCCTCGGACAGGCGGAGGAACTTCTCGCAAGCAGCGGCATCTGGCTGTGTGCCTCCTGCGAGGCCTGCACCACTCGGTGTCCGATGGCGATCGACATTGCCGGAGTCATGGATGCGTTGCGAATCCTGGCCGTGGAACGGAAAGCCCAACTCGGAGACGCGCACGGCCATCATTTCAACCGTGCCTTCCTGGCGAGCGTGCGGCGACACGGACGCGTGTTCGAGATGGGCATGATGACCGCCTACAAACTGCGGACACGCGACCTTTTCTCCGATGTGGACAAGGCGCCCAAGCTGCTCCTCAAGGGCAAACTGCCGCTTGTCCCCAAACGCAGCCGCAGCGCCCGGAAAGTTCGCGAAATCTTCCGCCGCGCCGACGCGGACCAGGAGGGGAAACCGTGAGATACGCGTTCTATCCCGGTTGCAGTATGGAAGCCACGGCCCGCGACTTCGGCGCGTCGACCCGGGCCGTCCTGGCCGCCCTCGATGTCCAGATCGAGGAAATCCCCGATTGGAGCTGCTGCGGTTCGACTCCGGCGCACCGGACCAATACCGCGCTGGCCGTGGCACTGCCGGCGTTCAACCTATGCAAAGCCCGCGACATGGGAGCGCCGGTCATGACCGCGTGCGCAGCCTGCTACTCGCGATTGCGGGCCGCCAACCACAAGCTCCGCAGTGCCGCGACCGAGCGGGAGCGTGTAGGCCGGATCCTGGGCGCTTCGTACGACGGGAGCGTTCCGGTGCACCATCTTCTCGACGTGCTGGCCAACCACGTGGGCGTCGAGGCCATTCGCCGGAGCGTCGCTCGACCCCTGGCCGGCCTCCGGGTCGCCTGCTATTACGGCTGCCTGCTCTCCCGTCCGCCGGAAGTCGTCGCCTTCGACGACGCCGAGCATCCCGAGTGTATGGACCAAATCGTGGCCGCGCTGGGCGCGAGCCCCGTGGACTGGCCGTACAAGACCGAGTGCTGCGGCGCCGGCCTGTCGATCACCAATCCCGACGTGGTCTGCCGGTTGAGTCACCGTATCCTGACCATGGCCCGTCAAGCCGGTGCGGACTGCGTGACCGTGGCCTGCCCGCTTTGCCAACTGAACCTGGACATGCGTCAGGCCGATGCGGTCAAGAGATACGGCCCACTGCCGGCCACCCCAGTCCCGTTTGTCACGCAGCTCATCGGTCTGGCCCTGGGATTGCCCCCGAAAGAACTGGCGCTCGGGGCCCTCATGGTACCGGCCGGCAAGTTGTTTTCCGGAGTTCGAGCATGAACCGACCCGCTTCTCCGAACACACCGTCGCACGATGGCGATCGGCGGCCCGGGCCGAAACCGTCCGGCGCCGTACTGGTCGTCGGCGCCGGCGTCGCCGGCATCCAGGCGGCCCTCGACCTGTCCAATGCCGGTTTCCGCGTCCACGTGGTCGAGCACGGGGCCGTGGTCGGGGGCGCCATGACCCGACTCGACAAGACCTTTCCAACCGGCGACTGCGCCACGTGCATCATTTCACCCAAACTGGTGGAGTTCGCCCGGGACCGCAACATCGATGTTTTCACTTTGAGCGATGTGGTCCGGCTCGATGGAGAACCAGGCCGTTTCACCGCTACTGTCCGACACCGCCCCCGGTACATCGACGTGGACAAATGCACCGCCTGCGGCGAATGCGCCAAAGTTTGTCCCGTCACCGTCCCCAGCGTATTCGACGGCGGGTTCGGCACACGCCGGGCGGTGGACAAGGTGTATCCCCAGGCCGTGCCCAACGCCTTCCTGATCGACAAACAAGGCCGCGCCACGTGCAGCGCCAACTGCCCGATCGACACCAATGTTCAGGGGTACGTGGCGCTGATCGGCGCGGGCAAGTTCAAGGAAGCCGCCGAACTCATTCGCCGCGACAATCCGTTGCCCGGTGTCTGCGGCCGAGTCTGTTTCCATCCGTGCGAATCGTCCTGCAACCGTGCCGAGATCGACGCCCCGCTGAACATTCGCGCTTTGAAACGCGCCGCTGTAGATCTGTATCCCGAGCCGAATTGGCGGATCGAGGCACCGGCCACGGATCGCTCGGTGGCCGTCATCGGCTCCGGCCCCGCCGGGTTGGCAGCCGCCCACTCCCTCGCCCTTCTGGGGCATCGAGTGACCGTGTACGAATCCCTGCCCGTTCTCGGCGGCATGCTCGCAGTCGGCATCCCGAAGTACCGCCTGCCGCCCGATGTCCTCGACCGCGACATACGAGCGATCCGGTCGCTCGGGGTTCGCTTCCGAATCAATACCGCCGTGGGCCGGGACGTCTCGGTCGAAGAACTCCGAAAAACGTCCGACGCCGTGTTCATCGCGACCGGCGCCCACAACAGTCGCCGACTCGACATTCCGGGCGAAGAGGCCGACGGCGTGATCCCCGGTATCGATTTCCTGCGCCAAGTGGCGCTCGGCCCTCCCCCCGCCGTGGGGAAACGCGTGATCGTGGTGGGCGGCGGCAACACGGCCGTGGATGCGGCACGCACGGCGCGCCGACTGGGGAGCGCCGATGTGACCCTTCTATATCGACGCTCCCGTGAGGAAATGCCGGCGGACGCTTTGGAAGTCGACGATGCGCTCCGCGAGGGGATTCAGCTCGAGTTGCTGGCCGCTCCCGTCCGGGTCCTTGGCGAGAATGGGCAGGTCGTGGCCCTCGAATGCCGCCGTATGCGCCTCGGCGAGCCGGACGACGATGGGCGACGACGGCCGGTGCCGATCCCGGGTTCCGAGTTCCGTGTGAGCGCCGACACCGTCATTCCCGCCGTCAGCCAATCCGCAGAGAAGCGCCTGGCCGGCCTGTTCGGGCTGGACACCACGGAGTGGGGCGCCATCCGGACCGACGAAACGACCCTGGTCACTTCGGTCCCCCGTATCTATGCAGGCGGGGATGTGGTGCTGGGCCCCTCGAGCGTGATCGACGCCATGAGTCAGGGAAAACGGGCGGCCGTGGCCATCGACGCCGCCCTGCGCGGAGTCGCGCCCAACCTGACGGCGCCGCGTCGGGGCACGGCCCCCAACCCAATCACACCCAACGAAATGAAAGAGCGACGACGAAATGCCGCGCGGGCTGAGCGAGTCGACCCGGAACGCCGGGTGCTCGCTCCCCCCGGGGCCTTGGATTTCCGCGAGGTGGAAAAACCGCTGTCCCCCGAGAAGGCCATGGCGGAGGCCCGGCGCTGCCTGAACTGTGCCCATTGCTCCGAATGCATGCAGTGTGTCACGGCGTGCGAGGCAAACGCCATCAACCACCGGGAACAGCCCGCCACATTCACCCTTGAGGTGGGCGCCGTACTGCTGACGCCGGGGTTCGAGGCCTTCGACGCCCGCCGCCGTGGCGAGTATGGGTTCGCATACGCCCGAAACGTAGTCACCAGCCCTCAGTTCGAGCGTATCCTTTCAGCGTCCGGCCCGACGGCCGGCCGCATTGTCCGCCCCTCCGACGGCGCCACCCCACGACGACTGGCCTTCATCCAGTGTGTGGGCTCGCGTGACGCCAACTGCGGAAACGACTATTGTTCGGCAATCTGCTGCATGGCCGCCACGAAAGAGGCCATTCTCGCCAAAGAACACGAGCCCGACCTCGACGTTACGATTTTTTTCCTCGACCTGCGCGCCTTTGGCAAAGATTTCGACCGGTATTGCGAACGCGCCAGGAAGTTGGGGGTCCGCTACGTTCGCTCGTTCGTGTCGCGAACATTCGAGATGCCCGGGACGGGCAACTTGCGCCTGGTCTACCTGGACGACCGGATGCAACCCACCGAGCAAGAGTTCGACATGATCGTTCTCTCCGTCGGTTTGGGACCCAGCTCCCTGCTTCGAGAACAGGCGGACACGATCGGCATTCGACTGAACCGGTGGGGGTTTGCAGACACCGGCGAACTCGCACCGTTGGACACCTCCCGTCCCGGCATCTTTGTCGGCGGCGCCTTCCAAGGGCCCAAGGACATTCCGGACACCGTCGTACAGGCCAGCGCCGCAGCAGCCCGTGCCATGGCCCTGCTGGCCCCGGCCCGCGGCACGTGCGTGCGCCGCAAGGAGTATCCGCCGGAGCGGGACATCGCAGACGAGCCGGCCCGAGTGGGCGTATTCATCTGCCACTGCGGCAGCAACATTGCCTCGGTGGTGGACATCGAGGCCGTGGTCCGCGAAACGCGCGACCTGCCGCACGTGGTGTTTGCCGACCACAGCATCTATGCCTGCTCCGACGACAGCCAGGAAGCCATGAAAGCCGCGATCGCCGCACATCGTATCAACCGGGTTGTGGTCGCCTCCTGCACGCCCCGCACCCACGAGCCCATTTTCCGCGACACCCTGCGCGATGCCGGTCTGAACCCCTACCTGCTCGAGATGGCCAACATTCGCGATCAGTGCTCCTGGGTGCACCCGGACGCCCCGGCGGCGGCCACACGCAAAGCGATCGACTTGGTCCGCATGACCGTCGGCCGCACGGCCAGGCTCGAACCCCTGCGCGAAGAAACCGTACCGGTCAATCCGACCGCACTGGTGGTCGGCGGGGGCGTGGCCGGCATGACCGCCGCCCTTGCCATCGCGGACCAGGGCTTTCCGGTGTGCCTCGTCGAAAAGCAGGATAAACTGGGCGGTACGGCACGGCGCATCTTCCGGACCCTCGACGGCCTGGCGGTGAAACCGTTCCTCGAAACCATTGTCGAGCGGGTCGAAGGACACGACAACATTACCGTATACCGGAATACGACCGTCGACGCCGTTGACGGCCACGTGGGCGAATTCCAGTCGACCCTCGGGACGCCCCGCGGCGACGAGCACGTCGAACACGGCGTGATTGTGGTGGCCACCGGCGGCGAGGAACTGCGTCCGTCGACCTTCGGATACGGCGAAAGTGACCGTGTCCTCACACTACTGGAGCTTTCCGAGCGACTTGCGGCAGACACGCCCGACCTACCCGAGGCCCCTGTCGTGGTCATGGTTCTGTGCGTCGAACAGCGGGACGAACAACGTCCTTACTGCAGCCGTGTTTGCTGTTCCACGGCGGTTAAGAATGCACTGGCTCTTATGGACTGCCGACCCAATGCGCGTATCATGGTGCTCCATCGCGACATGCGAACGTACGGTTTCCGCGAAGCCGCCTATCGCGAAGCCCGGGAACGGGGCGTGCTGTTCGTGCGATACGACCCCGAATCGCCCCCGACCGTGCGCTTGGACGGGCGGATCGCCGTAACGGTCCGGGAGCCCGCCCTGGACCGCAACCTGACCGTCGATGCGGACCTGCTGGTGCTCGCCGCGCCTGCCGTACCGCGCGCCGAACGGCGCGAACTCTCCGAACTTCTCCGTGTTCCCCTGAATGCCGACGGTTTCTTTCTCGAAGCGCACATGAAACTGCGGCCGGTCGATTTCGCCGGTGAGGGCCTGTTCCTCTGCGGCATGGCGCACGCTCCCAAGTTCCTCAGCGAAACCATCTCCCAAGCGCATGCCGTGGCGGCGCGGGCCGCCACGATCCTATCCCGCAAGCGCATGCCGCTCAGCGGGCAGATAGCATACGTCGATCCGGACAAATGCGTGTCCTGCATGACCTGCCTCACGTTTGCCCGTACTCGGCGCCCCGGATCGGCGCCGACAACAAAGCGGAGATACAAGCCACCGTGTGCATGGGGTGCGGCAGTTGCGCGTCCGACTGCCCTGCCGAGGCGATTGCCCTCAGGCATTTCATGGCGGCCCAGATCAACAATGCCGTGTGCCGTCTGCTGAACATTCCCGAGCCCCCCGAGCCGGTACCCGAGGAAATGCCCTTGCTCGAACGCGTGGGGGTCGCACAGAATCGAT
>JAADHN010000144.1 GCA_013151865.1 Kiritimatiellota bacterium
AGTGCCCTATTGTCTGGCGAGCGGCCCCCGGCGAGAAGGCGGTCCTTTCTGCCGGCCGCGCGGTCGACAGTTTCACCCGAGTCCGGGATCCGGCCGTCCTCGAGCGCCTGGATCCGGCGGTCCGCGACCGTGTGCTCCAAGCCGACCTGCGCGCCATGGGTATCTCCGAGTACGGCGACCCAGGCGGCGGAGGGGTCTTTCTGTACTTCCGAGGCGAACCCATGACCGTGGCGCGTTGGCCCAACGAGGGGTTCGTCCGCATCAAGGACGTCGTCGGCGGCAAACCGTTCAACGTGCGCGGCACGAAAGGAGACCGGATCGGCAAGTTCGAATATGAAGGTGATCGCCCCTCGCGCTGGACAGACGAGAACGACCTGTGGCTACACGGCTTCTGGTTCTGGGATTGGGCGGACCAGCGCCAGCCGGTAGCGAAGATCGACACGGAGAAACACATCATAACGCTCGCCAAGCCGTATCACCGTTACGGATATCGCAAGGGGCAGTGGTATTACGCCTTCAACGCCCTGTCCGAACTCGATGCGCCGGGTGAGTGGTTCCTCGATCGCAAGGCGGGCGTCCTGTACTTCTTGCCGCCCGCGCAAGTGCGTCCAGGGGACGCAGTCGTTTCGCTCCTGCCAAGGGTCGTGACCTTCGAGAACACTTCGCGATTGACTTTTCGCGGCTTCGTAATCGAGGCGTCGCGCCACACGCCCATTACCATGAAGAACACCGACCATTGCCGAATCGAGGGGTGCGTCATCCGCTGCACGGGACGCGGAGCGGTAAGTATCGGCGGCGGACGCGACAGCGGCGTGGCCGGATGCGATATCACCGGCACGGCGGGTGGGGCCGTGTCCCTGTACTCCGGGGACCGGAAGACGCTCACGCCGGCACGACTGTACGCCGACAACAATCACATTCACCATTACAGCTACTGGTGGCGGATGTACGGTCCCGCGGTCGGACTCGGAGGCGTGGGAAACCGCGTGACGCACAACCTGATCGACAACGCCCCTCACTGCGCGATCATGTTCGGCGGCAACGACCACGTTATCGAGTACAACGAAATCCACAGCGTCTGTTACGAATCCAACGATGCCGGCGCCATTTACGCCGGACGTGACTGGACCATGCGCGGCACGGTCATCCGCTATAACTACCTGCATCACATCAACGGGTTTCGGGGGCGCGGGTGCGTCGGCGTGTATCTCGACGACATGTTCTGCGGCACGAAGATCTATGGAAACGTTTTCTATAAGGTAACCCGAGCGGCATTCATCGGCGGCGGCCGGGACAACCTCATTGAAAACAACATGTTCGTCGATTGTCCACGGGCCATTCACATGGACGCGCGGGCCATGGGCTGGGCCGCGGGGTCGGTCCCGACCACGATGACGACCCGCCTCAAGGCCATGCCCTACAAGTCCGAAGTGTGGCGCGCGAAATACCCGAAATTGCCCGGCATTCTGGACGACGAACCGGCCAAGCCCAAGGGCAACATCATCCGCCGCAACATCGCGGTCGGCGAGCGCTGGAACGACATCTCGGGCCGGGCGCGCACGTTCGTAAAGATCGAGGATGACCTCCTGGACGCCGATCCGAGGTTCGTGGATCCGGAGCACCCGGAGCGTGCGGAGTATCGGCTTCGTCCCGACTCACCGGCCTGGAAAGTCGGGTTCAAGCCGATCCCGTTCTCGGAGATCGGTCCGCGCCCGGGGCCGGACCGTGCCTCGTGGCCGGTCCGCTCCACGGTCCGGCCGATGGAGACGCCGCCGACGCGCCGCCGGGTTCGGCGGGGGCCGCGTCCCAATTTCAAAGTTCCAACAACACGGACCCCGATCACGGTCGACGGCCGAATCCTGCCGGCGGAATGGGACGGGGCGGACCCCGCAAAAGCCCTGGTGATCGAGCAAGGGGTCAATGGCAAGAAAACGAAGCCCCGCAGTTTTGCCTGGTTGCGCACCGACGGCAAGCGGTTGTTCGTTGCCGTGGACAATCGCGTGTCGGCTTCGCGGCCGGTGCGTCGAGGCGACCAGTGGGGTCGGGATGACGCCGTCGAGCTGGCGTTTCGGGTCCCGCGCAGCGGGGGGAAAGCACCCATTCTCATTCTACGGGGGTACACCACCGGAACATTCGAGTCGAGCGACGAAGCGGGCGCCCCGGCCGCGGCGGTGAAACGCGCACGGGAAGGGGTCAGATATGCGGCGCGGGTGGTCGGCCCCACCCAATGGACCTGCGAATGGTCCATCCCCCTGCTATCCCTCGGGATCGCGCCGAAAAAAACCGGTCCAATCGAGTTCAACCTGAGCGTCCGAAAGAGCGCACAGCCGCTGTGGCAGATGTGGCGGGGGACAGACGCGTGCACCTGGGAAGTGGGGCGGGCGGGGACACTCGATATCGCGGCCCCCGCAAAAGCAAGAACCCGTTCCCGGTAAGAACGCCGGCGGCGACCGCACGACGTGGGCGGCACGGGCTGGAGCGAGCGGCCCGGCGGGTCGCCCGTTGCTCTTTGCCGGACGCGAAGAGTTCCCTTCCAACACCCGCTCTCGCCCCGCGCCCTCCCTCCTGCCTGCGGGAGCATTCCCGGCTTGATTCCCGGTCGGGGAGCAATCGTGCCGGGTCTGTCCCCCCGAACACGCAGGAATGCCGGACCCGAACCGGCGGCGGATTGAACCGCGCATCCCCCCTCGGCCCCCGCCGGAATCGACCCCGTCCCGACCATCAAGCCGGGAAGATGAAGTATCGAACCGGATTCACACCGTAATAGAAGTAATACCAGACATTGAACACCATGATCAGCGCCGCCATCCCGATCTCGCCGACGATGCATCCCATGAACATGGGTTTCAAGTTCTGGTAAACCCGCCCGCCCCCACAACGGATCGTGAGATGTTTGACAAGGCACCCGGCTAGGAAGGAGGCCGAAAACGTAATGCCGCCGCCGTTCCCCCAGACCAGGAAAATGATGGGGTGAATGATCCACCAATTGTACCGAAGTTTCATGACATAGCAGAAAACGACAGCCCCGAACCCGAACGCCAGCCACGGCAGGCAACTCGGACGCCCGGCGATGTTGCGGAACCGGAAACCGAGCGCCTTGAGGCTGAATATGCCCTCGCCCCGATCGATCCGCTGCAACTCGGCGAACCGAGCCGGTTCCGCGCGCTCGCGCAGCACCACCGTGGCGACCCTTCGGAACAGGTTGCGACCACGCAAGATGTATCTGTCGCTCCCGCGACCGTTGTAGTTGACCCACAGGTTGGCGAGGAAAGCGACGGCGAGGCACGGCACGAGTACGGCCGAGACAATTCCCGCCATTCGGAGGCGCGGCACGTGTTCGCGTTCGCAGATCTTCAGCCCATTGATGACGAAACAGGAAAGCGTCTCCCGGGGGTCCCAACAGAAGAGATTCGAGATCACCCCCAGCACGCTCATGGTGTACGGCCCCATGGCCCGGCCTCCGAGTAGGCCGAAGATGACGTCGAACGGCTTCCATACGGTCTGAATGAAGAACGACCCTGTTTCCGCAATGATGCGGGCCGTCACCAGGAACATGACCCCCACGCCGGTAATCACCAGCACGGCCATGTAAATGGACAAGCCGAAAACAACGGCCAAAGCGATGAGGCCGACATAAGCAAGAAGAAAGACACGGCAGGCGGCCCGAACGCCGCGGGGAGTGGGCGTCCGGGTGCGAAAACCGAGGGCGGAACGCAACACGTTCCAGTAGTAATGGCGGCCCAGGACCAGGATCATGAACGTCATGCCCAAGTAGGCGCCCGCACCGGAGTTGGCCAAATTCTCGTAATTGAACCGGTACCCCCAGGTCCACAGAAAATAGGTCATGAAAGCCAAGACGAACGGGGTGATGCCCAGCGAGAACGACACCTCGGTCGGGATGAAGTATGCGAACGCAAACGCGGCAAAGTAAAACCGCCCCGAGAAAAGGCCCCAGCTCTGCATGGCATGGGTCGTGAAATTCGGAAAATGGTTGCGGATGGGGAGAAGCCGCCACTCGAGCGGGATGTTGATCATGGTGTCCGGGAACCAAGCGTGCACCACCCGGACGAAGTGGACAAAGGCGACCGCGCCGAAGGCCACCCAGAAGTTCCGCCGATAGAACATGGCGGGCCAATTCCGTCCCTCCTCCACATGGATCATGGCCACGGTCAATTCGGCGATGGGATATGGGAGCAATTCGTTCTGGGACCATTGCGGCTGAACCACCACCATCATCATAACAATGAAGATGCAGAAGAGGACGAGGAAAGGGCCCCAGTACCGCAACATGGGCAGCCAGGAACGCAGCGGGATTTGCCTGGGTCCCGAGCCCGTCGGCCAGAAGAAGATGAACCGCCGCCCGGAGACGATGCCCCGACTGTACCCTTCGCAAGCGAGGGAAGCCCGCTGCTCACGCTCCCGGCGCTCCTCGGGCGACAGGGTTGCGTCCAGTTCCGGGTCGCGGCCCTCCCGATACCAGCCCTCGGGCACGAGTTTTGCAGGCATGTAATGGAGGACGTTCGCGTCCTGCCATTGCTGATTCGTCACCGAATAAGTATACGGCCCGGTGGCCAAGGCGGGGAAGTAGCGCATCAACCCTGAGGTCGGGACCCCGCAGGCGGCCAGCATGATGGCGGCGACCACCACCGTCTCCCGGTTGCTGAAAACCAGTCGGGGGCTGAGTCGGGCGAGAAGCGGACGGACGAGCAGGACGAAGACCAGCAGGGCTCCGTAGACCGATATGGGAAGATAATTCCCGACCATGAAGTTGGAGCGGACCAGAAAATCGTTCGGATACGCCGCGGCACAGATGCACAACGCACCCACGGCGCCGAGTCCGACCGACTTGATGGTGAAGTAGTTCCGCAACGGCTGTCACTCACCCTCATTTCTATTTCGAGCCAAACGGGGCGGACGAAACGCTCAGCCCCCACCGGGCTCGACCGGGAGTGCCCGGATTGAGTCGGCGCACCCGGGGCCAAGTCGCCTGAAACGCTGTGTCGGCCACAATGTAACCTCTGAACGTGTTTCGTCTCTGTCGGACGCCGCGTCATCGCATCTGAGCGCCCGGAATGCCTGTGTCATACGTTGCCGCAGAGCCATCGCGTGCACCAAGCCGGCGCACGCACAGTGCGTGAGACGAAGCGCCGCGGTATATTCCCGCCTGTTCCGGCCCATCCGCAGCTTCGGCGACAGACACAGACTTCCTTGCCTGGCGGAAATTGCGGCAGTGTCTCGGAAGCTTTCCCGAGACCTCAACCATGCTGCGTACGAAAACACCGCGAAAAAAAGCGAACAGGCATCGGGGGAGAACGATCATCCGCCGGAAGGCCCGATTTGCGCACACTGGGTAAGGAAGTCCGGGACACGGACGCGGAACCTTCCTGTAGTGGCGGAACCGCCGCGCGGCCTCATTCTCCCATAACGGGACCGCGCTCGCGAAAAGGAGTACCGACCCCATGGTAACACGCGACGAGCTGACCGACTTCCTGGACGACCTGCTTCGACCCCCGCCGGGTTTGAGCGACAAGTCGAACAACGGCCTCCAAGTGGAGGGTACGCCCGAGGTTCGGCGCGTGATCTTCGGCGTGGACGCCTGCCTGGCGTTGTTCGAGCGTGCGGTTGCGGTGTCCGCACAGTATGTTTTCGTCCACCACGGGATCAGTTGGGGCGGCGGGCTGCGGCACCTGACGGGTGTGACGGCAGCCCGGTTGCGCGTGCTGTTTCGGGGCGATGTCTCGCTGTATGCGTCGCACCTGCCGCTCGACTGTCATGCGGAAGTCGGACACAACGCCGAGATTGCCCGGCGCATGGACCTGGAAAGGACCGCACCGTTTTTCCTGTACGAGGGGGCGCCGATCGGCTGGTGGGGGCGGCTGCCGGAACCGGTCGGGCCCGAGGCGCTCGCGGCGCGGGTGGGCTCTGCACTCGGCTGCGAAGTCCGCACCTACGGGCAACGCCCCGGGTTGATTGCCCGGATCGGCGTGGTTTCGGGGGGGGCGGCGGATGCGGTTGAGGAGGCACGGCGCCTGGGCCTCGACGCCTTGGTGACGGGCGAGGTGGAGCACGCGCACGTCCATTTGATCAAGGAGTCGAACGTGATCGTTCTGGCCGCCGGTCACTACCGCAGCGAATGCCCGGGGGTCGAGGCGGTCATGGCCCGTGTGGCGGACGCCTTCGATGTCGAATGCCTTTTTGGGGACCTGCCCACCGGGCTGTAATGCCCCGAGCACATCCCCCGGCCGCCCTCTTTCGCACGAGTGGGCAGCCTACAGCTCCAGTTTTCCGAACACGTCCCCAAGGCTTCCGAAATCCTTGGCGCCGCTGTCCTGGAAATCCCTGACGTCCTGCTCGGCGGCCTCGCGTTCGAGGGTCTCGCGCAAGGTCAGGGAGATGCGGTCGCCCCGGACTTCACGCACCACCACGTCCACCTCGCTGCCGGGCGGAAACCGGTCGTAGAGGGCCCGGCGTTGGTTCGAGGAGCCTTTCAGCTCCACCTGGCTGACATGAAGCAGGCCGCTCCGCCCGTCGGGCAACTTGACAAACACTCCGAATTCGGCCACGCTTTCGACCTTTCCCCGAACTTCTTTCCCCGGCTCGACGCCTCCCGCCCCCCCGGCATGTGCCCCGGTCTTCCCCAACGTGTCGTCCATGGACAGGGAGATCCGCCGTTGTTCGAGATCGATCCGCTCGATGGAGACCTCCACCTCGTCCCCGACGGTCACAACTTCTTCCGGGTGGCGGATGCGTGCTCCGGCCCCCATTTTCGAGACGTGCACGAGCCCCTCGATGCCCGGCGCGATCTCGACGAATGCACCAAACGGCATGAGGTGAGTCACCAGTCCGGTACAACGCTGTCCGACCAAATAGTTTTCCGCCGCTTCGTTCCACGGGTCGTCCTGCGAACTCCGCAAACTGAGGGTGATCCGCTGGCGCTCCCAGTCGATTTCAATCACGCTCACCTCGACGTGCTGTCCCTCGGCGACCACATCTTCGGGTTTCACGCTGCGAGACCAGGACAGCTCCCGAGCGGGAACCAAGCCTTCGACTCCGCCGAGATCGACGAATGCGCCGAAGGGCATCACCCGTCGTACCACGCCGGAGAGTTTGTCGCCGACCCGGAGTGTTTCTTTGAGTTCGTTCAGACGCCGGGCGTGTTCTTGCTCGAGCAGGCGACGCCGACTGAGCACCAAGTCTCGGCCGCGATTTCTGCACTCGACAATGAGAAAGGACAAGCGCTGCCCGATGTAAGCCCCCGGTTCCTGGCGGTAGATGTCCATCTGGGAAAACGGGCAAAACGCGGCATGGCCGGCCAAGCGGACCTCGAAACCGCCCTTGCGCTCGGCTTCCACCCGGCCTTCGACCGGGATGCCGGACTCATACGCATCCTGGAGAGAGGCGTCCAGGGCGGGGCCGGCCATGCGCAGGGCGAGCCGGACCTCGCCCTCTTCGGCCGACACGCAAAAGGCCTCGATCGTATCGCCGACTTCGACGGTCGTCTCGCCGTTCTCGTCGCGGACTTCCGAGATGTCCAAGATGCCTTCGCTCTTGGCATCAAGGTCCACGAATACCGAGTGGGAGTCGATGCCGGTAATCGTGCCGGTCAGTTTCTCGCCCACTTCGAAGTTGGTGCGCATCCGCCGGGTTTGGGCCTCGAACAGGGCGCCGAAATCGACGGGAGTCGGTTCGGAATCAGTCATGGGTGTTCGACATTCCTCGTTGGGGGGCCGCGCACGGAAGAAGGGAGAGTTGAGGAACGGGCGGTCCTCACACTTCGTCGATACCGGGCGCCTCGCCGTTGTCGACCTGAGCCTGGCCCCGGACGGGCAAGGTGTCGAGGGCCTCGGTGGCTTCGGACGAGCGCGCCAGCGCCACCCGCCCCGTACGGGCCAGCTCGACGATCCCGAACTTGCGCATGAGATCGATGAACGCGTCGATTTTCTCCGAACGCCCCGTCATCTCGACAATCAGTGCATCGTTCTCGACGTGGACGATGTTGGCCTTGAAAATGTCCGCGATCTGGATCACTTCGCTGCGATCCCCCGCATCGGCCCTGACCTTAATGAGCATCAGCTCCCTGGCCACGAACCCGCTGCCGGTAAGGTCCGTGACTTTGACAACGTCCACCAGCCGATTCAACTGTTTGTCGATCTGCTCGAGAACGGCGTCGTCCCCCTCGGTGACGATCGTCATCCGCGATATGGACTCGTCGTGCGTCGGCCCGACGCTGAGAGTGTCGA
Source organism: Kiritimatiellota bacterium (assembly GCA_013151865.1). Lineage (GTDB taxonomy): Bacteria > Verrucomicrobiota > Lentisphaeria > Oligosphaerales > JAADHN01 > JAADHN01. The sequence continues at coordinate 8,241 of JAADHN010000144.1, forward strand.
TATTGAAGCCACGTGAACAAGCCGGCAATCCGGGCGAGCACGCCGAACTTGTTCTCGACCAGGACGGAAACGGTATGCCGCATGGTTCGGTCCTTTTGCTTTGCGCAATGCCGGCGCGCCCTGGGAGGGTTGCTGTCTCGAATCCCGTACACCGGACTGCAGAGTCCGAGCACTGCGCCGGGGCTGCGATGGAAACAGGCGGAAACTTATCCTGTCGAACCGCGAAGCGCAACCGGCGGAAAGCCACCGGGACCGCCCCCGGCGCCGGGCGGCGGGTCGCCGAAGTCCGGGACTTCCAACAACACGCCGCCTCGCAGGGCCGATTCGTGGGCGACCAATCCCGGCACAAGGTAGCGTGCCGCCATCCAGACATTGTTGGGAGGCGCCTTTCCGTCTCCGCAGGCCGTGACAAAATCGTCGACCAGAAACTGATGCGAGCCCGCATGACCGTTGGGCAACCCCAGAAACTCTCCGGGCAGCCGGGTCACGTCGTGCACTTTCGAGACGCCGAGATGGGTCCCGTCCGAGGCGGTGACGGCCCCCATCTTTCCCGCATTGCGCCCAGCCGGAACGCCCTCGCAGCGGAGCAGGTCGTCCAGACACACCCGCGACACGGGGTCCCGGGACACCCAAATGCGCGTTCGATTGTCGTAGCCCGCTCCGGCCGGGCCGGTTTGCTCCTCGTAACTGCCCTCTGTTCCGTACATGCTCATCCCGACGGCGCCCGGGTGCCCGATTCTGCGGAATTCGTTGATTCGCGCCATGCTGCCGTCCGACATCCGGCACAGCATGGTTTCGTTGCTGAAGGGGTTCTTCCACACATTGTCTGCGCGTGCATAAAGACCGTCCTCATGCCGGTCCACGAAACCCATGCCGCATACATGCGTGGCGTGCGCGCCGGTGACCGAAACGATCATACTGGTCGAGTGCGTGGGATAGAACATGGGCGGCATGCCGAAGTACTTTTCCCAATCCTTGCCATACCGCCACTGCGCCACATTGTACAGGCCATGACTGGCGTCGTGGTAGTACTCGCCCTCGGCGTACACCACATGGCCGAAATCTCCTTTCCGAAACCGCTCGCGGCAGTAGATGGCACATGGGTAGTAATAGCTCGTCTCGCCGATCATGTAGATGCGGCCGGTTTCCTCGACCGCCTTCACCAGTTCCGCCATCTCCGAAACCGAGATCGCCGATGGCACGGCCGAATACACGTGTTTGCCCGCACGCAAGGCCTGAACGGCCTGGGGACCGTGCAGGTGGTGCTGGGTGATGATCGCGATGGCGTCGACGTCGCTCCCGCACAGATCGTCCAACGAGCCACAGCGATCCGGAATCCCGAATTTCGCACATTTCTGTTCGAGTTTCTCGGCATCCAAGTCGCACAAAACGACGCACTCGACCCCGGGATGGCCTTTGAACAACGGGATGAAATTGTCGGCAAAGGCGCCGACGCCGCAGATTCCGACTTTCATAATGCGATTCCTTGCCGGAAGTGACCTGCCCCGCCGGGAGGCGGACGTTTTCTCCGGGATCGTCGGCCGCACACCCCGGACTTCGTCGCGGTCGCGTCGAGCGCGCCCGCCAAGCCGGCGGTGCACACCGAACCATCCGGCCCATTTCGCTCAGTGTGGAATGGCGGGCGGAATCACGCCGATATCCTTTCCGGCGCGAAAGGCCAGCGCGTCATCGATCATGCGCTCGGGGGTGAATTGCGGGTCGTACCCGAGCCGGTCGCGGGCGCGACTGAGGTCGAACTCGAAATGCCACAGGGCCGGGACCGTGAGTTCCACATACGTCTCGCCCAGCTTGCCGCAAAGGTACGGGACCACTTCGTCCCAGCGGGCGGGTTTCGGCCCGGCGATGTTGAAGGTTCCGCCGTCGGCCGTGTCGCGTTCGAGGGCCAGCACCACGGCCGCCACGCAATCGCGGACGTCCGTCACGTGCCAGGTCCAGGGCCTGCCCCCGGGATTGCGCGGAACGCACCGGCGGCTGCCGTCGCCCTCCACGGCGGCCCGCACGGCCGCGACGGCCGCGTCCGTAGCGTCCGGGGTGTACATGGTGGTTCGCGGGTCCCGGGCGGCGCCCGCGAGGACGCCCATGACCACGGCGGAACGGCCGAACCCCAGAATTTCGTCACAGGCCATGATGTAATTGGGGCGGAAGACCACCATGGGAATACCGGTCTGGAACTGGAAGATCCGGGCCATGGTTTCGTTGGCCGCCTTGGTAAGGCCGTACAGTCGCGGCGGACGCAATTCGTCGTCCTCGTGGATTACCGGTCCCGCGGTCTCCACACTATAGGCCGCAGTACTGCTGATGTAGACGATCTTGCGGATGGTGTCCGACCTGTCCGCGGCCGCCTGAAAGACGTTGAACGTCCCCCGAACGTTGATATCGAAGAACCGGTGGGGCGTCATCCCGCCTCGAGGCGCCCCCATCACCGCCGCGCAGTGCACGATAGCGTCCACACCGTCGACCGCCGCCGCCACAGCGGCTTCATCGCACAGGTCGCCGTAAACCCGCTCGGTGTCGAGTCCATCCAGAGAGTGGGCGGCAGGATCGTTCGGCAGAAGGAAGCTGCGCACGGCCACGCCCTCTTCTTCGGTCAATCTCTTCACCAGGTTCGAGCCGAGCCGTCCGCTGGCGCCCGTAACAAGCAGTTTCTTGTAGTTTTCTCCGACTGAGACGCTCATGGGGACCTCCTTGGGTTATGCCGGTCTGTCTTGTCCGCGAAAGGCGACGAGCGCTTCCGGAGCGGAATGCCTGCCCCGCCAACCGAGGTGCGCGGATGCGGACTTCGCAATCCCGACTCGCAGAGTGGAAGCAGGAACTTCTTCATTCGCCGTCGGTCCCGGTCCGTTCGAGCCGCCCCTCCAACCATGCGGCGCTTCCATGCAGCCAGGCCGGCCCGCCTTTCACCACAACCTCGAGACGCAAGGTCGAAACGCCGGTCACATCCGCATCGAGTACTGCTTCCGGCGCGTCCAAAGTTACGCCGTCGGTCCGGGCCAGCACTTTGCCGTCTCCCTTGACGACGAACCCGAGTCGCTCTCCGTCGAACCGGGCTTTGCACTGGGCCGATTCCGGTTCGTTCAGGAGGATGCCTTTGGCATGAAACCGGTCGAAACCGCCGCCCAAATCGTACTCGATGTACGAAGGCGCCCGAACCCCGACGCCCCCGGGCAGAGGGCGTCCATAAAAAGAGCGGCCGAAACCGACTGCGCCCCGCATCTGATCGATACGGGTCGGTCGCAAATCGACCAGGTCGAGCCGGTCCACGCCGCTGGGCGGCTCGGTCCATCTGGGCAGCAGTTGGGGGGCGCGCTCCGCCCGAACCTGTTCGCTGCCGGCCTTCCAGACTCCGCCTTCCAAGTTCCAGTCGGGACCGAACCACCCGAGCATGAGAAAACTCTCGGGCGAAGCCGTCACGGCGTCGTAAACGGCAAAATCGAAGTATTTCTTCGAATCGAACACGCCCCAATTGAACCAATTTCCGAATCGCTTCCAGGCTTGGTAAATCGCTTCGGGACCGCCCGCATCGACCAGGACGACGAGCCGGTCCGGCGCCAGGGGGTTCGGGTAGAGGAGGAACAGGCCCCGGTCCGGGCTGGAGCAGATGGCGGATTCGGCATTCCGAGGCGGACCGGCGGCCGACGCGAGGGGCAATTTCGCCGCCAGCCGGCCGAGAGGGAGCCCGTCCACCAGCGCCGCGGCAACGGCGTTGTCCCGGGCGCCCCCCAGCAGAATCAAGTCCCGGTCGCGCATCATGGCGTAATCGCACTCCACGTCCCGCACCACCGGACAGGGGGCGTTGTTCCGGCGCTTCCATTCCCGGACGAAACTCAGGGCCTCCTCCTCCCAAAGCCGCCGCACTTCCGGATTGAGCGACACGGTCCCCAGCACCAAGGTGAAGGGGCGTTGGAGCACCTCGCTGATCGGTCCTTCGAACCCCGGGCGCTTGACCGGTCCGCCCGCCGGCGGCGCCTGGGTCGCGTCCAACCAACCATGTTGCGCAGTCCGCACCAGCGCCACCCGTCGTCGTCCGCCGCGAACCGGCGGAAAAATCACCTGCTCGCCGTCCACGTTCACAAACAGGGGGGCGTCGAGATCGAACAAACGGGGCGTCCGTTCGATCCGGAATTGCCGAATGTTGCGAGTACGGACGCGGACGTGCCGCCGATCCAGGGCCCATGCCTCGATCTCCATGAACTCGCAAGCGCGGAGGAACTGCTCGATCCGCACCCAATAGGCCTTGCCGCGCCGCAATAAGGACGCCTTCCAGCGCACGTGGTTCGGGTATGGGTCCCGAACCTGCCCGCACATCCAGGCCCGACCTTCATCGACGCAAGGTCCGGGGAAGCCGCCGTGGCCTCGCTTGGGGAACTCCCTGTACTCGACGGGACAGCCGGCCGCCTTGAGCGCCGCGACCATGTTCCGGGCGTGCTGAGGCGGGACGATGGTGTCCGCCGATCCGTGAATGCAATATACGGGCAGGTGCAGCAGGTTTCCGGCATACGCCCGGGGCGTGTGCCGCTCCTGCAGGTATTCCCGTAGTGCATCGAACCGGCCCGGAAACGGCTGGTTCCACCCCCACCGGTAGGTCCAGGCGCGATAGTCCGCATTGCCGGATATGGGCGTGATGCCCGCAAACCGGTCCGCATAGTGCACTCCGAGCTGCCACGAGCCGGTCCCGCCCATCGAACCGCCCGTGATGTAGATGCGATCCGGGTCGATATTGTAGTCCATTTCGACTTCCTCGAGGGCCCGGAGCACGTCGTTTTCTCCCAGCGCCATATAATCGGTCGCGCCGCGCCCCTGCGGGGACAGGCAGAACATGCCGGCGTACCGTGGGGCCGGGTGTCCCTGAAATGGCCGAAACCAGCCGTGACCGTGCAGGGAGATGATCAGGGGCCACTTCACGGCGGGATCATAGGCGGACGGCAGGCTGAGCGAATAGGTTTGGAGCGACCCGTCGATTTCGGAGATATAAGCCCGGAGTCGCGAGCCGCCCTCTTCGATCATGTCCGGCCGCCCGTGTCTGCTCTCGTCTTCCGCCCGGCACAGGCGGCGGAGGGCGGCGGTCAGGGCTTTGAGCCGCTGCGGCGTGGGGAGGGTCTTCGGATCGAGAGGCCGATTTCGGTCGAGGACGTACGCGGCTTTGACGGAGTTCCAGGCGGCTTGGCGTGACGCCAGGCCAGGCGTCGACCAAGTCCGGAGCCATTCCCTGAGGCGCAGGTCGTCAAGCGCCCGGCCCAGGGCGTGAAGGCGTCTCTCGAGGACCCACTGCGCTGTCTCGGCGGCGCCCCACGCCAATCCCGCGCACGCGAGTCCGACCAACAGGATCCCCACTGCCCACCAGGCAAGCCTGGCGCCGGCGCGAGTCCCGGTCGAAGAGGACCAGTCCATGACGGTTTCCCTTATCGGTTCTTATCCCCCGACTGCAATCACCGGCTCGTCCGGCGAAACGCCGTCGGGATCATTGACCCGCGCTCCCCGGGCAGCGGGAACGTCCCCATGCAGGAGCGGATCGTCCGTGTCCCGCATCCAGCGCGTGAGACGGGCCCGCATTTCGTCGAGCACATCGGCGCGGGATGGATCCGCAGCCAGATTATGAGCTTCATGCGGATCGAAGACCAGGTCGAAGAGCATCTCCTCGTCCTGGACCGAGTCCGCCCAGCCGCATTCCATCCAAATCGTTTTGCTGGGGCTGTCATCGCAGTTCGGCAGGATGACCTTGTTGCGTCGTTCCCCGAACCGCCGGATATATTTGTAGCGGCGGGTACGAATACACCGTTGGGGCTCGTACGCGGCGTGGTAATTGATTTCGGAGCGGATTTCGGAGCGGACTTCGTCGGTCTCGCCGCGGACCAAAGGCAGGAACGAGACGCCTTGCAGCCATGTCGGCGGTTCGATGTCCAGCAGTTCGCACAGGGTGGGAAAGATGTCCACCTGGGACACGAGACCGTCGATCGCCTTGCCCCCATGAAAACCGCCGGGACCGCGCATCAGAAGCATGACGTGGATGCCGGGATCGGTCAGGTTGCATTTCATGCGCGGGAAAGCGATCCCGTGGTCGGTGGTACAAATCACGAGGGTGTCGTCCGCGAATCCGGCCCGGTCCAGTGCCGCCAATACGCGCCCCATTTTTCCGTCCAAGATTCGAACGGAAGCTTTGAAAGAGGCCATATCGAAGCGCGTCTCGGGCGTATCCGGCAACGGCGGCGGCGGTCGACAGAAGCGCGGATCTTCGGCAGGACCGGGCTCGGGATAAGGGCGATGGGTTTCCTGGAACCCGACGGAGAGGAAAAACGGAGCGGGCGGCGACGATTCGAAAAACTCGCAGGCGACCCGCTCTGCGGCGGGCGGCGGCCCCAAGATCCGGTCATAGCCGATCCGGTTCGCGTCTCGCGCCACATGCTGTACTCCCGCCAGGGCCGTATGATATCCGACCCCTCGCAAGGCGTGGACAAGGTGCTGTCGACAATCTCGCAACCCAAACCCTCGATGGGCCAACCCAAGCATCCCGTTGCTGTGCGCGTCCATTCCCGTGAGGAGACATGCCCGGCTGGGCGAGCAGGTCGGCCCTCCGTTGAACGCGAACCGGAACAGAACGCCCTGCTCGGCCAACGTCTGGAGATGCGGCGCCGGGACCGCATGGCCGTAGGGCTGGACAAAACAGCCGGTGTCATGCGAATGCAGATAGAGGATATTGGGACGTGTCATGAAAAACGGGCTCTCCTCATTCATTGTTCAGCCGTGGTGCACGTTTCGGAAACCGACAAACGGACCCAGTTCCGTCCCGGAGACGATCGGTCCACACCGTCGAGATCGCCCGTAGGGGTTGTCGATTCATTCGGAATCATGGGACGTAAGCCATGTGGAGCCGGCGGGCAACACCGGGGCCCCGCCCCCAAGAGCCCGACCACACAAAGGGGGCGTGCGCCGCGGGAGTTGTCGCTCTTCGCCGGAGGCGAATCGCTGTCCGCCTGAGGCGGACCCGTC
>JAADHN010000150.1 GCA_013151865.1 Kiritimatiellota bacterium
GCGTCCATCGGCGTTTATCCGCGGTTCCTTTTTCCGGACCGCAGTTCGTCGGAGCGCGCAAGTGGAGACGCGGGCGGCGGTCGACTTACGGTCGCCGTCTTCAGTCCGCTTGCCGTGAGGCACGGCCCTCCCCCCCCGACAGGATCGCCCACCACAGGGTCATCGTGCGGATGCGTACAGGAGTTTACTCCGCCGCCCACACGGTCATCGATTGGATTCGGAACGTGTCCCCGGGGCCGAAATCAACCAGCCACGCGTCCGTGACGCCGTTGCCGTCAGCGTCGGTGAAATCCGCGGGGTCAGGCCGGTCTTCGAGCTGGATGGCCCCGGCACTCACGGACCGCACGCGTAGCGACACGGTCCGGGCCTCGTTTACGACCCGCATCCCGGGGTAGATCGCGGGGAACGCAAACCGGGAGGAAGTCTTGATTTGTCTGGCCTCGCGGTCCACGCTGGACACACGGGCCCTTCCGGTCACGAATTCCGGTCCGTCGAGCGTCATCCGCACGTGGCCGTCTTCATGCTCGACATCTCCGACGGTATACATGCAAGTATGACGCGCATTCGAGAACAAGATCGGCCGGCCCCGGAGCGCCGACTCGGCGGGCACGGGAACGTTCCCGGTCACTCGCAGGCGCACGGCGCGCTTTTCATAGTCCACACCGACAATCTCGCCTTCCAACGACCGGCGGCCGCGGATGGAACGACCTCCGATTCGAGCGTAGCTCCCGTCGAGCATACTCAGCGATACCGGGGCCCCGCCCGGTCCGAGACGCGCCACGCACAGCCGGGCGTCCGTGCCCAGGCCGGCCGCCGAAACCGGTCCCGGCTTGCTTTGCCGGACAATGATGTCCTCTCCCTCGAGCCTGCGCACCCGAACGGCCACACCGCGTTCCAGGTCGAAACGTTCGGCGTCCGCAATCTGCGGCCGGTCCTTGAACGGTTCAAGCACGGTCACATAGCGGCTACGCAACTTCGTTCCCTTTCGCCTGGCAATCAGGTACTTGAGCACCCACGGATTCTTGCCCGTCGGTGAGACGCGCCCGTCGCACACGAACAATTTCTGCCCCGGCTGTCCCAGGATGCGAATCCTCAGGCCGACCCCGCCCGCATCCTCCAAGGCCCACCGCGCCCACCATTTGTCGCCCGAGAGCAACGTCTGCACCTTCTCGAGGTGCTGGAACCCGCTGCCCTTGTAACCCGCGTAACTGCCCTGGTAACCGGGCGCGGCCAGGGCCGGGTCGTCGTAGAATTGGCCGTATGCCACATTCTCGCCGGCCAGCGTGCCTTTCCGCGGCGGCGACAATTCGCCGCCCTCGAACCGGAACTTGCCCAGCGGCCCGTGCAGGCTGTAGTCGTGCTGGTCCCCGCCGGCGACCGCGAAAAAATCGAGGAGGTAGCCCGAATCCGCCCCGAGGTCAACCAGCACCAGCGCCCGCCGGTACGTACCGGCCTCCGGATACGTGCCGTCGGCGGAGACGTCGATGAAGTGCACCCCCGGGGCGTCCATGAAGCCCCGGATTCGGCCGGGGACATTCCCGGTCTGCCGCTGTCGATTCACCACCACGCAATTGTGATTGATTGTATTCTTGGACCAGGAGTAGATGCCCGGCACGAGTGCGTTCATGAAATCGGGGTAGCCCAGGTCCGGCGTCATTTTCCGCCCATAGGCGAAAAGCGAAAAATTGAGTCGGTCGAAGTGGCCGTGGCCGCCCTTGAACCCGTAATAGATCGACACCGCCGTCGTGTTGCGGACGTTGTTCAGGATCCCGAGACCGTACCCGTCGAGCACTCGACTTCGCAGCGCGGGCGCCGGCGTTTCCGCCGCCGCTTTCTCCGCCGCCGCGAGCACGTCCGGCTCGAACAGGTTTTCGTACCCCTTGAATCCCCGCTTCCGAAACGCACCGAGTTCTTTCAAGGCGTGGGCGAACCGGGGCTCGCGGTAATGCGCGAACGCGGCCAGATACACCGGGACGCTGCCGCCGATTCGCCCGCTCGTCAGGCTTCCCGCATCGCCGATGGAGGGGGTGTATTTCCCGATGCAAACCAAATCGAGAAACGCCTCGAACATCGCTTTGAACCTGGGCTGGGCGTAAAAGTCGTAACCCGCCTTCTCGAGGATTCGTGCCAAAGCCACGAAATTGGACACCCAACTGAAACAATACCCCGGGGAAGTCTCGAACGGCATGCCGTCCTTGTAGATGTAATTGTAGAAGGCGTACTCGACGCCCTCTTCGCCCGAACTTCCGCCGGACTCGTGCAGGATCCAGGCCAGGTCCGCCTCGACCGGCCCCTTTTCCCGCACCACCGACGCCATAGCCAACGCGCATTGGTGCATGCCGAAATTGCCTCGGATGCGACCGTCCTTGACACAGTCGATGCCCTCCTCGAGGATGTTCGCCTCGATGTTCTCGCGCGTCGCCTGGCTGGACTTGGCCAGCTTTCCGTCGAGCGGGCCGCCGTCCCGAAGGGCGTCAAAGATGTTGTCATAAGCCTCGGCCAACTTCCGCAGAGTCCCGGTCTCCCAGATATGGTTCAAGATCTTGCCCCGGTATCGCCCGCCGGTTTCAAAACCGTACCGAGACTGGTTCTCGTATTCCATGCCCGGATAAACGTCCGCGATGCGATCCAGCATCACGGCGCACTTGTGCGCGTATTCGGGATCGCCCGTAAGCAAATAGGCACGCGACAAGCGCAACACCCCGGGCAGGATGAATCGGTTCCAGTGCCAATGACAAGCGTACCCGACCAACCAGTAGATTTCGCCGTTCGATCTCTTCCAACCCCAGCCGTCGTCCACGTATTTTCCCTTCAATAAGGCGGTGTCCCGAAACCCGGACCGCAGGTAAGCGAAAAAGTCGTTGTCCGGGTATTCTTCGCCTCCGACCGGACACATAATCTTGAACGGCTTGTCGATGTCCAGTTTCCACGGATACGTCCCGTGTTTGTAGATGGCTTTGCCATGCACCGGACAGCCCTGAGTCGACACATTGAAGGCCCGGGGCACGGCGCCCGGCGGGATCCGAGCGCGAAGTTCGTCGTCACCCAACGCCATCCAGTACTTCCCGCTTCGGACGATTCGGTCACGAATCGCTTTCGCGCTGTCGGCCTTTTCGCAACGCGCTCGGGCCAACTCGACCTGTTTGTCGGTCAGGAGCGTGCGCCGGTCCTTGGGGGGATATCGAGGTTTGCGAACTTCGCGGACGCGCATGGCGTCCGACAGCACCAAGCGCGGCGCCCGGAACTGGGCCCACTCGACGGCCCCGGTGTGCATGGCGCCCATTCTCAGGGCAACCACTACCTCCCGTCCCGCACGCCGGCGCAAAACCGGGGCAAGGTCGCGGCTCTCCCACTTCGCCCACTCGAGCGTGTCTTCCCGACCTCCGACGATCTGCTGCGTGAACAGGAGAGCGTCCCGCCCCCGCCGCGCCGGGGGGCGGGCCTTTTCCGGCGCAGCGGAAAGGGCGTCCCACCCTTTCGGGGTGAACACGCAAAAGGTCAATCCCGGCGCCCGGTTGTTCTCGCTACACTCACGTCGGTACTCGAGCCGCACCGACGCCGCTACGGGTACCGTCTCAGGCAATCGGATGCGACGCCCAACATAGATGTACCCGGACAGGATCCGCGTTTCGTCCCCGGCAATGGACAGCACCCGGGCCCCGGCCTCGACAGTCGTGTGGACCTGGAAGCCGGGGGTCCGTCCCACCGCCAAGTCCGCCGCCGTGAACGTCCGGTGTGTCTCGTAGCGCTTTTCAATTTGCTGAGCCAGCGACCACGTCTGTTCCGCACCGTGAGCCGTAGCGCCGGCCATCAGCACGGCAATTCCCAAGCCCGACCATCCGCATGTGTGCATATCCGCTCACTCCCTGTTCGTACTGCCGAGAAGGAAACGCCCATGATTCCGGTGCACCAGAGCAGCCTGCCGCGCTCCGGAGCAGGAGCGAGGACCAACTGCGTGCACTGCACAAGCAGACGCTCGAGCCACTTTCTCGTCGAACGACACGCAACTATCTTTTATCTCTCGCCGAAATCCGCGTCCAGCATACTCCTGCCTCGTGCTCGTGCCTCATCCGCGCGCCCCCCGCGATTCTTTCCGGCGTTTCAACCGCAGATGGACGCGGATGCAGGCAGATATGCACTCGATTCCGAGAAGCAGTGCCGACCCCCGACCGGGGGCGGGTGCGGGGTGCGAGGTTGTCCGCGAGTAGCTCGCTGGACACCGATTCTCCTTTTCCCAAGATCGTCGTCGTCGTCGGGTCGAGCCCGGCGGTGACGCGGCCGTCCCACGCCCGCGTCCGTACTCACCTGCGGTCCCTTTGCATCTCGTCCCTCTTCCTGTCACCGCAGCGGCGGCTCGAAGACATCGAAGCGCTCGACATGCACCTTGCCGTCTCCAACAGCGACAACTTCAAGCACATGCACCCGGTTCGGCAGCTGCTGGAAGAGATTGACGCGGAACTCTCCGGTCTTCCCCCGGAACTCGACCAGGGGTGTGCAGGCGCGAGTGACCCTGAACGTATAGGTGTCGCCCTTCCGGTTGAGGATCTTGCCGTTCCAGGGGTGGAGGAAGGGCACGCAGCCCGGACCGTGCCGCCAGAGTTCCGGGGGGACCCGAACCTGACCGCTGTCGCTCGTAAACGGCTTCAACACGTGGCCCGTGCCGTCGGCGCCGGTAACGTTCCCGAAAAATTCGTACCCTCCTGCGTCGTCCGTCATCCGAATGGTCCAGACCTGCGGTACCGGGTTCCTGCCGAGGGTGATGCCGTGGGGCCCGATGTCGGCCGTCGATCCCTGCGCCGGACGGGCGTTGTCGGGGCCGCGGACGATCGGACCGGCGAAGAAAGCCGGCGCCTTGTCCGCCGGGACGCCGTCCAACAAGACCCGGGCTGTCCCACCGTCCGGCGACCTGACGCCGATAAGATCGATTCGATTGCCTGTGAACCTGACCCTGATCCGACTTCCCGCGACCCCACTGGTCGCCACGCCCTCCCCCACGGTCCAGCTTGAACCGACGGCCGTCGCAGACTCTTTGTCGCCGCTCACTTCCCGCCGCGTCACAGGCAGACGCCGTTCCCGACTGTCCGGGTCGTAAGCATACGCGTCTCGGACGGCAAAATGGCGAACGATGTTTTCGTTGATTACGAGCGCACCGTACTTGGATTGATGTACCCCGTCCATGAGCAGCCCATGCTCGGGATCCACCTCGACTTTCATGTCATGATCGCGCAGGTACTGCGCCCATTCCTTGCGATTCTCGACAAATTCCACACCGTACGCCCTGCAAATTCGGCGCATTTCCGGGATGTCCGCGAAGTCGGTGGCGTCTTCGTCCTTGCCCCAGTACCTGACGTCATCGCTTTTCCAGTGAACGCTCGCCACAATGATGTCCGCGGTGGTATGTCGGCGCAAAGTTCGGAAGATCTTCTCCAGATCGCTTTCGAGTCCGATGCCGTAGAGCAGGACCAAGTCCGGCTGTTCGGGGACCACCACCTGCCTGGCCCAGCCCAGCACATAGCGCCAAGGAACGGACGAACCCACCTGTTTCTTGTAGACAATGGGCGGGGCGTTCGGGAAACGCCGGCGAAGATAGCACGCCAACACGGTCCCGTCCCCCAAAAAATTGAGGTAACTGGGCCCGATCCCCCAGATTAAAAAGGGGCGCTCGGGAGCCAACCCCCGACTTAGTTTACGGATGCTCAGCGCCAAGTTCCGCCCGTCGTCCGGTCGCGGGGACAAGTCCCTCGCGGGATACCTGCTCCGCCATCTCCAGAAGCCCCGGTCCTGCTTGAGCGCCGCAACCCGCAGGCGCGCCGGAAGCGGCGGCAGCGTGGTTGTGCGCATCCCGTCGATCCGCAGCGTAATGTCCACCGCACCGGCGGGAAGGACGAAATTCAGGCAGATGGTCGTCACGTCATGCCGGTCGTACACGCCCGCCTGATTCGGAGCGGCTTTGTCCAGGACGCGCACATTGGTGAGATCGATCACGACCCGCTGCCACGCCCCCGGGCCCGACACGTCCACGTCTTCGAGCCAGTCGGCAATGGCCAGTTTTTTGAAGTCCGGACTGCAGAAATAGGCATTGCGCGCCTTCAATCCGGTGCCCGCGACCACTTTCAACTGCAGTTCCACCGCCTCCGCCCGGGACAAGTCCAGCGGCTCCGGCAACGTCAGGCGCAGCTCGATCCCGTCCCGGGGACGTTCCTCCGCCACCTGCATGTGGACCTGCACGCTGGATTCGCCCGTGGTTTTGTCCTCTCGGTTCGATGTAAACGTATACCGTTGCAGGATGTTTTCGTCCCGCCAGTAGCTCTGTGTGCACCAGACGCCGCCGGCTTCGGACCAGTCGGACACGATCTCCGCTCCCATCGCCCCCAGGGCGCCCGCGCAGACGCCGCATACGATCCCCGACGCAATCCCGGTCCCATTCATCATGGTTCTCTCCCTATCCAGCCTGGTTTATTCGCGCCCCTCGCCCTGGGAGGGCGCGACTCATGCCGGTTCAAGTTCTTACGTCGACCGGCGGTCCCGGCTGTGTCGAAACACCGTCTCGACCGGCGTTTGGCGGCAACGCTCCAAAGATCAGCCAGATGGATCGTCGCAGCGGGTGGTTCCTGTACAATTCAAGCCGCCTGGCGGATCGAGCGACGCCTTTTCCCGGCCCCCACCCTGGAGGGGCCATGATCGGCCGCGCCGCCCGCTTTTCAGGCGTTCCGCTCTCCCCGCGAAAGCGTGGGAAAGTCGCGACCGCGCAGAATGAACCAGAGCGAGCCGGCAATCCCGAACCCGAAGGCCGTCAGGAAATTGACCCGGGGCCCGAGGGTCCAGAGAAACGCCCCGCCGAAAGCCGCCGCCGACACTATCACGTCCCGCACCAAATAGTACGCACCGAACGTGGAGGCCTTCTTGCCCTCCGGGGCCAGGTCCATGATCAGGGCCTTGCGCGTCGGTTCCCCGAATTCCTTCAGCCCCCGGAGTACAAAAGCGGCGGCCAGCGGCCAGAACGAGTGACAGTACAGAACGGCAAGGGGAAACAACGTGAAAAACACAAACGTCACGGCCACAAACGGTTTCTTGCTTCCCCTATCCGCCAGCCAAGCCACCGGGATGTAAATGAGCATGGCCGTGATCATTTCAATGCTGGTGAGGATTCCGAATTGGAATGCCGTCACGGGCGACCGGATGACTTTCATGGCCCAGAGCACGACGAACGGATAGGGTATCTGCTCGCAGAACCGGACCAAGACATCAGACACCAGCAGGTTTCGCAAGGCGGGATCCAGGTGCATGAAGACCCGGAACGGGTTCTTGTCCGGAGTTGACGTCGCACGCTTTTTCCCGTCCGGATCTTCTTCGATCAGCTTCTGCTGCAGGACAATGGCCACGCCTGCCATGATCACGGCCACCACAAACGCGACTCGGATACCGTCCCGCTCGCCCCACAAGCCGATGCACAGCCCGCCGACGAGCGGCCCCAGCGCCATGGGCACCCGGCGCACCAACGAGTGCATCGAAACGCCCATGGCACGCTTGGTTTTTGGCAGGGCCCGGGCTACCAGACTCATCGAAGCCGGCAGCGAAATCGCGGTCCAGGAAAGGAAGAAGAACGCCCCGACAATCACCGCCTGCCAAGTCGGCACCAGAACGACCAGCAGGAACCCGGCCATGGCCATGAGATTGAAAAGCAGCAGGGCGCGCTTGGTCCCGAGTCGGTCGGACAAATAGCCTCCCGGAAACGAATACAGCGCCGAGAGCAGATTGTCCAGACCGTTCAGCAACCCCACCGAGAGTGCGCCCCCGCCCAAAGCGATCAGGTAGATGGGAAGAAAACGTTCCGAGAATCGTTCGCCCATGCCCACCAGGACGACCATGAACAAGAGTCCGCCGGTGCTGCGGTTGATTCCCAGGAAACGGAGCAGACGTTGGGTCCTTTTTTCCACGGCGCCCCCTTAATTGCCTCCAAGAACGACTGTTGGCGGGCCATTATTCAACGTGTGGTCATTACCATAGCCGCAACGCGCGGAAAACAGAGGTGTCGGGACTGGTTTGAGTTTGGAACAGTTGGGTTCCGCCGACGTTGCATTTTCGCGTTTCCCGGGTGCCTTGTGGTGCGCAAGTTTCATCCTCAAGTGTGGCGTTCCGGGAACTCTTGGACAAGAGAAGTCTCCTGGCGCCCGGGCGGCGGCGACATGGCGGCACGGCGTCTTGGTTTTGACTTCCCGACCGATCTGCAGTATTCTTCTCACTGAGAACCCACTTCACTTCGCGGTCGGCTTCAGTTTCGTTGCTGCACAGGAGGGCCTGCATCTGCATTCTCGCCCTCCACTGCCCCCGACACAGACCGTCGTTTTCCGGACACACCGTTACTCTGTCGAGCAACGCCGCCGTGCTCCGGGAACGAAGAACTCCCGGCCGGCTGAATGTTATCGCCGGCGACGCTTGTGGATGAGTTCCGCCCATACTGCAAACGCCGGCGGACCTTGCTGGCGCTATATATGAAATCCAGGAAATGAGGGCTGCGCGCACGAAACGCAATCCGGCGTAGCCCGTGTTGCCCATCGCGGAGAAACGGTCGGTTATGCAAATGCAAGTGCGAAGGTGCATCATTATCACTGTGTTCGGTGCGTACGGGCTTCTTCGTTTCGGCACGGCGGCGGCGTATTCCGAATCGTTTCGAATGTTGCAGAACTTCGATTACCCGGTGGGGTGGCGCGCGAGTGATGTGGATTGCACGGTGGATCGGGTAAGCGACCAACGACTGGTCCGCGAAGGAAAGGGCTGCATGCGCCTCAGATTTCGGGTCGCCCCCGAGGATGTAGGTAAGAAACACTGGATCGTTGCGGCCCGATGCGACGTAATGTTCATGCCGCCGCGTAGAATACGGTTATGGGTGCAAGCATCGGCGGCGGGCCCATTGTTCTTCTCTCTGCGCGACGAAGCCGGCGTTGAATCCATTTGGAGGATTCAACCAACGTCGGTGGGGAAATGGGAACGGGTTACGCTGGAACCGGACGCGGCGGAGTTCGTCTCGCTCTGCAAAGGAGGCGCCGCGGTGTTGACGAAGCCGGTCGTTCGTCTCGCTTTGTTTGTACGGTGCGAGAGTATGAAAAAGGCGGGAAAGTACCAGTTCCTCGTGGACGGCTTGGAAGTCGTGCCGCCCGGCGCGATGCCGCCGCCGGCGAAAACGACGAAACGGATCGACGCCGTGACCGACCCCCGAATCGTCAAAGCGACCGGTTGCAAGGTTGCGGCGGAGCCGAAAGCCGGCTTATTTGCCGGGGGAAACGACGCTTTGAGGGTCGAGTGGCGTGTGGCCGGCGCCGGAGAGGAACCCCGGTGGAGGTCCGTCGTCGTCGAGGGACTGCGCACTCCTGTTCCCAGGGCGATAACATTCTGGATACGTCCCGAGCGGAAGTTCCCGCTGTCTTTGAACCTCGATGATGCGGACGGTACTCGCATTACTTGGTCTTTGCCCGCTCTGCGCATCGGACACTGGAACTTCGTTCGACTCAACATCGATGAGGCGACCAAATGGCTGCGACAGACTCACGCGAAAGGCCCTTTCGGGAATACATGGGCGGACTCGCCGATCATGCGTCTGCAATTCGTGCTGGACCGGGACGCGATCGAGGAGCCCGGTGATTACGTCTGCCGCTTTGCCGATGTTCGCATGGTGTACAACGCCGATATCTTTCCTGCAGACGACGCCAGGACGGCCGGCGAACGGTTCGAGAAACGGGTGTTTTCCGAGGGCGAAGAGGCCACGGGACGATTCTCGTTCTCGATGCCGCGGAACACGCGCCTCACAGCAACGCTGAATGTCCGACAGACAAGCGGGAAGAAGAAGGAGGTCCTCCGAGTGCAGAGAACGTTTCCGGCAGACCGGGGACGCAGATCGGTGGGATTCAGATTCGCTGCATCTGCCTTTCCAGTCGGGAACTACGACGTCTCCGTGCGTCTGAGAGCCCCCTCCGGTAACCTTGTGTTTCACGGCGAAGAATCCATACGCCGAATTACACCCACTGCAAGGGTGGCGGGTTTCTTGCAGCGTTTCGAACTGCTGGGCGAACACGCGGTTAGGCTCGATGCACTTCTCGAACGCGCCCGTCGCAAAGGGGGCGAACCAGTCTACCTGAACGTAGCGCGGGCGACACTGCGCCATTTCATCCCTGTGTCGCGCTCCTTCGCTTACGACGGCAAGTTCGACCGGGTGGAACGGCACTTGAGATTCATGGAGTCCCTCGCGCACAACGCCCTGGATGAGGCAAGAGAAGTGGTTGCGCAGCCCAAACGGGCCGCCGCCATTCCCCCGGAGCATCTTGCTTCGCTGAGAATCCGAGACGGAAATCTGTACGCAGACGGGAATCCGGTTGTCCTGATAGGTCCGATGGGCATTCCCAAGGGCGAAGTGGACGAAATACCCAAGTTCGGCTTCAACCTTGCGGACTCATGGGACGGCTGGCCGACCTGCATGCGCACGGTGTTGCGCGGGCCTGAGGAAGTGGACCTCCATGGCACGGCAACGCTGGCCAAAAGTTGGGTCCGCGCCCGCAGCTCTGGCGTAGCATTGACCTTCTGCCCCGCTCTGCGGTTTCCCTTTTGGGCCTACCGGAAGTACCCGGACACGGCTGGCTACGGTCCGGTACAGGCAGGGGCAACAAACGGGTGGCGGCACATACCCGCCCCCAAGCTGTGCGGGACCACGTTCTGGCGGTTCTGCATGGAAGCCCCCAACACAACCCGCTTGGTTCGAAGGTACTACGAAGTTCTTTTCCGGAGACTGGTGCACTTGCCCAAACCGCGCATTTACTGGCTCATGAACGAGCCCGCTTACCGCAGCCGGACGCCCCTGTATCTCCATCTCTTTCGCAAGGACTTGAGACGCAAATACCGCGATATCCATGCCCTGAATACAGTGTGGGGAACGAAGTTGCAGAGCTTCGATCAGGCCACGTTCCCGAAACGTGCAAATAAAGCCGCCTGGTTTGACTGGCTTGATTTTCATCAGCGCCAAGTGAGCCACTGGTTCCGATGGCTTCGCGGCGAAGTGAAAACGTTCGACGACTCTGCCATGGTCACGAACAAACCGACTCAAATCTGTCTCTTCAAACCGACTGCGGGCGTCGATATGGCAGAACAGGCGCACACGTTTGACTTGGCGGGATGCGACACGTGGCGTGATTACACGCCCAAAGCCGAATTCGCTTTGGAAATCCTCGGAAGGGGGCCTTGGAAAGGACTGGGCGTGATGACACTCGATTTCTTCAAGTCCGCGGCACCGGAAAAACCCATCGCCGACCTGGAATACCACTTTGCACACAGCCAGCGGATCAAAGAGTATCCCGCCGCATACCCCCGTGCAGCGTTCTGGCAGAGTTTCCTCCACGGAATGCGGTTGTGCTGTTTCTGGGTATGGAACAGCGAGTATCGAGAGGATACGATGGTTCAATACCCGCCCTTCGCACGCCCGAGAGTTGCGTGGGCGCTGGGCACGACCGCGCTCGATCTCCGTAGATTATCCACATTCGTGTCGCTTTTCCCTCCGAAGCCCTCCGAGATTGCATTGTTGTATTCCCGCTCTTCTGTTTTCCTTGACCCGGAACGCACTTTCAACGAAACGCTTACCGCCTACAAGTCTCTGTTCTTTCTCGACGCGCCAGTGGGATTCATAACAGAACAGAGGATTACCGAGGGAGGGCTGAACCATCGGGAAAGCCGGCCCAAATTGCTGGTGATTGCCGGTGCCCGGTATGTTCCCGCCGCCGTGTTCGACCGAATCGGTGCCTATACGCAAACCGGCGGTCGCGTGATCCTGCTGGGGCGTGACGTTCTCGCCTTTGACGAACACGGACGGAAGCGACGACCGGATACTCTCTCCCGATTAGCCGATATGCAGCGGTTTCCATCCCAGTGGGCAGAGAAACTGTCGCACCGGTTTGACGCGTTGCTCGACGAAGTCGGTGTGTCCCGTCCCGTTCGGATTCTCGGACAAGATGGAAAGAATGCTTGGGGCGTCGAGTCCCGATCGGTCATTCACAATGGCCATCCCGTGACCTACATCATCAATATGCGCAGCGAGCCCGTAACCGTCCGCATGTACGGCTTCCCGCCAGACGCCGCATTCATGGATCTAATCGAGTCGAAGTCACATCGCAGCCCGGTGTTGAATTTGAGACCTCTTCAGGTCGCGCTACTCACTCCCACGGTGAACTGAATCCCGCCGGAACCCGTCCATAAAGAGGGCGTGAGCCGCGGGAATTGTCGCTCTCCCCCAGGGGCGAATCGCTGCCCCCTGAGGCGGACCCGTCTCTCCCGCCAAGCGGGATCGGCTGGGAGCGCAGGGCGGCAGAGCGAGCCCCCGAGCGGCTCTGCGCAGCAGAGACTGCGGAGTCTGCCTGAGACGGACATGCCTGTCCCGCTCAGCGGGAACGAAATCTCACCCAAAATCGCACTCGCGCACCGCCACGCATCCTTTGCGGCCGGGCTCAGGCTGCGATGAAGTCGCTCTTTCAGGAGATCTCACGGCCAACCCCAACACGTACCAACATCGACGATTGGAGGCCCCCCAAAACGACAGGCCCTCAACGCGGAACTTGACCGTGGAGAAAAAACGCGCGCAACGATCTTGCGAGCCCAGCAGAATCGGTTGCAGAGTGACCGCCGGGCTTCAACCGTGTCGGGCCTCGAATTCCGTCATGAAGTCCACCAGGCACGAGATTCCCGCCAGCGGCATGGCGTTGTAGCAGCTGGCCCGGATACCCCCAACCGACCGATGCCCTTTGAGACCGATCAGACCGTTCTCAGCAGCTTCCTTGACGAACAACGCTTCCAACTCCGGGTTCGGCAGGCGGAAAGTGATGTTCATCTTTGACCGATCCCCGGCTTCGGCCGTGCCTTGATAAAAAGTCGTCGAGTCGATCATCTCGTACAATGTCTGAGACTTGACCGTGTTGATACGCTCGACGGCCGCCAAGCCGCCCTGCCCCTTAAGCCAATCCGTCACCAAGCCCAGCATGTAGATAGCGAACACCGGCGGTGTATTGAAACAAGAATCCTTCTCGACGTGCGTGCCGTACCGAAGCATGGCGGTCAGTCCCTCCGGGGTCCGTGCGAGAAGGTCTTTGCGCAAGACGACCAGGGTCACCCCCGCCGGGCCGAGGTTTTTCTGGGCCCCGGCAAAGATGAGGCCGAACCGCGCGATGTCCAACGGCCGGGACATAATGTCGCTGGACATGTCGGCCACCAACGGTACGCCGCCTCCGTCGGGGAAAAAATGATATTGCGTGCCGCGAATCGTGTTGTTGCTGCAAATGTAAAGGTAAGAGGCGTCCGAACGGACTTCCCAACTCTGCGGATCGCCGATGCAAGCATATCCGGCCTCTTTGCCGCTGAATACAATCTCGACGTCCCCGAACAGTTTGGCTTCTTTGATCGCCTTGGCGGTCCAGGCGCCGGTGTCCGCATAGACCGCGGGCCGTCCCGGCATCATCAGGTTCATGGGGACCATGGCGAATTGAAGACTGGCCCCGCCCTGGAGGAACAGCACCGCATACTCCTCGGGAACTTCCAAGAGTTCTCGGACGTTCTGTTCCGTGCGCGCCAGCACGTCTTTAAACGCCTCCCCTCTGTGACTGGCCTCGACAATGCCGTACCCGAGCCCCCGATAGTCCGTGAACTCCTCCTGCGCCTGGACCATGACTTCTTTGGGGAGGGTGGCCGGACCGGGGTTGAAATTGTATACGGTTTGATTCCTGCTCATGTTGCTCGTGGTCTCCAAGAAAGCTGTGGACGTGTTTCGACTGCCGTGCGCCGGGTCGCCGGAATTTTCGGGGACCACCCCATTTCGCCGCACCGGCGAGTTCGATACCTTAAGCCACGTCCGGAAAAAGGGAAGAGGCCCCGCGTCTGTTTATAATTTAACAGGACATTTCGGGGAAACAACCGCGCGGGGACGAAAGACGGTGCAGCAAAGCTCGGCGGCCGCGCAAGTGGAACACGGGCATTGGTTGACTGACTTTCGATCAACGGTTCGGTCTGTTTGCCGGGCGGCCGGGTTCTCCCGCCAGGCGGGATCGCCCTCCTCGGGCTGATGTCGCCCGTCTTGTGCGTTCATTCAGTTTGCGCACCTCAAAGAATACGCCGGAGATGGACGCCAGGAGGACGTTTGCAAAAGAGGGCCATGCCCGATGCGATTCGACACCGTTCTTGGTCTGACTCGTCTCCGCCGGATCCATTCAAGTTCGAAGGCAGATGCGGGACGGTCAATCAAGAATGCCAGCCCGATGCAAAGCTTGACACGCGGCCCGATGTCCTTCCCGGATCGCCTCTTCCGACCGGTTGAACTCAAAAAAGTTGATGTGCCCGAGTTTGGGACGAATGATGACGTCCGGCGCGTCCACCATCAGTCGGGCGTCGGTAATCCGTTTGGTCATGATGACGACGGCCGCCATAATGACCTCGAAGATATTCGGCAGGCGGCGGGCCGGAGCGCCGGCGTTCTTGTCGGCCCGCAACGTATCCCACCACTGATTCAAGCGTTCGCGCAACCCTGCCCGTCCGAGGTCGCGATCCCCCTCACCGTCTCCGGCGTTGCGCTCGATTCCAAACCAACCTTTTCGGTTGACCCCCTTCGTCTCCGCGATGTCGTGGTTCAAGTCCACGGCGATGACCACATCCGCCCCGAGGTCTCGAGCGGCCTTGACCGGGACCGGGTCGACGAGACCGCCGTCGCCGAGCAGGCGGCCGCCTCGCTGCACGGGAGTAAAGATCCCGGGGACCGAGATACTGGCACGGATAGCGCTAACCAAATCCCCCTCTCTCATAATGACTTCGGCACCGTCGGCCAAGTCCACGGCCACGGCGGCAAACGGCACCGCCAGTTCCTCGATCCGGCGGTGACCGATTCTCTCGCGGACGTAATCCGCTATGCGTTTCCCGTCCACCAGACCGCTCCGAGGAAAAGTGACGCCGAAAAAACGAAGTACTTGGCGCCAGTCCATGTCCCGAATGGTGCGGCGCAATTCTTCCAGCCGGTCGGCGGCATAAAAAGCACCGACGACTGCGCCCATACTGGTTCCGGCCACGACATCCGGACGGACCCCCGCCTCCTCCAAGGCCTCGATCACCCCGAGGTGTGCGCACCCGCGCGCGGCCCCGCCGCCAAGCGCCAAGCCGATGCGTCTGCCGCGGAGCAGGTGCGTGGTGTCCATTCTGCCAAACCTTCGTTTCCGCAGGCCGAAGCGCGGAGGCCCGACCGGGACGCCAGAATGTCCCGGGCGCCAAAGCGCGTCGGGGCGCGCAAGCGGAGTACGCGCGTCGACTGACTTGCGGTCGCCGTTTCGGTTTGTCTGCCCAGAGGCACGGTCCTCGCCACCGGCGGGACCGCGCTCCAGGGGGCGTAGCCGGGAGCATACGCTCGTCGGGCTTGCGCGCCCCCAAGTTTCCCCGATTAACACACAGGCTTCGTCACGAAATGGCGCAACTCTCACGACTTCAGTTTATTGCGGCGAGAAACAGGCAAGACTGTATTGAAACACCGTTTCGGTTCGTTGGCGGCAGCAATATCCTGAAAACGTGTGGGATGCGTCATCACAGCAGATGACTCACGCATGATTCGGGTTCGCGTGCCTCGGCAACACGAGGCGGGGCCTGCCCGCCCCCGTCCTTCCCTTCTCCCGCTTCACCCCTTGACGGCGCCGGCGGTGAGTCCTCGAACGAACAGGCGCATGGTGAAGAGGAAAATCAACACCAGCGGAATCGCCGCGATCGTGAACCCGGCCATCATCTGACCCCACTGCTTCACGTATTCGCCGTCGAGGCGCATGAGCCCGACCGGTATCAGTTGTTTGAAGTCGTCGGAGATGAAAACCAGCGGCTGAATAAAATTGTTCCAGCTCCCCAGGAAGCGAAGAATGGCGAGTGTGGCCAGAATGCTTCCGCTCATGGGGACGACGATGCGGAAAACCTGCTGGATCGGGCCGGCGCCATCCACCTGCGCGGCCTCGAACAATTCGCTGGGAATGTCCTCTATGAAGTTCCGCAACACGAAGACGCAAAACACCTGTCCGCCCACGGTGTAGAGGATCGTCAGTCCGACGAGAGAGTTGAGCAGATTCAGGTCTTTCATCAAAATGAAGAGCGGCACAAGATTCATGATTCCGGGCATGAACAGCAAACCGAGCAGTAAGTACCAGAGGGCGGTCTTGCCGGGAAAATCGTAGCGGGCGAACACGAACGCACTGAGGAGGGCCGTGACCAGGGTGGCGGCCACCGCGACCGTGGAAACGAGGATGCTGTTGGCGATGTAGCTGTTGACCAGTTGCCAGCCGAAACGCCAGTTTTCCCAATGGTACGGCGGAAACGGGAACCAGGGGTTGCGAACGAACTGGGCGTTGTCTTTTAGACTGATCTCGAACATGATGTACAGCGGGAAAAACGCAAAGAATAGCACGAACCAGATGAGGCTGTGCTTGGCGAAATCGTGCGTTTTCTTTGTTCGCGCCGCCATGGTCTTTCGCCCTTTCGATTGCACGCCCAGCACGGTCTTGACACCGCCCCTCCGGCGGACCCCGTACCGTGTGCACGAGCACCGCTCGGAAGCCGCTGCGCCCCCCCTCCTCGCGGGTCTGCCTATTTTTCAACGCGCACGTACTTCTGGTTGATCACGGTCAGAACCAGTATGATGAAAAACAGGATCAAGCCGATGGCACAAGCATAACCGTAGTTCTGCTCCTCGAAAGCTTGGTAAAACATGTAGAGTCCGGGCGTAAGCCCCTTGTTCTGGGGGCCGCCTTCGGCGCCGAGGAGCACGTACTGAAAGCCGTACGCCTGGAACGTGCCGATGATCATGAGGATGAGGTTGAGCCGCACCTGCGTCATGATCAGGGGAAGTTCGATTCGCCAAAACTTGCCCCACCAGCCGATGCCGTCGATTTCAGCGGCCTCGTACACGTCCTGGCTGATATTCTGCAGTCCGGCCAGATAGATGAGCACTCCGATTACGCCCACCCAAGGAAAGCCCCAAAAGATGAGCGCAGGAATGATCAGGCTGGGGTCCCCGAGCCAGGCGGGTTTGAATGGAGCGACGAAGACCCCCAGATGCAGGACCCATTTGTCCAACCACATCAGGAACCGGTCGAGGTGCGTGATGACCAGGAATCGGTTCAGCACACCGACGTTGGGGTCGTAGAAGAACTTCCAGATGAGCAGCCCGACCATCTGCGGAATAATCATGGGAACCACGAAAAGCACCCGATACAGATACTGGGTTCGCTCGGATCGGAGACGATGAATGCAAACCGCCGTAAAAATACTCGGCCACATTTTGAACAGGTTGGCGACAATCAGGATAAAGATCAGACGGAAACTGCCCCAAAGCAGCGAGTCGCCGAACTGCCGGACGCGAATCAGGTAGACGATCGCCGCGAGGATGGGAAAGAGATAGACCCCGAGGCGTGCGCCGGCGCGGCGTCGACCTTCGCCGAGTCGGTGTGCGGCGACGGCACAGGTCACGCCCAGGGCGAGGAGCCCGAGGACCTGCAGCAGGCCGCCCCGCACTTCTGCCATGGCGCCCTTGGAGGTCCCGGAAAAAAAGCGACTTGCGTCAAAGGCCAGTGCCCCGAAGGCCCAAAGTAGAGCCAGGGCGCCTCCCGAGCGAAGCGTGCGGCGGAGCCGCTCGCCGTTCACGAGGGCGGAGAGCCCCGAGAGGACCGCCCCGAGCAAGAGCGGCGTCCACAGCCGGAGATCCCCGAGAAGCCGGCGCAGATTCTCAAGTCCGGTGAGTTCCTCGACGGACGTGCCGTCCCAGTTGTAGAAGCTTCGGCGCACGGCCTGAACCGCCGGGATATAACTGAACACGGCGATGCCGATGAGCGTGGGCGCCAGCATGGCGAAGATCACCCAGTTCTCGCGCAAGTTCTTCCAGGTGACTTTCTGTGCGTTCATTCGGCAGGCCCCCCCGCGACGGCCTCGACCTGCGCGAGTTCTTTGCGATTGACCGCGTTCATGAAGGTGAAATACTGCATCGATTCGAGCAATTGCGTGACCTTGGCCCGACTCAATTCGACATCCTTTGGCGGCGCAACAGCGAGGCGTACGGTGAGGCCGTCGAGAATGCGTTCAAGGTTGCGGATGTTCAGGGCGTCCTTGTGCAGGAGTTCCCGGTACCCCTCGGCGCCGGTCCGCTCGTAAGATTCCCCGATGACGCGTCCATACTCTTCCGGCGTAATCTTTCCCGCGAACAGCGACCACCGGTAGCCCTCGGCCTTGAGCTTTACCGCCGTACTGATTCGGTAGTCGAACCATCCGTAATAGCCCCGAATCTTCGGCTTGAATGCTTCGAGGATCGGGCTGAGGCGCGTCCCCCTGATCACGGGTAGCCAAGTGACGGCGCGATTCCAGGTCTCGTTGTTGCGGCGGGTGGTGCAGAACCGGAGGAAATCGATGCAGATGTCGGCATGCCGGGATTGTTTTGTGATGGCCATCGGAATGCCGCCGCGAATTCCGGCTTCACTCAACGGCCCCTTGACGTACTGTCCGTATTCGGGGTCGCGGACCGGGATCGGGAAATCGAAGATGCCGATCTCGAAACTCTTCCCGACCTGATCCACCAGGCTCCTGGCGTCCCACGAGCCGGTGGCAATCATGACGGCACGTTGCTGGATGAACATGAACGCTGCGTCATCACGCAACGCCGCAAGCCAGCCGGCCTGGAAATTCCTGGCGATCTCGAGCCGACAGCGCCGCGACGCCAAGTAGGCCGGCGAATTGAAGTTCCACACCCCGCGACGGTATCCCCGATAAGCTTCGTACGCGTCCGTGGTTCCGTCCAGGTTTTCGTCGCACTTCCGAATGATGTCGAAAAGGAACGGGGTTTCGTACCGGGGTCGAAACACGTTTGCCCCGTACTTGCTGCCCGCGATCGGCACGATCGGCGTCCCGGTTCTCTCGGCGTAACGCCGAATCTGCTCGCACGCCCCGAGGAAAGCGCGGAAGTCCGCCGGCGGCGCCCGGTGTCCGATGATCTTTTTGTAAAGATCGACGTTGTAGAAGATGCGGATCGTGAACATGGAAAAGGGAATGTAGTAATAATCGAGCAGTTGGCGGTCATAGGCCCCCTGCATCCCGTCAAAGAAGGTGTTTTTCCAAGGGACTCCCTCCAGCGGCGTGCCTTTGTTGTACGGATTCGGCTCGTCCAGGTATCGTGCCAGGGGCAGGAAAAAGCGAGCCACGTACGCGGGATTATAGGCCGCTTTCGAGTGTCCTTTCTCGATGATATCGGGGGCGATGTTGCCGACCAGGCCGGTATTCACGTATTGGGCATAGCCCCGCTCGCTCACCGGAACCTGAATCACCCGCAGACGCTTGCCGTGTTTCTTGAAGTAGAGCCGTTCGTATTCCCTCATGAGACGCGCGAAGGCTTCCCGAACCCCGGATTCGAGTTGCCAGTGACAGAGGCGAATTGTCAGGACGTCCGGCGCCTCGTAGGTCCATTGATTGTGGGCCACTCGCACGGCGGCAAAAAGCATGACGCCGGCCAGGACGATCAGTCCCAGGTACCGCCGCAGGAATTGGAAGAGGGCTTTAGCGCTCATGGCCGCCCTCCCCTTGCAGACCGTTGTCGGAGGCTTTCCCCGCAAAGGGGTCGGACAGCGGGGGCGGCGTCTCCCCGAGTTCCCGGATGCGCTCCTGGGCCTCGTATGCGAAGCTGCTGCGCTGCACCTCGGTGATGATCCGCCGAAAGTATTCCACGGCCGTGGTGCGGTCCCCGGCCATCTGGGCAAGGTTGGCGACACGCCAGTAAAAAGCATCCCGCTGACTGTACGCCGGCAAGCCGACCCGCTCCGCTCGGCGAAAGGCTTCGACCGCTTTGGCCGGTTCCTTAAGCGGCTCCATGTAAGTCAAGGCGATCAAAGTCCACTGGAGGTAAGCCAACGGATTGTCCGGGTACTTGGCGAGCCAGTCAGAGAGTTCGCGGATCCCCCGACGCGCGCCCTCCGGAGTCATGGTGAAGACCGCAAGCTGGGCTCGGTAGAGCGCCGCCCGGTGAATCAGGGGGGATCGAGGCCAAGCCCGAATGAGTTGATCGTACAGGCCGCGCGCTACGGTCGGGTCCGGTTTGTCGCCATAGAAATCGATTTGGTCGGCCATCCTTGCCCGCAACAGCAGAACCACGGGTTGTAGGGGATTTCCGTGGGTCTCTTTGATGAGTTCGTCGTAAAGCCGAGCGGCACGCTGCTTGTCGGATTGCACATCGGGCTGCCGATGTTGGAGGCAAAGGGCCAAGCCCAATTTGGCCTCGATCCCCGCCGGCGACCCCGGCGCCGCGCCTTTCAGCGCCCGGGCGAACTGCTTGGCGGCCCCGCGAAAATTCATGTACCCGATTTCGGTCCAAGGATCATCGCTCTGCGCGGCCCCGCGGACCTCGCACAGTGCCGAAAAGCAAATGACGAAGGCCGCGCCTCGGCAGGTGCGGCGCCAGCGCACCAAGCGACGCGCCGGCCTACCGGACACCGGGCCGGAACTGGAAGATCGTGAGTGCATCGCGTCTTTCTTTTGGAAAAACCATCCCTGAGCGCGTGAGCACGGAGGCGCCTGCTCAGCCTGTGAACCCGGTCTTCGACCTGCGACGCATCTCCGCGCGGCGCGGGACCGCCCCGGGCCGGCGCACCGCCGATGGCCCCGGCCCATGGACGCCGCCGCGGACCTGCTTCAGCGCCGTCCTCCAACGTCCTGCCCGTTGAAACACAAGCCCCGGGCGGACCCGAAGAATATCGTTCCTGCGAGCCGGAACTCAAGCCCCCGCGGGCATCGTCCGCGTCTCCCGGAAAACCTCCCCGTTCACGTCTGCCGGCCCGATAGGAAACAGAGACGATCCCAAACCGCGCCGACAGAAAAACGGTCTTGACCCCCTCCGCGACAATGGGGGCAATCCCGACTGGTCAGTTAGCCGGAGCCCGACCACAAAGCGGGCGGGAGGGCGCGGTCCCGCGGCAAGGGAGAACCCTTCGTCGCATCGCGGCACACTCACACCATTCCGTCGCCCCGAACGCGCCGTGCATTGGCTTGACAGGCGACTCTTGTGTGACTAGAATTCTTCCGCGCAGCAGTTCGGAACGGACGGCCCGGCAAATGCACGCCTCGAGGGTCCGCCGCCAGGACGGTCGCTCCCGTCCGCTCAACCGGGGGAACGGAAAAATGCAGGCGCCTCGCAAGCACACTTTCACGTTGGTCGAGCTGTTGCTGGTCATTACCATCATCATGGTCATGGCGGGTCTGCTGCTGCCGGTTCTTCAGAAAGCCCGGGGGAAAGCCTTTCGCGTGCGCTGTATGTCCAATCTGAAACAGTTGGGCGCCGGGGTCCTGATGTACGTTGACGACAACGGCGTATTCCCTGACTGGTACGGCTGGAACAACGGCGCGGCCGACACCTCGACTTGGGCCTTCACCCGCTGGTATCCGCGCATCCTCGAATACGTCACGGACCACCGTCTTTTCCAGGACCCCGTTCTCAACACTTGGAGCGCCCATTGGGTGCCGCCGGCCGAATGGCCCAATGACGATGCCCACCGAGTCAATTACGCCATTGGACGTTGCGCCGCTTACAACCACGCCTTCTCCTTTCGGTTGACCCGCTATCGCGATCCGCTCCGCTCGATCCTGGTCACCGACAGTGCCCATGTGGACGACTGCGGGAACCGCGGCCGCGTGGCCTGGGCGAATACTTGCGCCGCGGACTGCAACTACAGTCGACGCACGGAGGCGAACGCTCGACACAATGGCGGCAGCAATATCGCTTTCGTGGACGGACACGTCGAGTGGTGGTCCTCGCTGGCGGTGTTCGGCGGCTGGAATGTCACCATCAGGCCGGGTCCGTAACCCGCACCGTGCCCCCCGCCCCTACTGCCGAGCCAACCAAGCCTCAAAAAGGTCGATCCACGCCCCCACGGCCTTGTCGCCGGCACGCAAACCGTAACCGTGCGGCCCCTGCTCGTACGTGTGCAATTGGGCCGGCACGCCATGGTCCTTTAAAGCGCGGTAGAAAAACAGACTGTTCTCCACGTGGATGTTGTCGTCTTCGGTCTGCACCAGAAAAACCGGCGGCATCTCCTCCGAGATGCTCACCTCCCCGGCCAGCTCACCGGTTTTCTGGTCCTTGACGAGAAACGCAGGGTAGATCAGGCCGACGAAATCCGGACGACATGATTGCGTGTCCGTGGAGTCGACCGCCGGGTAAGTCGGCGTCCGCCACTGCGCGGCAGTGACCGCAGAAAGATGCGCCCCCGCCGAGAACCCCATGATTCCAACTTTTTCGACGCCCCACTCCGTCGCGTGGGCACGGACCAAGCGCAGGGCACGTTGAGCGTCTTGCAAGGCGGCGGCATACCGCACCGAATCGAGTTCGGGCCGGGGCAATCGGTATTTGAGAATAAACGCTTGATATCCCTCGGCGCACAGCCGCCGAGCAATTTCCTCGCCTTCGAGGTCCCAGGCCAGGATACGGTACCCACCCCCCGGGCAGATCACCACGGCGCTGCCGTTGGCCGTGGATCGATCGGGAATATATCGGGTCAGCGTGGGATCGTTCACGTTGTGGATGCGCGTGACCCCCCCGGAACGGACCAC
Organism: Kiritimatiellota bacterium; assembly: GCA_013151865.1. Taxonomy (GTDB): domain Bacteria; phylum Verrucomicrobiota; class Lentisphaeria; order Oligosphaerales; family JAADHN01; genus JAADHN01. The sequence goes on from JAADHN010000150.1 coordinate 22,621, forward strand.
TGTCTCCGGTTCCGGATTGCGCCAACCGCCGGGATTACCGCCGGGCCAAAGTCGGATCACGCTGCCGGGTGCCTCGTCCACCCGAAGCTGGAGCAACAGCTTGCGGATGAACGGCGCGGTGTGTTCGGCGATCTGCCACATACCGTAATCCGTGGGGTGAGTCCCGTCCACCGTGCCTTCCCACCACTCGGGACCGAGCAGTCCCGTACCGTCGAGAAACCAGATGAACCGGTCGCCCTTCTTTCGTAGGCCGTCCACCAGTTTCCGCTCGAAATCCCGGAGCGCTTCACGAGCGCGCAACGCCTTGGGATCCAAAACCTCACGGGCATAACGAATCTTACTTATCACCACGATGGGCAGACTCGGGTCCGCCGCCCGAAGCGTTTGAATGAACGGTCCCAATGTGGTGCGAATCCCGTCGCCGGCGTTGGCCTCGTAGTCCAAGACCACCATTCGCTTGCGAGAGATTCGGTTGATCAACACGGCCAATTCCCGTTCGCCCTTGCCGTTCCCGGAAAAGCCGAGATTGACGACTTCCCGGTTCAGACGCCGACTCAGAATATTGGTCCAGGCTGTTCCGGGACGAGAGGCGCAACCGCCCTGGGTTATGGAAGTGCCGTACACCACGATACAGCGGTCGTCTTCCAACGGCTCCGGCGGCAGAAGCCGCGCGCCTTGGTCGAGCCCGATCTCCACACTGCGGACCCCACAATAGAGCGGGAAGTTCAACCGAAAACTGCGGAGTTCGCGCGTACTTCGATGAAACAGGCCCTGCTCGATCTTCGACCCCCGAATCCGCGTGACGCCGACGAACTGTTCGCGCCCCGGCGGACCCACGTACAGATCGAAGCCGTCCTGACCGGTCCTGGCCATGTGGTCCATGTTGCCGAATCCCGCCAGTTCGGCGCGAACGATCACCCGACGGCTGTCGGTCCGGAATCGAACTTGCCCGCCCGCCGTGTGATGCGCCAAGGCCATGACCGGCTTCCGCACCGGCACTCCCGGGTCGACCGGTAGACGGCAGTAGACCCGGCCGTTCTCTTCGAACCACTTGAAGCCCAGCAGTTGGAATGGCTGCTGGTACGCGGGACGCCAAGTCAAACCGTCGCTTTTCGCAACCTGCCCGATCGCGGACTCACCCTCGACCGCACTGCTCATGATCAATCCTCCAATTACCAAGGCCTTGAGTTCGTTCATAACCACCCCCGAGAATCGACTTTTTCCCAAAATGTCTCGCCCGACACCCCGAATCGTGCCGCGACACGGTGTCTCACATACCAAACCACGGGCATCCCAAGGGAGCAACCGTCGACACCAACGACGGTTCACGGGGGACGCGGGGAGGCATCTGTAGCCCGGCAAATCGCAGAGCCCTTCGAAAAGAAACAGACAAACCGACCCGGCGTCCCCCCGCCTCAGAACACCTGCCGGGAGCAGGGCGGCAGCGATTCCAGGAAATGCCTGCCGTACCCGGCGCGAACGAGTCGACTGTCCAACACCACAACGATACCTGTGTCGTCCCGACTGCGGATCAGACGGCCGAACCCCTGCCGGAAATGCAGGATGGCTTCCGGCAGTGCATAATCCCAGAAGGGGCGGCCGCCGCGTTGTTTGACCATTTCCTCCCGGGCGGCGACCAAGGGGTCGTCCGGTACAGGGAACGGCAGTTTCACGATAATGACATTGCTGAGCGCTTCCCCGGGAACGTCCACTCCCATCCAGAAACTCGTCGTCCCGAAGATCACGGAATTGAAGTCATTCCGAAACGCTTCGAGCATCCGCGACCGGGGTACGCCCTGGCCCTGAACGAGGAGCGGAAGCCCCGCCTTCTCGAAAAACGGGGCCAATTCGTCGGCGAACGCTGCCATCATTCGGTAACTGGTGAAAAGCACGAACGCCTTTCCCTCGGTCTGGAGAAGAAAACGCCGGACATGCTCACAGGCTTTGGGGACAAAATGCTCCGCATCGTTCGGATTGGGCATGTCAAGCGGGACGTACAGGGTCACCTGCCGCGCGAAATCGAAGGGGGAGTCCAACACGACCGCCTCACTGCCGACCGCGCCGATCCGTTGCTGAAAATAGTCCATACGCCCGCGGACAGCCAACGTGGCGCTTGTCGTCACCACCGGGCTCTCGCCCTCGAACAGAAGGCGTCGCAGCAGCGGTCCAACCTCGATCGGGACAGCGTTCAGCGCCACACTGCGACGCGACGCTCCGGTCCGTTCCAGCCAGTACACATAATCGTCGAGCCGCATATTGAGAAACGCGTCGAGCCCCAAGCGATACTCGTGCAGGCGCTCGTGAATGGATTTCAGCTCCTGCCGTCGGTTGTCGTCCGGCTCGAAGCCGAGGAGCGGCTTCAGGGCGTTCTCCACCTTTTCCAGCGGTCCACGCAGAAAGTCCGGGATATGCCCGGGCTTCGTATAACGAAGCGGGTCGCGCCGAGCTCGATCCAGCCAATCCACGATTCGGTCGAAAAAACTCTCGACCTGCCCGAGGGCAGCAACGACCGTCATTCGGGCATCGGTATACGCCACGTCCGTGAGTAATCCGCGGTTGCGCTCCGGCCTGTAAAGCCGGTGCAGGAGCCGACGGACCCCGAAGCGCGTCAGACGCAGCCCCAGGTGCCGTGCCGCGGCATTTTCCACCGTGTGTCCCTCGTCCAGGATCACGGCCCCGTACGGCGGAAGCAGGCCGCCGGCGTCTTCCTCGGACTGAGATTTCATGCCGAGGTCCGAGAAGAACAACGCGTGATTGGCAACGATTATGTCGGCTTTCAGCAGGTCGCGCCGGGCCCGCATGAGAAAGCATTGCTTGAAGAACGGGCAGCGTGCGTTGAGGCAGTTGCCGACTTCGCAGCAAACGGCGTTCCAGAGTTCCGGCGACGGCTCCGTCTTCAAGTCGGTGAGAGAGCCGTCTTCGGTCGTTTCAACCCACTCGCACAATCGGCGGGTCTCGGGTAGGAACTCCTCGCCGGGCAGGTACGCATCCCGATCCTGTGCCAACCCTTGGAGTCGGCGCAGGCACACGTAGTTGGACCGGCCTTTGGCGAGAACGGCACGAAACTCGCAATCCATCACCGCTTCGAGGACCGGCAGGTCCTTTTCGATGATTTGTTCCTGCAGGCTGATGGTGTGAGTTGTCACAACCACGGGCAGACCGCGTCGGCGGGCAAAGTGGATCGCTGGAATGAGGTAGGCGAAAGTCTTGCCCACGCCGGTCGGCGCCTCGATGCAGAGATGCCGACCCGCCGCCAACGCGGCGGCGGTCCGCAACGCCATCTCCCGCTGCTGCGGCCGCTCCTCGTAAGGCCGCCCGCCCACGCCGTCCGCGCCCTCGAGCGGGGTCCCCGGCATGAAATACCGGCGGACGACGCTAACGAGTTCGTCCTCGATGGGGGTCTCTGCAATCATGCGCCGTGATCGTTCGTAGCAAATTTTTACTCAGGCGTGGACGACGCGCCGCAATCGCGCGCAGCGGGAACACCGTCTCCGGCACCGTGCAAGACGCATCACGAAAGGTCCCGCAATGCAACAACAGCAGCGGTAGGTGCCAAACACGCTGCCCCGGCCCGTCGCCGTCCCGAGGCCCCTCCCGCCTGGAAGGGGCTGTCGCCTTACTCGGCTCGCGACCTGGAGTCCGCCGTCCTCGGCGGTATCCCAAGCGCGGTTTACCGCGGAGATCGCAGACTCCAAACCGGTTTTTCCGGGGACGACGCAATGAATCGACAGCCCCTGGAAGACGGTTTGAGGATGCCGGAGCCCCCGGAAAACACAGATATGATATATCCGGGAGGAACAACGCGCATCCTCCGCCCGCTCCCCGAAAACCGAAAAAATCAGTATGTCCCGAGCCGGAGACCCTCGTCCACGAAAAACCGGTACGTCGCGTACTCTGTCGTGGTGGGGATGGAATGGTCCGAGTGCAAGATATAGCCCGAATTCTGCTTCAGCAACGGAATCTTTTCCGTCAGTTCGCGGCGGATGGCGTCGATGTCGTTGGCCACCAGGTTCCGCGCATCCATGCCCCCGAACAGCACCACGGCGTCGTCGGTTTCGCGTTTGATCCGCACCGGGTCCATGCCCGCCTTCACTTCGATGACCTGCAGGCAATCGATGCCTGCCTCGATCATCCCGGGAACCAGCGGTTCGACAAAGCCGCAGGAATGCATGATCACCGGCAAATCCAGCGAATGCACAAAATCGATGGTCTTTTTGTGCGCCGGCTGAATGATCTCCCGATACATGGCCGGCGACATGAAAGGCCGGTTCTTGAAGCCCATGTCCTCGTAGAACCAGATGCCGTCCGGCCTGCCTTCCTCGGCGAACAGGATCTCCATTAGTGCAATGGTCAAATCGGAATACACGTCGGCCATATCCCGAACCCAGTCGGGGTCGAGGGCCATCCCCACCAGCATGTGTTCGTGCCCGCAAACCGGATGCATCATTTCGAAAACGTTCACCCCGCCCCAGCAAAAAAAACGTTCCAGTTCCGCATTGTGGGCTTTCGCGTTGCGGTACGCCTCGAAATTGATCCGCTTCCGGTCGGGTGTCAGGTGCGGCCGCACCAAATCTTCCCAGGTCGCCCGGTCGTGGACGGCAAAATCCACATGCTCGGGAGTCGCATCGTGCAGCTTGTGCCGGCGCAAAACCGCACCGTTGCCGTCTCGGGTGAGGATGGTGTCTTCGGTCTCGTCGACGACTTCCGGCGTGAAGTCCAGTCGCGCCACCATGTTGAAGCACCACGCAACGCCCATATCGAACCCGAAGTGGGTCGCAAGATCTTCGCTCTCGCCAATGTGCCCTTCCGCACGCCACTTGCGGAGGGTATCACCCCAAAAATGCTCGAACAATCCGATCCGGTCCACCGGTTCCCGCCGCAAGATCCGGGCGATTCTTTCCCTGCCGGTCATGCTGCTCATTGTCTGTGGCCTTCCTGATGTCTCCACCGCCTCCATCGACAACGGAGCGCAGTATAGTGCCTGCCCCGGACCCGTCAATCCGACGCCGAGTGCTTTTGCCCGCCGTCGTCCGGCTTTTCCCCCAGGATTCGTGCGCGAAACCCGCCCTCCTCCATCACCCGTGCAACTATCCCGCGTTCTTCGAGACACCTGCAGACGTCCCACGGCGACAGGAACCGACCCCGAAACCCCACGCAACGCTCGGCCCACGCGGTAAAACGACCCAGCGGACGCCGGATATCCGGTTCCTCGATCAGTACCCGACCGCCGGGACGCAGCACCCGCACCACCTCGTCCAACGCCCGATCCCGGTCCTGAAAATGGTGGAGGGCATCCGTGATTACCACGGCATCCGCAATCCCCGTCCGAAAAGGCAATCTCTCGGAACATGCCGCGATCGGAATCAACCCCTGCCTTCCCGCAGCCCGCCGAAGCATTCCCAACGAAACATCGCAGACCACCACCCGGGCGAACCGGTCTCTCAACTGATGGGTCACACGCCCGGTACCGCCACCCACGTCCAGCAACAGGCCGCCGCCATCCGCACCCAGCAGCGACAGCAATCCTGAACGCTCGGGCGGCCGCTCAAACAAATCGTACAATGGCGCCAGAAAGTCGAATGACCGCATAAGCCCCCCTTCCACAATCTCATCATCACCTGAAGCTGCACGGCGCGCCGTACTCGAGCGCACATGCTCCGGTTCCGAAAACCGAGAGCCCTCGGGCGCAATCCCCGCAAATGTACTCCCGGACGCCTTCCAGCAAACCCGGACGCTCCCATTTTTTTCCCCGACCGAGCCGGACCGGCGACCTTGCCCGTCACCCCGGGTATGCGGCACCGCATGAATTGCCTCCCGACCCAAACTTCAGACCGCGGGCCGAGTATTCACCGCACCCAACTCTCTTGAATCATGCGTGAGCCATGTGCTGCGGTGGCGCGTCTCGCACATCTTCAGAACATTGCTGCCCTCCACCGACCGAGGCGATGTTTCAACACGGCCTCGCCCAACGTTCGTCCCAACAACCTGAATTCCTCCGGGCCGCGCCCTCTCGCAACGACGTTCATTAATCATCCAGGCCAATTCATCGCCTCGAAACAATCTGGAGCGCAGGCGAACCCGCTGCCTCTGCCGAATCGGTCAGGTTTTTCGGAGACAGCGCATAATAATAACTTCTTTGTTAATTGATATAATAATCTTATAGTAAGCACTGGGCGTGGCAAATCGGGCTTTGCGCACAGCAGGCTTTGCGCGTAGTGGGGAAACCGGAACGGGAGCGGCTCAGATGAAGGCCGGACACAAGTTGGGACCGGGGCCGATTTCAACGGGGACACGGGATCTCGAATCAGCGGGACGGCGGAGGCTGTCCGCGTCCGCAACCGCGCGCGGTCTGGTTCTGCTGGTCGTGGCCACGGCGACGCTGAGCGGCGGCGCGCCGGGAACTCTGGGAGCGGAGATACGGGGACGGGTCACGGAAGCCGGCACGCAGAAATCCGTGGCGTGGGCCACGGTCTCTCTGGATGCCCGGCCCCCGGACGGTTCTGCCGAATACACAACTCAAACAGACGTGTTCGGCATGTTTGTTCTGGACGGCGTGACACCGGACGACTACCGAATCAAAGTCGAACACGCGGGGCATGAGCCATCGGTGGGCGACATCGCGTTGGACACGGCGGACGCGCGCCGAACGATGTCGTTTTCGCTGGTCGGGACGGACCAGGAAACGCGGATCACCCTTCACTTCGGCGTTTCGTGCGTTCAGACCTACGCGGGAATCCCCGATGCGTCTATCACGGTCGTTCGCTGGGACCGATACGCGGCGCGTGCGGCGCCCGATGAAATCCAATATGTACACACCGACAAAGCGGGAGACCATATTGGACAGGCCGTGTTGCCGGGAATAAAGACCGGCGACTTCCGTTTTTCGGTGTCCCGAAACGGATGGGAAATCCTGACGATTCCCCCCACGGGCCAGGATCCGGTGCATCTGGACACGGACTACACGGTGTCGGCGGCCCTGAAACCCGTGTACCAAGACCTGCATGTCCAGGTGACCGGCTACGACCCGAAACAGGATCAGGCCGATCAGTCTTTGAGCGGCATCATGGTTGAACTCACCGGTCTGGATTTTTCGGAATCGGAAGAACTGGTCGCACCGCGGACAGTACTCACCGACGCCAATGGGCAAGCGGTCTTCCGGAACCTGCCGCAGATCCCGTGGCGCGTGCGGGCATTCAGTCCGGGCTACACCGATGCCGAACAGATCGCGCGGGCCGGCGACGCCGGGTATCCGCCGGTCAATCTGGCGTTGTCCATGGGCCAAACGACGATCGAGGTCGAGCTGCGCGCCCCGCTGTATGAGATGCAACTGGCCGAGTATGGCCAAGTGCGTCTGACGGGAATCGACGGCTCCGCCACGGCCGGCATTGATCGAACCCTCTCCGCGGTGGAAGGCGCACGGGGACGCATTCGTGCCCGGGTCACCAACCTCGTGCCCGGCCGATACATGGTTCGAGTCGCCCATTCGAGGTTTGTGCTGCCTCCGACCTACCCCGGCTTGGGCTACTCGACGCCCGAGCCCAGCCACGGCTACGGATACCAGGCGGAAATCCGGTTCGAACCCGTCCGTCTTTTCACTGAAGTCGAGTTGGATGAAACCCGGATCGTTTCCGTTGACCTGAAACCCGTCCCGGCCGTCATTACCGGTGTTCTGCTGGCCGGCGAGAAACCCAGTGTGGACTCCATGGATCTGTGGTCCGGAGATGTTTTTACCGAGAAGATGCAGAGCGGCATCGAATTTGTCCAACCGGATGCAGAAGCAATCCTGAAACCGGAGTTCGCGGTCGAATCCGTGGATACAGACGCCGCGGGACGTTTCACCATCGAACTGCCGCCGGGGGTGTTCGGCATCCGTATCCCCGGATTGCACGACTACACCGGGTTCGACATGACGCTCATCAATCCCGACACCGGCGAACCCATCATAGACGAATGGACTCAATCGGCGAAGCGCGGTTGGCCTTACGCGGAAACGGACAACTACCCCTATCCCGTGGTAATGTACCCGCGGCAGATCGCAGGTCCGATGCTCCTCCAGTCGGGAGACCGCTACGAAATGGTCCTGCGGATCCACAAGAAGCAGGCAATCGTTGTCGTCCCGGTGAGAGGGGTCCGCTCACCCCTGTATCACGCGCTCATCAGCGTCGATCCGGTTTCATCCACTTACAGCACATTCGAAATGGTGGATTTGCAGGGAACCACAACATTGACGCGGCTCGACGACGGTCTTCAATTCGTGCACCGGTACGCCCGGGAAGAAGGCTTTGAGGAACCCGGTACTCTTTCGGGGTTTGCCGCGATCTTTTCGGACGTTCCTCCCGGCGTATACGATATCGATGTCCAGCTCGACCACTTCTCGCCGAGGCAATCCACCGTGACCGTTCCCGTGTGGGGCGACCCGGGGTTTCTCCCGTCGGACCCATTCTTCCAAACAACGTGGGTGACCCCGGGGGACCCTCTGCAACCAGAGAACAGCCCCAACATCAACTGGATTAACCTGCCGACGCTGTCCCCCGGTCCTATCCAGGTAACGGACTATATCTGGGATGAATACAACGGCGCATACTACCAGGGCGCGGTGGCCAAATTCGGCGCACTTGTCAAGCGGGGGCATGACGACGCGGACGGCAATCCCATTTACGCGATCGGGGTCAACGGCGGCAATATGAACAACAGCATCAGCGGGGCCCCGGACGGTCTTTACACGTTCTGGTGGCCCGGTTCGGATCGTAAATGGTATCGGGTGGCCGCGGCGGACGGACGGACGACCTTCGAGTTCTACCATGGCGGCCCCCAAGACGACTCTGCGCTGGGGTTGGCGCCACCGCCGTTTCAGGGGGGTGCAGGCCTTTCGTACGAAGCACGTATTTCCACCGTGAGCACAGGCGACCCGAATTACCTCATCGGCGGGATTACGGTCCCTCTGCCAGACGGCAGTACGCCCGCGCAATTCGTCAGCTCCGATTCCGGACCGACAGCCGTTCAGTTGAGGTCCCCACCGGGCACCGACACGTTCAGCGGGATACAGACTACGCAGTGGCTGCATTGGGGATACGACGACTGGACCCTGGTCAGTGCCAATCCAATTGTTTTCAACGTGCTCGTTCCCTTCAAGCGCGGCATGCAGGTTTCCGGACGGGTCGTCGCCGACCCGGCGACCCGGGCGGCCCTTGCTGGCGCGAGAGTCACTGTTTACAGTCGGGGTGGGACACAGTTGCTGGACGGCCTCTCCGATGCCCAGGGCCAGTTCGCGCTCGGCCCCATCGATACACAAAGCGTGTACATCGAAATACGCGCCACCGGACACCTTCCCTTCCGCAAACGGTACTCGCCCGGCCCCCAGGACAATCCGGACATTGCGACGGGCGATATCGCCCTGACGCCGATACCGGCGCCGGCGATTCAATCCCTGACCCTGAACCGGTTCGGGCTTTTCCTGCCCGGCGTGCTCAAGAGCGGAGACGCCTCCGGGTACAACATGGACAATGCGGACTCCGCGCTTACCGCGACATGGCAGGCCGTGATCCAACCCGTCACTCTGTCGTTCACTCTCGAGGGCTTCGACGACGAACAGGGCGCACCGCAACAGAAAACGTTTGAAGTGGTCGATCCGGTGCGCGACATCTGGCTGGTGGACAAACGCTGGTTCGAGGCCCTGCCCGCGGAGGACCCCGCCGCATCTGCCAATTCGCTCGGCGCCCCGTCGCCTCTGACCGCATCCGCCGTCCGGGCATTGATGACGGACATCAGGGCCACGGAGAAAGACGGCAGGCCGTTCTACGTGGTGTATAACCCCGGTCTGCCGAGTACGGCCCGGGGCCCGGTCGGGCGGGAGAGGGCCCCGAGCCCGGCGACCTACCAAGGCGCCCTGAAACTCTACAACCTGCCGGCCGGTCGTTTCCTGCCCATGCTCCTCGTCGTCACGGAGCGAGGCGCCGCGGCCGCCAAAGACTACCTGGTCCCGGATGGCAAGAAAGCCCTCCAAGGCCTTCTCCTCCCGAAGTGGAGCGCCACTTTTCTCGAGGTCATCGGCATCGCCTCGACTTTCGCTCCGGATGTGGACCCCTCCCAGGCGACGCCCCAGGGCCGATTTGTACCGTTGCCGGATTTCGACTCCGGGATC
>JAADHN010000004.1 GCA_013151865.1 Kiritimatiellota bacterium
GCTGGCCGAGGTCCTCCCTTCCGTGTTGGCGGCCCACCTGACAACCGGGCGGGCGGGCGGGATCACCACAGCGCTCTCCGTCGGCTTTTCGCGGCTCCAGGCCATCGCACTGGGGTCGTTGATCGAGGGAGCGGTGGTATGTCTGTTTTTTCCGATTTTCTCCCTCTCGTTCAAGCGCCTGATCCGTTTGCCGTTTTTGGACGAAACGTTGGACCGTATGCATCGTTCAGCCGAGGCCCAGCGCCAGCGCGTTTTGCATTGGGGGGTTCCCGGGCTGCTGGCTTTCGTCTGGTTCCCGTTCTTCATGACCGGGCCGTTGGTCGGCAGCGTGATCGGGTTTCTCTTGGGGATGCGGCCTGCGGTGGTCGTAGGGGTAGTCCTTTCCGGCACGATCCTGGCCATCGTTTCCTGGACTTACGCCCTGGGTCATGTCATCGAGTGGGCCCGGCGTATCGGCGAAGTCCTTCCCTTGATGGTGGTGTTGATTCTGGTGCTGCTTGTCGCGGCCTACCGCCTTCGTCAAATGGCCGCTGCCGCTCACCGCCGCGACGAGGCGGGAACCGAAGATCGTGATGGTCGCACCTGATCGCGTTGCGGTCCGCCGTACAGCGCTTTCGGAGTCCATCGCGGGAGCCGTTTCCCGCCCGAGCCGGGCGAATCGATCGCGGGACGCGACTGCGATGGACGGGAAAGTACATTCAGGGAAGCGGGCGTGTGGCGCAGAATCCGGGGACGAATCGGGAAAGAAACCATGGCGCCAACATTCCGAATATGGTCTGCATCGGTCACTGCGGTTGTCTATCTCGGCGTTCTGGCGACGGAGATGGTTGCGGGGGGCGGTATGGAACGCAGGGACGGAACCATGACAAGAGCGGACGGAGCGGAAACGGGGGCGCCGGCACAAGGACTGGAGCGGCGGGGCGACTTGACGGCGCGTGACAGTCGGTGGCCCATGTTGCTGGTGGATACGGCGCTCATTGCCGGGAACGAGGGCGTCAGCCTCACGGTTTGCGAAGCGGTGAAGTATTCCGGGAACCCGGTGATTCGCTTGGGCGGCGCCGGAAGCGTGGATGAAGTTCGGGCGCAGCTGACCGGGTCGGTGCTCTACCACGATGGACGCTTCCGGATGTGGTATTGGTCCGTGCCGGGCGGTCCGGCGTACGCGGAGAGCGCGGACGGGCTTCGCTGGACCAAGCCGAACCTGGGTCTGGTCCGCTTCCGCGGCAGCACGGCCAACAATCTGATTGCGGTCCCGGGCGGTTTGCTCTGCCCTATCCACTTCGATCCGGAGGACAAAGTGCGCCCGTACAAAATGGCGGTCCCCAAGCCCAACCCGCACGCCGGTTCGCGTCATTCCCTCTGGAGCTGGGCCTGGAGCAAAGACGGTTTTCGCTGGAACGTGGTTCCGCGTCCGACACCGTCCAAATGGCTCGACGCCGAACAGCAGGTGTTGACGCGCGTGGGGGCGCAATGGGTGATTTATGCGCAGGGCCTCGATTCCCGCGGCCGGGTGGTGATGGCGTCGCGCTCGTCGTCGTTGGATGTTCCGATCTGGAAATGGGATCGGTCGCCGGTGTGGTCGCTCACGGACAAGTACCGTCTCTACCAGTCGCACGGCGGCATGGCGCCCTGGCCCCGACCGGGACTCACGCTGGGCGTGTTCGGCATTTTTCTGGACCGCCACGAACTGGCGGATACGCGCGTAGACCTGGGATTGGTCCTGAGTCGGGACGGGTTCAACTGGCGCGAGCCCTGGCCGCTTGCCACGATCCTGCGCCGCGGCAACGCCGGGGAATGGGACTCGACGTTTCTGTTGCAGAGCAGTCCCGGGTTCGTCAACGTGCGCGACAAGACCTACATGTACTACAGTGGGACCGACACCGGAAACGAGGGCGAGAACATGCAAATCGGTGTCGCCATGCTCCGCCGGGACGGCTTCGGGTTCCAGGGCATCGACATCGGCTGGAGCTACGCCAGGCGCCGCGGTCCGCGCACCGGTGGTTTTGTGACCGTGCCCATCCGTTTGCACGACAAAACGCGGGAGCGCGTGTTGCTCAACGTCGCCAACGTCAATCGGGACGACCGGAACGTGCAGGTCGAGCTGTTGGACCGGGCCGGGAAACCGATCCCGGGTTTCTCGTTGGCGGACGCAGATCGGATTGCCGTGCCGGGGATTGCCGTGCCGGCGTCTTGGCGCCGGGACACGTCGCTTGCAGGTCTGCCCGGCGACGTCATTCGCCTGCGGGTTCGGCTGCACGGCGGCCGCAAGCGTCTGGAAAGCCCCCGGGTCTACGCAATCTATTTCAATCCCCCCGAACCGATCCGGTGAATTCGGCGCCGTTTGCGGCGGCCCGTTCTTGCCGGCGTCGGGGAATGCCTCGAGGTGTCTCGGATGCTGACTGCGGCAATCACAACATTACTGGGCGCGGTCGCGGCGACGGCGCCGGGATCGGGGGCGTGGCCGGCTCGGAGTTGGTCTGCGGCGGCGCCGGCCGACTTCGGACTCGACGGCAAGGCGTTGCGACGGGCAAGGGACTACGCGCTCCGGGGCGGCGGCGCGGGGATGATCGTGGTCCACGGTCGGGTTGTCATGGCCTGGGGCGATCTCGACAAACGCTTCGAACTCAAGTCGACCACCAAGTCCATCGGCGTCACAGCCCTGGGCTTGGCGCTGGGGGATGGTAAACTCCGGTTGACCGACCGGGCCGCGGACCGGCATCCGTCTTTCGGCGTGCCGCCGGCGAGCAACACCGAAACAGGATGGCTCGGCAAGATCACGTTGCTCGAATTGGCCACGCAGACGGCGGGGTTCGCCAAGCCCGGCGGATACGAAAAGCTCCTGTTCGTCCCGGGGAGACGCTGGTACTACAGCGACGGCGGTCCCAACTGGTTGGCGGAGATCGTCACGCTTGCCTATCGGCGCGACCTCCGGGACCTGCTGTTCGAACGCGTGTTCTCGAGAATCGGCATTACCGGTCGGGACCTGACATGGCGGCGGAACATCTATCGGCCGCACGAGATCGAGGGCATTCCGCGCCGCGAATTCGGGTCCGGCATCCAGGCCAACATGAACGCACTCGCCCGGATCGGGTATCTGTATCTGCGGGGTGGCGTCTGGCGCGGCCGGCGCCTCCTGCCCGCGTCATTCGTCGAACGTGCCGGCCGGCCGGACCCCACGGTCGCGGGGCTCCCGGAATGGAATTCGAAGTCGGCAGGCTCCGCCGCGAACCACTACGGCCTGCTCTGGTGGAACAATGCGGACGGAACGCTGCACAACGTACCTGCGGACGCGTTCTGGGCCTGGGGGTTGTACGACAGCCTGATCCTGGTGGTCCCGAGCCTGGACCTCGTCGCGGTGCGTGCGGGCAAAGCGTGGCAACGACACGGCTGGCAGTCGCATTACGCGGTGCTCGAGCCGTTTTTCGAGCCGATCGCGGCGGCATTCTCGGGTGAAGCCGAGGTGGCGCGCCGGGCAAGTGGCGGCGCGAATTCGGCAGATCGGCGCGCTGCGGGCGATCCGCCGCCCAGTCCTGTGATTGCCGGGCTGCGCTGGGCCCCGGAGTCCACGATCCTGCGCTTGGGAAAAGGCAGCGACAACTGGCCGCTCACCTGGGGCGCCGACAATGCGTTGTATACGGCATGGGGGGACGGCCGGGGTTTCGAGCCGCGGACTCCGCAAAAACTGAGTTTGGGGTTTGGGCGCGTGGACGGCCATCCGCCCGACCTGCACGCCGTCAATATCCGCTCCGCGAACGGCGAGGCCGTCGGAGACGGCCGCAAAGGCCGCAAGGCGAGCGGCATTCTCATGGTGAACGGGGTGCTCTACCTCTGGACCCGGAACGTGCGGAGTTCGCAACTGGGTTGGTCTGCGGATCGCGGAAAAACCTGGCAGTGGGCGCCGTGGAGAATCAGCGGGACTTTCGGCTGTCCCACCTTTCTGAATTTCGGTCGAAATTATGCCGGCGCCCGCGACCGATACGTCTATACTTACTCGCCTGACGCCCCGGACGCATACACCCCCGCGGACCGAATGGTGCTGGCACGTTGCCCTCGGGACGGAATCACGGACCGAAACGCGTACGAATTCTTCGTCCGACTCGATGGTTCCGGCGTCCCGGAATGGAGCGGCGACATTCGGGAGAGAGGAGCGGTCTTTCGCCGCGCACGCGGCTGCTGGCGTTCGGGGATTTCCTGGTGTGCGCCGTTGAAACGCTATCTTTGGTGTCAGACATTCCCTGGCAAAGCGCCGCGGTTTGGGGGAGGGTTTTGCGTGCTGGACGCCCCCGAGCCCTGGGGTCCCTGGACCTTGGTCTGGGAGAACCGGAGCTGGGACGTGGGGCCGGGAGAAACCTCCTCGTTCCCGACCAAGTGGATGCAGGCGGACGGCCGGGCCATGTATCTGGTCTTTTCCGGAGACGATTGTTTTTCCGTCCGCCGGGCCGAGGTGTTGCTGCGCTCGGATCGTCCGTCTCTCGGCCGCGGCGGACCGACACCGTGAGCCCTTTTCGGCCCCAGGCGACGAGTCTTCGAAGAACCCCGCATTCCGCGGCTCACGGAGGAACGCGCCGCATCGGGGTGACGATCCCGATGGCGGGCCGCGACGGACCGCACGGCGGCAAGTCGGGCGAGATCAGGCGATATGCAGCGATTCCGCCCGGGTGAATGCCTCCGCCATGGCCCGGATGCGTTCGTCAGTATGACCGGCAGCCTTGGGAGACGGATACCACTTCGAGATGAAACCGCCGCCGAAACGACCGAAGGTCTCGACCAGGCGACGAGCGTATGCGCGGACGTCGTCGAGACTGCCTTGATTCATGGTCGCCTGAATGTCCACCGGACACCAGAAGGCGAGTCGGCCGCCGAAGCGCTCCGCGAGCAGGTCGATGCCCATGTTCTCCTGTTGATCCATCTGGATCACCTGCAGTCCGGCGTCTATGAAGTCGTCGAGGATTTCGACAATGTGGCCGCAACTGTGCAGGAAGGTCAGCAGCCCGAGATCGTGAGCGCGTTGGTAGACCCGGGCATAACGCGGCTTGAAAAAACGGCGGAAGATTTCCGGCGACATCATAACGCGGTCCTGCAGGCCCCAGTCGTCGCAGGACAAGATTCCGTCCACGCCGCACTCCGCCAGATTCTCAACAGCGGCAAGTGCTATGTCCGCCTGAATGTCAAGCAGCCTCTCGAATTCTTTGGGACAGAGGTAGGGATCCATCATCAGGTTCTCGAAACCGCGGAGATAATCCGTGCGGTGGTTCAGGGACAGAGGAATACTTCCCAGGACGAATTTTTCGTCCGCATTGCTGTCGACCGCCTTGCGCGCGCTTTCGTAGCGACGCGGGTTACGGTAGTCCGGGAACGGATACGCGTCCAACAGCGAGTAATCGGTCAACGGATGGCATTTCACTTGTCCCATGCTGGCGTCATCGTCCCCGGATTTTTCCCACACGCAGCCCCATTCGTCTTCTCCGGGGCGAGTTGGTGCGAAATCCGGATCGGCGCTTGCCCCGGTCCCGAGAAAGTCGTTCTGCCAGGGAGAAGGCAGCGAATGGGCGATCCTGGGGGGATTCCGAAACAGAACGGCGGCTCTGACGATCTCCCGGCTGGTCATGCTTCTTGCTCCTTGGTCTGAATGGGGGGGCACGGCCGCGACTCCCGTTGTCCTCCGTTGTTGGGAGGCAGGGAATACCGCAGTCCATGCCAAAAGTACCCCGGCGGACAAGGTTTCGCAAAGAACCGAAAAACAGTTCGCAAGCGTCCCGCAGGAAAACTGCCGGCGCGACGTGAAAAGACCGAGAGGCGGCCTTTGCCGCAGGAAGCGGGGGAGCGCGCCGAGGAAAGACGGAGAAGCGGGGACGGGCTTCGCACGCCCGGTTGGGACCGAGTTCCGGGGACACGCAGGGCGCGGGGCATACTGATCGTCTCGAGATTATCTGGAACGCACGCCAACCCGCAGACTCTGCAACGTTTCCCAGACCAGGCTGAGACGCCTTGCAATTGGCGAGTCGGGGTCAGAGTTCGTCCCGTTGTCCCAACGGTTGGATGCCGACGGCGCGGGCATCCGGCCCCAGTTCTCGAACCAGGTGCTCGAGAAGCTGGAGGACGGTCGTGCCTTGAGGCGGGACGCGCCAGTCGCCGGCGATTTCCGCCAGTGGAGCCAGCACGAACAACCGCCTGCCGAGACGTGGATGAGGCACGTTCAAGCCTTCATCCCGCAGGACACGATCTCCGAACAACAGGAGATCGAGGTCGATCGTCCTGGCTTCGCGCGAAGAGTGGACGCGCGGGCGCCCCAACCGGCGCTCGATTCTTTTGCACAACGCCAGGAGTTCGCCCGCGTTTTTCTTCCAGCGGCCGGTTACCGCACCGTTCAGAAACGGCGGGGTCCCCGGTACGCAATCCACGGGGACGGTCCTGTACAAGGTGGAAACCCGGCACGCCTCAAGCCCCCCCTGCTCAAGCATCTCGAGCGCACGCCGGATAAGCGCCGGCGAGTCGCCCAAGTTCGATCCGATTCCGATCGCTGCGTTCATTGAGATCTCTCACGCACGTTTCGACGCGCCACATGGAAGGGGCCCGGGGAATGAAGACTACCATTCGAGAAGAGGTTGTCAAGCGAAACGCCGGCCTGACCGTCGACCTCCGCCCCGCCCGCAGCCGCCCGCGAGCCGGGAGAAGAAAGTGCACCCGGAAGGTGGGAAAGAGGTGATCGTGGCGGCGTTCGGCCGCCGCCAGGGCCTCCCATCCCCTTCGTCCGGCGCGAAGAATCTCTTCCGTTCCCCGGCCTTCGAAAGCGACCGACACGATTCTCGCAGGCCCCAAACAAGTTACAGAAAAAATGAAAAAAATCCCATATATTGTGGTTGACACGGAAGAAAAGCACAACATATAGTGTAAGCCGGACTCAACGGGAATATTCCGGGAGGCAAGGGGTTTGGTGGGAAAACCACGTTACCGGTCGTCGCGGAAGAACTTGGAGTGCAGATCGGCTCGCCGGCCCCGAGGGGGTTTTCCGGACAATTCCGAGACGCTCTGCGACTTTTTGAAAAACAGCCCTGGGACCCGACCGCTGTTTCGACGGTCGGAGACGGGAAACCGGAGGATGAATTCATGGCCATCGCCCCACGTTTTGACGGGTTCCGGAAACGCAACCGGATGGTAGTGCCCTTTCACGCGGAAAAGATAGAGACCGCGGTGTTTCGCGCCGCGGAAGCGGTCGCTCGGCAGGAAGGTCTCATGCCGGACCGTGCCTTGTCCCAGCGTATCACCGACCGGGTCATCGAAGAATTGAACAATCCGTTATGCGAGTATTACGTGCAACCCGACGAGTCGGGCAGGCGCATTCCGGAGATCGAGGACGTGCAGGACTTGGTGGAGATCGTTTTGGCCGAGGAAGGTTTGCCGAATATTGTGGCTGCGTACAAGCGGTATCGGAAGCAGCGGGAAGTGGCCCGGCGCCGGATTCGGGTGCGGGACGCGGGCGGGGATGGCGAGGTGGACGTGACCGACGCCAGCCTGCTGCTTGTGGAGTCCGCGACCCAGAACGTGACCCTGCCCTGGGACCGCCAGCGAGTCACCCGCCAGTTGCTGGAACGCACCGACCTCGCGCCCGAAGCGGCCATCAGCATTGCGAAGGCGGTCGAGAATCAGGTCATCGCAGGCAATTTCGAGAGTGTCAACACCACTTTGATCCGTGAACTGGTCAACAACGAGTTGAGTGCGCGGGGCTATCACGAGCAGCTTCGCGATCTTTCGTTGTACGGCGCGCCGCGCGACTACGTCGACCGGCTGATGTTCAGCAAGTCCACGGAAAACAGCAATATCGTCAATAACAACCCCGAAGCCGTGAACTTGGGCTTGGCCGAATTGATTCTGAAACAGTGGGCCTTGGACACGATTTTTTCGCCCGAAGTCAAGCGCGCCCACGACACGGGGGCGATCCATCTGCACGACCTGGGGTACCCGCACCGAGTCTACTGCTCTTCACACTCGATCGAGTACGTCAAGAAATACGGTCTGCGTGACTTGGTCAATTTGAACACCGAGTCCAGACCGGCCCGCAGCGCCTCGGTACTGACCGGGCACCTGAATACGTTCTTGGCCTCGATGCAGGCCAACTACGCCGGCGCGCTCGGGATTGCTTACATCAACATTTTCTACGCCCCGTTTCTGGTCGGCATGGACCGGAAGCACCTGAAACAGGTGGCCCAGGAGTTGATCTTCAACGGATCTCAGAATGCCTTTTCCCGGGGCGGGCAGACGCTGTTCCTCGATTTCAATGTTCACACCGGCGTGCCGCGTTATTTGCAGAAAGTTCCGGCCATCGGGCCGGGCGGACACTACATGTTGCGGCTGGCCGACGGCCGAACAGTGGAACTCGAGGAACAGGTCCGGGACGACTGCGATGCCGACGGGAACGCTTTGATGAACCTCTACTACCGGGTGGAGGACGGCACGGATCGGCTCGTGTTGCGAGAAATCGTTGACGAGGCTCAGGGAGTCGTCCACGATCCTCAGATCCAGGCCGACTTGGAGAAGCGCGGTGAAAGCATCGTCACGTACGGGGAGTTTCTCAAGGAAGCACGGGACTTCACCAGGGCCTTGCTGGACGTGTGGGAAGAAGGTGATCGGAACGGTCGTGTCTTCGAGTTTCCCAAATGTGATTTTCATGTGAGCCAGGAGACGTTTTCCGACCCGGAGCAGTACGCTATTTTTCAACGGGCCTGCGAAGTGGCGAGCAAGAACGGTTCGACCTATTTCATTTTCGACCGTGACGAAGTTACGCTGGCGGCCTGTTGCCGACTCCGCACCACCATCACCGACAACCGCATGCTGCGTCACCCCGAGTCGATGCGATTCTGCGGTTTTCAGAACGTGACCATCAATATCCCGCAGGCCGCTTATCGTGCGGCGCGTGCGGGAAAAGCGGACCTCGATGGTTTATACGAAGAGCTGGACCGGACCATGGAACTGGCGGTTCAGGCCCACTTGCAGAAACGGGCCAGGATCGCGGAAATGATGAGCGGTCCGGGCCGACCGTTGCATCAGATCGGCCGAACCGCCTGCGACGGGCGTCCGTACGTGGAGCTTGACAAGTGCACCTACATTCTCGGCCTGATCGGAATCAACGATGCGGTCAACTTCCTGATGGGCAAAGAACTGCATGAGGACGCGGCGGCCATGGAGATGGGCCTCAGGATCACGGCCCACATGTTCCTCAAGGCCAAAAAGCTCTCAAAGAAATACAACATGAAACTCACGCTCGAGGAAAGCCCGGCCGAGAGTGCGGCGCGGCGACTGGCCAAGACGGACCTTGTTTACTTCCGGAAAGAAGCCCGGCGCGTGGTCAAAGGCGATGACGAAGACGTGGCGTATTACACCAATTCCATCCACTTGACCGCGGAAGCCGATGTTTCTCTTATCGAGCGCATACGGGAGCAGAGCAAGTTTCACAGCTTGATCGAGTCCGGGGCCATTGTCCACGCCTTTGTCGGCGAGGAACGTCCTTCGCCGGAATCCATCGCGCGTCTCGTCCGGGAGGTGTTCAACCGGACCCAGTGCGCTCAACTCACGATTTCGCCCGAGTTCACTTACTGCAACCACTGCGGGTTCAATGATCGTGGCCTCCACGAGACTTGTCGGAAATGCGGCTCGGACGAGGTGGTGGGCGAGACGCGTGTGGTCGGTTATTTCAGCAAGATTCAGAACTGGAACAAGTCCAAGCGGTACGGGGAATTGGTCGCCCGGCAGCGCGGTCGTTATGCCGTCGAGACCGCTGCGGCATCGGCGGACCGGCCCCTCGTCGCCGCTCCAGCCTGAGCGGCGGCGTCGAAGGCTGTTTCGACTTGCGCGGGGTCCGTCGGGCCATCGCCCCGAAAGTCTCACGGGAAGGAGTCGTCGAGGATGAGCGCACAGTACCAGATATGGGTGTTCGGCAAGCAAGGATGTCCCAAGTGCAAGACCCTCAACAGGCGGATCGATACCATCTTGAAAAAGGAGAAGTGGGCCGGGTTCGAGAAAGTGTACTGGGACGTCGAAACCGAAGACGGTCTCATCGCTTTCTGCAGCACCGAGTGTCTGAATCCCCAGCGAATCCCCGGGTTCGTTGTGGCCTGTCGCACGGACGGCGACTGTTTTCGGCCGATTGTCAATCCGGATCCCGAAAAGGTCGACCGGGTCTGTAAAGGGGCCAGGCTCTACAACTACTTGGGTCTGCAAACCGATTATACCGACAAAGGCGTGATTACCCCGCGCATGGTCGAAACCGTGTTGGCCGAGACCCGGGCTTTATGAGCGACGAACGCTCAGCCGTCTACGGTGTTCTCAAGTCCCCATCCCTGGTGGACTTTCCCGGTCGCCTCTCGGCCGTGTTTTTTGTCAGCGGCTGCAATTTCCGTTGCGGATTCTGTCACAATGCCGAGCTGCTCGGCACGCCAAAGCCGGGAATGCCCGTCGATCAGCTCGAGGCCGCTTGCGGGCGATTCCGAGATAACTGGGTGGACGGCGCCGTGATCACCGGTGGCGAGCCCACACTGGACGATCGCCTGGCGGACCTGATTGTCCGACTGCGCAAGTGGGGCTTCAAGATCAAACTGGACACCAACGGCTCCCGGCCCGAGTTCCTCGCGACGGTGTTGCCGCTGGTGGACTTCGTGGCTATGGACGTTAAGTGCAGCCTCGAAAGCTATCCCGAATTCGTGAAGTTCGATCACCCCGAGCGGATCGCCAGATCCGTCGAGTTGGTTCGGCGTGAAGCGCGTGCCTACGAATTCCGCACCACCGTTCTTCCCGCATTTCATTCCGATGCGGAAATGCGCCGCATCGCCGACCTGGTTCGGGGCGCACGGCGTTTTGCGCTCCAGGCTTTCGTGCCTCGGGACAACCTGCCCGACCGCGCCCTCCGTCGCGCACCCCGCACGTCCCCGGAACGACTGCAGCAGGTCGCGGCCTTGGTTGCGGACTCCGCAAGCGAAGTGGTGGTCCGCGGCGCTTGAGTGGAGAAAGGCGGCCCGAGCGAGGGCGACGACGGCGCAGGAAAAGGGCGTTCACCCGCATTGCTCTCCGAGCCGCAACCGCCGGATTCAAGATGCCCCGACAACGATACGATGAGGGGCGCGAGTTTTCGAGCCTCCCCCTCCATCGACTTGATCGAATTCCGGATTTCTCTCGCCCTCCCGCTCTGCGGGATCGAGACGCGGAGACCGCAGAGAAAGCCTTGGACAGGATCAAATGAACCGGACAACATCCCATCCGGTCAATCCTGTCCCGGTTCCTTCCCTTTCCTTCCTCGGCGTTCTTTGCGCCTTTGCGAGAGTCAAGTCTTCTGGCTTCGAACAAACCCTTCTTCCCCGGCGCCCTCCCTCCCGACGAAGTCGCCGGGCTTGTGCATGACTCAGGTTGGACACAGCACCTGACTTGACATATTCTTCGATCCTGTTTATAATTATTCACATGACGTAAGCTCTTCGCCTTGTGCCCCGCGGCGGCGGAAGGGGACGCCGGCGGATGCCGTTGTCGGGGCGTTTTGGCACTCGGGCCGGGGCCCTTGTCTGGAGTGCAGTGCCCGAGCGCCTGTCGACCGGGGGACGCCGGCATGGTTGCACGACACACTGTTCGGCTGTCGATTGCAGTTGTGTGTTGCGGACTGACCGTCGCGGCGGCGCGCGGTCTGGAATTGGCTCGGACCTGCGTGGCGGGAGGCGGGGCAACTGCGCTTTCCGACGGCGGCAAGTATCTGTTGGGAACCACGCTCGGCCAACCCGCGGCCGGGGTGTCGACCGGCGGCGGGTTTGCGTTGGTCTCCGGGTTTTGGGGCGGCGTCGGGAACACGGGCGAGGCGTATGATTTGTCCGGGGCCGTCCTTTACACGGGGCGCCAGCCCGGGTCCATCGTGGTTCAGGTGTTCCTGAATGCCTCGTTCGCCGGCGCTCCGGTCCGGTCCGTCGAGGTTGTTTCCTCTTCGCGCACGTCGTACACCTTCGCCAATCTCCCTGCCGCCACCTGGTATGTCCGCGCCTTCGTGGACGCCGACGGCGACTTCTCCCCCGGCCCCACCGAAGCCGCTGGAACGTATCCCTCCGCCGTCGTGCTCGATTCCGATGTGACCGGCGTGGACATCGCGCTCACCGATCCGGACTCGGACGACGACCAACTCCCCGACTGGTGGGAGCAGGCGTGCTTCGGCAATCTCGACGCCGGTCCCCTGGACGATCCGGATGACGACGGCTCTTCGAACCTCGACGAATACGCACAGGGCAGCAACCCTCTGCTTCGGGAACTCACGCTCACTTCGGGATGGAACCTGATTTCCCTACCGTTCCGCTGCTCCGGACCGGCCGCGACCCAACTTCTCGGCGCCCACGTTGTCGGGCGGATGTGGTGTTGGAGGAACGGCTCCTATCAGCCGTCGGACGAGATCAAACCCCTGGAGGGTTACTGGGTGTATCGGACCGACCCCGCTCCGGTCCATATTCCGCTCGATACCCGCGCCCTGCCGCGTGTGCCCCGGGAACACGTTTCTCCGACACGAGAAGACACGGACGGCGACGGGATCGCCGATGCCTGGGAATTGGTCTTCTTCGACACACTCGCCGACTGTACGCCCGACGCCGACCCGGACCGGGACGGATCGACCAATGCGGATGAGTTCCGCGACGGCACCGACCCCACGCGGTACGTCCTGCGTTTGCGTCCCGGCTGGAACTTGATCTCCCTGGCCGACGCGCGTCCCGCGGATTGTTCTCCGACCGCCGTACTGGGCGGGCGGGTGGCGGGCCCTGCGTGGGTGTGGAACGGCCGCGAGTATCGGCCGGCGAACGCGTTGCGCCCCCGGCGCGGCCATTGGGTGTTCCATCCGGGGACCGACACGGTCGAAACGCCGGTGGTGCTCGATGCGACCGGTCCTTGAGTCGCCGGGCGAGAGACCTGGAGGGGCGTTCGCTGGGATTGCGGCAGTTGCGGAGATGAAGGCGCCTTCGTCGGGGGGATTTCGGCTCCGTGGAGCGTCGCCTTCCAGGGGGTCCGGGGCCGAATGGACGCAATGAGTTCATGGTTGAGGAGAACACGATTATGAAAGAGATTCTCGGCAGCTTTGCAATGGCGGCGGTATTGATTGTCGCGCCGCGACTCGGCGCGGCAGATTTGGGTACGGCGTTTATGTACCAGGGGAGTCTCACCCTGAACGGCGCGCCCGTGACCGGCGCGTACGACATGCAGTTCAAACTTTTCGACGCCGCCTCTGGCGGGAACCAAGCGGGCGACACCGTTGCCGCGTCCGGAGTCAGCGTGGTCAACGGAGTGTTCACCGTTTCGCTCGATTTCGGCGCGAGCGTGTTTGTCGGTGAGGCACGCTGGCTTGAAACCGCTGTTTCTCCCGCCGGCCGGCGCGAGTATACCGTCATGCAGCCGCGAGTACGCATTCATGCGGTTCCCTATGCGTTGTACGCCAAAAAGGTTGATCAGGCGGGCACAACGCCAACGGATGTCGACATTTTCGGCAAGACCTACGAGGGCGACAATGCCCAATTCGGACTCACCATCAACAACAAGGCTCCGACCGGTCCTTCGGCGGCCGTGCTCGGGACCATCGTCGCGCCGCAGAACGATTCTGCGGCGGTCATGGGGCTTGCCCAATCGATTTCCGGAAAAGTCTTCGGTGTATGGGGAGAGACCGGCAGCACTACGGCCGGCGCCGCGGGAGTGAAGGGGACCGCGATAGGCGGTTCCGGCGCGACGGCCGGCGTGTCAGGCGAGGCCAGCAGTACCACGGACGGCGCCGCGGGAGTGACGGGATGGGCGAAGGGGGTCTCCGGCGCAACCGTCGGCGTCTACGGGCAAACCGACAGCACTACGGACGGCGCCGTGGGAGTGATGGGATTTGCGACCGGGACGACCGGCTTGATCGACGGCGTCTACGGAAAGACCTTCAGTACCACGGCGAATTCCGCGGGCGTAAAAGGCATTGCAGCGGGCGGTCAAGCGATGGGGGTTTATGGCGTGAACCTCGATGAGACGACCGGGGCCGGGGTGGCGGGCGCCGGAGCGGTCGGCGTTTGGGGCAGGGGAGATGCCGTAGCGGTTAAAGCCAGCTCGACTTCCGGAAATCTCTTTGAAGGATGGAGTGGGACCACCCGGCGATTCGTGGTCGAAAACGACGGAACGGTCCGGGCGAAGACGTTTAACACGTGGGCTGCGGATTTCGCGGAAATGCTGCCGGGCGAAACCGGGCTCGGTCCGGGCGATGTGTTGGCTGTGGGCGAAGACGGCAAGGTCGTGCGGGCGACCGCGGCCCGGGCCGCCGCCGTGGTTGGTGTGGTTTCGACCCAGCCCGGGTTCGTCGGCGGCAGCGGCGGCGACCTCACCGGCAAGGTGGCGGTGGCCGTTGTCGGCGTGGTTCCGGTGAAGGTGACGAACGAGAACGGTCCGGTCCGCCCCAACGACCTGCTCGCCGTTAGTCCGACGCGGGCCGGATACGCGGCCCGGGCCGTGCCTCTGTTTACGCTCGAGAACGGCCAGGCCGTGTACGGCGGCGGTACCGTCATTGGACGCGCGCTCGAGAGCATGAGAGAAGCGAGCGGGACGGTGAAGGTGCTGATTCGTTGACAGGCGGCCACACGCCCCCTCGGGCGCTGATCCGTCCAATCGGTCGCATTGGTCTCGGTGAGCCTCCTCTTCCGGAATTGCGAGTCATGCACATGAAACGACAACGAGCGGTCTGCAACGTTTCGTTCCCGGCGTGTGTCTGCCGAGTTGGTTTGGCTCTGGCGGCCTGGCTCTTCGCCGCATCCGTGTCTGGACAGCAGCAGATCACGTACGTCCGCGTCACGCCGGAAGGACTGTCTTCCACCTCTTCTGCTTCCACGTTCCGGCTGCTGTCGCCGGACGGGACGAAAGTGGTTTTCAATCAAACGGGCGCGGACGGGAAATCCCACGTCTACTGCGTGCCGGCCGACGGCTCCGAATACCCGACCCACATTGGCGTTGGCGAAGATTTCGACACTCAAAGCCCGGCGGTATTCTGGGTGGATTCCGATGCTTCTGTGCTCGGCATAGACTACGAGCTGAACCCCGGCGGTCCGTTCACATACGACACGGTCGGCGGTGGGCGTTCTTATCTGTGCGGCCCAGGCCACGAAGGGACCACTGAAAGCGACGGGTGGACATTCTGGGGGTACGGCACCTCCTATTTTCTCTCCGGACCGTCCCGTACGGGGCCGCCGCTCACGGAGGACGGCTTCTACGCATTCGACCTTTCGGCCCGAAAATGGGGCTGGGAGTCGTATGTCAAAGACGGCCAGGAGTATTGGCGACCGACGGTCAATGTCGAAGGAAAAACACTGCTTTGGCGCGCCCACTTCACGGCGCCGGACCAAGACCCGGACGCCATCGTGTTCGGCGACGAGCAAACGGGATTCGACACGGACTCGGAGACCGTGCTGTTCAGCATCGCCGGCGACGGCTCGTCCGCGGTCGTGCTTTCCGGGCAACACGAAATCGAGTCGGGGTATTACGACGACTTTGGACAACCGTTTAAGAAAGTCGTATCCGACGCCTATGTCTGCCGCCCGGGCACCACAACGCAACTGTCCCTCAATGCGAACTACTGGGGCGGCGCCACAGTCAGCGGCGACGGACAGTGGGTGGCTTATACCGAGGACACCACAGTTGACTCGCATTGGCTCAATAACGAGGTGGTCGTTTCCAAGCTGGACGGCTCCCAGAAACAGGTCGTTTACACTCCCACGGAGGGTGGCCTCGACCTCTGGGGGATGGTGGACCCTGAATTTCCGGAGGAAAGTGTCTTTTGGGTTGGTACCGTAAGGGTCGTCGATATGAACGCCGACGGCAGTCGGGTTTTGTTCGAGTTCGAGGATGGTCCGATGCAACTGTACGTCGCCGACCGTGGTCGCGGTCTGACCGATACGGACTGGGGGCTGTATCGGATTCGTGCACCGGGCTTTTCCTCTGCCGCCTTCGGGATCGGCATCTCCAACGATGGCACGAAAGTGGCCTTCCTGCAGTTCGGAGATCCAAACGCGGACCCGGAAACGTCCTCAAGCAAGCTGTACATCTACGTGGCCACGATCCCGCTGCACCGTCAGGCCGGGGAGCCGGTTTTCCGGGTCGACCATCTCGGGGTGGTGACGGCCAAGGCCTACGCCACAGCACGCGCGGACTTCGCGGAGCATCTGCCGGCGGCGCCGGGCGTTTCCCTGGAACCGGGCGACGTACTGGCCCTGGCGCCGGACGGCAGCGGCGTGGTCCGGGCGGCGCGGTCGGACGCGAGCGGGGTGATCGGCGTGGTTTCCACCGCCCCGGGGATCTTGGGTGGGGTCTCCCAACAGAAAAACCGGCGGGGTACGGCGAGCGTGCGCGTCCCCGTGGCGATCGTTGGAATCGTTCCGGTGAAGGTTACGGCGGCCGACGGCCCCATCCGGCCGGGGGCGCTGCTGGGACTGTCACGGTCGGTTCCGGGTCGTCTCGGGGTGTTGAGCCCGATCTCGTTCGGCGGTCGCATGTTCGTTCCGGAGCAGGCAGTGGTCGGCAAGGCCCTCGAAGCCCTACAGGAAGGGGAGGGGACCCTCCGAGTCCGTTTGGTCGGTCATTGATTCTGCACGAGTGACTCGCACGCTCGTCCGCTCCCCTCGACGGCCCTCCGCGCAATCTCCCTCCACCCCGGACGCGCGCGCTCCCCTGTCGCGCGCATCCACACCACCGAAGCTCGTCGGAGTGCGCAAGTGGAACATGCGCATTGGACGGCTTGGGATCATTCTCCTGAGTCGCTTGCCGGGAGCTGCGGCTGTATCGCCTGAGGAATCGCCCTCCACAAGTTGTCGCCCGGATCATCCGTTCGTTACAACTTGCGTGCCCCCGACTTTGCGCGGACGAGTACTGGGCCGCAGAAGATTTCGTCGTCGATGGGGCCGGAGTGCCGGGACTGGGTTGCGGACTTGCAAGGGCAGCGAGGATCGGTACGTTTACGGGTGGTTCGCGGCAGGCCTGTCCGGGCCCGCCGCCTTGATCGACGTCCCCGCACTCTGTGCCTGCTGGAGCGGTCGACTTTTTCGGAGATAGACCATGGCCCTTTCCCCGCCAAAGAGCGGTCCGGAGCTGCTCGATCTATACTATCACGACATGCGAAGTCACCTGCTCGAGGTCGCCGCGGCCCTCGACCGAATCGAGCGTGCCGGCGGTGCGACCGACGATCCCAGGCTCAGCCGTCTGCGGGCGGCCGGCCGGCTCGCATTGGGCGAGGACGCCGACCGCGCCCGGCGTTTTCTCGAACACCTGTCCGTGTGAGCCCGTCGCAACTGCCTGCCGGCGGAATCGCAGCCCGCGCAATATCGTCCCCACAATGTCGAGCCGCCCGAAGATCCGGAGGGCCTCATGCGCGTAATCGAACCGCACATCCACATGATCGCCCGAACGACGGCCGACTACGAGCGCATGGCCATGATGCACACCGTGGCATGCTGCGAGCCGGCATTCTGGGCCGGGTACGACCGGACGAGTCCCGCGGCCTTCTACGACTATTTCACGCACCTGACCACATTCGAGCCGCGCCGTGCGGCCCAGTATCTGATTCAGCACTACGCCTGGATTTGCATCAACCCGAAAGAGGCCGAAAACGTCGAGTTTTCGAAAGAGGTCATTTCCTTCATTCCCGAGTTCCTGGATAAGCCCAACGTACTGGGTGTCGGCGAAATCGGTCTGAACCGGAACACGAAGAATGAAATGGCCGTGTTCGAAATGCAGGTCGAACTGGCCTTGGAACGGGGACAATTGATCTGGATTCACACGCCGCACCTGGACGACAAACTCCGCGGTACTCGGATGATGCTCGATTATCTCGAGGGTCACGGCGGAATCGACCCGGAGCGGGTATGTTTCGATCATGCCGAGGAACACACCATCGGCCCGATCCGGGACGCCGGCTTTTGGGCGGCCATGACGATTTATCCGGTGACCAAGAACTCGCCGTCCCGGGTGGTGGACGCGCTCGAGGTCTTCGGCGTGGACCGCATGTTGGTGGATGCCTCCGGAGACTGGGGGCCGTCGGACCCGGCCACGCTGCATCAGGCGTTGTTCGAGATGCGCCGCCGGGGCCACGACGAGGCCACGGTCGAGGCGGTCTTTTACGACAACCCGTGCCGTTTTCTCGGGCAGTGTCCCAAGTTCAAGCCGCGCCCGAGGACGGGCTGACCATCGAAAAACAACCGGCGGAATCATTGATGGGGGAATAAGTCGTCCGCGCACGTCCCTCCGTATTCCGCTTCGCCCCAAGCATCGGACCAGGGTCCCATACAGTCATGAAAACCTGGAAAACCATCTCGTGGCTTCTGGTGCTCGGCTTGGTTCTGTGGCTGCTGTACCCCTCTCGCACCCGCACCGCCGTCTCGGGCCGTCGAAACCGAGCCGGCGTGGTCGAGATCACCTATATGGGGCCGGGCGGGCCGATCAGCGGGGCCATGGCGGACGCGGTCCGGGCGTTCGAACGCGACAGCGAGGAAGCCCACGCCCGGGACCCGAGCCGTCCGATCTATCGCGTGGTTTCCGGGCAAAACGCCTCCCGGAACCAAACCGCCGATCCAACCCGTTTCTTGATCAGCGTGGCCGGCGGTATGCCGCCGGACGTGATTTGGTTCGACCGGTACGCCGTTGCCGAATGGGCGGCCCGCGGCGCCTTTCAACCCCTGGACGGTTTTATCGCCAAAGACAAAGCCGCCGGGCTCGACGAAGTCCCGTGCGCCGAACGCTTTTACAAGTCCTGTTGGGATGAAGCCTGCTACCGGGGAAAGGTCTACGGCATACCCACCTCCGTGGACGACCGTGCCCTGTTGTACAACAAGGACCTGCTCAAGCGGGCCGGACTGGTGAACGAGAACGGCGAGGCCCGTCCGCCGCGCGATTGGGACGAACTCAAGGAATACGCCGTAAGACTGACCGAGCGTGACGCTCGCGGGGAACTCAAGGTGGTGGGTTTCGCACCGCAATTCGGTAATAGTTGGCTGTATATGTACGGCTGGATGGCGGGCGGCGAGTTCATGTCTCGAGACGGGACGCGCTGCACGTTGAACTCGCCGCGAATCGTCGAGGCGCTTCGCTACATGACCGACGTCTACGACGCTATCGGCGGCTATGCCAAGGTCCAGGCCTTCCAGGCCGGTTTCCAGGGCGGCGAACTCGATCCGTTCATTCAAGGCAAGATCGCCATGAAGATCGACGGTTCCTGGCAGGTGCCTTTCCTGGCCGCTTATGGGCGCGATCTGGACTTTGGTGTGGCGCCGCCGCCGCTGCCTCGACACGAAATCGCCAAAGGTCGCCGGACCGTCAGTTGGAACGGCGGTTGGGCGTACGCGATTCCGGCCAATGCCCTTCACAAACAGGCGGCCTGGGATTTTATCCGTTTCATGACCGGGCGAAGGGCGTTTCTGATCTGGATCGAGAGCGAACGCGAAATCGCCGAGGCCCAGGGCCGTCTTTACATTCCGCGTCAACTGCCGGTGAAAAAACTCAACGAGTTTGTGTTCGACAAGTACGTTTACAACAATCCGCGCGTCCCGGAGAACATCAAGGCGGCCTGTCGCGTTTTCAATCAACTGTTGCCGGAGGCTCGTTACCGACCCGTCACGCCGGTGGGGCAACTGTTGTGGAACGAGCACGTAACGGCCATGGAGGCCGCGCTCTACCATCGTTTGACCCCGAAAGCCGCGCTCGACCGGGGCGCCGCCGTCGTCCAACGCGAACTCGACCGCGTCCTGCACCCGGTCGAGGGCCGTCCGATCCGCTGGAAGTGGTTTTTCGCGTTTTACGCATTCTTGCTGGTCGCGGCCGGCGCGACGGTGTACGCCTGGGACACTCGGCCCCGCTTCCGCCGACGTCTCGGCAGGATGTTGGGTCTCCGCAAGCAGGCGGGTCGAGGTGTCATCGAAGGCGCCGGCGGCGGCTATCTGCGCGGACAGTGGCGGGCCGGCTGGCTGTGCGCCGCGCCGTGGATCGTCGGGTTCATTATCTTCGGAGGCGGGCCCATGCTGTTCTCGCTTTTGATCAGTTTCTGCGACTACGACATCCTGAACCCGCCCAAGTTCATCGGCCTGCACAGTTATCGCTGGATGTTTGCCCACGACCGTCTCTTCTGGCTCTCGTTCCGCAATACGCTTTTTATGACCCTTGGCGTGCCGTTGAACATGGCCGCCGGTCTGGCCGTGGCCCTCCTGCTCAACCTGAAGATTCGCGGCATGGCCGTTTGGCGCACGTTCTTTTATCTTCCCGCCATCGTCCCCATGGTGGCTGCCAGCATCCTTTGGATCTGGATCTTCAACCCCCAGGGCGGACTCATCAACCTGGCGCTCCAGTCGGTCGGATTGAAAGGCCCGCTCTGGCTTCAATCCCCCCTTTGGAGCAAGCCGGCCATCATCGTCATGGGCTTGTGGGGCGCCGGCAGCAACATGATCATTTGGCTGGCGGGCCTCAAAGGGATTAATGAGCAGCTCTACGAAGCCGCCGCGCTCGACGGCGCCAATGCCTGGCAGCGCTTCTGCTATATCACCATTCCCCAGCTCACGCCGTACATCTTTTTCAACTTGGTGATGGGGATGATCGGCACTTTTCAGATTTTCGGCCAGGCATTCATCATGACCCAGGGCGGCCCGGACAACTCGACCCTGTTCTATGTTTACCACTTGTTTAACAATGCGTTCCGCTACGGGAACATGGGATACGCCGCCGCCATGGCCTGGGTCCTTTTCGTGGTGGTGCTCGGGGTCACGTTCGTGCAGCTCCGACTCTCGAAACGCTGGGTCTACTACGAAGCGGGGTGAGCCGGGCCCCGTCCAAC
The DNA here is from genome assembly GCA_013151865.1 of Kiritimatiellota bacterium. Taxonomy (GTDB): domain Bacteria; phylum Verrucomicrobiota; class Lentisphaeria; order Oligosphaerales; family JAADHN01; genus JAADHN01. The sequence goes on from JAADHN010000004.1 coordinate 20,834, forward strand.
TCGACTGCACTCGTCGCTCCGTTGTACGGCTCGGACTCGCCCGTTGCGACGTGCCCATACCCGGTCGGCGTGGCTTTCGGACGGCCCCCCGAGGCCCTGCGGAGTGCGCAGTGCACAGTCGAGGGGACGGGACGACTCCCGGGACCGCGCAGAACGACGCACGAAGAGGCGGCTGGAAAACTCGGCTCGACAGATTCTCGCTCCCCGAAAATCGCGAAGCCGTTCGTCCGGTTCTGGAGCGGACTGTATTGGAGTGACATGCCCATGGCCCACATCCAGGATCGGTCCATTCCCCGGGTTTCGCCAAAAGCCCGCGAGTATGTCGGGGACGTCCTCGATTTCGGCTTCCACAATGCGCACTCGGTCGGGATGACGGCCCGGCTCGAGCAGCGCTTTGCCGAACGGATGGGCGCCAAGTACGGCATCGCCCATTGCAACGGCACAGCCACGCTCCAGTCCGCCTTGCTCGCCGCCGGCGTGGGCGTCGGCGATGAAGTCATCGTCCCGGCGTTCACGGTCTTTTCGACTCCGGCCGCGGCCCTGCAGTGCAATGCCGTGCCCGTGGTTGCCGATGTGGACCCCGAGACTTGGACCCTCGATCCGGAGGACGTCCGGCGCAAGATCACCCCCCGCACCAAGGCCGTCATTCCGGTCTCCATTTGCGGTCTCATGCCCGACATGGGTCCGCTCATGGAACTGGCCCGCGAACACGACCTGATCGTGATCGAAGACAATGCGCAGGGATACCTCTCCGAATACCATGGCCGCGTGGCCGGAGCGATCGGGCATTTCGCCAGTTTCAGTTTCCAGGCGTCGAAAACGGTCACGTGCGGCGACGGGGGCATTCTCATCTGTCGTGATCCGGACCTGGCCTTGAAGGCGCGCCGGGCCGCGACCCTCGGCTTTCGCGACCTCTCCGTGACTCCCGGCGACAATGTGGTGGACGAGGAACTCCGCTGTCATCCCGACTACCGTCGCCACTGTTCTCTGGGCTGGAACCAGCGCCTGCCCGAGATCGCCTGCGCCGTGGCCCTCGCCGAACTCGAGCGGGTCGAGGAACTGGTCGAGATGCGCTGTCTGTGCGCGGAGGCGTTTGCCGAGGTCGTCGACCGTTGCGACTGGCTCACCCCTCAACGCGTGCCCGAGGGATACCGGCACACGTATTGGACATACCCGGTCAAAATCGAACGCGAGGACGTGGATTGGGCCGAGTTCCGCCGGACCTTCACGGCGTTGGGCGGCGACGGCTTTTACGGCGCCTACTGTCCCGTGCATCTGGAGGAGGTCTTCGAAAACCTGACCGTCGCCATCCGGGCCCGCCCGGAGCGCTACCCGCAGTGGACCGGAAACTGGCCCGACTACTCGCCGGGGCTGTGCCCCGCCTGGGAGCGCATCCAGCCCCGTATTGCCATGTTCAAAACCAACTACTTCGATACTGTCGAAGCCCGCCGCCAAGCTGTCGTGCTCGAACAGACCGTGCGCCGGTTCTCCTGAGCCGGCGCGTTCCGCCCGCCCGCCCCCGAACCCGGAAGACCCAACGTGCTTCCCAAACGCCTCAGAGCACATTTTCAGGACGACGGCGGCATCGGCGAGCTGTTGACCATCGCTTTCCCCATGTTCGTCAGTCAGGCGGCCGACACCATGATGATGTTCGCCGACCGCCTGTTCCTGGCGCGCCTGGGCAAGGAGTATATGGCTGCCGCCATGAGCGGCGGGATGACATGCTTCATGCTGCTGACCTTTTTCCTCGGGGTCATCGGCTACACCAACGCTCTGGTGGCCCAATACCTGGGCAGCGGGCGCAGGGAACGGTGCGGGGCGGCCGCGGGCCAGGGGCTGTTGTTTGCGGCGGTCGGATATCCTCTTGTACTGCTGGCCGCGCCGGCGGGAATGTGGCTGTTGCGCTCCGCCGGACACGATCCCCGCCAGTTCGTGCTCGAGACCGCCTACTTCGGCATCCTTGTCCGGTTCAGCTTCCTGTCGCTGCTGCGCTCCGCACTCGGGAGCTTCTTTTCCGGGATCGGACGCACCCGGGTCATCATGGCGGCAAGCATCACGGCCATGATCGTGAATGTTCTGTGCAACTATCTGCTCATTTTCGGCAAGTTCGGTTTCCCCGCTCTCGGCATCCGCGGTGCGGCTTACGGCACCGTGATCGGGGCGGTTGTGGGCGTGGTCATACTGGCCGCAGCCTACTTTTCCGCGAAGAATCGACGCGAATTCCGGACATGGCGCCGCCTGCGCCCGAACCTCGATATCGCCGGGCGCCTGTTGCGTTTCGGCCTGCCCTCGGGAACGGAGTTTTTCCTGAACATGACCGCATTCAACCTGTTTGTACAGATGATGTACTCTTATGGCCGGGACGTGGCCGCCGCAGTGACCATCACTTTCAATTGGGACATGGTGGCATTTATCCCCATCATCGGCATCGGCGTGGGGACCACCAGCCTTGTGGGACGCTACATGGGGGCGTGTCGTCCCCTCACCGCCGAGCGGGCCGCGTATTCCGGACTCAAGACGGCGTTGGGATACACCCTCGCCGTGTTGGTGCTGTTCGTGGCCGTGCCGGGGCTGCTCGTCGGCGTTTTCACTCCCCATGGACCGGGGCTCGACTACTCCGCCGTGGCGCCGCAGGCGGTGTTCATGGTACGCATGGCCAGTCTCTACTTGATCAGCGACGCTCTGATGCTCGTGTTCGGCGGAGCGTTGCGCGGTGCAGGGGACACGCGCTGGGTCATGGCGGCCTCGGTCGCCTGTCATTGGCTGATTACGGTGTCGACTTGGACGCAGATCAAAGTCCTCCGGCACCGCCCCGAGACGGTTTGGTGCGTTTTCGTCGGGCTGGTGACCGCCATGGGGCTTGTCTTCTGCCTGCGTTTCCGGGGCGGCAAGTGGAAGTCCTTGCGTGTCATCGAAGAAGTCCCATCCGCTTCGGTCCCGGTCTCCGGCGTCGCGCCGACCCTCCACGATTTCCCGGAAACCGAGGTCTGACGATTCCCCGCAGGGCCTGCTGTCCGGTGCTGTCCAGTGGCGCGGGGCTGCCGGGATCGGAGTGTATTCTTCCGAATCGCAAAACTCCGGACCCCTCGGTCAGGGCCGTCCCGAGCCACAACGTGGTTGTTCACACTCATCCTCGCCCGACCGGAATCGGCCCGGTGTCGCCGGTCGATATCCACCTTCCCATGTTTTCGGTTTGCCGCAATGGGCAGGCGCGACCGGCTCGGCGTGTCTCGGCTCGCTTGGCACGGGGCGTTGCGTGCCCGCACCGTGCACAATCTGTCGTACGCGAGTTTGTCCATGGATCAGCACGACGCCCATTCGCCCTTCGTGGTCGTCCAAAGGTTCATGCGCGGGGGCATCCATTCGATCCACCAATCATGCTGTACGGCGGAGAAACGGACCACACCCGCGTACCCGCCGTTCTCGCCGGCCGGTTGGTAGAACCGGAATCGCAGGACGAACGGCTCGTTGAAAACGCGCCCCGCCGTGGAGTTCTCGCAGTTCCCGCTCGACGTGGCGAGATGGGACGCTCGGGAAGCACTCCCGACAACCGACCGAGGCCCGTCTGGACGCGGCGTCGGACTCGTCAGAAGGGCGAACCCGGGTTTCGCCCGGCGACCGTTTGCAACCTCGACTCTCGGGGATCGGCAAAAAAAGACACCGGAGCCGGACTGAGCCCGGTTCCGGTGTTTCCGATATGCGAAGCCTCTTACTTCGAGGTGCAAAGCGGGCAGGTGTTCACGACCGCTTTGCACTGGTCGCAAACATGAACCTGCGTGGCGTCCGCCGCCTCATCCGACGTGCCCGTGTTGCGGACCGTTTTGCATTTTGGGCAAATGTGCTTGGTGTACGTCAGCCCTTTGACGGCAGTGGTTCGCGTCTCGGATTTGCACATTGGGCAAACCGTGCTCGTCGCTGTCGAGACGAGCTTGCCGGGCGTTTGGCATCCGGCCACTGCCAGGGCCAACAACACGACCCCGCACGCAAGGGCGATTTTTCCGGTGTTCCGTCGGCTGAATAACGCTTTCATTGTCATCTTCTCCCATGCTCACACAATTCCGTGATTGAACAGTCACTTGACCCTCCGCAACAGACTGGCTCTGTGTGATGGTCCCGTGCCTCACCTCCTTCCCTGTCCGGCGAACGGGGACGCGCTTCCTTCCAGAACAAGGTCGTGCCGGACAGTCTCTTCGCGTCAGGTGTCCTCGGGACGCGTCCCTTTCCGGTCATGCCTCACGGGGCATGTTCCCGGACCTTGATGACGTTTGTGAGTTTCTCGGAGAGTTCCAAGAGCAGGTCTTGACTTGCGGGCGTGAGATTGTTCTCCGGATTCTCGGCGACCAGTCGAACTTCTTCGGCATAGGCCGCCAACTCCCGGAGGTTCCCCGACACTCCGGTATCGCGCAACTGCTGAAGCATCATGTTGATACCGTCGGCGATTTCCCGGATCTCATCGACACGGGTGGTAATGGATACAGGAGAAAGGTCGCCTTTGGTTACGGCGTAACATTTCAGGAACAACGCCCGAATCGGTTTGACGATCTGGTGATGAAGCACGGTGTGCAGGACCGCATAGGTCAGCCCGCCCAGAGCGAGGACGTGCCAACTGTGCTCCAAGAGCAGCCCCGACAGCGTATGGCCCGGCATGGTGAAGTACTGGAACCCGGCGTAGATCGCCATGCTGAGCGCGGTGACCACCGACGCCAGAAGCGTCACCTCGGCCGTCAGTGAGAGTTTCGGACGGCGGACTTCGCTGTGATTCATCGGTTTGCCTCCGTTCCTTCCCGATCTCGGCCCGTGCATTCTCAAAGATCCCGCACGAGATAGAATACTGCGAGTCAATGGGAATACTAACCATTAATTAGACGCCGGCAGCCGATGGTTGTTCCGGGCGGGAAGCACCGCCCCGTCGACAGGACGGTATTCGCGGAGGCGCAGGGAGCGTAAAACGGTCCGGACGAACGCCGTATCCGCATCGGGCGCGGTCTCGCCTTCTGGGAGTTCCGACCCGCGGGACAACACTGGGGCGCGCCTGTAAGAGCATGACGGTCAGGAAAAGGTCGCCACGTCTGCGGGCGCCCCGGTCCGAATCGATTCCTCGACCGCACAGATCACGGCCGTGTTGTGGAAACCTTCTTCGGGCGTGCACATGGGTTCGGTATCGGCCAGCACGGAATCGATGAAATGTCGGATGGGGCTGAGTTGCCAACCTTCGGTGCGGCCGTACATCGACTGCGCCCCACCCACCGGCGGCTGCGAGAAGGTTTTTGGGCCGGAAACTTCGATTACGGGCCCAAGTGGGTGGAATGCCATGCGTCCCCGTGTTCCCAGAAGCGTGACCTGAAAATCCACGAGCGTGGGATGCGACTCGGGGAGGACCCAGGCCGTCTCGAGAAGTGCGGACGCCGAGTCGAACATCAGCATGGCCTGCACCGCATCGTACGCATCGACGCCCTTCGCGGTCAACACCCCCTTCCGCGCCCAGCCCATTACACGGCGGGCCTCTTGGCCAAAGAGCCAGCACACGAGGTCGACGATGTGAGGGAAGAGGAACCAGTGCGGGCCGCTGCGGCCGGCCCACGCGAGCATTTCGAGCGGTACGTAAAGCGTATTGGCCAAGCGCGCACTGGCCATGAACGGCTGTCCGAGGTCGCCTTGCTCAATCCTGGCCCGGGCCTCGACGAAGGGCGGGTTCCACCGGTTGTGAAAATCCACCATGAGGAAACGCCTCGCGGTGCGTGCGGTCCGTACCATGCGTCGTGCTTCCTCCACCGATGTCGACAGGGGTTTTTCCACCAGGACATGCTTGCCGGCTTCGAGCATGGCGCAGACGATGTCCGCATGGGCGAAATCGGGGGTTGCCACCGTGACCGCTTTGATGTCCCGGACCGCGGCCAGCTCGGAGGCACGTTCGAAAACCCGCACGCCGTACTTTTCGCGAACACGGGCGGCCCGTTCCGGGTTCGTTTCGCAAACGGCGGCGAGTTCGGCGCCTGCATGGCTCGCACACGCTTCGAGGTGAATGCTCCCGAAAACTCCGGCCCCGACCACGGCAAGCTTGAGTTTATCCGGCATGTCGTGTTCCTCCTTTACAGACCCTCCATGGCGATGGACAACCGGTAGAACCACGCTTCCGGCCGCATTGTTTCGAAAGCGACCGCGTCTGCTGTGCGCGTAAACGAGACAGGGCCGAGGCGTTCTTTCTTCGCGTCCAGCGCGGAGACGGACACACTCTTGATCGCCTTGCCCGGCAACAGCTCGGCCAGTCTCAGGCGAAGTTTTCCGCGCCTGCCGTGGGGAATGGGCATGATGAGCAGGCCGTCGTTCAGGCGGTCGATTCGGACGGCGATGTCCGTGACCAGCGTGCCGAAATCGATGGTGGCGCCGAGCGGATTGCGGCCGGGCTTTTCCCGGCTTGCCGTGTCCGTGGGAGGCGAGAACAGGAGGAGAGCGGGCGGCGTGTTCACCTGAATCGTGCCCACCCAATAGCGATCCTGATCATGTCCGTCCCCGATCAGCTTGACCCGACCCAGGCCGCGCTTGAACAGCCCCACGCCGACCCGGTAGGTCCCGGGAACGATGCCGGGGGGGACCTCGACCGACCAGGGGCCGTCGTCGTATTGCGTGCCCGGTTGCCATTTCGATGTCGGGGTTCGGGGACTGTGATCGTTCTGCCATAGGATGCGTTGCCCCTGGGCATCGGTGAAGTGAACGAAAACGATGTAGTCGGTATCGAGCGTTGCGTTCACCTTCCAGCGGTAGGTGATGTCGAAGGTTCGGGGACCGGTCGCCTTGAAGTCGGCCGGCAGAGGTTCGATGTTCACGGGCGGGGTTTTGTCCGTATACATGGCCTCGTAACCGCGCGGGTCGGCGAAAATGCGTTCGGCGGTCTCGGAATAATCCCCCACCAATCCGTTCGGACTCAGCGCGGTGCGGGCTTCGACGCCCGCACCTTCGGCGACGAAGCCGTAGGCGGGCAAGGAATACCCCCGCACCCGCCAACCGGGACGTTCGTCGTTGACCCAGATTCTCAGGCCGTTGTCGTACGTCACTCGCACTTTGCGCGGGGCTTGCGTGCGGCAAGCAGTCGTCGAACTCACCCATTGCTTATCGAACAGGTAGGAGATTTCGACGGCGCGAGCCGGGACGTACCGCTCCTGGATCGGCTGTACCAGGTAGTACTCTCGCAGGACCTGGGTCAGTTTCGGGAACGCTCCGGTGTTAAGGAAACCGGCGTGACCGTAGATCAGCTCGAAGGCTCGGTACTTGTCCATCTCTTCATCGGTCAGCGTTCCCCTTCGCAGGCGATGCCAGCGGGTGTAATACCCCATGCCGTGATTGACGGTCAAGGGATGGACTTTCAGGAGATCGAAATCCGGCAACGGCGGGTGGATTTCTCCGCCGCGTCCGTCCACCTGCGCCTCGCAGCCGTCGATTCGTCCCGCCCAAAAGGAATGGTAAGCGCCCTCGCCGAAGATGGGCCCCTCGTGCGTTTTCCGCATGAACTCGAACAGCCGCGTCAGCGTCTTGTACGCGAATCCGAAACTCGCGGCGCCTTCCGTTCCGGCGTCGTAGTCGATCTGCCACGGGAAATTCACGCTGTGGACGTCGAGATAGCCCGCGCTGGTGCGGTATCGGAGATGGGCCTGAGTCGCCTGGTCTTCGGCATAGCGTGCGATCCAGGTGGGCTTCAGGCGATAGGCCTGCATCCGTGTCGAGGGGTTGTACCACCCCTTGATCTTGCGCCCGCCGGGATCCAGCGCCACCGCGTCGTCGGTATACTTCGGATAGTTGGGATAGTAGTCGATGTAGTTCTCGTGAAGAGCGAAGAGATAGCCCAATTCCCGAGCCGTGCCGCCGAGGATTTTCATGCCCGCGTCACCTCCCATGCTCTTCATCGCCGGAACATGTTCCGGCAGACCGTTGTCGTAGCCGTGACGTTGCCACACGTGATAAATGATGGCCAGTTCGTCCAAGCCGTAGCCTTTCAATTCGCGAAGATACCGCGCGCCGCCCTCGAAGCTGCCCGGCCACGTCCACCAGTCCAACACGACCTTTTTCGCCAGCACGTCCATGAAGGGAGATTTGGGATTGGGAAAGTTCGGAAGCGTCTCCAACCAGTCCGGAGATACAGTGACGTAGATGCGTTCGCGAAGAGGATTGCGGGTCCCGTCGGTCTTCGCGGTGTAGCGCGTCGAGCCCAGGCGTCCCAGCGCGGTGGCGTGGGTTGTCGTCCAATCCGCATAGCTCGAGGCATATGCGTCGCCGAGGGGCAAAGGTCGCAGGCGCGGTTCCAGGTACGGCACGAAGAGCGGATCGCTCTTGAGGCCGTACAGCGGACCCCGTACCTCGGGGAAAACGGCCTGCGGAGACCGCACCTCGACCGCCAGAGTGCGGCCGTGCAGACCGACGCGGTACGACACGCGGACCCCTCCCTCGAAAATGCCCGTGTACGAGAGGCTCTTGCCGTCGAAATCCACATCTGCAAGTTTGGGGGCCGTCTCGGCGGGACAAACGGCTGTTCCAGCCCTCAGGATCATGGGGCCGTTCTTGGCGGGATCGCTCTTAAACAGGCGCCTTTCGTTCCGGAAGATCTCGAAGTCGAACCCGGGCGCCGGCCGCCAGATGTAGCGCAAGACGTTTTTCCCGTCTCGATATTCGAAACGATAGCTGCCGTCCGCTGCCGCGGCGCGCGTCCGCGCTTGCTCGCTCGCCGACGAGGGCAGGGGCGTGACCACAGCGGGGGCGGCGAGGCGGAGCAGGTTGGGATGGCCGGGGTCCCGCAATACCGTCAGCGTTCGTTCGCGGACGATTCGGTCGTCGCCTGCCGCAAATACGTCGGAGAGCGTGGTCTGTCCCGGCCTTTGCAAGCGGGGCAACACAAGGGGCTCCCCCGAGCGCACGTTCAGCGGCCCGAAAGTCGTGATGGCCCCGCCGGACGTTTGCCGCAAGGTCCCCGACACCATGGCGGAAAGCTCACCTGTCAGGGAAAAAACGCCGACACGGGGACTCGGCGCCTCGCCGACGGCATATACGTCCCTCGTCATCTCCATCCAGGCGAAAGTGTTCCGGCATAGAGTGAGGCGTCCGAAGCTCACGGGCGCTTCCCAATAACGCGCCTTGGTTTTCGGTTTCCACAACAGCTCGTGGTGGCGGGCCATAGGCGTGTCCGAATCGGTGAGAAAGAGCTGAAACGCGAGATTCAGGCCGGGCTTGGGCGCGATCCCCAGAACGGAAAAGGGGACCTTGACCTCCATCACGTAGCCATTGCTGTAGAGTACAGGAGCGACCACGACGGCACTTGCGTCTCTTTCCGGGGATTCAGGCCGGCCGTACGTCGGGAATTTGACCATGGGCTTGCCCTGTTCGCCTTCGGGGTTGACGGCGATCACGACGTCGTCCGCAGTAAGCATCGGTCCGCCGGGGGCCTTGCCGATACCGATCCGCAACGAATCGCTGCCGGAAAAATCTTCCGTCATGGTGTCCATGAATAGGAGGGTGTCGTCCCAGCGCACTTCGGCCAGGTAGAGGTTCTCGTCGTCCCAAGCCAAAGCGACAACTGCACTGAAGTCGTCCGGCCCCCGCCAGCCCCCTTTCCAGCCCGGTTTGTGGCTGCGGATATCGACAGCCAGTTGTTTTCTCTGCCGCAACGACAGGGCGGCTCGCATGATGTCCTTGGGCCAATCGTCGAGTGAACCGTCGATCCGAATCGGGGATTCCAAACGGAAACAGGGCGCGACCCCCAGCGGGAAAGGGGACTTTCCGGGCGGGGAGACAGGCAACGGCGGTCGCTGGGGCCCGGCGGGTCCCGGCCCGCCGACGCGAATCTTGAACTCCGCGAAACTCCGGCCGCCCACTGTCCCCGCGCGCCAGGGGGGATGCGCGAAAAAGCCGCGCCTCGCTTCGTTGCCGCATGTCAGGGTCCCGGCCAAGAAGGTGGCCCCGGTCCGACTCCGGGGCATGGGGCTGATTTCCCGGCCGGCCACCACGATCCCGGAACGCCAGATCTTGCTCTTGGTGAAGTCCAGCAATACCGTGTCCGCCTCAACAAGTCGGGGAAAACCCCAACACGCCCAATCGTCCGTGGTCGTTTCTCCCGGATCGGTCGTGAAGCGCACAAAGATTTCCCGGCCCCGGAACGCCGACAGATCGACCGCCTGTTCCTCGCTCCAGCGCTCTTCTTTCCAGTGGGTTTCCGCTACGACGTCCCACTTCTTGCCGGTTTCGCTGAGTGCGATGCGAAAGGTTACTCCGTCGGATTTGTCCGCCCCATTGCGTAATCCGACGGAGTACAGCAGGCGAACGGGCGCGCCGATCAGCCGACCGGAGCACGTCAGGGCAAGTATGGCGACGCCACGCAACCACCGATTCTTCGACATGACAACATTCCTTCAAAGGGACGAGAAGCGCCGGCTGACCGCCGGGAAAAGACGCTCAGTGGTCGGCGGGGGGTACACAATAGGCGAATCCGACCCTCGCGGCCCCTGGGCGGGCCGGCGGCGCATTAGTCCAGGGCGAGCCATACTATAGCGCCTGCGGGCAGGAAGAGAGGAAGGCCCTGCGGGCAGGAAGAGAGGAAGGCCCTGCGGGCAGGAAGAGAGGAAGGCCCTGCGGGCAGAGGAAGGGAGGAAGGCCCTGCGGGCAGGAAGGGAGGAAGGCCCTGCGGGCAGGAAGGGAGGAAGGCCCGCTGTCGGCGCCGTCCGCGTGCTCAGGAGCACTGGGGACATGGCGCCGGCAGGAACGGAATCGTGGACTTATCGTCCGAGCCGTGGTTACTTGCCGGTCCCGGCCACGTCCAATCGGCACCAGGCATAGAGTGCGTCGTACATCTCGAATTGGTGTTTGAGGTTTTCCGTGTCGTTGGGGTAACGAATGCTGTAGCCCACTGCAATGGCCTCGAAACCGGGGGCGATGGGGTCGCTGTCTCGGTCCCCGGTGTCGCCGGCGTGGATGATCCTGGCCAGTCGCAGCAGGGCGGCATCGGTCAGCTCGTACTTGTCGACAATGGCCTCGAAGGAACACTTGCCCTCGTGGTGTCCCAGTTCCACGCCCGGCGCGTCGAAGGGGATCGCGCCCTCCCGTTCGGCGGTCTGGCTCACCTGGCTCTTGGGCACGAAAATGAATTCGGCCTCCGAGTCCACGAAACGACTGATCAGCCAGGGACATGCCACTCGGTCCACATGCACATGCGATCGCGTCACCCATTTCATGCTTTTGTCTCCGTGTTGGTTATTCGTCATGGCGTTTTCATTCCGAACTTGACAGTACCGTGTCTTGCCCGGCGAGGCCGACGTCGTGAGCGCAACTTCCGAGACACGTCCAAGGAGACCGGGGTGTTCTCCGGAAGGCGTGCAGAGGAGTTGTTGCGAACGCGCCTCTCGCACTTTCTCATCGTGTTGACTCAGGCCGGTCGGGTTTGACCAGGCGAACGAACCGCACGGTCACGTCCTTGTCGCCTGTCACTGCCAAACGAAAATCCATGTCCTTCAAGCCAGTGCCGGGGACCTGCAGGTCGGGGATGCTGAATGTTGCGGTCTTCCACGTTCCGCTGCCCATCGTTTCGACCGGGACCGAGGCCGCAACGCCGCGCGGGCTGGTGTAGTCGATGCGCCATGCCGTGGCGGGACCGTCGAGGTAAGTGACCCTCAAGAGCACGTGGTGGGGGCCGCCGGTGAGAAATTGCGGTTCGATGCGGAAATAAACGCAGCGCCCACCGCGGGCCAGATCGGTGCGGCGTGCGTGGAACTCATATCCCTTGCCGCTCGGGTAGTTGTATTTCAGCATCGAGATGTCGATCTTGTCTGTCGGTACGGTATTCCCGTCCGGGGCGATGTCCCGCTGCAACAACCAGCGTTCGAAGTTTTTCACCGGCTTGGATCCAGCCCATTTGGCACGGTATCCCTCGCGCAGCCAGCACCAAGCGTCCGGAGCGGTTCCGGCGCGTTTTCCCAGTTCGTACTCGATCCATCGAACAAACGACTCCCCACCGTAGGGCGCGAGCTGCTCCGTAATCGGGTCCATCACACGCCAGGGCACCCATTCCCACGAGCGACGCAACTGGAGCACACGCAGACTGGCGATGAAGAATCGAATACCGTTCATGGTCGCCGGGCCGAAGCGCGGGTCGTCGCGTTTCCGGTACTCCGAATTCTCACTGTACATCATGGCGCCGTCGCGATAGGGCGGGTACGATTCGTCGAAGACCAGGTATCCGGCGTCCGTCACAGAGCATCCCCAGCCGGGTGTGATATACCGGTACCAGGCGGTGGGCATGCCGTCGCGGACGCCGCAGCCTTTGGCCAGTGCGAACTTCCAGACGTCGCGCGAGGCCGGGCCGTAGTCGAATTCCGTACCGCGTTTGCCGATGAACGTCTCTTCGCAGTTCGGCCAAATCAGCTTCCTTGCACGACCCTTGAACGCTTCGAGATAGTCACGAACGAATTGCAGGCCCCACCGCCGGAGCGTGTCGGGGGTCAGGCCGGTCTGCGTTTCGGCCTCGTGCAGGACGGCGGGGCCGTCGCGCCAGCACCATTCGCCGTAGCGAGAGTCCAGGCCGCGCATATCCACACCGATGAGCCTCGGATGGTCTTTGTAGCGCTTTCCGAGGGCCCGCAAGAATAGTCCGAAATACTCTTGGTATCCGCATCCCGGTTCCCAGGCCGCGACCGCGCCGTTGGACAGGAATCGGACCTTCCCTTTCTTGATCACCCATTCGGGGAGCATACAGGTTTCTCTGAGAATGCGTTTGCGTTTCTCTTCGGACCGGGCCCATTTCCATTTCGTGTAGTTGTACCGGCCGTACGCCTGGATCCAGAAAACGAACCCATCCGCGGGCGTGCCAGTCGCGCTGCGGACCTTTTGGTCGATCAGGTCCCAGTTGTACACGCCTTCCGCGGGATTGGCCTCCGCCCACGAAAGCACGACGTAGTGCGCGATGTGCAGGCGGCCGTCCCGGAAGCGGGACAGTTCCTGCCTCTTCCGAATCCATTCTCCGCCGCCGAAGTATCCGGCGTCGGGGGTCATTCGCACCCATTTCGGCAGAGACCAGTCGTGGCCGGAGCGTATGCCCAAGAGGCGCGCCGACGGTTCGGGCTGGGCCGACGCCGAACGTCCCTCAGACAATAGCGCAAGTCCTGCGGCGAGCGCAAACGCCCACGCCCGGAAGATACTCATCCGCCCGTCCCGACTTTGCAGGAATCGATTCATTTGTGCGAACCTTGCATTTTTCCCGGGCCGTAAAACTCGGAGCGGCCCCGGCCCGGGTTTCGCCTTCCGTGGCGCGCCGAATCCGCCGGTCGAACGATCCGCTGCATCGTTTGACGAATCAAGTCTTGACTCGACAGGGTCGCGAATCAACAGTCGTAGTCGATCAGTGCCGGCTCGACCTCGGCCCGGCCGGCGCCGGTGAGACCGGTCCAGAATAAGCGGCCGGCACTCAGCTCCGCCGCCCACAGATCCAATTGCCGCCGTGGTCCCCCCGCCAGAACCGCTCCCAGCGCAACGCTTTTTTGGCAAGCCCTGTCTTCGTCCGCATCATGTATGTCATGGTTGTTTCGCAAATACCCGTGATGTCTCGCCGTTCGTCACACGCTCTGCATCGGTTGTTCACTTTCCGGTCGGGGCCATGGCGCGATATTCGTACATGGTGTAGCCGACTTTGCGAACCGCGTCAATGGTCTCCCTGTACGGGGTGTCGCAGATGTCGAGCAGGCCGATCTGATAGTTCTCGCCGTCCCCGCGGCCCGTGGTCGCCTGGCTGTGGAACTGGAACCAGTGCGTCCCGACGATTTGCGGATTCCGCAACGCACCCCGCACGTATCTCTCATACAACTGCGCCCGATGCTCCTGGTCTCTCGCCGGCCGCAGTCCGGTGTGAAACATGCCGCGGTCCAATGCGCCGAAGTGAAACTCGCCGATGATGATGGGGCGGTCGATTCCGTGGGGCAGGGCGAGCCCCGCCACCGAGTACGTGTACTTGTTGTACCCCACCACGTCACAGTACTTCGCCGCAACGTCCGCAACCAGATCGTTGACCCAGGCGAATCGACAACCGAGGTAGAGTTGGTGGGGCGCGACTTCTCTCACGGCGTCCTTCACGGTCCGGAAATAGGTTTCCGCAATCCGACGGTTGAAACGGCGGAGATCGTCCCGGGCTTTGCTGTCCGCATCGGGCGGGGTGCGGTCGGCGAGCAGTGCCTGCCATGAAGCGTACGCGGCGCCCCACGCGGCATTGAGCGCCTCGATCTTCTCGTACTTCTCCCGGAGGTCCGCCGCAAACACCCTTTTCGCCGGCTGCGTTGCCGGACTCGCCAGTGCGGCCCTCGCCAATGCGGTGGCGTCTCCCCACCCGAGTTCGTTATCCACGAAGTATCCGATGCACCACGGGTCCCCGGCGGACTTGCCCTTTTCCCGGATCATCCGTTTCCGCAACGCTTCCCGGAACTGCGGATCGAACACGTCATAGAACTTGCCCCAATACCCTTCCGATCCCGCGATTCTGGGCGCGTTGTAATGGATGGCCACCACGTACGGCGTCCGCCGTTGGGTATAGATGCGTCCGTCGGACCAGTTGCCGATGGTGTTCATCCCCCAACTCCGCAACCGTCTATGACAAAGATCGCTGTAGGTTTCGAGCCAGACCTTGCCGTATTTTCGGAACAGGTTGGCCCGAAGAAAGTCGTACGTTCGGTAAGGGGAATGGTCCTTGTAGTACCCGTGCGGGGCCCAGGTACCCGTGCCGAAGAAGGTCGCCAGCGGACTGTCCTTCGGCGGCAAACCGGCAAAGTAGTCCTCACGGTCGCTGATCGGCGTGCCGCCGTTGAGATTGACGCAGTCCACACCGTGGGACCAGAACAACAACCCGTCCGGGTCCACCAGCCACCACTTGCCTTTGGCCTTCTCCACGCGGAAAAAGCCTGTGGCGTCGAGTCGCGGGCCGCCTTTCCACCCGCCGTACCGGTCACGGTCCGCGGGGCCGGGATGGCTCCGGAGGTCGTCCGTTTCGCGGCGCCGCGCCGCACGCAGTTCCTCGATGTTATGAACCTTGCCCGGCCAATCGGCGTGAACGAACTGACCGAATGCGTCGATGAACGGCAGGAACGTGTCGGCGTCCAGCGTTTTCAGCGTGCCGCCGACGCGGACGTTGTCGATCGTGAACGCGTGATCTTCCGTTGGTTTCGCCACGAAAACGACCAGTCCGATGACGTTGGTCGGATCCAGGGCGCCATGGCCCGGGCTGCCGCGCATGCCGATCAGTTTCAGTGGCTTCGACAACCGGAAGGGCGTCGACGACAAGTGTACCGTCAGGGTCTTGGCCGCTCCCGGATCGAGATCGATTCCCGTCTGCACGCAGTGGTTTCGACCGTCTGCGCCGGGATTGTCGACCCGACATCCGACCCACACCCGATGGGGCCCGACATTTCGCACGTCCAGCGCCAGGTATCGGAAAGCGGAGAAGTCCCATTTCCCGTCCGGGGCTTTGAGCGTGATTCCGGGCCAGTCTGTGGCGTGACCGGTCCGCAGGCGCAACGCCTGCCCCGCTGCTTCGGAGACCAGGTCCACTTTCACGTCGCGGGCTTCTATCCGGGAGACGTCCGGACCGTTCTCGAAATCGAAAAGCACTCGCTCGGCGGCCGACGCGGCCATGGCACCCCAAAACCCCGGCAGCGTCCCCAGAAGAAAGGTCCATTTCACGGTTTGAATGGTACGGGTCATGTTGTGGTTCTCCGACTGGTTGCCCAAGGGGCCGAGGAACTCTTGGGGTTCGACGATCCCATTTTACCCTCAATTCCACAAGTCACGAGAATGCGAGGCACTCACGGTGTTGCGGGTTTTGCCGAGTTGGCGCGGAGAGCTTCCAGGAACGCCAGCGCCGCCTGAGTGACGTTGTCGTCCGGGTCCCCGAAGCCCCGGTTGATATCGCTGTGGCTGCGGTCGGAGGCGTCGATTACCCGGCTGGGAATACCCGCTTTCCTGAGCGTTTCGGCGAACCGCCGAGCAATCACGGCGCGGTTTGGGTTCGGCCGCCGGCCCATGCCTCGACTGTAGCAAATGAGGAACGGCGGGATGCCTTTCCCGGGCGCCACGTGGTGGATGGGAGAGCAGGCTTTCTGTTCTTCTTCTTCCCCGGCGAACACGTTGCGGTACAATCGTGTTCCGCGCGCGACTCGCTCGAGCACATCATACGCCTGGGTGTCGAGTGAAATGACGCCGCGAAGGATCCCGAGGGGCTTGCCGGCGTTCTTCAGAAAACGCTCGTTGGTCGCCACGAGCGCCACCAGGTGAGCCCCGGCCGAGTGCCCCATGAGGAACAGTTGTCCCGGATCGCCGCGGTACTCTGCAATGTGGTCGTGCACCCAGGCGACGGCGTCGGCCACGTCACGGGCCTGAGACAGAACGTTCACGTCCGGGAAGAGTCGATAATTGACGCTGACAAACACATAACCCCGCTCGGTGAAAAACGGCACTTTCCGGCCGGTGACCCGTTTGTCGCCGCGCTGCCAGCCGCCTCCATGGACGTAGATCATTACCGGATGGTCCCGCCCCTGTTCCGGCGCGTAGACGTCGAGGCGCTGGAGGTCAGACCCAGGGCCGTCGATTCTCGTGTAGGGAATGTCGAGACGCCTCCGGACCCCGGCCGGCACGGTGGCGGAAGGCGGCGGCGTACGGTCTTCGGTCCGGCGGCGGGAAACGGCCCGGGCCTCCTCCAAGGTCACGACCCCGTCTTTGTCGGCGTCCAGGCGGTCGAACAGACGGGGGGCCTCGTCGCGGGTGAGTTTGCCGTCGCCGTTCCGGTCGAAGCGTCGAAACCGCTGTCCGATCCTCGTCCCGTCCTGCCCCCCCCGGGCAACAACTGCCGCTGCAAAAGTGGTCAGGATGGCCGTCAAACTCAGTTGTCGCGACAGGACCCGTGGAAGCATGATCTTGGATTCCTTGCAGAGTGTTTCAGATTGTGCCGGACGATTCCCGGGAAGCTGCGGATTCTCCCGCGGTCCAAACGGGTCTCAAGACGGTTGTCCTCATTGGCATCCAGCCGGCTGCGTTGCCTGGCTGCATCGAGGACGGGGGCGTGGCGCCCCGGCAACGGACCGGTCACTTCCGGTGCCAAGTGACACGGGTTACCACGTTGCCGCACAGCGTATCGGCGACTGCCGGATTCAGCAGTTTTCCGGCTGCGGCGTCGTTTTTCAGCCACAAGTCGCAAAAGGCCGCCGTCATTACGGTCACAATGCGTTTGGCGTCGTCCCGGGCCGGCGATGGGGCCAGCTTCGCCCCGCGGGGACTGAATGCAAATGAAAGGTGGTCCGCATTCTCGAGCCAAAGCAGGAGTTTGTTTCCGGGCGGCATCAGACGGAACCCCTCGAGGCGTGCTTCGGCCGGTTGGAGCCGGCCGTCGTGGCCGAGCTGCATGTCCCGGCTGCCGCTGAAGCAGAGGAGCGGACGCCGGATCGTCCGAAAGCTTTCTTTGCCGAAACGCGAAGTGCCCGGTCCCTGCGGGGACATGGCCACGCCGATGGTGATGCGTGGGTCGCTCAGGTCCGGTCCCAGCCCTTTCCCCGGCGGCACGGGCGGGTCCAGATAGTCGAGAATGGGGCGTGCACCACAAGCGGCGAGTACGGTGTAGGCCCCGTACGAATGCCCGATCACCGCGATGCGGTCGGTCCGGATTCTGCCTTTCAACGGGGGAAGGGTGCGGTCCCACTCGACGGCCCGGTCGATGGCGAAGCCGATGTCTCGGGGGCGTTCGAGCATGGCATTCGGGTCGGTGGTGATCCGTTTGAGAGCGACATCCAGGCGCCGGCGAAAAGTGCCGGTCGCCTCGGCAATGATTTCCCGTGTCCTTTTGCCGTTGCTGAACACGTCCTCGACGCAGAGCGAGACGTACCCATGGCTCGCCAAGTGTTGCGCAAGGTAAATGTGCGAGTCCCAATTCCCCATGCCGCCATGGGAGAAGACGAGCAGCGGCCAGGGGCCCGGCGCTGATGGGTAATGGACCTTAATCGGAACGGGGCGTCTATCGCGTTTTGCGTCCACCAGGTTTGGGAATTCGAGCGTCTTCACGGAGAACGGCCCCCGCGTCTCGTACTGTCGTACTTTGCGGCGGATCGCTGCCGACAACGCTTCGGCGGTCGCGTCCTGTCGGGCGGGCGGAGTTCGTGGTTTCGTCGAGTTCGAACGCGTCCCGGCGTCCTCGGCGCGCGCCCCCTGCCCGGTCTCCGTCGAGGTTCGGACGCCTTGACTCCGGGGGCCGGTGAGTTCATCAAAAAGGTCGCAGGCGTCCGCATGGAGCCGTTGGGCCACCCTGATACGGTCGCCGAATTCGAGGTAGGGTTCGTTCGCCAAGGAGTAGGCCGGCCAATGCGGCAGGCCGGGACCGTTCGGGTCGCCTGTCTCGGCGAACCGTACCCAAGCGCCACGCATCGTTTCGGACAACTTCAAGTCCCTCTCTTCGAAGCCGAAACGAGCGGCGCACGTGCCGAACACATACAGGATTTCCGCGCCATGCGTGGCGCCTGCGCCGTTGCGTCGGGCCCCGGGAGAAACCCGGGTGAAGTGGTATGCATACACCGGCGCACGATGTCGGCGTGCCAAATCCCGGGCAAATCGCCGGGTGGGGGCAATGAACGTGCTGTCGGTGATGACCTTGGCCAATTGGACGGACGCTCGATCATCCCGGCCGGCCGGGTACATGGCCTCCACCCTTCGTGCCCCGTCCCGTCGGAAGAAGAGCCGCAGAATGAAACGGTACCCCCTAATGCCGCGCACCGGCAACTGACGCTTGACGAACACCGTGCCCTCGTCCGCATTCGTGCCGACCATGACCGGTACGGCATGGAACCGGCCGGCCTCGAGCAGCCTGGCCGGTTCGTCTGGCAGAACATAGCCATCCACACACGGCCAGATCTTGGTCCCCTTGCCGAACAGGCCGACACGCGGGTTGGCGGCTTCGAGGAGTTTGGCGGCGGGGATGTTTCGAAGCCGGAGTGCGGTCTGCGCCTCTGGAGTCAAGCCGAGGCGTCCGGCGATGTGGCGTCCGACCTGTTCCATGGCCGGACGACCGTGCGCGGGTTTCTTCAACCATTGCCTGATCCCGACCGCGACGCCGCTTTCGAGGACGGCGCGGTGAAACAGCCCTTTCGCCAAGGGACTCACCAGCAAACATCCGATACTGACGGCCCCGGCCGATTCGCCGAAGACCGTCACATTCCCTGCATCGCCGCCGAACACGGCAATATTGCTTCGCACCCATTGCAGCGCAGCGATTTGGTCCAGCAATCCGTAATTGCCCGACACACCGTGTGCGGACTCCGCACTCAAGGCGGGATGCGCAAAAAAACCGAACGGGCCGAGTCGATAATTGACGGTCACCACGACCGCGCCTTCCGCGGCCAGTCGCCTGCCGTCGTACACGGCGTTTCCGCCGCTGCCCGTAGTGAACCCGCCGCCGTGAATCCACACCATGACCGGCAGCCTGCGGTCCTCACTTTTTGTCGGCGTCCACACGTTCAGGTAAAGACAATCTTCCTTGAAAGGGCCCGGAGGAGGCAGGAACAGAGACTTCGGCTGCGGGCAAGAGGGACCGAACCTCGTGCAGTCGCGCACCCCCTCCCACGGCTCGACCGGCTGCGGCGGCCGCCAGCGCAGCCCGCCGACCGGCGGTTTGGCGTATGGGATGCCCAGGAAGGCCCGGACGGCGCCGGCCTCGCCTACGACTTTGCCCGAGATCGTGCCGGTTCGAATCCGTACCTGCGGCCCGGCCGGGACGCCGCGAACGACGATGACCCCCGACACAAACACTACGACGGCTGCCAACGAACGTGGAGATTTCATGTTTCTTTCCGGCGACTGACGTCCCTTTGCGGAGAAGTCGGCGAGCCACGCTGCCGACGCACGTCCGGAACGCCCATCACGGTCTCCGCACGGACGACACGGACCGAATGGCAAACCGGTGGGCTGCCCCGAATGAGCGGCGCAACAGACCGACGGACGCCGAAGACGGACTCGCGACGCGTCTTGCTCTTTTCGCGTCGGCGGTGGTGAGAGAGAAACCGCTGCGCATCGGTATGCGGCCAGGATGGGCGCCGTCTTCACGTGCGGGAATACACTACCCGTCTGGAGCTGCTTTTCATCTTGGTCCGGAGTCGGGGCCTGCCGCTTTACTTCCCAGGCGACCCGGGGGGTCGATTTTTCCGTGGCCCGGGGCCGCACCAGGGAGCGGAAATGCGGGACGCACCCTGACCGGGCGCTTCACCGTATTCCGCCGGTGGAAGTCGGTGCACGCCGTCAGCGACCTTCCGGTCGGCGATGATTCTCCTGCGGCAGTGCCTCGGGCTGCGCTGCTGCTGCTTTATCGGGGCGCTCTTCGTGCAGTCCGAGAATCAAGCCGTCCATCAGGCGATTCTCACGAGCCGCAACAAGATCGGCGACAGCGTCCGGGGCCGAACCGCCCGGCGCAAGTTTTCGGGGACCACAGGGGTTGCCTGGTTCGGATAACGCGGAAGCCGCCTCGAGTATTGTGAGGAACAGAAGCTGTGCCGCGATTCGCCGGGGAAAACACTCCCGGCGAAGAGTGAGACACGACGGCACGCGACCGAGAGCGTACGAAACGGGTTCGCTGTCCCGCGGTTCGGGGTTTGCGGCAGCCTTACCGGTACCTTCCGGAGCGCTTGAGTTCGTCTTGGTTCAAGTGGATCCGGTTGCGTCGGATAATATTGCCCGTTCGAACGGTGGACGTGCGTGCGCCGAGCCGAATCGCTCCCGACACGTTTGGAATCGTCGAGTACATGTGTAGACTTTCGGAGCAACAGGTTCCACCGAAGCGACCCAGACGCGGGCGGACTCGACCCGCAAGCGAGGCGCCGAAAATGCGAAAAACCGTCTTGAGCATGTCCGCTCTTGCCGTCAGTCTCCTTCTCCGGGCGGCCGACCCGGTGATGGTCGATGCGTTGGACCACCTTGAGGGCAAGCCGGGAAGGCAGACCACCTCGCCGGTGCTCGCCGGGGCCGCCGGCGCGGGAGTGACCGGACAATTGTCGGGCACGAGCGCGGTCCTCGAACCGCACGAAAACGGGAAGGCCCTGCGCCTGCGGGAAGGGAGCGTATTGCGCTATATGAGGGTCCCCGTGCTCAATCCGGCCGGCGGCATGCTCGCTCTTCAGGTCAAACTCAATTTCGATCCCACTCTCGTCGACAAGCGGACCAGGACCGTCCTTCGCAACCAGTTCTTTGCGCAGGTTCGCACCCCGGAAGGTCATCGCGCCCTGCTTTACACCTGCCTGAAAAATATTTGCGTATTGGTACAGAATTCCAAGCGTACCATGCTGCTGTCCAAGGCCGCCGATTTCCCTTGGCGCCAGGGAGAATGGCACGAACTGACCCTGCGCTGGGGCAATCGGCTCGAGGTGTCGGTAGACGGCCGGCGGCGGTTCGAGGCGAATTGGAGCGGCCTCTTCGGACCGCTGCCGGTCCACCGAGTTCCCATGCGACTGACCATCGGTGCGGGACCGGGCAGCGGCATCGTCAATGAATTCAGCGTGGATGAATTGCGGATCTTCGGGCCGGAGCCTGGGCGCGTCGGGGCTCGCCCGCTGCTGTCGGTCCCCCGGCTCTCCCGGGGCCCGGTCCTGGACGGAAAGCTCGACGACAGCTTCTGGTCCCGGGCCGCGGCGGTCTCCGGTTTCGTGCAGTTCGACCGCCGTGAACTGGCCCGCAACCGCGCTTCTTCCTCGCGCAGGCGGAAAGCGCCCTTTGGGTGGGGGCGGACATCCCGCTGCCGGACGGACGTGCAGCCCGGGCGTCGCTGACCCGTCGCGATGCCTCGGTGTGCACCGAGGATGCGGTTGAGTTGCTCCTGCAGCCCGATCCCGCGTCTGGGACGTGGTTCCAACTCATTGCCAATGCCATCGGTACTCGCATGGATCTCCGTCGCAAGGGCACGGCCCGCCCGGACATGAGTTTCGACCCGGACTGGGAGGTAAGAACGAGTCGCAAACCCGGCGGCTGGATGTTCGAGGCGCGAATTCCGTTCCGTACCCTCGGTTCCGCCGCGCCGCCGCGTCCCGGCGCAATCTGGCGGGGCAATCTGGTGGTGGACAGCGCCGACGGCTGGGGCAACGCCCGCACCTGGGCCCTGACCGACGGCGATTTCGTCAACCCGTACACTTTCGGCGTTTTCCATTTTACGGGCGGGCCGCGCGCCGTCCGCCAGACCGTGTTTCGCGGCACGCGCGAAGGACGCCCGGAAATCGTGTGCGAACTGACCGGCCCCTACATCCCGGCATCGACTGCCCACACCGAGATATTCGATGCGTTCGGCGAATCCGTGTTCCGCGACAGTGTGCAGCTTACGGACGGCCCCGCGGCCGCATTCCGCGCCGGGCCGCTCGGGGGCGGGGCCTACACCGCCCGGACCGATGTCAAGGAGGAAAACGGCCCGACGTTGTTCCGGCAGGATCTGGTTTTCACGGTCGAGAAGGATTTCAATATGACGCTCGCGAATTACCCGTACGCCGGCGTGGCGGAGGCCCGGATCGATGCCCGTGGCCTGACGACGCGCGCCGCCGTTCTGAAGCTCGCAATTGTCGGCGGCACGGGGGGCGCCGCCCGCCCGCCCCGCACGGTGGCGCCCGGACCGGATGGTTTGGCCACGGTCAAGCTGTCCACCGCCGGTCTGGCCCCCGGCAAGTACATGGTCGCGGTCACGGCCGAAGACCGGGCCGGAAAAGACATCGACAGGACCGCGCGGTCGTTGCGCATCTATCCAAAACCGGTGTGGTGGCGCAACCGGATCGGGGTTGATCACAGTGTGCCGCCGCCCTTCGAGCCTGTGCGGCGCGACGGCGGCACGTTGTCCGTTTGGGGACGGCGCTTCGAATTCGGCGGCGGCGCCTTTCCCCGGGCCGTCCGCACTCGGGGCGTCGAGCTGTTCAGCGCGCCGCCCCGACTGCTGTTGCGCACCCGGACCGGCCGGACCGACCTGGCGACCGTGGACGGGGCTCGGGAAACCGCAGTTCACCCCGATGCCGTGACCCGGACTTGGCAAGGGGCTGCGGCCGGCCTCGAGGTCGCCTGCCGGAGCACACTCGAATTCGACGGCTGTCTTCGCTTCGATCTCCGTATCGAGCCCGGCAAGACCCGCTCCGTGGAAGGACTCCGACTCGAACTCCCGCTCCCGGCCGCTGTTGCGAAGTTCGCACTGATCTCGAACGGACGCAGCGGCACGGTGGTCCCGGTCGCGCCGCCGGCCCGCCTCCGCTTCGCACCGTACATGTGGGTCGGCAACGACGATCTCGGCGTGGCGGTTTTTACCGAATCGGACCAGTACTGGACGAGTACGGAAGCGGGGGCCGTCGAGTTTGTGCGCAAAGGCGGGACGGTGGTCCTGCGCTGGAATATCGTCACCGCCCGGACAGTTCTGTCCGGCCCCATGTCCCTCAGCATCGGACTCATGCCCAGCCCGGTGCGGCCGGTCGTCGAAGGCGATCCGTTCCAGCCGATCCTTTACTCGGGACCGGCCAAGGTGGTGTTCCCGGAACGGCTCGATTACCCCCACCCGGAGCGCCTCGCCGCGACCGGTACGCTCGAGTGCCTGCTCAAACGACCGGCGGATGCCGGCCGCGGGGTGGCCGAACTGCTGTACCTGGCGCCTGGGAAAGGCGCAGCCCTGTCCGTGCGCTGGGCGCCAAGCGGCGAATTCCTCCTTATGCAGGGCCGGAAGGTTCTGGCCAAAGCGCCGGGCAGGCTGCCCGCCGACCGGTTCGTTCATGTCGCCCTCTGCTGGGACAACGAGGTCGTGGCCCTCTACATCGGAGGCCGTAGGACCTTCGAGCAGCCCATGACCGACGCCGTGCGCGCCATCCTGGCCGACACCGACCCCAAAGCCCATCTCGGCATCGGTTGCGCTTCCGACTATCGCGGCTGGACCGCCCTGATCGTGGACGAGGTGCGAGTGTCGGCCGTCCGGCGGTATCGTGGGGAACGCAGTGCCGTCCCTGCTTCTCCCGCCGGGCTGCGATCAAAGGAGAACGGGGACCGGGGTGGGACCAAAGGAGGACGGAAGAAAGAAAAAGCCGAACGGAGTGCACGATGGGCTCGGTTAAGTCATGATGCGGACACGCTCCTCTTGGACCATTTGGACCGGGCGTTCCGGCCGGATGGAGAGGACGGGCGCACTCGAGCGGGCGGGGTCCCGTCACTGGGCTGTACGTTCACCGACGGCGCCGTGGATCGCGGACTCCGCATCCAAGTCGGACCGGCCAGGAGCGCCGCCGAATTGGTGCGGGAGCAGGGCGGCAGCATCGGTTTTGAATGGACTTGGGTGGAAGACGTGAAGAAAACGGGCTGGCCGCCCGATCTGTTCGATCCCGGCAGAATCGGACTGGCCGCCCATGTCGAGCGTCTGCAGGGATACGGCCTCAAAGTCCTGCCGTACGCGGTGTATCCGGCCATCGGCGCGCCGTCCGACCTAGCCGACCGATTCGGGGAGGAATGGGCCTGCAAGCCGGTCTCCACCCTGCCGTCGCCCCCGCCGCCCGGACACGTCATGCTCAACTGCTCCCTGGCCGCACCCGGATACGCCGACTATCTGGCCGCCGGGACCCGGCGCCTGATGACCGAGTTCGGCATGGACGGCATCTACACCGACGGCGCCTGCAACGTGCGTTCTTCGCAAAACGGTTTTGCCGGAGCTGGTTATATCGATAGACAAGGTAAACGCCGGCCGACCGTCCCCATCTGGGGCACGCGCGAGACCATGAAACGACTCTACCGCGTTGTGAAAAGCATCAAGCCCGACGGTGTGGTCATGAATCACGTCTCGTTCAACCTGTTGCTGCCCGTGCTCTCCTTTTCTGATTACCACTACACCGGGGAGCATGAGAACTACGAGGACCTCTCGCAAACGCGGTTGCGTTTCAGCAGTCGCCCCTGGGGGCTGCAGATCACTCTGCTCGGGTCGAGCCTGCACGTTTACTCCTCTACTCACACCCTGATCGCCCTGCTGCACGGCACGTCCATTTTCGGACACGGCATCATGGGTCGGCGTGATCTCGGCCGTAAGTGGATCAACCTGCGTCGGGTGTACCGCAAAGCACGGACGCGCAGTGCGCAGTGGTTCCCTTATTTCCGGGCGGGGAATCCGGTTACGGTGCGGAACAATGACGCCGTGCACGTCAGTTCATACGTGCATCCGGGGCAAGACGCCTTCCTCGTTGTCGGCAACCTGTCCCGGCGAGACGTGGAGGCCGAGTTGGCGCTGGATCTGGCGAAGATGCGGCTGGGCGGGCGGCGATTGACGGCCGCGAACGCCCTGACAGAAGTCGCTCTGCCGCCCCCGGACCACGGCCGCCTGCGCGTCCCCGTACGCGCCAAGAGCTTCACTCTGGTGTCTCTGGCGCCTTGACCGACTGTTGCAGCCTTCCCTCGGGGCCGTTCGGTTTGGTCCCCCCGTCCGAACGGGGTCCCTTTGCCGCGGAACGCCGGTCGAGGCGCGACCGTCTGGACGGTCCAAATTACTCCCGCCTCGGTTGCGTCGGCACCTCCAAGAGAAATAGGCGGGTTTGCGCGTCGGCCGGGACCGTGACGTCGAGGCCGGTGCGGCCGGCGAAGTCGCGGAGGAGCACGTTTCTCCCCCGGCCGCTTGCGAACGCCTTGGGATCGTACGAAGCGATCAGATACCACGGGCCGTACCGGACGCATCGCACGACGGGCAGATCTTCCTTGAAGGACGCCGCCGCGTTGGGGGCAAGAGGGATGGCCGTCCCGAACTTGAGAAGGGCCTCGAACGGTTTCACGACAACCAGACCCTCGACGACTCCCCGAACGGCTTCGGACTTGGGGCGCAGGCGGTCGCGGAGGTCTTCGGCCGGAAGCCGGTACACCGTTTTTTTCGACCCCGTCCCGTACTTCCCCCGTGGGTCTTCCTTGTCGATCCGCTGGAAGCGAACCGATCCGTCCGGGCCGGGACCGAGAATGTGCAGTACGTCGTACCGGCGGAATTCGCGGGCCGGCGGCGCGGGCCCTGCGGCGTTTTCCGGGCGGGCGCGGAACGGTCGACCGACCATGACGTCGGTGTCCGGTTTCAGCGGCGGCGGGCGATGGTGGTTTCCGGTCCCGGACCAGTTCCACTGCACGATGCCGTCGATGCCGGTAAAAAAAGCCAGGGTGGTCATGGCTCGGACGTCCTCGGTGGGCAACGGCTGATTCCTCCACCAGCGCCGCCCGCCCCCGCCGCCATGCAAGAGGGTCCAAAAGTACGGGCGTACGGGTTTGGTATTCGGCATTTCACGCACCAAGTCCATATTCCGGTCGATGTTGACCAGCGTGTAGGCCACATTCTTGGAGGACCAGTAGAAGCAGTACACTGATGGATTGATGATGTCGACGGCCCGGTAGACGGACTGTCCGAACTTGTCCCACTGCCAGGGGCGGGCCCCTTTTTTCGCTTTGGCAATTCCCCAGTAAGTGCGGGGAAACGGCTGCCATCCGTAGAGGCTGATGTTCCGCCATCCCAGCGCGCGGGCCGCCTCGACCGGTGCAGTATACGACCGAGCGTAGCCCCGGTAATAGGCCTGTTCGAACTCGGCCCGCTGCGCCGTACCGGCTTTCCGAGGATACCACGGCTGTTGACGGAGTTTCTCAGGGGGTAGAACGCCGTGTTCGATGTCGATCATGAGTTGGGCATAGGCCGGATCGAACTTCGGCAGGGCCTGTTCCTTGCGCAGGATGTCGGCAAGCGGCATTTGCGCGAGCCGGTCGAAACGCCCTTCGGGAATGTCGTGACTCGCCATCCACTTTTCCCAGTTCACGAAACCGCCCCATTTTATCCAACGGGTGTCGGGAGGTTCGTGCCGCCAGGTTTCCGGGGTGTGATTGTAGGCGGAGAGCACGTCGAAGCCGTGGAGTGCCGCGTAATCCGTCATTCCCCAATTGTGCCATCCGCCGTAATTGAACTCGTTGTGGAACCACTTGAACCGAAACGGACGGATGCCCGGAGCGATATACGGCGCTTTGCCGGATGGATATGAATCGGTCATGCGCGAAGGGTACGGTTTGGCGGGCCGGGCGCCGGCGTGCGGCGGAGCGGGATCGACCGGCTTGTCGCGAAGCGCTTCCGCCGTCACCGCTTGATCGGGGGTCAAAACGAGATCGCCGCGGGCCGGCAGGAGAATCGAGTGAAAACCGGGAAGGATCTGTTCCAAGTGCCCGATCCCGGCACGCACGCCCGGCGCAGCGTCCGGGGCCGAAGCGCCGGCCGCAGCAGGGACTTGGATCGGCAGGAATGAAGTCAGCAGAAAGAGCAATGCTCCCGAGGCCGATCCGAAGAAGGATGTAGTTCGCATGATCTGTGATCTCGATCCTGTCCAGTGCACTCGATCGAAGAGAGTTCCGGTCGCTTCCGCCACGATACCGCCAGCTTGTGCGACGAGCCTTCGAGGGCGCGACTCGCGGGGTCTGCGACGTGAGGCTGCATGATTTGTGCCGCTTCGACTCGACAACAATGTACACCTTCATTGGGTAGTCCGGGGTCGGACCGTCCGAAGTTGTTGGGCCTTAGAATGATATCTTGTATCGAGTATGGCTAAGATGCGTTAGACAGGGCATTTTCACCGCGCAATTGACGTGCCAAGGTGTTCGTCATGCCACGAGCAAATCGATATTTCATCCCTGGATGTGTTTGGCACCTGACGCACCGTTGCCACGGTCGCGACTTTCTTCTCAAATTCGTCCGCGACCGGCGCCGATGAACCACATGGCTGTTCGAGGCCCGCAAGCGCTACGGATTGACCATTCTCAACTACGTCGCGACCTCCAATCATGTCCACCTCCTGGTTTACGCCGACGCCGATCGTATGACGATTCCCCGTTCCATGCAGCTTCTTGCCGGGCGAGTTGCCCAGGAGTTCAACATGCGCAAACAGCGCAACGGTGCGTTCTGGGAGGACAGGTACCATGCCACTGCGGTGATGAGCGGGAAACATCTGCGGCGCTGCATGACCTACATCGACCTCAACATGGTCCGTGCGGGAGCTGTCCGGCATCCTGGGGAATGGGAATGCTGCGGATATTGCGAAATTCAGGAACCGCCTCGGCGATACCGGAGAATTGATCAGGAGATTCTCACCCGACTTCTCGAGCTGCGCACGGTCGGTGAACTCCGCGCATGGCAGCGACGAACCGTTCGCGAGTGCCTGGAGACGA
>JAADHN010000116.1:0-431 GCA_013151865.1 Kiritimatiellota bacterium
CGGTCCGGGTGGTGAAGCGTGGCCCGCGTTACATGCGGGCGGAAGTGGCGCATGGCGCCGGGGGCGCGGTCGGCGTGGACCTGTTTCAGACGGCGGACATCCGGGAATGGGGGGTGTTGTTCTTTATCCGGACCGGACCGGCGGATTATGTCCGTCGAATGCTCTGGCACTGGAAGCTGTACACGATGTACCGGGGGCGCATCGAGGCGAACCGGTTGTGGAACGAGGATGGAACGGCGGCGAACACGAACGAAGAACGGGATGTGTTCGAGGCGCTCCACCTGACCTGGGTAGCGCCGGAAGGGCGGAAGTGAGCGCATGGACACGAGCGGCTATCGCTGTCCCTGGTGCGGGGTGCGGGCACGTGACTGGTCGGAACTGGTGGGACACTGGCGCGAGAATGCCGAGTGCGGCGAACTTGCCCGGGAGGC
>JAADHN010000116.1:495-10830 GCA_013151865.1 Kiritimatiellota bacterium
AATCGGAAGGTGAGAAGCGGTCTGCGAGCGTTGAAGGCGGCCTACGAGGCGGGCGCGAGCCTGGAAGCGCTCGACGACCTGGCGAACGAGTTCGGATGGGCGGTGCGTGTGAACGTGCCGAGCGGCCCGGCATGGGCCGAGGTCGGGCGCCTCGGGGTGGTCCGGCGTGTCGGTCGGTTCCGATGGCGTCAGGTACTTGTGGTGGTGAATCGCAAGAGTGTGCCGGCCTGGGCCTCCGGTGGGGAATGGTAACCGTGAAGCAACTGCACACGATGCCCTTGAATTGCGAGAAATTCCTGTCGAGCCGGCACGTCCGCCGGATGCGATGGGACGAACGTGGGGCGTACCTGATACTCCTCACCGAAGCTTGGCTCGAGGGGGCACGGCTCCCGAAGGACTACGAGGAAATCCGCCGTTTGCTCGGGATCGATGACGATGCGGCATGGCGGCGGATCAAACGCTTCGTGCTGGACCGGATGTTCGAGTCGTCAGAGGATGGCTTGTGGTTGTACAACCGCACCCAGGTCCAGGTGTATGAGGACGTTCGCCAGAGGGCTGAGCGTCTGTCGAACCGCCAGGCGGCCGCGGCGCGGGCGCGCTGGTCGAAAACGCGCGGTGAATCGGGGACTGATGTCTCCGGTGCAGAACAACAGGAAAGGGCGGAAGGCCTGGAAGGGAGCGGCGGCGATGCCTCCGCAATGCCACGGCATAGCCACGGCAATGCCTATAAGAAAAGAAAAGAAAAGAAAGATCTCCCCCCTTCCCCCCGGGGGGGAAATGAAAGCGCTGAAGAAGGGGGAGGGAAAAACGGGCCGTCCGCGGAGGGGCTCGAGGTCGCGGCCCGACTGACGGCTGTGCTGGGCCGACATCGTGAGATGGTGTACACGCCGCGGGAAATCGAGGTATGGGCCAGGGCTTGCGACGGGTTGCGCCGGCGCGGGGTTTCCGCGGCGAAGCAGATGGAGATGATCGAATGGCTCGACCAGCACTTCGGAGACGATTTCATGCCGGGGATCAGCAGTCCTGCCCATTGGCGGCAGAAATGGGGGGCCCTCTTGGATGCGCGGGACCGCGATCCTGGAATGCGGAAGAAACGCTCGAAGAGAGACATTGACCGGGCCCTGGTGGCGCAACGCCGGGCTGAAGCGACGCGCCGGGCCGAAGCGGAGCGCAACGAGAAACGCATGGCCGAGGTAGCCGCGGCGGTCGCGGAACGTCGTGCGGAGTTCGAAGCCTGGCTCGATGCCGAGGGCACGAGCATCGAACGCATGATGTGGGAGCAGCACAAGGTTGTCACAGCCGCGACGTGGCCGGCCGCGGAACGGTTCCTGTCTGCATCGGGTGACCGGGGGCGGGCGGCGGCCGGAACAACGGTTTCCGCAGTGTGATGAGGTGCGAGATGGCCGGATGCATGCCGTTGACGGCGGAACAGATACAAGACGTGCTTCGGCACTTTGACGGCGGCTCGGAATACAGCATACGGGCGCGGGCTCTGTTTGTAGTGGGCATCAATCTCGGCTTGCGGATCAGCGAACTCTTAAGCCTGAATCTTGGAGACGCGGTTTCCGCAGAGGGCGAGATAGAAGAAAGCGTTTACATCCAGAGGCGCCATATCAAGCGCAAGCGAACCGGCCGCATCATCCCTGTTAACTTCGAGGCCCGCCAGGCCTTGGAAGACTGGATACCGGTGCTCAATAGGTGGGGGGGGGTATTGCCGTCCACGCCGCTCTTCTGTTCCAGGAGCCTGCGCAGGCTCAGCCGGTTTGAGGCAGATAAGATTCTACGTCCCGCGTTTGCCGCGGCCCAAGTGCATGGCCGGCGCGGCACGCATGTATTGCGAAAAACGTTTGCCCGCCGCGTGTACTATCGAGGTATCCAGTTGCTGCGGGAGGGGGAATACATCGAGCCGATGCGCCTTCTGAAAGAAGCACTTGGCCATGGACGATTGGAGACGACGGAGAGGTATACCCCGGAGATCACCCGGCGCGTATGGTCGGTAATCGCGAACCTCGGAGAACATGGCACAAAATGACCGAAACGAAGAAAACTCGTCGAAAAGGACGGAAAACGACCGTAGACGACTCTCCAGGGCGCTATATGACCGTAAATGACGTTGCACGGTCCTTAAAGCTCTCAAAACGCACTGTACGCACCCTCATTTTAAGGGGGGTGCTGCCCGGGGTGAAGATAGGCCGGGTATACCGAGTTGGGGTAACTGATTTGCAGAAGGTCTTGCAAAAAAGCAGGATAAGGAGACAGAAAGTTGCACTCAAAAAGTAGGCAATTTCACCCGAAACGTAGTAGTGGGAACGAATCTTTTGACGGGGGCTTGCTCTCGGATCACGAGGTATACAAAAAACTGTATGAGATCATCGACGGAGAGGGAACGGATGATCTCTCGCAAGACGTTGATATGGACCGGTTAAAGGTGGTCGTCTACAACCTCCTGAAAATTCGCATTGCGAACGAAAAAGGCTTTGACATTCTCTGCCTGAAGATCGTGGCACCGGAAATGACCCATGAAGATATTGCCAGAGTTATGACTGCTATGGGCCGGGCGCGCTGGAATCACCGGGCGCGAAGCCATGAGAGGGTGAAGAAGTTACTGGCTCAATATCCACAGTTGCAGGGTGTTATGTCGTGGGACACACGGGGCGCCGCCCCCTCCCCCCTGGAAGGTACTGCCCGGCAAATAGAGGGGCGAAATTGCCCGCCTGGCTCCGATGTTTCGCAGTGATTTTGGTGTCAAAAGGTCATTTTCACCCCGTCCAAGGGAAAGAATCGTGGCATTTTCAGCCCAAAACTGCCCATGGGCCGGCGGCCAAGCATTTCGCGGGGCGCCGGGGCCAATGAAGGCATTGCAAGACCCAGAAGACCTGTTCGACGTTTTCCCCGGTCCCGGTGAATACACCAATATGGTGACGCTTCGGGCCCTCCACGGCTATGAGTTCATCGCGGTCTTGATCCGAGCGCTTGGGCGGGTGGACCGATTGATATGCTCGACGTTCAATGCTGGGGAAACGGTTACGGAGCAGCTCGATCGCGGCTTGGCGTCCGGTACCATCATCACCGCGGACATGGTCGTCAACGGAATCATGGCCCGCAGCCGGGAACAGGCCGCACCCTATCTGGCATTGCGCGAGTTGGCGCGATCCTGGCCTGGAAGGTTCCGCCTTGGGACGGGGCGCATCCATGCCAAGGTGATCGCCGCCATAAGCGGCCGTGACGCCCTGGTCGTACTCGGCAGCGGGAACTTGGCAACAAACGAGAACATCGAGACCTATGTGATCATGAATTCCCTGGACGTGGCCTTATTCCATGCCAAATGGATCGGAGACATTCTGCACAGATGCGAAAAACATGGTTGACAGCAGCCGAAGTCGCCAAAATCTGCGGTGTGTCGGAACGCACCGTCAAGAATTGGGCCGGCAAGAAGACCCCGAACCGTTTCAAGCGCGTGAAACGCGGCACGCGGTATTTCTGGCCGGCGGCCAAGCTGGTCACGTGGTTGACAGAATGCGGAAAGCAGGATGCGGCCGCGCGCGTAGCCGGGTTTGTTGCGGCAATCCCGACCCCGAAGAAAGAGAAGCCTGGTCCTATAGAGAAGTACGTTGCGAGCCAGGAGCAGCAGAGCCCGCCATCCCCGTCAGCACCAGAGAATGTTGCAACGGAAGCGGGTCTGCTTGATCCTCCCGGGGGTGACGGATTCGACATCTTTCGTGCCAGAGACGTTTGTGCCAGGATGCTCGTACAAGCGGTCGAGCGTTTTCGGGTTGCGAATGGTCCCATGGCTCAGATCGAATCCAAGAATGTCCGGGAATACATCGAGCAGTTACGCAAGCTCGAACTCGCCTGCGTCGAACTCGACGAACGTCTCGAGCGCGTCATCCCCGTCTCCCAAGCCCGTCGGATACTCGGTCAGGCGTGCGCCAAGATCCGAACCGACATGCAGGGCATCAAATACCGAGTGGCCGACGATCTTGCGGCCGCAAGCGAACCAACGGCCGTGGTGGAAATCCTGGGTCCTGCAATAGACGATGCACTCCGACACCTGGCCCGTGCACTGGCCGAACACGGCCTGGAACCGGGAGAAGGTGAGCCTCCGCCATGAACACCGGCATTTATAAGCGGCACATCGAGGCACAGGAACGCCGAATCATCGGCGGCGGCGCGGCCGGGATCCGCCCGCCCGATGATATGGCCGTGGACGAATGGGCCGAGCGCCACCTCGAACTGTCCGAACGTGTATCCCCGCGCCCCGGTCGCATCCGGCTCGAACCGTACCAGCGCGAGCCCATCCGCGCATTTCGCAACAACGTGCGAATCGTCCTGGTCTGGGCCAGCCAGACCGGCAAGACCATCGTCATACAGTGTTGTCTCGGGTGGGCCATAGACCAACGTCCGGGGCCGGGGATGTACGTCGGCCCGGAAGAAAAAACCCTCCAGCGCCGGTCCCGCAAGCACCTCATGCCGTTCATCGAGGGCGCCCCCGTGCTCCGTCGGCATCTCACAGCGAACCGTCACGACTTTCAGACGTATGAGTATCGTCTCGACAACATGACAATCTTCCTGGCGTCCGCCGCCTCCCCGTCGCAAATGGCCTCCGAGCCCATCCAATACCTCTTCCGCGACGAATGCGACAAGTACCGGGACGCCACCGAAAAAGAGGCCAACAGCTTCGCTTTGGCCGAACGCCGCACGGCGGCCTATGACGTGCAGCGCCGAATCCTCGACGCCACCACCCCGACCGTCGAAGACGCCGACGGCTGGCAGTCCCTGATTGCCGGGACGTGGGAAGAATTCTATGTCCCATGTCCCCACTGCGCCGTCGCCGAAGTCTCCCACGATCCCAAGACCGGCGCCCGTAACCCGGGCTGGCAGGTCTTGGAATTCAAGCAATTTCGCTACCCATCGCGGAACAAGCTCGGCCCCGACCAGTGGGAGCCCATGGCCGAATACCAGGAGCGCGTCCGCCGCAACACCTATTACGAATGCCGCGACTGCGGGAAACCGATCCGGGAACCCCTGCGCTATCGAATGGTCCGCAAAGGCCAATGGCACGCCCGGAACCCCGGCGCCGCCCATCGTTCCCTCCACCTCCCCGGGTGGTATGCGCGCAGCGGCTACAACTCCTTCGGCAGCACCGCCGCCCGCTATGTCGAGGGCCTTGAAGATCCCGAAGCCATGCAGAGCTGGACCAACAACGACGCCGCCCTCCCCTACAAGGCCCTGGCCGAAAACGGCAACGAAGACCTCGTGCTCTCCCATCGTGGCGAATACACCCGCCGACAGGTCCCCACCGAGGCCCCGGTCATTCTCACCATGACAGCCGACGTGCACAAAATCTGTCATCATTGGGCCGTCTGGGCCAACACCCGGTATCGCTCCTGGCTCATCGACTGGGGCAAAGCCGAGAGCCTGGCCGAGCTCAAGGACATCCGCGCAGAGAACACCTACCAGAACCCCGCCGGCGAAGTCCACGGCATCGATGTGGCCTTCATCGACTGCGAATATCGCACCGACGAAATCTACGATTTGGCCCTCGAGGACGACCGCATCATCCCCATATCCGGGCGCGCCCGCTCCGGGCTCACCAAATGGTCGGACATCACCACCTATGCCGGCGAAAACCGCGGCTCCCTCAGCCGCCCGATCCGCGCCTTGCTCTGCCGCGACGAATACTTCAAAGACCAGCTCCTTCTCCGGTTCGAATCCGGACGCTGCGACGACGGCACCATCGACCTTGCCGCCACCGACTGGCTCCTGCCCCGGGACGTATCCC
Source organism: Kiritimatiellota bacterium (assembly GCA_013151865.1). Taxonomy (GTDB): domain Bacteria; phylum Verrucomicrobiota; class Lentisphaeria; order Oligosphaerales; family JAADHN01; genus JAADHN01. Next base: position 6,278 of record JAADHN010000116.1, read on the forward strand.
GCGAACTCGTTCGCCACCTCCTCGGGGAAATCATGGTCAAATCCAAAGACTCCCGCGGCTTCGAAGTCCGCACATTCAAGAAAGTCGGCCCGAACCACTGGCTCGACTGCGCCAAATACAACCTGGCCGCCCGCTTCGTTCTCAAGCCCAACCTCCGCGACCTCGACGCCCCCGCTCCGCCCCCCGCGGCCCCCGAGCAGGCCTCCCGCGTCGTCGTCGGCCCCGCCGAATCGCCCGTATAACACGCCCCCATCTCCCGCCTGCCACCGAACAAAACCCCATAAAATGAACACCGGAGTCCCCTCATGTCGGCCACAGCCCAACAACTGCTCGACGAAACAAACGACGCCATCCTGCGCATCCTGCAGGGCGCCGAATTCGTCACCGTCAACGGCCAGCAATTCCACTTCTCGCGGCTCTCGGAGCTCCGGGCGCTCAGAAAAGAACTCACCGTCGAAATCGCCGCCGCCGCCGGCGAAGACGGCCGCGGCTCCTGGGAGGCCGTCTTCAGTGACTGAATCCTCTCCAACCCGAATCGACCGCCTCATCTCCTGGATCGCTCCCGGCGTGGCCGTTCGTCGCCGCATCGCCCGCGTCCAGTTGCAGTATCTCGACACCATCGCCCCCCTCCGGCCGCAGCGCGACTCCGGCGACCACCGAACCGACACCTCCCCGCTCGACACCAAGATTCCCTGGCGCGACCGCCTCAAAATGATCTCCCTCTTCGACGAACTCGTCCACGCCAACCCTCTCCTCTCCGGCATGGTCGATCAATTCATCTGCAACGTCGTCCCGCCATCCGGCATCCGCCCCATACCCGAGACCGGTTCCCCCGCCGTGGATGCGGAAATCGCCAAGCGCTTCGAAGACTGGGCCGAAACCTCCGCCGACATCCGACAACGCCTCAACCTCTGGCAATTCCAGCAAATCTACCTCAAGACAATCCTCGGCCACGGCGATTGCGCCATCGTCCGCCTCTCCGACGGCCACATCCAGGGCATCGAGGCCGACCGCATCGCCACCCCAAAAAAGTACACCCGTCATGAAAACAAAACCGTCTTCCAGGGCATCTACACCGGCGGCGCCCCCGCCGCCAAAGGCTACTACATCGCGCCCCGCGACAAATGGGGCACGCTCAACGAAGACAAATTCCGCCACATCCCCGCCCGCCATGTCACCCACGGCTTCTTCCCGGAGGACTTCTCCCACTGGCGCGGCGTCTCCATATTCCTGCCCACCTACAGATACGTCAAAGTCCTCGAATCCCTGATCCGCTACAAGCTGTTCCAACAGAAAATGGCCTCCGTCTTCGGCCTGGCCATCAAAAAATCGCCGAACAAAACCACCTCCCCGCTCGCGGCGATCGGGACATCCCGCGAGTCCGCATCCGCCGCCGAAACCGGCGCAACCCGCCCCGACATCGAGCTCTTCGCCGGAATGGGCATCACCATCAACCCCGACGAAGAAATCATCCCCATCGACTCCAAAACCAACGGCGGCGACTTCGACACCTTCGTCCGCACCGTCTGCCGCCTGATCGGCGTCGCCGTCGGCCTCCCCCTCGAATTCGTCCTGTACGATTGGACCAAGGCCAACTACTACGGCAACAAAATGACCAGCGGCATGGCCATGCGCCGGCTCATGTACTGCTACGCACCCGTCGCCAACCTCACAAGCATCCTCTATCGCTGGCAGGTCGCCCGCTGGATCGACGACGGTACAATCCGCCTCGACTCCGCCGTCGAAGACCCCTTCGCCCGCTCCCTCACCCTCCCGCCCCCCATCGAATGCGACGAAGAACGCGCCTTCAAAGTCCAGCGCATGAAAGTCGAATCCAACGTCGCCAGTTGGGACGAATACCTCAAAGCCCAGGGCCGGTCCCTCACCCGCGTCCTGCAGCGTCGCAAAGACGAAATCGCCAAACAGAAAGAAGCCGGCGTCCCCATCATCGCCTCCAGCACCCCCGGCGTCCGCCTCCTGCGCGAAATCGAGGATTGACCATCATGACACTCTTCAAAACCCCCTGGTCCCGCATTGCCCTCAACGCCGCCGAACCCGACGAAGCCGTCATCGACATCGACGGCTACATCGGCCCCGCCTGGTTTTGGGACGAAGACCGCAAAGCCAACACCAAAGAAGTCATGAAAGCCGAGCTCAAGCGCCTGGCAGAACTCCGCGTCAAGCGCATCATCGTCAACATCTCCAGTCCCGGCGGCGACGTCGACCACGGCCTGGCCATTCACGATCTGCCCGCCGACCCCGCCGAAATCGTCACCAACATCACCGGCATGACCGCGTCCGCCGCCACCATCATAGCCCAGGCCGGGAACGACCGGCGCATATCCGCCAACGCCCTCTACCTCATACACCTGGCCAGCACCTACACAGGCGGCAACTCCCACGACATCGCCCTGGCCCTCGACGACCTCGAGAAAATCAACCGCCGCATCGCCGAACTCTACGCCCGCCGCGGCAACCGGACAGCCGAGGAATACCTCGAAATCATGGACCGCGGCGCCGGCCGCGGCCAATGGCTCTCCCCGCAGGAAGCCCGGGAACTCGGCCTCGTAGACACCATCTACGAGCCCATGCAGGCCGCGGCCGCCGTCACCGATCCCGGCCTCGTCCGCGCCCTGGCCGCCAGGGGCATCATCCCCCTGCCTGCCGGCCTGCCCGCGCCCCCGGAAAACCCGAAAACCGAACAAACCCCCAAGAGAATGAAAGGCAGGACCGATCCCAAAACATCGGCCCAACCAAAAAAAGGACCGGCAGCCATGCTCAGCAAAGAACAACTCGCCACCATCCGCGACCTATTCGGCGCCGATGCAGCCCTCGACGCCGTCCAGACCGACGCCGAATACAACGCAGCCCTCGAAGCCGGCGCCCGCAACATCGTCCAGCAGCTCGAACAGCTCCGCGCCAAGCTCCAAGACGCCACCGAAAGCGCCGCCGCCCTCGAAAACGAAAAGACCGCGCAGGCCGCCCGGATCGCCGAACTCGAAAACCGCGTCAAAACCCTCGAAAACGGCATCGAAGACCCCCTCGAAACCAACGAAAATCGCGAAGACCCGCCCGAGCCCGACAAAAACACCCAGCCCAAGCCCATCGACCAGGCCCATGCCGACCTCGTAGCCGGCGGCATGTCCAAGATCGAAGCCTGGAAAAAGCTCGCCACCGAGCGCCCCGAAGACTACGCCAAACACTTCAGCATGGACTGACTGAACCCGGCCCCTCCGCCGGGGCCATGCCAAGTACCCGCCAGCACCACAACAGCATAAAAAGCCGGAGGCCGGAAAAATGACTCAGAACGACAGCGGATTCCGCACCTACCAAGTCGGCGTCGGCGGCGTCACCCGTTTCCGCCGCGTCAAGCTCTCCAGCGGTACCATCGTCCACGCCGGTGCCGGTGAAGACGCCATCGGCATCGCCCAGAAAACCGGCTCCCAGGGCGCATTCGTCACCGTCAAGCTCTTCAGCGCCCCCGGCACCTTCACCGTCGAAGCCGCCGGCGCCATCGCCAGCGGGGCCGACGTCTACGGCGCCGCGTCCGGCAAAGTCGACGACACCGCCGCAGGCCGCCCCCTCGGCACCGCCCTGGCCGCCGTCTCCGCCGACGGCGACACCGTCGAAATCATGCCGCCCATCCCCTACCGGCCCGCCGAACAGACCCATATCGCCGACCCCTCGGGCGGCGCCACCGTCGACGCCGAAGCCCGCACAGCCATCAACAGCATCCTCGACGCCCTCGAAGCCAACGGCATCCTGGCCGCCTCGTAACCAGAAACGCCCCAACGCCCGACCCCGGGATCGGGACCGGCGGAATCCAAGCAAGAACGAAAACTCCGGGAGACAAGCCAACATGAAAACCAGCGCCCCCCCCCGCCCCGACCTGGCCGACGGCCTGCGCGAAACCCCCGTCTCCGCTGCCGGACCCAACTTCATGGGGCTCCAAATCCTCCCCGTCCGCACCGTCAGCCGCAAAGCCGACACCGTCCCAATCCCCGTACTCGCGGACCTCCCGACCCGCGAGACCCCCGTCGACCGCGCCCCGGGCGCCGCCTACCCGCGCATCGACTATCGAACCACCGAACTCGAGTACGCCTGCCGCGAGCGCGGCCTCGAAACCCTCGTCGACGACTCCCAGGCCGCAGACGTTGCCGGCGAATTCGACGCCGAACTCGACGCCGCCCGCAGCGTCTACTTCAACATCCTGCGCGAACAGGAAATCCGCATTGCGGCAATCGCCTTCTCCGCCTCCAACTTCAGCGGCTACACCGGCGCCGTCTCCACCGTCTGGAGCGACGCCGCCGCCAAAATCTACGACGACCTCAGAGACGCACTCCGCAGCCTGCTCAACAACGTCGGCGGCGCCATCCCCGCCGGCGTCGAAATCTGCCTCGCCGTCTCCGACGTTCTCTTCGGCCACATGGAAGGCAACACACAGCTCAACAACAAGCGCGGCGGCGGCGCCGGCGCACGCAAACGCACCGACGACAAAACCCCGCTCGACGCCGTCGAACTCGCTCGCATCATCGGGTACGATCAGGTATTCC
>JAADHN010000097.1 GCA_013151865.1 Kiritimatiellota bacterium
GGTCGCCCGCACCGACAGGCCAAAAACAATTGCAACGACACCGACCACTCTTCCCAACACTCGCCTGTACGCCTTCATTCTTCAAGCCTCCTCGTTGTTGCAGACAATCCCGCGTGAGGACCGACATCTCTTTTCTTTTCCCGGCTTTGGAGCGCCTTCTTTCTTCCTTCTCCTTCGTTCGTTCTCCGGACTCCATGGAAATAAACACAATGGCGTAATTGTGTCCTTTCGATTCCAGGCCCACTGCGAGGAAATCGCCAAGCAATTCGAGTGGCGGCTCACTCGAGACTGAAGCGGACCCAGACAGCCGGCAGAAACATGGTCGCCGAGGCGGCCGGATTCCCGCGAAACTACAGCGTTTCTCACTTGCTTACTCCGCCGCAGACACGCTTCTCGCCGCTCCGCCTTGGAAAAGTTGCCGATAAACCTCCAGGCTACGCCTCTCATTCTGCATACGGCGCTCCTGTATGTTTTTCAGCTCCTGGAGCTGTTCAGCGTTCAAGAAAGCACCGGCTCGGGCGAGGATTGCGGCGTTCACTTCCGCCTTCTTGTCGAGGTTCGCAGCCAGTTTGTCGGCAACCCCGGGCAAATCCGCAAGTGCGTTGACTGCGGAAAGTGACGGCAAGTCTTGCTGTTCCTCGATAACGATCTCCAAAAGTTTTTCTTCCTGTTCCTTCGTCATAGGCTTGCCCAAGGTCTCCAAATGAGTCTGATATTGCTCAACGACCCAGCGGTCAGGTACCGTTGCCTCATACTTCTTGTAGGCGGCATAGCGATCGCTGCCCAACAGATCCAGGATGGCATTCTCCAGAACTTCGTCCGAACTGAGGATCGGCTTGTCGTCGGCCGCCGCAGGGACCACTTTCGGTTGGACTTCATTGCCGTCCAGCCCGTTGAAACGAGGCTTGAACAGGAGCAGGTTCTCAAGCCGGGCCTTCTCCTGATCGGAAAGGCCGAGTTGCTCGAAGAGGGCGCCGTACGTCTGGGCAACCTGGAGTCTTTTACTCTCCAGGCCGAGTTGCCGCGGAGTGGGCTCGACAACCTTGCCGCCCGACTTGGTCCGGGCCCGCGACAGGAGCTTGTCGCGGATGACCGACATCGCATCCGCTTCGCGCTTCTGTTCGTCGGCACGCTTCCCGTTGGAAGTCCGTCCCGCCAAGTCCGTCGAAGAAGGAGCCTCAGGAGCCTTCAGTCCGGGCGTAACCCGCACACGTTTCATGCGGGCATTCTCCGCCACGCTGTTTCGCACGGCCGCCACGGCCTTTTTCCCAGGGCGCAATGTCGATCCAATGGAGCTGGAGCCCGGCACGGTGGAAGGCGATGTCGGTTCGATTCGGGCGCCATTCTCGCCAAAGCCGTCGTGGTTCCCGGCAGCCACTCCCGATTTCGGGGATGCGGCGTATCGAACCCAAAACACTGCAGCAAGTACCACGGGAATCAGCAACACCATGAGTACTCGTTTCGGCATGCTTTTACCTCACACGGACCGTGTCGGAATAGTCTGGTCAGTTCAGCAGGAGCAGCGATTTCGCCACGCTCCGATTTATTTCGAGACGATGAGCAAGACTGCAAGAACACAATCACGACGGCGTGAGGTCCGCGCGGTCCGACCCAATCAAGAAAAACAGATCGAAGAGGACGGACGCAACCCGCATTCCCTACTACCTGCCCAATGCATCCTCCCGGAAGCCCCCATTGGGCAAAGAATCCCCAAAAAAACACAATCCAAGCCAACATGTCGCCGGGTAAGACTACTGCCCGCACTTTCCCGTTTACCGAGCAGCTTACACGCCGAGACACCATAGGTCAAGCAAACTTCCCAAAAAAAACGAATAACGCCTCTGTCTCGTGCGACGAATGAATCGGCGCCGGTGTCGTTATCGTGGTCGTACTTGCGGTCGATTCCGATCCTGATTTCGAGTTGTTTGCCCCCCCCCATAACTGACCAGTTACCCTGAACTCGAGCCCAACCAGTTACAAGAAACCGTAGCGCGAAACAGTTTCACGCAGCCTCTATGACGTCTGCCGCACCTGCGCCCAGGATCGGAAGCATACGTCGGCTGCCGAACCGATCGCGGCGTCCCGGGCCGGCAGCGCGATGCAGAGAACATTTTTCCGACCAAGCACTTCCCGGACCGCCCCGAACAGAGGGACGTCTTCTTCCGTGTCCCCCACGCACACGGCGGACGTCCATTCCGACCGGCCCGCGAGCAGTTGCCGGACACAGCGCGCCTTGTCCGCCCCGGTCACGATGGCATCGCTCTCCCGGATGCGGCACTCCGGACTGTATTCGAGCGGGATGCCGTGACAAATCGGCTTCCTGCCGCACTCGGCTGCGATCCGGTCCGCCGCCGCTGCCAGTACCGGCGCGAAGGCCTTGCTCAAGACCGCCACTGCGGCCGTCCGGTCTCGAATGCCGCGCAGCACAACCAAGGCGTCGGGATCGCAGAACCGCACGGTCCACTCCGCCGCCGGCCGCACATGGACAGGAAGCCCGGGACGCAGCACATGCTCCACGAAACACCGGAGCAACAGCGCTTCCGTTTCGCCGAGGGTGTAGTCTCCCGACTGCCGTTTGCGCTCGAGCCGGGTGCGCAACCGCGACACCCGGCCCAATCCCCGGGCGATCTGCAGAAACCGGGCCGGGCATTTCGCGTGTCGGGCGCAGTAGGCCAATCCGAACTCTGCATTCGAGATGCCTTGCGTCCAACGCGGCGCCAGTCCGCGGTGCAGGACCCCGTCGAAATCCGTGATCCATACCCGCCGCGCGGCGTCCGCAGGGTGCAGAAATCGCACAAGATCGTTCATGGTCGAAGCCCGTCCCCCGCCCGCCGCGACCGTTGCTTCCGCAAGGAAGAGAGACGAACCACCCGGCTGCGGACGCGTCGACCGGTAAGATACACAAGCCGAATTTCATGAGGATATTCGACCAGGGAAGAGGTGCAGACGTGCAGGATGTTTCCGTCCCGACTGACAGTGTTAGTGTGCGAATGCCCGCAAAGCACAAGCACTTGGCCTGTGTCTCGGTGCAGGATCTGCAGCAGTTCGGCTCGATGCGGCGACAGCAGTGTCGGACAATAAAAAGCCCGGCTGAGTTCGCGCATCAGCCAAGACGCCTTGAGCATGCGGTGGATGCTGAGTACCTTCAGACCAATCCGGGAAGACGCCCTCGAAAAGTCCTGTTCGAAGCGTTGCAACGTCGCCTCGTTCGCTTTGAACGGAAGTGCGAAAAACGGCACGCCGCGGATCGCCGTTTTACAATAGAGCGGGCCGCAGTACTTCCGGAATGCCTCGGGGCCCGCGGGCGCGTCGTGGTCGCCCTGTGCCACGAGCACCGGCGCCTCGATCTCCCGGATGATGCGGGCCGCTTCCCGCCACGCCGCGGCGTCGCCGGCTCGGTCCACGATGTCGCCGGTGATCACCACCAAGTCCGGTTGGACCTTTTCATTAATCAGTCGCACGGTTTCCTCGAACAACTGCACGCTGCGGCCGAGGCATTTCTTGTGGAGTTTATAGCCGCCCACGATGATCTTGTGGGTCCACGGCGTAGTTGTCGCCCCGGACGGGGCAGTGGACAAATGGGTATCCGTGATATGCGCGATGACCATGGCGTCCCCGGCCTCCCCACTCCGGACACGGCCCCATACTGCATGGCCCAGCCACGTCCCCAGCGCGACCACAACAATGGTTCCGGCGCACCGGAGGATCCGCCCCCGCCGGCCCCAACAGGAAACTCCACCGCGTTCGTCGCAAGCTTCTTTCCGATCGATCATGTTCAGTTCCTATGGCGCCAAGTCGCCGGAAGATCGACGGTGTTCAAGCGGGCCGGGTGTTCACTTCGGGAAACGCACCTCGAGGATGCCGCCGGAGAAGTGGGGACGGAGGGTCACCTCGATGCGGACCGCCGATGTTTCAATGGGATCGAATTGCACGGTATTGAAACGATCTTTCTCGGTGCCATAACCGCTGGGGCTGTCTACCGGCCGCCATTCCCGGCCGATCCAGTACAACACACGCCAGGATTTCGGTATGCGACACTGTCCGACCCCGGTATCGTCGAACCAGTAGACCTCGCACTTTTCGAGCTTCCGGGGATGGCTGAAATGCAACTCCACCCATTCCCGAGTACCGCGATGATCCCACCAAGTCAGCCGCGGGATGCGCTCGTCGCCGGAACTTTTCGGCAACATTCCGTCCGTCAACGCAGTCGGCGTGTCCGACTCCCAGCAATGCGAAGCGATCACGACGGTCCGTTCCCTGTGCCAGTCTTCCGCATTCGGTCCCGTTCCGATCCAGGGAAAGGCGGAAATCCGCAAACGGGCGCAGCCCATGGGCACGAGAACCACGTCCTCGGTCGGCTCGTCCGACCGTACGGGACTGTCCGAGATCGCACCCACCAGCCCGTTCTCTTCCTGCTTCCACGCCGGGACCCGCCGGGCTTTGGCATGAATTCGGACGGGAGCGGCATCCGGAGTAAACGGCTGAGGCGCGATCATGCCGGCGGCTTTCTCCACTCGAAAGTTCGCGGTCGGGTCTTCCGGGTCGAAGACCAGACCGTAATTCCAGGGAGTCGTCGGGAATACCTCGAAGGCCGGGAACTCGTCCGTGCCCCCCCAACGCGACCATTTTTCGCCAATCCGCAGGGAGTAAGTCAAGGGACCACGGTCCACCGACACCGCGTTGCGGTTCTTTTTCCAGGATCGGACCGCCACCGGCGTGGATAGATCGAGGCGGACCACGTCGCCGTCTTTCCAAAAACGAACGATCCGAACCCAACCGGGACCGGAATTCTTTTCCGCCACTTTGCCGTTTACCGATATCCCGGCTTGTGTGCACCAGCGCGGGATTCGCAAGAACAGCGGGAACTCGACCGGGTGCGAAGTTCGCAGGCGCAGCGTCACGGTCTCGCCGAAGGGATAGTCCGTCTCCTCGGTCCATTGCACCGTCTGTCCTGCGGCAACCTTGGCGGAAACCGTGCACGGTGCGTACATCACCGCAGCCAGGCCGTTCCCGGGCGCAGCCATCCAGAGGGACTCGACGAAATACGGCCAGCCCATGGCGACATTGTGCTGGCAACAGCGGTAGCCATAAGGGTTGTAAGAAAACATGTCGCCCCCGTTCTGAATCATGGGGGATTTATTCCGTCGATCAAGCTGAATCTGGTTCGGCGCCGTGAGGTAGTGAAGGCCCTTGAGGTCCGGGGTCATGGCACACGGCAGGGAGTTGAACGCCACATCCTCGCAACGGTCGGCCCATGTCGGGTCGCCGGTGATGGCCGTCAGCATTTCGAAACTGTGCATGAATTCCACCATCGAACAGCTTTCGGCGGCTTGGCGCGGACCGCTGAACCCACGCCGGCAATTCTCGTCGGCCCCGAACATGCCGCCGGGGACCTGGCCGTACAGCCCCATGACGGTGTCGTAAGTGCGCTCGGTCGCGGCGAGATAGCGCGGGTCCTGGAACTGTTGCCGGAATTGCGCCGGCTCCCGGAAACACTCGCAGATGTTGACGCCGTGCCAAGTGGGAAAACCGCCGCTCCAGTCCGCGGTCCGTTCGTGGTTGATTCGGGCGACTTCCAGCAACCACTTCTCCCCCGTGCGGTTGTAGAGCCAGTAGATGCTGTCGAGATTGTCCCCGGCACGCCATTTCTGCCAGCTTCCCGACAAGAACCGATCGAAAGGCACCGTCCGCAGCCACCTGAAGTAGCCCGTCATGAGCTTCAGCACGCGCGGGTCGCCGGTGGCCTCGTGGTACGAGCGCAGCGCGTACAGCATGATCATGTTCGGCCACAGGTCCGGGCCGCGCCGATTGCTTTCCGGACCGAACCAACCGTCGGGCCGTGCGCCGGCAAGGACCGCCTCGACCCAGCGGCGGGATCCCTCGATAATGCGCTTGTCCTTGAGCAAGTAACCAAGATCCACGAAACCGCGCAGCCAATAAGGCAGTTCTTCCCAACCGTGGTTTCCCTGTCCTTTCGGATCGGCCCAAGCGCTGCCCTTGAACTTGCAAAACGGACTGATGCTTTCGAGGTGGCCCGTGAACCCGTTGGCCATCAATTCGAGTTGATGCCGCAACCATCCGCTGGGCCGGACCGCACCCACCGGCAGCTTGACCAGCGGGCTCGGCGCCAGCGGTGGCCGGTTCGCGGCATACAGACGATTGGACTGATCGTGCGATTCCGACGTGATACGGGATCGTTTCATGATTCGGGCCTCTCCTGTCCCGGCCGCAATAAACAGCAACATGGCGGCGCGCACACTCAGCCTCCTGAAAGCGGGATGGATGATTCGATGGCGCGGGGTTCGTAAGTCCCTCATTCTTCTATTCTCCTGTGGACACGAACCAAAACGGGCCGAGACAAAACTCACGTCGTCGCTTCCTTGCGGTACGTGTCCTCCGTGGTGGTGAACCTGCTCACTCGACCGCTGAGGGCAACGTTGAGCCCGAAAACTCTGCCCGTGTCCGGCCAGTCGATTTCGAGTTGATCCAACCGGGCCCGACCTCACCGGGTGCGGACGAGTTTCAAGTCCGTGAACCGAACCGGGCCTTCCGTGAATTCGCCAAAGGCGCCGGCCCGCAGAATGCCCGCGCCACCGGGCGTTTCGAGACGCAGGACCGATTCCTGCCAGCCCGCACCACCAGGGGTGAACAGCGCGTGCTCCGTAACCTTGACCGTTGTCTCGTCGTAGAACGCCGCGTACAGTCCCCCGGCGGCGTCCTCGCGAGTCAGGAAGCGTCCGGAAATCTCGTAGACTTCCCTCGGTCGCACGCGAACTGCCCGGGGCCAGGTCGGAAGGCAGGCGACCCGCGCCGCCGCACGCCGCACCGTGACAGTCCACACGCCGTCCACCTGCTCGCGCCCGATCTCCACGGCTCGCTCGGACCGGTCCCACCATTTCATGACCCAACCGGCGGGGCAGAACGGCTCGTCGTCGGGTCGTGCGAAGTCCGCATTCTCGAGCAGGTTTCGGCCCGGCGGTGGGGGCGGGGGAGGATTGGAGAAGGAAAGGCGCCCATGGAAACGCCGGTGGAAATCGGCGAGCACGTCGACGGTCGCCTGCACGCAGTCCCGAGCGCAGGCCATCTGGAGATCGAGCACGTCGGCGTCGATATCCCGCGACAAACGCGCCACGACTTCACGGCCCCGCGCCGCGCAGGCTGCGTGCAGTTCCTCGACGACTGCTTCGGCGGAAAACCCTTCTCGGAGGTGCAGAACCAATTCATCGAGCTCGGTATGGTCGCGAGGCCGTTCGCCGGGCCCATGCAGCGCACCGCTCTCGCCCGCGGCGTGTGTCGGCGAACCGGTGTCCTGGAACGAGTGCAGTGCAATGCCGAGCAGCCGGACGGCGTCCCGTGCGCGACCCGCCTCCGCGGCCGCTACGGCGCGGTGGTAGTGAAGGAGCGGTTCCTGATGCGCATACCGTCCCTCTTTCGTAATCGGGTTATACTCGCAATAGCGGCTGATTTCCCACTCGCGCCGGGAGTCGGGAAACCGCACATGGGCGAAGGGTTTTTCGCCGGGATTGAACCGCGAATACGTCGGCCAGTTCATGTCCTGGAGTCCGCAGTAGCACCAGGTCAGCAGTTCGGCTTCGGGGCCGAGCCAGGCCCGGACCCGGGGCAGTGAGCGCAGGGCCGCACGCGTGATCAAGTGGTGCGTGGGGGAACTCAGCGGGGCAAAACCTTCTCCGCGTACTCCGGTTGTCGCGGGCCACGCGTGCAGGTACGGCCCTGAAGCAGGACCGGCTTCGTGTGGGAACATGCGGTGGTTCTCCTGTTCTTCGGACGAAACGTGTGCCGAGCTGCCGGGGTCTCCTATCGCGTGGGTTTGCGCGCTGGCGTCTCGGGGGAACTCGCACCGATTGTGATCGTCTCCGGGATGCTTCGTGCGGAGCGTGTCGGCACGAATTGGAAAGAGTAGATGTCAGCGTCTCGCAACAGGAAACGGAGGCGGACCGGCTTCCCCGCCAGCGAGCTGACATCGCAGCGGTCGTTCCAGTGGACGATGTGCTGCAGCGTGTCGCAGAAGATGGGCTCGCAGGCGCTGAGTTCGAACCCCGTGACGGGCGTTCCGTCCGGGGCCTGGATTTCCACCTGGAAAGAGCCGTAGCCGCTCGTTTCCGCATTCACAGCCAGCGCCCCTCCCTCGAATATCAACGGTTTCGTGACGACTTCACCGCCGGCATAGGGGGCATAAGCCGAAACAAAACCGTCAACGCGCAGTGTGTATCGGCGCACGGCCGTGTCCCTGTCTTCCCAATACCCCTCGACCGCGAGAAGATTGATCTCGGGCGGGGCGTCCTCAACCGGCGAGGAAGTCTCGAACATGCCCCAGAAAACGAAGTTGTCGCCGTAGACCCAGGATTCCCTCCGGCGCGGGCCGGGCCGGATAAAGGCTTCGGGGCGACGATGGAAATGCAGACCGTCGCGGGTCGTCATGAACACGGCGTCCGTGACAGTCATGCCGTAGCGCGGATGATGCTTGGCGCGCTCGAGACGCTCTTCCCGTCCGGGTAAATCGAGCATGGGGCCGGACCACCCCCGTTCGTTGTAGCGCATGGGGAAACCCATGAAAATGTGCGGCGCCCGGTAGTAAGGCTGTACCTGGTTCGTGTAGAGCGCCATGGTCGGGCTGCCCGGATACTTGACCCATTCGGGCTCCGGAAAGGATTCGAAGTCTGGGGCGACGCAGGTCAGGATGTCCCGGACCCCTTCCCTGAAACCACGGTGGTAAAGCCTGTATTCGCCGCGGACCGGGTCCCAAAAGGCCAGGTTCTGCGAGTCGAAGGCGCCCGTCGTCATGAACGGTTTTTTGCTCTTGAGGCGAAAATGGACGCCGTCGCCCGAAACGAGCAGATAGAGTCCCCGCGGCTCGCGACCGAACATGACGATCTTATACCGTTCCTCGGGAGGGCAGACGGGGTTGGCGTCTTTGAACACGGCAGTGTGGGCCGGGCTGCCGCCGACCTCGGTGACCCTGGCGGCGTCGAGGATCAGGTTGTTCTTCCTCGATCCCCGGAACTCGACAAGTCCGAGGTCCGGCCGGGTCCAGTGGACCCCGTCCGTGCTCTCGGCCAGGCAGAGCGTTTCCCAGGAGACCGGGTCCGCCTCGTAGGCCTTCGAGGCAGGATGATGCCCGCCGCGGTAGTACATCCGGATGCAGTCACCGTCCCGGAACACGCTTTGATAGGCGCTGCCGTTTCCCTCCCAGGGGGCGTCTGCGCGGAAGACGATCTCGCGACGCACGGGCCTATGCATCTGCAACCGGGCCCCGCCGGTCAGTCTCTCAATCATGAAACCGTCCACGAACAACTCGAGGCGTGAGCCGACCCGGAACGGGGACTGTTCTTCAGCGTCAGGTGCATCAAGGCGGGGGGTGATCGCTTCCATCGTTCCCTGTCCTCTCTGAGCCCTGCCGGGAGTACGTTCCGGGCGTTGAGGGCCCCGTTTCGACCCCCGATGGATGGACTCGATGGCCTATACCATCTGTTTGCCGGAAAACAAGTGGGGTCCGCGCGAGAGCTGCCGGAGCACGGAGCGTGCAAGACCGCCGTCGGATCGGTCCGATCGGGCGGCTTGAAGGGAAAGGGCAGTCGCCCCCCGATCAAGGTGCACACGCCTTGCCGGGGACCGGAATTGCCGGCGGCAAAGCTCCAAACGTTTTCCGGACGGGGGGCCCTCAATGGAATTTGCAGAGAATCAGCGGGGCGGCCTTTTCGCGTTCCTCCCCACCCAGCGCGCAGGGGGATGCCCCCAATGCGCAGGCGATGCCGATGAGAAACCCGACGGCGTGCACAACCGGGACCGGGGTCATCCGTCCGTCCGGGTCCGATGCAAACACGAAGTCGCGTGCCCCGATTTCGTAAGCGATCTTCGCACAGAACAGTAAAGCCCCGGCGCCGAACAGCCATTGCCCCAAAGAATCGCCCCGCCGCCGCGCTTCGCGCCAGAACGCCGTGAGAGCGAGACCGAACAAAGCCGAATCAACGCCCGACAGACCGCGATACGCCGCCAACTCGGGGTGCCATAAGTGGAACACGGCCGAGATGCACACCGACGAAACGAACAAACAGACCGTGAAGCGACGGCGCGAGCGCCGTTCGCACAAGAAGCCCAGGATCGCGAACCCCGCAAGGTCCCAAAACAAGTGCCCCCACGACCAGTGCGCCAAATGCCCCGTCAACACCCGCCACCATTGCCCTTGCCCAATCGCCGAACGCTCGAACTGCAACGCCGCGGGAAGCCCGGGGCAGGCTTGGACCAACACGGCGGCGACAACGACGGCGACGGAGATCACGGGTAAACCCGTGTCCCCGCCGCCGTCCCTTTTTGTGGGAGAACTGGTCATGCGATACACACCTCCGCCTTCAATCCCTCCGGAAACGGTCTTTCACCAGCACGGCGCCGGCAGCGATCAACGAAATCAACAGGAGTTCGACAGGATCCAGCGCACCGCCCCCGCCTAAGGACGGTGTGGGCGCGTGGAACGCCGGCTTCGTGCGGTCGACCCGGTAATTGCGCACGGGCTGCACGGCACGCGCTTGCTGCGCTTTCCGCTCAACCGCGATTCGGTCGCGATTGCGCCGTTGGATCCCGCGTCGCTGAAAGGCGCCGTCAGTCAACACCACCATCGAGGTCTCGTCCGTGACGATCTGGTATTTCGTGCCCAGTTCCCGAATGACGCCCCTGGCGTCCTCTTCCCCGACAAGACCCAAGTCGCGGAGACGCGCCAGTTCGTCCGCCCGATGCATGGCCCAAATGCGCTCCAGCTCCGGATTGTCGGTGTCGACTTCCGGGAAATCGAATGTCGTCGAGTACACCTTTTTCTCGCCGGTGATCGTCGCTTCCAGCTCGACGGTCGCAGCCCCCGCTTTCTCGTACCGGCCCAGAATGACGAGCTGTTGACCGCGGTAGATCTTGCCGATCCAGCCGGCATTCGCATCAAAGGTCTTTACGCCCCTGATCCGCAGCTTGGCGTCGTGCATGCACTCGTATGTGATCTTGCTCTTGGCGAGCAGGATCTGCCCGATGATGTCGTCGCTGTTCGAAACCCCGGTGTAGAAGCCGCCGCTGGCGTCGCAGACGGTCTTCATGAGGGGCCAGTTGGCGCTGTTGCCCATGAGAAACCCGAAAACGCGCACATCCGCCGTCTTCATCAGCTTGTAGAACGCCCTCGGATCCACCACCCCCGTGTTGGTGACGCCGTCGGTGACCAGCACCAGACTCGTGGCTCGGTCGGCGTCCAGGCCGGCCAGCGCTTGGCGCAGACCGGCGTAGACGTTGGTGCCGCCCCGGCTCTGCAGGCTCTTTACCTTGGCGATCGCCGACTGTACATTGGCGGCCTGCGCCGACTGCCAGTCCACAAGCACCCGTGCAGTGTTGTTGAAGGTCACAATCCGGTATCGGTCCGCCGGAGACATTTGCCCGAGCACGCGGCAGACGCCGTCCGCCAAGACCTTCAGTTTCCCGGCCATGCTGCCCGATACGTCCAGGACAAAGACGAAATCCGCGCCGTTGGCAAGCGGCTTCAAGTCCACCCCGGGGGTCACAACCATCATGAAAGTGCCCGGCTTGTCCGGCCCGACTCGGTATGGAATGACCTCGATCCGCCCGGGAAGATTGTCGGCCAGGCGATAGTACAGCACAAAATCGCGGTCCAGGGCGCCTCCGGTGCGTTCGACATGCACCCGGTACGTCCCTTCATCCTCCCGGGTCACTTGCGCCCCTCCGGCGCCCGGCACGCGCACTTCCGCCACCGGCCAGGCCGACTTCAGCACCACGTCGACGATCACCGGGCCGGCCACCGTCTCGTTGCGCGTCCAAAAACTCTGGGCTGCGGGACTGTCCGTACCGCCCTCCTCGAGCGGGTACATGTAACGCCCCACACCGGTGTCGACGGTGAGCGCCTGGTAGTAAACGAAGCTGATGTCCACCTCGCCCGCCGGCGGGATGTTGGCCACCCGGAACTCGAAACGCATGAAGCCGTCTTTCTCCGCCAGGGCCGCCTGGTTGCCGGAGTCCCGTTCTTCGCCGTAGATTTTGCGCGCTTCGTCTTTCGGCAGAACCTCGCCGTTGATCACCTTTTCGCCAATCCGCGCCTGGACCTCCGACAGACTGGCGCCCTTCGGCAGAGGAAACGCGTACATCCCGTCCGCGACCGTGTCGTTCGGGTTCGAAAAACGCTGCGATACCCGCGTCATTGCGAACCCGTTGTTGATCGTCACCTCCACCCGGTGGTCCAGGATCGTCAGCGGGGCAAGCCCCGATGCCGCCGGCGTGAGCGTCCCCGCGGCGAATGAAGCCCCGGCAACCAGGAACGCCCCCGCCGCTACCACCGCCATCGCCGTCAACCGAACTCGCAACCGTCCTGTGGCATTCATCGTCTCGACCTCCTTTGCTGTTCACCCGAACGGCGACCGGCACCGCGCCGGACGCATCGCTCGCAGACCTGTTGAGCAATGGAGGTGCCAGAGCGCTCAATACGTCTCTATCAGGTTGTTCCCCAATTCGTTGCCGAATAAACTGCCCAAATCCTTCCCAAGACCTGCTTGTACGCAGTCAATACATTCAATGTGCGCCGGTATACATTCAATGCCCATCTCTCCCCGTAAAAAGAACGCCGTGTCACGACGCGCGCGACCGCCGTCGGATCAGTTGGATCGGTCGGAAGGGAAGGGACCGGGGCGCCGCGCCCGGGACACACGCTCTCGGGGCGGCGGGGCGGACGGAGCGAGGCGGGCCGGGGGTCCGCGTCTCGACGGGACGTAGCACGCGGGCGACCGCTCAGTCTTCGAAGAACGTCCGGACGATTCTGCGACGTTCCACGCCAAGTTCGACTGCGGGGGCCAGGAGCGCCATGCCGGAACGCAGGGGGCCGGCGGCTCGCAACCGAAGGTCGCCCCCGGCCTCGTCGGTGTTGACGGTTTCGAGGGGGGTCCATCGTCCGTTTTGGAATTCGCCGAACTCGGCGCGCCAGGGCCCGGCGGGAGATTGCGGGGTCCGCAGGCGCACGTCCGCTTCGCCGATGAACAGCACAAATCGCGGTGTCCCAAGGGTCCGGAGTCCACCGCCGCCCAGGGCCATGATCAGAGTGCGGCCTTTGCCGCGAAAGAGTTCGGCGCCGTCCAGTTCGGCCGTGTCCCTGCCTTCGACCGCGCGGAGTTCGCCGTCGGCTGCGAACTCCGCAAACCCGGTGTCGCCGGGGTCGAGTCGGAGCGTCAACACATGGCCGGCGTGCGTCACCCGGGCTGTGCGTGCGGCGCTGCCGGGATTGTGAAGAACGTAGCACACCCCGCCGGAGCGAGTTTGCACAGAAAAGGCCCGGACGCCCGCCGGCCGGGACGCCACCGGCAACGGCGTCACGCCGCCTTGCTCGAGGGCCCGGGCGTACAGGTCCGCCGCGATGTTCGCGGTTGGGGAATGCACAGGAGCGGGAGTGAGATTCGCGGCCAGCCCCCCGCTCCCGTGGCGTTCCAGCGGCGCACGGCACACCAGGACGCGACCCGACCCATTGGCGCACACGGACAGCGCGTCCCCCGAAGGCAAGGGACCACGTGTTTTCACGGCATTGCCGGGGAGCACGACCGCGGCGTCCGTGTCGCGAGTCCAAAGGCAAACCGTGCCCCCGCGGGCTGCGAACTCCGCAAGCGCGGCCCGCACGTTCCCCGGAAGGCGGTCCGCCGTGGGAACAAAGAGGACCTTGGCTTGTTTCGGCAGCCGGTCCAGATACTGCTCACCGATCATGCCGAAGTTGACGCGCCGGTCGAGCAATTGGCGAATGCACGTGGTCACAGCGCGTTCGACCGCGTCGCTGTCGCCGTCTATGTAACGGGATGACGGGCATAGCACGAACACGGACGGCGGCGCATATCGCGGCGTGATGCGCCCCAGAAACAGGGCCAGGTTCCGGTAGGCCATGAAGTGCGGTTTCGGGACCAAATCGTGATAGGCGATGGACCACGGGAAGATGCACTCGCGCATTTCTTTCCAGTTCCAGGTCGCCATCAGGCTCATGCCGAAGCCGAAAGCGTAGTGTGCGGCCGTGGCGAAGAATGCGTCCGCATCGTCGAGGGTGAGTCGGGCGTTGACGTTGCCGCGCCAGGCCGGATGAGTGAGGATGCCGAATTCGGTCAGACCGGACGGCTTGCCGAGCACCTGCATGTCGATCCGGCGGGCCCGCACGGGCAATTCGGCTTCCTGTCCGTAGAAATGTGCGCTGACCATGTCGAGTCGGCGCATGACGTCGGGCTTCGGCCAGCGGAAATCCGGCTGCCAATACAGACTGAAATCTTGGAAGAGAAGAGATCGGGGATTGCCGGCGTGGACTGCGTCGGCATGGTTTCGGCGCCAAGCTTCGCGAAAAACGTCGAGGAATTCGCCGATGTCGCGGGCCGGCGCACTGTACGGTCCCTGGCCGACCAGGCGTTTCGGGAGGAAGGCGGCGCCGGAGAATCCGTCTTTCGGGGCGGCGGGGCCCCAGGCTTCTGCGAAGTGCGCGACGGTCTTGTATTTCCGTTCGAGAAAATGGCGGAACGCCGCATTGTTCCCGGGCGTTGCCTTGCGGATGAATTCCTGGTGGTCCTGGTTGAACACGAAAGCCGGCACCTGCCGGTAACGCCGGGCGAGGAGCGTGAGCAAACGTTTCCGGGCCGCCAGTTCCTCGGGGTCGTCCCGGGCAAGCTGCAGACCGCAGTTGTCCACGAACAGGAACATGAGGTCGTGTTTCTGTGCAAGGTACACGAGGGCGTCCAGGCGGCGGATTCGGCGGCGCACTTCGTCGCCCGCTTGTTCGTAGTCGTGCAGAGCGAGAATGGTGGTCTTCGGGAGTTGCGAGAAAAAGTGCATGCATCTGTAACAGTGCAGGCCGAAGTCGCGCATCAGGCGGAATTGGCGGTCCCAGACCAGCGGTGTTTCGCTCGCAGAGAAATAGGGGTAGCCGGCGTCACTGGCGCCGCAGAGCAACCGGCTGCGGCCGTTCCACTTGAGATGCGCGTCCTCAACGGTTACCCGCGGCCCGACGATCAACCGGTCTTCGTGCCAGACCACGAAGGCAGTGTCCAGCGAATCGGTCCCGGCCGTGCTTTGGAACTCCGTCCGCACCCGGTAGAGGTCGCCGGGCAGCGCATCGGCAGGCCAAACGACGGCAATGCGCCGGCTCGCGGTGTCGGCATCGAGACGGACGGGCAAGCTGCGGCGAAACACCGGTTTATCCGGGGCTGCAGCGTCCCACACCGTGAACGTCACCTTGCCGTCCACGGTCGCCCGTGCGGTGTTTGCGATGTCCGCAACGAATGTCGGTTTTTCTCCCGAACGATAGCAGGCCAAGTCCGGCCCGGCTTCCGTGACGAAGATCTTTCGCTGCAGTGCGTGCACCGTATCGAGCAGGAGGGTCTTGCCGAACGTGCTGCCGGCCGCGAACAGGTCGGCGTCGGTCACACCGAAAGCGGCCCAGTTCGAGCCGGCGTACATGCCGCGATAGTTGCGCACGAGAACCCCGGCCCGACCGCAAACCCGGCCGAAAGCGTCCAGCGCATCGAGCAGATAGACCGGTCTGGCATTCGGGACGGCGTGCACCGGGTTGCCGTTGCCGATGAACAGCCCCGAGGCGGACCAGCCCCGGACGGCCCGGCGCATGACGAGCGATTCCGGGATCACGTTTTGCCCGTGTGATGCACGCACCTGGACAACGTTCTCGAGCGGGTAGTTTGGGGCAAACAGGCCGATCTGCTCCGGGGCCACGCGCAGAGAGTTGCCCGGCCCGTGAATGTCGCCCGCGGCAGTGTTGAGCGTGTCCACTGTCCCTGTCGCGGGAAAAACCCGGACATCGTCGAAAAAGGCGACGCCGTGTCCGTGGATCAGCAGGTTCAGTACGGCTTTGGCGGCGCCGGCGGGAACGGTGTCGCGGAATTCGACGGTCTCCCAGGCCGTCGTCTCCTGAAGGATTCTCGACTGTTTCCAGCGAATGCGCTTGCCGTCCTTTCCAAAGTAATTGACCGCGAGATAAGCTCCGTGCCCGTCCCGCAAGCGCTCCGTCCGGAGCCGTGCTCTGACGCCGAAAGAAACGCCGGGGGCCAGCGCGGGCAACGGCTGTTCCAGGCTGTACCAATCCAGCGGGGTCCCGTCGCGGATTTCGAGTCGCGCGCAAGTCCCCCGGCCCCGAGCGCCCGGCGCGGTCTGTTGATCGAACCCAGGTGTCGTATTGCTCGGCTTCCAGCCGTTCAGGCCGTCCGCGAAGTCCCCGTTGACCACCCAGGGCGGCGTATCGCCGCCGTCTTCCGCGCCGTACAGGTTGTTTCCGAAATACCCACCGGTGGTCAGAAAACTCCCGCCGCGCTCAAGGTACCGGCGAAAGCACGGAATTGCCTTGAGCGGGAACGCCGCACCGTACGGCAGGATGAGCACATCGAAAACTTCCGGGGAAAGCAGCACAGGGTCCGCCAATTGGCGCGCCGTCAAGAACGTGACCCCGTACCCCGCTTCGCGGAGCCAGCCCGCCAGGGTTTCCGGGACCGAAGGGCAACTGTTCTCGATCGGGACGCCGGTGTCGCGAAAAATCGCCACGTTGCCTTCGTCCGAACGCCGATAGCCGAGTGTTTCCAAAGCACGCCTCCGTTTCTCGCGCCGTCGCCTCTGCCGGGTGTGAATGGAAGAACTGCGAACCGTGAACCGGCTCATTTGCACCCGGCTTTTCTGGAATGCATCGATCCCGGTCCGTCCTGCGGTTATGGGCGTCGGGTCCTCGAACGAGAGGACCGGGCGCCCATCGAGGGCGATACGGAAGCTGTTGCCGGCGGCGGTGATCGTGAAAACGTGCCATTGCCCCGGGGACGCCTCGGTCCGGGCCCTGGCCAGCCCCGGCCGATGCCGTCCGTTGCGTTCGGCGCCCAGTTCGAGCAGACCCGTCCGATGCAGGAGAAGGTAATAATAGTCGCCCGCATTGCGATAGCGAAAAAGGACCCGGCCCACACTCCAAGGCTTTGGGCCGGGCTCCGGTGTGCGCATCCGGACCGTGACCCGGTAGTCTTTCCAATCCAACTCGCCGCAAAGGATCCGCCCGCCCGGTTCGCGGTTGACAAGCGCCCCGTTCTCAACTCGCCAATGTCCGTTTCGTACCGACCAATGGCGGGCGAGCGCGTTCCCGGTGAAGTCGTCCTGCACCACGGCCGGCTCTTCGTCCACCGCTCGAATGCCGCAAGAGAGCACTGTCAGGACCATTGCATAGCATACTCGGGTTCGAAGGCGCATGGACGTTTTCCTTTAATCCGCGTGACGAGATTGGCGTTCGTGGTCGCGACTCCAGGGAACGTCGGCCGATCGCAGGGCCGGGGTTGTGTCCGCGATACACGCGACACAGAATCGACTCCACAGTTGGCGCGTATCGCGAAGGAATCAGTGGGCGAAAGCCGCGGAACTTTCCATCGCCCTGCCGCACCGGGTTCCCGGAGGCACTATACTACGCTTACTGCAGCCCGTCCGAATAAGGGTACATGGCCGCGCGCGAGCACGATTTTGGGTGAGATTTCGTTCCCGCCAAGCAGGACCCGGCGATGCTACCCTCAGCGGTAATCCCGCTCGGCGGGAGGCGGAAACGGCGAAAGATTGTCCGAAAGCGTCCGCGGCCTTCCACCTTCGGCTCCAGGGAACGCCGCTCGTGCAGGACAACGCGCCCGGTGGCGGCCGTTTCGGCCGTTTGCCTCACAAGACTGACCGGTTGCATGTTGCGGAGCCTGCGAGTTCGCCTGCTCTGCAGATTGTTTCGAGGCGGTCACCATTTGTTTCCGTGCGGGTTTCCGAAATGTTGTCGCAGGTTGGAGGACCGTGATGAATCGTTTTCTTCTTGGCTGTTTCGGCCTCGCATTCCTCGTTTGTCTCGCCGCTGACGCGGCGGAACCGCCGACCCGCTTCCGCAAGGCCCATACGATCACGTTCCGCGCCGAGGCGGGGCAGGAGGTCCGATGCGAAATCGCCTGCCTGCGGGCAAGTACCGGCTACCCGGACAGCGCCCGGTACCGCATTCTTTCCCCTTCCGGGCAGACGGTCGCCGAGGGCCTCGTAGAGCCCGAGAAGAAGAAAACGCTCAGATTCCGCGCCGGGAAACCGGGGGCGTACATTGTCAGTGTCGATCCAGGGATGAACGCCTTTACCATCGCCCTGAATGTGCCGTTGTGGTTCGCGGACATTTCAGGCGTTCGAACCCTCAATGTGATCACGCACGCCCGTCGTCTGTATTTCCGAGTCCCGCGTCGCGCCCGGTCCTTTACGCTCACATTCTACGGCGAGCCCGGAACAGCCACGGTTTTCGACGGGACCGGCCGCCCCGTCCGCACTGTCGAGCTGGCGCTTTACAAGAAAGCGGCCGTGGTCGTACCCGTCCCGGATGGAGCGGGCGGCGTGTGCTGGTCGCTCGGCTTGAAACTGCGGGAAGATCAAAGCGTGGTATTCGACCCGGCGATCCCACCGTACATCGCCGAGCGTTCATTCACCGACAAGGAGTTGGAGCGGCTCAGGGCCGGCCCCGGTCTGGTGTTTTTCGACCAGCGACAGACCCCGAGAGAAGCCCTGTTTCGACAGGGCCGGACGGGGCAGCCCGCGGCGACCCTGCGGACCGAGGACGGGCTGGGCCTCGCCTTCGACAAACGCGGTCATATCGTCGCGGTTCGCGACCGCGCCGCCGATCTTGCGCCGACGCCCAATCCGCCGGTCGGCGGTTTCCTGTTGCGGGACCTGAAGGCCGGGGAAACCGTTGTCGCTCTCGATGCATCCGTTCTGCGTAGAGGAACCGGACTGCGGCTCAACGGCATTTTTCCGAACACGAAGATTTCCCTGAAGGCCGATCTGGTCGCACAAGCGGACCACATTTCGGTCCGCGGCGTCGTCGAAAACATCGCCGGCGACGACGACCGGGCGGTAACCCTGTATTTCGCACTGCCGATCCGAAAAGACGGTCTGATTTGGTGGGACGACATCGACCACACGCGCCCGGTCGAGGGAGCTTGGGAATACCTCACCGCCGGCCGAACCGGTGTCGGCGCCGTCGGGCGCACATCCACATATCCTTACGGCGGTGTAAGCGGGACCATCGGTCTGACGCTCGCCATACCTTTGGACCGTCCTTGCGTCAACAGAATCGCCTACAACGCCGGGACCCAGCAACTTTTCACGGGCTTCGATTTCGCCCTGACACCCGCGACAAAAAAGTTTCCCAATCGTGCGGAGTTCGCATTCGTGGTTTATCGAAACGATGCGCGCTGGGGATTGCGCGCGGCGATCGAGAAATACAACCGGATTTACGCGCGGATCACGCAATCGCGGATGAAACGGCATGGCGGATGGGTATGCTGGAGCACGCTCGAGCCGCTTGGCGATATCGCCGATTTCGGGTTCCTGTATCACTGGGGAACGTCGGATGTGGTCACCGACAAGAAAGTCGGCTGCTACTCATTCGTCTACAACGATTCCGTTCGGTTCTTCGCGGACCTCGGCGCGTTTCCCAAACGTCCCGACCACGCCGCCTGTCAAAAGGTGTTCGAAGAGTATTTCAGTGCTCCCGATCCCAGCGCGTTTGTCTTGAGCCGGCCCAAAAGCGCCACGGGACGCGCCCGGTACGTCGGCCTCCAAAAACGTTTGGGGGAAAAAGAAGCCGCCGCATACCTCGAGCGGGCCGTGGCGGCAGTCCGTGAGTCCGCCGCGTACGACGCAAGCGGCGATTTCATCGTCGGCTACGTCATCAACCGCAAAGATTGGGGGCCGGCGAACTGGTGGACGGGTCGGGTCTTTTGCGATCCCGACCCGGACATTCCGGACGGGTACGGACAGTTTCTCTTCCGGGACGTTCTGCAACCCGCCTTCGACGCCGCGCGCAAGAAGGGGGCGGAGCTGGATGGCGTCGGGCTCGACAATTACTTTGTCAACGCGCGCTCCTTGGATTTCCGGCGCGACCATTTCCAGTACGTGGATTACCCGCTTTCCTTCTCGACGGACACCCACAAGCCCGTACTCGTCGGTGACTTTGCGCTTTTCGAATGGGTCGAAAGTCTCGCCAAAAGAATGCGGCGCCAGGGCAAGTATGTCATCGCCAATATGGGCGTGGTAACATTCCCTTTTGCCGCGTCCCTGCTCGACATTCACGGATACGAATGGAACATCGAGCGCGTCGGGGCGACGGCCAGAACGCTGGCTTTTCGGAAGCCGGTGGTTACGCTGCCGGTGAAGCCCGAACATTATGAAGAGGCTTGGGTCCGCAACCTGGTGCCGCTCGCCTTCTTCCCGGGCGGGTACGGCGGGAATAGCCGCTTCGCCAAAGAGCCGAGCCTGCGTCAACTCTATCGAAAGTACGTGCCCATCATTCGCGCGCTCTCGGAGGCGGGCTGGGAGCCGGTGACGAATGCCGCCTGCGACGCGACGGGCATCCGCATCGAGCGCTTCGGCGATGGTAGGACACAGCCGCTTTTCTTCACGATCAAGAACAATTCGGACCAGCCGACGCAATGTGCCATCAATCTGTCGTTGAAACCGCTTTCCCTTTTGCTGCGGGAAATACGTTTCGAGATGATCCTCGATGGCAAGATCCTGGAAAGACAGACGACAGGCGACGCCGTACAACTGACTCTGCAACTGCCGGCCCGGGCGGTGAGCGTGTTGAAAGTCGCAGCCGGCCGCTCCGAAACCAGGTAGGGCCCGTCCGAAATAGGGTGCGTGGCCCCGCGCGCGTCCCCCCGAGGGCCTGGAATCCGGGCGGAAGGATCGCGCAAACCGATGGAGGACCTCATGGCAGGAAGCACGACCCAGCGCCTCGGCAACGGCCCGGACCGCTTCTCGCGTCGTCTCGAAGCAGGGAGAAAGGCCGCGACGTCGGGTTCGTCTTGGAGTCCGCCGTCCCCGGCGGCACAAGGGGAGGAGCAATTACGGCGGAGACCGTCGACCCGAGTACGTTATGCCCGAAAGGAGTCCCCTGATTTTCCTGCGCATCAACATGCTTGGCCCCGGTTCCGGCGAACGAAGAGTGGTCTCGTGCTGTTGTTGGCCGCCTGCTGCGGCCTGTCGTGTCCCGCGGACCCCGCCGGCGGCCGTGGCCCGGGAACCGTGAAAAAAGGAAAGGCCATGCAACTTTCCCCCAAACTGGCCTGGATCAGAGCCGAAAAGGTCCGTGCCGGGTACAATTACAACCCGCCGCTCGAGTTCTTCGAGACGGCCGACCGCTGCGGTATGAACGCGATCTTCAGCCGCCTCGAAATCGCCAACACCTCCGCCGGGGACGCGGACCTCGCCCGCACCTTGAAGCCGGGGCAGCGGAAACCGGACGCATTGATCAGTTACGGACTGATCCAGCCTTCCGCGCGCCGCGCGAAGGAGCTGGGACTGCACTGGTTCTACATGCTCAACCTCGCCGCGTCCCGCTCGAACTACGTCGACGGACTTCGCGACAACCCGCGCCGGTACAACAACGGCAGGCTTTTTTCGCCCACCGACGACATTTACTGGAGCCGGGTGGTCGAAGGCCGCTTCCTGCGCGTGGCCCGCATGTTGCAGGGCGACGAATACCAGATCGACGGCTTTCTCATCGATCCGGAAATGTACGCGCTCGGCGGCGCCACCCCGCCGGGACTGGACTTCGGGGATTACGCACTCTCCGACTTTTTCCGCACCCGGGGAAAACCGGGGTTCGCGTTCAAGTCGTTGGACATCGAAGCGCGCCGCCGCTGGCTTGCCGAGCACGGGTTGCTGGACGATCTCGAAGCGTTTCAGTTCGCCCGGGTCGAGACCCTGGCACGTCGCACCCGTGAGCGGGTCCAGAGCCTGCACCCCGACGCGGTGTTCGGTTTTCTGCTCTGGCGTCCGACGTTCTGGTTCCGCGCCGTTGCCGCCGGGTTCGCCACGGAGCGCACCCCGTGCATGGTGTGCCCCGAATCCACCTATCCGGGAGGGTTCGGCAAAGACTTCCTCGAATACGCGGCTCGCGTCCGCCGCGAGGCCGGGGTTCCTATCCTGTTCGTGCCCGGACTGTCCCTCGGGGCCGACGACCCTCCGGAGCGTCTGGCCGTGCTCGCGGGTAACCTGTACCACCGAAGCATCCATTCGGACGGCTACTGGTTCTGGGCGCTGTCCCGGGCGTTCGGGCACCGAGAAAAGAGCCGGACCATTATCGAACTGCTGACGACTGTCGACGGGGAACTGGACCGGTATGCCGCCGCGGGCGGACGCTATGCGTCGGCCTTGAAACCCACGCCGCTGCCGGCAGGCACGCCGAAGCACCTGCAGGACACTCTGCTCGCGGCTCGGGCATGGACGCCACTGCCCCGAATCGCCCTGCCGGCCGAGGATAACACCCCCGACACCACCGGGATGTGTTTGCGCGGCCTGCACACGTTCGTGTTTCGGGCGAAAAAAGGCGAGAAGTTCGAGTTCACAATCCGCAACATTCAACTCGGGCGCTACATCTCTCCCACAGCCGTGGTCTGTTACCGGCCCGACAGTTCCACTATCGCGTTCCCGGACATCCCGTTACGAGGAACTCAACACATTGCAGTGACTGCGGATGCAGCCGGCGCCTGGGTCCTGGCCGTGACCGCGCACAACAATGCCTTCAGCGTATTGGCCACGTCGGCGAACACGGTGCTGTACACCCCGGAACGCGTCAATGGCTGCGGCAAAAAAGGCGAGACCTACCGGTACTTTTTCTACGTTCCACGGGAGACACGCCGGTTTCACGTCAAGCTGGCCGGATACGGCGGCGAAACCGCCACGTTCCGGTTGTTCGGTCCGGACGGAGGCCTGGTTTTCGAGGAAAAACATCTTGGCAAAACCGTCACACGCCCGGTAGATGCGCAGTCGTTCGCCGGTCGCGTATGCCGGCTCGAGGTGAGCGACATCGTCGAGGACCACAGTTTTCAGCTTTTGGACATCCCGAATATCTTCGCCGCCCGCCCGGACCAGTTGCTTGCACCGAAACAATAGTGAATGCGCCCGCCGGCGCTGTTCTCGGTCACTTCGGGCCACATGCGGAATCCGGGATCGATTCGAGCGGCCCCTTGGTCGGCGCGGGGATCGGATCCCCGGAGTCGTGTCGTGAAGGCTGAGGCACAGGCAGAATCCTGACTGTGCAGTATCGTTCGGACCACCCTGAAACGCATTCGATCCGCTCGGGGTCGTCAGAAACTCAGATGCTTTCGATCTCGGGCCCGGCGCAGAATTGTTCGCTTGGCGCCTGGAGTCCGTCGCGATGTCGCTCCGCAACTCTCTCATCGGAAACCAACCCGCATCGCTGGAAAGCCTGCCATGAAACTGCGCCCGGACCTGCTCGACTCGAATTCGCCCCCGGGACTCGAGATCCTTCAATTGACCGAGAATCCGGACGTCCCGGCCTGCCACGTCTACATGGAGACGCCCGTGTTTGCGCCGGATTCACGGCGTTTCGTCCTGCACGAATCCGCGCACCCGCACGGCAGCGATGCGGACGATCCCCGGCACCGGTACCTGTTGTGCGATCTCGGGGACGGCGGGCGGCTCCGGCCGCTCACCCATGAAACGGGGGTGACCGCCCCCTGCGTGGACCCGACCGGCGAGTGGCTGTACTACTTCGTGGACCAGATCCGACGAGCACCGTCGAGACTGATCTTGAAACGGGTCCGGCTCGACGGTTCGGAACGCACGACGCTGAAAGCGTTCGAGGGCGGCCTGCCCGGCGTCCACGGCGCACTCGGCAGCGTCTATCCCCTTTCGACCATCTCTTCCGACGGCCAACGACTCGCCACGGCCGTCGGAGTCGGTCAGGACGCGACCGCTCTTGCAGTGTTTCACCTCGACACCGGCGAGGTCTCCATCCCGCTCCTCGGCCCCCGCGAGGAATGGGCGAACCTGCACCCGCAGTATTGCCGTAGCCTGGAGGCCCCCGCCAATGCCGACATCCTGATCCAGCACCGGCACGGCATCGAGCCACACCCGCCCCGCGGACATCGGCTGCAGATCGTGGACATCCATGTCATCCGCGAGGACGGCACGGGCTTCCGTCCGCTGCCTTGGGGACGCGACGGCATCGAGTACGCCCAAGGGCACCAATGCTGGCGGGGACGTTCGTCCTGGGCCCTCTCGACCACCGTCACGCGCGCGCCGACCGTGGACGACCCTGAGCACGCCGAATGCCGCCTGATCGAATCGCTGCCGGTCGCCGACAGCGAACACCGCGGCTGCCGTTGCCCCGGCGCGGTCCGCAACGAAGTCAGCCGGAACCTGCGGAGTCCGCAACTCTATCATTTCGGCGTGGACACCGCCGGACGCCGCCTGATCGTCGATTATTGGCACGCGGATGGACACACGCTGCTGTATCACGCGACCTTGGGTCGTCCCGGCGTCGCCGCGGGACGGTTCGCGTATGTGTGCGATACGCACTCGGCCCCGAACCGCAAACACCACGTGCACCCGTTCCTTTCGCCGGACGGGCGCGCCGGCTTTTTCAATTCCGACGAATCCGGCGTGCTCCAGGCCTACATGCTCCGCAATCTCGAAGGATCGGACGCATAGTTAACCGGGGCGGCACGGTCGGCTGGCCCATTGCCGCCGTGTCCTTGCATCGCGCCCCCCATTCCCGTCCCTGATCTCCCGCAATGCATACAATGCGGCGGGGCGGGCAAAACAGGAGAAGGTACAATGCCCGCCGAATCGGAATGCCGTCCCAATGTCCTCTTCGTGATTTGCGATGATCTGAACAACGCCATCGAAGGGCTGGGACGCCGGCCGTGTGCGCCGTGTCCGAACCTGCAACGGCTCATGCGCGGGGGCGTCTCGTTCCTCAACGCGCAGAACAATTGCCCGGTCTGCCTGCCGTCCCGAAACAGCCTGCTCAGCGGTCTCTACGCGCACACGACCGGCCAGTATACGCTGTGGGACCCGTGGCCCGCCACGCCCCCTTTGGCCGTGACCGGGGCCCGGCAAGCGGCATACCGCAATGTGCCCTTGCTCGGTCGGGCGGTCATGCTGCCGCAACATTTCCGGGACAACGGGTACGACACCTTCGGGGTGGGCAAAGTCCACCACGAGGGCAGGGTCAAGTCCGAGTGGTGGACCGATTACGCATACGGCCCCGACTACGGTCCGTTCCTCTGGGACCCGGTCAGGAAGTGTCAGCGCGCGCACCCCGACCGGCTGTGGCTCTATGAGGGCGAGCCCATGCTCTCGTACGCGGGCAGGTACGAGGGGCTCGACCGCTTTTTTCTGAACGGTCGGGAATTCCGGCACCACATCGAAATGGCCTTCGCCTCGATGCCGGAAGCCTTCGGCGGTCCCGACGCCGAAATCGGCAACAGCCGGGGCGAGCCCTTCCGCTATGCGAATGACGACGACCGCGACCCGCTCCCGGACGAGAAGGCCGCCGCCTGGGCTGTCGACGTGCTGCGCCGGGAGCATGACAAACCGTTCTTCCTGGGGGTCGGGTTCATGAAGCCCCACACGCCGCTGAACGCCCCCCAGCGTTTCTTCGACATGTTCCCGCCGGATGAGCTGGAGTTGCCCCCGGTCCTGGCCGGCGACTGCGACGATTGCGCCCGGGCGCTCGTAGAACACCGCCCCTACGGGTTCCTCACCTACCGCATGATCTTGAAGGGCGGGGAACCCCTTTGGCGCAAGTGGCTTCAGGCCTATCTCGCCTGCATTGCGTTCATGGACGAACAGTTGGGCAAGGTCCTCGACGCCCTCGATGCAAGTCCGTACCGCGACAACACGATTGTGGTGTTCACCAGCGACAACGGATTCCACATGGGGGAGAAAGAGTTCCTCTTCAAAGACACGCTCTGGGAAGAGGCCGGACAAATCCCCTTGATCGTGAGCGCGCCCGGGGTCGCCCGACCGGGAACGGTGTGCAGGCGTCCGGTCTCGCTCATCGACATCTACCCCACCCTCGTCGATCTCTGCGACCTGCCCCGCCAGCCGCACGCCGCCACCCACGGGCATCCGCTCGACGGTCACAGCCTGCGCCCGTTCCTCGAGGACCCCGAAAACGGGACGTGGGCCGGCCCCGACCTGTCCCTGACCTCGGTCCGGGGCGACACCGGCGTGCATCATTCGGTCCGCTCCGAGCGCTACCGCTACATCCTGTGCCGGAACGGGGAGGAAGAACTGTACGACCATACCTCCGATCCCCACGAGTGGCGCAACCTGGCCGGCGACAGCGCCCACGCAACCGTCAAGGTCGAACTGCGGCGGCAGATGATGGAACTCCTCCACGGGTGTCCGTGAGGGCTCCTGCCGTGAGCTTGGTGAGCAGACCTGGCGAAGGAAAAACCGCGGTTCCACGGGGCGAAAAAGAAAACCGCGGATGCACGCAGATGCACGCAGATGGGGAAAGAAGGGGGAGCGGGAGGACGGTACTGAAAAATCCCTCTCCTATCCGTGTGAATCCGTGTCCATCCGCGGTTCCATGGGGCGAAAAAGAAGACCGCGGATGCACGCAGATGCACGCAGATGCACGCAGATGCACGCAGATGGGGAAAGAAGGGGGAGCGGGAGGACGGTACTGAAAAACCCCTCTCCTATCCGTGTGAATTCGTGTCCATCCGTGGTTCCATGGGGCGAAAAAGAAAACCGCGGATGGCAGGCAGGCGGTGCGAGCGCAGTTGCGGAACGGGACAAGGGACCGCATAGTTCAGTTCACCCCCCACTCATCGACTCTGCAAGGACGAAACCGACATGAGCGAGCGACCGAACATTCTGCTGATCGTCACCGAGCAGCATCGCGGCGATTGCCTGGGTATCGAGGGGCATCCCGTGCTGCTCACCCCGAACATGGATGCGATCGCGCAGCGGGGCGCCCGCTTCAGCCGTTTCTATTCGGCCTGCCCGAGCTGCATTGCGGCGCGGCGCTCGATCCTGTGCGGCCAGGATCCCCAAACCCACGGCCTCGTCGGCTATCGGGACGGAGTCCTGTGGGACCCGCCGCACACCTTGCCCGGGGTCCTGCGCGAAAACGGCTATCAGACTTGGTTCGTGGGCCGCAGCCTGCACCAATACCCGCAGCGGAAACGATTCGGCTACGACGAGATGGAGACCACCACCTCGGAAACCGGCGAAGTCAACGACTACGCCGAGTGGCTGCGCGACCATGCCCCGGCCGACAGCGGCGGCTGGTACGGCGGCGGTGTCATGCACAACGACTGGACCGCCCGGCCCTGGCACCTGGACGAGCATCTGCACCAGACGAACTGGACCATCGACCGGGC
Source organism: Kiritimatiellota bacterium (assembly GCA_013151865.1). Classification (GTDB taxonomy): domain Bacteria; phylum Verrucomicrobiota; class Lentisphaeria; order Oligosphaerales; family JAADHN01; genus JAADHN01. The sequence continues at coordinate 27,207 of JAADHN010000097.1, forward strand.
GCTGCGCTTCCTGCGCCGTCGGGACCCGACCTGCCCCTTCTTCCTGACTCTCTCGCTGATCGCGAGCCACCCGCCGCTGCAACCGCCCGCGTTCTACTTCGACCGCTACCTGCGCACCGGCGTCCCGGATCCGGTCATGGGCGACTGGTGCAATCCGCCGGAACCCGGTACCGCCGCGGGCGGGGATCCCGTCTCCCCGGTCCGGATCAACCTGACCGGCGAAGCCCTCCTGAGTGCGCGCGCGGGCTACTACGGGCTGATCAACCACATCGACGATCAACTCCGGCGCCTCATCAATCCCGTGACCGCGTTGACGCCCCGCGACACGGTTATCATGCTGACCAGCGATCACGGCGAAATGCTCGGGGACCACGGCATGTGGGCCAAGTCCGTCGCGTACGAGCCCTCGGCCCGGGTCCCGTTCCTGGTCGCCGGGCCACGGGAACTGGGGATCGCGCCCGGAACGGTCATCGATCAAGTCGCCACACATGCGGACATCATGCCCACATTGCTCGACATGGCCGGTATCGACATCCCCGACAGCGTGGACGGCCGCAGCCTGCTCCCCGCGCTGCGGGGCGATACCGCGCCGGTCCGCGACTCCCTGCACATCGAGCACGCGCCCAGACAGCATGCCCTGACGGACGGACACATGAAATACATCTGGCGCAGCGCCGACGGACGCGAACAGCTTTTCGACCTCGATGCCGACCCCGAAGAGCGTCACGACCTGGCCGCGGACTCCGCATTCGGCGAGCGACTCGCGCGTTGGCGGCAGCAACTCGTGGCGCGACTCGCCGAGCGCCCCGAGGGTTTTGTGGACGGCGGCGCCCTCGTTCCCGGTCGGCCGTATGGCGCTTTGCTGCCCCACGGCGGCACGCCGACCCCCTTTCTCAGGGAGAGATTCCTGTAACCCGATTCATTCACCATTTCTCCACCCCGATCCTCGCACCGCCATCGGGAGGACGGTGGAGACGAGAGGCCCTTTTCCCGGCGGCGGCCGACGCGGCCGAAACCTATCGAGAGAGACCATGAACAAACGCCCGAATCTCTTGCTGTTCATGCCCGAAACACTGCGGGCCGATGCCCTCTACGGCCCGCGCGCGACCCGGGCGATCACGCCCAATTTCGACCGCTTGGCCTCCGGAGGGGTGGCCTTCACCAACGCCTTCGCGCAAATGTCGTACTGCACCCCGAGTCGGTGCTCCATGTTCACCGGGCTCTACCCCCACACGAACGGGCACCGCTCGATCTGGCACCTGCTTCAGCGCGGCGAACGCAACCTGTTTCAGGATCTGAAGGAAGCCGGCTACCGGAATGTGGTGTTCGGCAAGAACGACCTGGTCACGCCCGAGTTCGTGCCCGAGTGTTTCGACGAGTGGGAAACGCGGGTCCGGCCCGATGCGAAAAGCGTGCGAATCGTGCCGACGCCCCAGGCCGAGCGACTTGCGCCGGCCATGTATCACGGACTGCGCGAGGGCGACTGTCACGACGCCGACTGGGCCTGCACCGAGAGCGCGCTGCAGTTCCTGGACGAGGACCACGACCAGCCGTGGTGCCTGTTCCTGCCTTTCCAGTTCGCCCACCCCTGGTACGGGGTCGAGGAACCGTACTTCTCCATGCACGACCGGGGCGCGCTTCCGGCCCCGATCCCGCCCGGCAAGCTCGAGGAAAAGCGGGCCTACCGCAAGACCTACCACGAGGTCGCTTTTCCCAACGGCATGAGCGAAGCGGACTGCCGCGAAATCAAGGCGGTCTATTTCGGCATGGTCAGCCGGGTCGACGCTCAGTTCGGCCGGATTCTCGACAAACTCGAGGAACGCGGCCTGGACCGGCGCACGCTCGTGGTCGCCTTCTCGGATCACGGCGACTATGCGGGCGATTACGGCATGGTCGAAAAGTGCCCCTACGGGTTCGAGGATTGCCTGCTGCGCGTACCCCTGATTTTCCGCGGGCCCGGCGCAGGCCCTCCGCGGCAGGTCGATGCCCTGTGCGAGCTGACCGATCTGTACGCCACGCTCATGGACTTCGCGGGACTCGAGCCCGCACACCACCAGTTCGGGCGCAGCCTGGCGCCCGCGATCCACGGCGAAACGGACACACATCGGGACGCCGTGTTCGCCGAGGGCGGCCGCCTGTCCGGAGAAGAGCACTGGGGCATCCGCGGTCTGCCGCCCGCCAACTGGTACGCCAAACGAGCGAAACGCGTGCAGGCGAACCCCGACATCACGCTCAGTCGCTGCGCCGTGATCCGCACCCGTGACTACCAGTACACCTACTGCTCCAACGATGTGGACGAACTGTTCGACCTGCGTACCGACCCCGACGGGATCGAGAACATCGCGAACCGGCCGGATTCTCGCGCCGTCCGCGACAACTTGCGTGAGCGGTTGCTGAACTGGATGCTCGAGACCAGCGACACCCTGCCGCTGGACCAGGGCCCGCGCTCCTGGACGCCACACACCAGTCGAGGCAGTGCCCGGTGAATGGCGGCGCAATCGGCGGCGGCCGTTTCGTCCGGCCCGCGGGGGGCAGGCTGCCGGTTGCGTTCGGATCACAACGGTCCGGATCGAACTCGAATGTTCCCGGCACGCACTTGGCGGGAAAGGCCGGAGTAACGAGCGCCCTCCTTTTCACGTTGCATCATATTGTCGCGTTGCGAGTGTATCTTGATTGGCCTGAGTTGTGCGGGTCGCCGCCGAGGTCTTTGTCGGCGACGCGGTCCGGTTCGGGTCCGATCACTCGATCCGGCCCGGGTGCATCGATCATGGCGTGAGAAATCCGGCCGTTTTCGGGGTCGGCCGGCGCCTGATATTTGTCGCAACCGGCCGCGCCGGTGTTCCGGGCGGTTGATTCCGGACGCTGAGTGGACGCGTTGGAAACCGGACGCCCGCCGGCGCTGCCGTGGACCCCAAACGCAACGCGCGATGCAAAACGGATGATAGGGTCGCGGCCGTTCGGGCCACACGGCCGCCGCAAAAGGACGACTTCGATGCGCGCACTTTTACAACGGGTCACGGAAGCCTCGGTCTCGGTCGACGGCCAGGTCATGGGTCGTATCGGTCCCGGGTTGCTCATCCTGGTGGGGATCGCCAACGGCGACTCGGATGCGGACGCCCGCTGGGTGGCGGAGAAATGCGTCAACCTGCGCATCTTCTCCGACCAGGACGGGAAATTCAATCTGTCCGCCCTGGACGTGGGCGCCGAACTGCTCGTCATTTCCCAATTCACACTTTACGGCGATACTCGAAGGGGACGGCGCCCGGGGTTTACCGATGCGGCTCCTCCGGAAATATCGAGGCCTTTGTATCGGAGGTTTGTGTCGTATTGTAAGAAAAGCGGACTTCGCACGGAGACGGGGGTATTCGGCGCCGCCATGCGCGTGCACCTAATCAACGACGGACCGGTGACCCTACTCGTCGAACGGTAGCGGGAGGAGTTCCGTCGGGAGGAGGCCCCGCCGTGTTCCCGGGCATGGTCCGGATCGGGTGATCGAGGCGCCGTCGGGACCGTTGCGGTCGACCGCCGCCGAGAGACGTCGGCAGATGCACGAACGGAACAATCGGATCGTTCTGTCTGGGCCCCAACGGTACTGTCAAGTTCGGAATGAAAACGCCATGACGAATAAATGTTAGCGTCAGAGGCGAATTCGGTGTGGATGGAAGGCGAGTTTCCGGGGAGGGCGCTTCAG
>JAADHN010000076.1:0-30331 GCA_013151865.1 Kiritimatiellota bacterium
GGTCCGAGGCCATTGGACCGCTGAGCGGCAGAAGTTGTGCCGGCTGTATGGCGCCCTGCCCGCGGACGGACAGAGGGCTCGCGGGATTGGCTTCCCCCCCCGAAGGGTCCGGGGGCCTGCTGGTCTCGATCCCCGGCCCGACTCCCGGAGTATGGCATGATTTGGATCGTGTGGGCAATGTTGGCGGCGGCCCTGGGGCTGTCGGGGTGCGGCGGCGAACCGCCCCAACTCCCGGCCGGTCCGCCACCGCCGCTTGCCATCAAGGACATCCGGTTCGGGGCGGATCGGTCTGAGGTCGAGCGCGTTTTCAGGCCTCTCGAAAAACGCTCGGAGGCGTTCGGTCGTGCCGTGTATACCCATATTCCGGCCAAAGGGCGGGCCATCATGGCGTACAACTTCGAATTCCTCGACGGTAAACTGGCGGCGTGTGTGGTGGTCTACCGTGCGGCGGAATTCGACAAGGTCATCGGGCGGGAGAGACTCTTTCGGCGGATCGTCAGCAAATACGGGGCGAGGCAGGACCTGGGCTCGACCAAGGGACACTGGCGCTGGTTCAATATCGAGGGTGGAGTCACGATCACTTGGAACGAAGACTTCCAGCGTAAGATCGACACGCTGGTCATAAGCTGGAACAAAATGGAGGAGGTGCGGCAGGCGCGGCTCAAAGCGGTGGTCCGTGCGGCCCGGAAGAAGCACTTGCCGCCTCCCACGTCCCCCGGGGCCGAAGCCGATCCGGGCATCTGAGGCGCCTCGTTGTCCGGAACGACCGGGGTGTCCGGCCGTTTCGGAGGGCGAGGTTGGAGCGCTCCGCAGGGTTTCTCATGCGATCCCCCAGAAGGTGGGAGGTCGGACCGCTGCCCGGGTTACTTCGAGACGAGGTACATGTGTCGTGCTGAACTTCAAGGTGCTTATGGCGAGTTTCGCACTCGTTTTTCTGGCGGAATTGGGTGACAAAACGCAACTCACCGCCCTGGCGTTTTCGGCGTCGTCGCGCTCGCCGTGGTCCGTTTTCTTGGGCACCTCCCTGGCTTTGGTGTGTGCCTCCGCGCTCGCGGTGTTGCTGGGCGGCGTGTTGGCGGCGCACGTACCGGAAAAGGCGATTCAGATTCTGGCGGCAGTCATGTTCATTGCCGTTGGCGTGGTGCTGCTGGTGAATGTGGCCCGCCGCGCTCCTTCGGCGGCGGACCGCTCCGGGGCGAGCGTCGTGCAGGCCCCGCAAACAGGCCCGGCGTCGCTCGCCTATCGGCTGGTAATCCGGCAGGCCAGGCGGTTCGAGGAAGACACGGCGGAGTTGTTCCGCTGCCTGGCAGCCGCGGCGCCTGCGGGCCGGCTGCGGGAAACGCTCGAACAGATCGCGCGCGACGAACTCGAGCACGGCATTTCCCTCCACCAGGCCGACGGTATGGCCGGAGAGGTCGATTCGAGTGCTTTGGTGACCGGTCGGGCAGACGCGGGGGAGGGGGTAATCGTGCCCGAACCCCCGGCATGGACCGCTGGGAGTGCGGACGGTTGCAATGAAGTCGTCCGGGCCGAGCGGTCGTCTTGCCACGAACTGCTCGAGCGTGCTCTGACGGCGGAGGAAGGCGCGGCCGGTTTCTACCTCTCGCTTTCCCGACTCTCAGGACTGCCGGCCCTGCGCCAAGCCTTTCGGCGGTTGGCCGCGGCGGAATTGCGGCACATCGAGCAGTTGACGGTGCTTCTGGAGGACGTGCACGGCGGCTCGGACGACACGTCGTCGTGAATTGCTGGCATACATTGTGCTCCCTCTGCCTCGCGGTAAGGCGCCGTCCCGCGGCTGACCCGGCGTGAAGAGTCGGACAGGAGAACCAGACTCATGGCAGAACCCACATCCAGCATCCTGCTGATCGATGCCGATTCGGGCGTGCGCGGGCGCCTGCGCAGCTACCTGCGTAAGGAGGGATACCGTGTTTTCGAGTGCGATACCGGCGAGGAAGGCCTCCGGATCGCATCCGAACATCGGCCGTCGCTCATCATCCTGGACTCCGTTCTGCCCGGGACCGACGGTCGGGGGATCCTTCGCAGGTTCAAGGAGAACCGTCTCACACGCGATACACCCGTCGTGGTGCTCACCGCGGCGGACGACCAAGACCTCAAACTCGACCTGTTTCGCGAGGGCGCGGCGGATTTCCTGACGAAACCGGTCGGGAAAGAGGAAGTCGCGGTGCGGGTGAATGCACTCATCCGGACTGTGGAAGCCAACCGCCTGCGGGTATTGATCGAATTCGCCGGCGCCACGGCCCATGAACTCCGACAACCGTTATGCATTCTCGGCGGGTACGTCGAATACCTCGGATCGGTCCTCGAAGGAGCCGACAAGGAAAAAGCCGCACCGGTCCTGGACGAAATGCGCAAGGGCGTAGCACGCATGACGGACCTGATTGCGCGAATGGAGGGAATGCAGGAGTACCGGACTCGCTCCTACTGGGGGGATACACGGATCGTTGACCTGAATGTCGACGAACCGACAGAGGAGTGATTGTCGGCCGAAGGGGGCCGGCGTCCCCCCCCCATCGAGGCGGGCAGGCGGCATTTTTCGGGCTCGTCGGTGTGTACTGTCCCGATCGACTGTCCTGGAGAGGCCTGCCCGGACCGCCGAAGCAGCAGAAGACCCCGGCCCCCGGGACACGCTTCCGGCTTTTGGGCGGCGATCCGCGCCCCTCTCCCCATGTTTTCCGCCCCCGGGGTTGCGCACGACAACGCGCGGGCTATAGTAATCGGCGTTTGGAAGTAGGAGTAGAACTCTGAACAGAATTAACATCAGAGCTGCAAAGCTCTACCGTACATCGTTGCGGAGCACTCCTCCTACTTCCATCTTTTTCTTCTCCTCCCCATTTGCCTGAGCAGCCTTTTTCATCTTTCCGCGCATTCGCTCGGCGTCGCGGTCGTTCACGCCCGCCTCGATGGCTTCCCACCAGAATCGTCGGGCCAGCAACGGACAGCCGTTGGCGGCATAAATGTCGCCGGCGTGCTCAAGGATAATCGGGTCTGCTTCATCGCCTCCCAGGCGCAGGCAGCGGTTCATGGCATCGAGGGCTTGGCGAGGCCGCTTTTGCCGGTAGAGGACCCAGGCCAAGCTGTCGAGATAGGCCACGTTCTCGGGTTCGGCCTCCAGTGCGCGACGGATGAGGCGTTCGGCTTTGTCCAGTTGGCGATTGTGGTCGGCCATAACGTATCCCACGAAATTCAAGCTCACGGGGTCGTCCGGCTTGAGCTTCAAGGCTTTGCTCGCCTCCTCGATGGCCCGGTCGGTTAGTCCCATGTCTTCGCAAAGCGTGGCATAGAAAAGATAATAGTCCACGTTGAAAAAATGTTCGTTCCCGGCCGAACGCGCAGCATTCTCGGCCAGCGCCAACTCCCGTGCGGCTTTCTTCAATTCTCCGCTCTCGTACCAAGCGTGGCTTCGCAGAAGGTGGACTTCGGCCGCCGGCTTCTTCACGTCTTCGATGATTTCGATGCACCGGGCCGGTTGATCCATTCGTAGATAGACATAACCGAGCATGATCCGCAGACGTGAGAGCCGGGGGCGGAGGAAAAGAGCCTTGCGGTAGGCAACGGCGGCTTTCTCCGGACGTTGGGCTTCCAGGTACAGTCTGCCGAGTTCCACACAGAGTTCGGGGGGCAGCATGGGACGGGAAAGAAGCGGATCCAGGAGGGGCGGGACTTCATCGACTCGATCCCCGCGGAGCAAAAGAGCCGCAAGCAGCAGCGAAATTCGGGGAGCCGTGGTCCCAAACTTCTCCAGTCCCTGCCGCAAGACCCTCTCGGCTTCGAGGGGATCGCCGTGCTCCCGAAAGAGTCGGGCCAGCGTTACCACATCCTCGGCACGGTCGGCGTCCGCCACCTTCTCGGCGGCACGCCGAGCCCACTTCAGAGCGCGTTTCCGGAACACCCGCCGCCGGCGTGGGTGCGACTTGAGGTCAGGGGACTGAGCGCGCGCGTTCCAATACGCTGCCGCGGCATGGGAAATTACAAACCGGTCGCGCATCTCCGCGTGTCGACGTGCCCGGGCAATGAGTCGCTCGATCTTCGCAAACTGCTTCTGTTGCCAGTAGTACACGAAGAGTTGCCGGAAAAGAACCGGCTCCGCCCAATCGCGAGCAGCGAGGGCTTTCTCAAGCAGGGCAACGGATTCGGGGATCTTTTTCTGGGCTGCAAGCGCCTCGCTGACAACGAGCTGTAGGTTCGAAGCCTCGGGGTGGGCCGCAGCCAAAGGGCCCAGAACATCGGTGATGCGCTTGAACTCACGCCGCACCAGCCACGGGCCGATCAGGCGTTCGAGGATGGGGGAGGCGTTCGGGCGCAGCTTCAGGGCGGCCAAATAATGGCGGGAGGCTTCATCGGACCCCGCCTTGCCCTCCATTTCCAGCAGAAACCCGTAGGCAAAATGGGCAAGAGCCTGGGCTGTGGCTTCGCCGTGCGGTGTCAGAAAAAGATCGGGGGGCGCCGGCGCCGCTCCGTCAAAAGGATCCCGTTGCGCCGCAGCCGGATCGGCGGGCACCATACACAGCCCCGCGAAAACGGCCGCAATCACGGACGCGCGCAGACAAGTCAGCGATTTAAACGGACGCCGCCGCATACACCGGCTACTTATTCTTGTGCCGGTTCGCCTTCAATTGCTTCCGGCGTTTATGTTGAGCAATCTTCTTCCGCCGTTTCTTCTTGATCGATCCCATGGGTTTTTCGTCCCGGTTTTGAATGTGGCTTCCGCAGCGCCCGGCAACAGAAATCCGATTCACGCGACACGCGACAGATGGAACACCGACGTGTGATGTTGGGGCCGAGGGGCGACACTCACGAATCGTCTCGGAATCGTCTGAACAATCCTGCCCTGCGAGTTTGATTCCTGACGATTTGGAGACGATGAATGCTCCGCAGCCCGAACGGACTGTGTTTGAGCACGGTGTCGACCCGCGAGGTTCGAGTCTCTGGCACGCGACAATCCGACTCATGGCAAGCGAGAAACATAGCGCCCCAAAGTGGGTTTGCAATGGGGGCACCGCGCCCCAGCGTTGCGGAGTCATTCTGCTGCGGTGTCGCGTATCGGCACCGCGCCGGCGTCGTCCAGCCTGAATAATGCACGAAACATCTGCCGCGATGACGCATCTCGCGACGAAATCCATGGATTAAGCAGGCCAGTCCCGCCGTGCTCGACGCGTTCGGCGGCGAATCCGGGTGGTTGGGGCCTGGCGCGATTTGTCCCGAAGTCATTCACTCCTGCGCCAGGACCATGAAAGTCCGCAGGTCGTACGCGCGTACCGCAATGTCCAATCGGACCCGGCCGTTCCGAACCTGCAGGGGGATGGCCCGCGCCCGGGCGGCATCGTACAGACTCGATGGCGGTGCTGCGGATGCGGCGTAATCGAGCGTCACTCTGCGGGCGGTCGGCGAATCGTTCAATACGCAGAGGACCGAACCGAACCATTTAACCCACAAACGTCCGTCGCTCGCCTCGGGAACGGCGGAGACGCGTCCGTTGAACTCGCTCGGGTCCACGGCCGGAAGCGCACGAAAGGCACGCGTCCATTCGCGCAAGTCGAGTTCGTGTCCGTAACTTCCGCGGAACCAGCAGAACACCAGCATGTTCCGGGGATTCATCGTGCGCATTGCGTAGGTGTAAGGCTCGAAAAATGCCCGGCCTATTGGCGAGCCCGGTCCCACACGAAAGCCCCAGGGGTGCCGCGGCAGTTCCCAATAATTGTAGTAGACTTCGAGTGCACTCGGCTGCATCAGCGCAGGTTGTTCCGGGGAATAAAACCAGTCTTTCCACCAGGGCTTGCCGAAATAGCGGTCCGCATTAACCCGGATGAACCAGTCCTTCTGGATCCCGGGCGTGCCGGCGAACCGGTCGGGGTCGAACAGGGAATACTTGTAGATCGTTTTCAAGGGGACACGGTCGGTATGCCATTCGTCCCGCGGCATGATCCGGGGATTCAGGACGAAATTGCAGCCGTGTTCCCGGGCCAGATCCCGGAGTTGCAGGATGAACGCGTGCCAGCGCGCCGCGCGCCAGTCGATCCATTCGGACCAGCAATTCGTCTTCAGCCAGGCATAGCGTCCGGCATGGTCCTTGACGCTCTCGGGAAGAGTTCGACCCGTGTCGCCGCAGAACGCGGCGACGTCCCAAACGCTGTATCCAACATCCGAAGCCGGCCCTTTTCGCCAAGCGTAAACGCCGCCGATGGACGTGTCGAAGCATACGGCCGGGACAACGTCTCGCCAGGAGGCGGTGGCTTCGCAGATCGCCCGAAACGAGTCAGCGACGATTCTCTGCACCGGAGGCCGGAGAACATCGGGGATGGGCCCCTCCCGACCGAACCGGAGGAACTCGCCGGTGCGCGATTGCAGGACATTCTCGGGATCTTTTTCGAATAACCGGTGGTACGAGTGCAGGTACATCACCCGGGGCATGGCACGCATTCCGTTCTCTCGCATGGCGGGGAGCAACTCGGCCATGATATCGAGGTCGCCGGCCTGGGAAAAACGGCGCGTCCGAAAGTAGGCCTTTTCGCTGAGCTGGAAAGCGCGGAACTCGAATCTGTCGAATCCGAGAAAGCGATTGTATTCCATGAATCGGCGGACGGTAAACGAACGGATTTCACGGCCGCTGTTGGGGAAGCCGTACCGTTCGAACATGCCGCGTATTTCCGGGTCGAACAGGCCAATGCTGCGCTTGGGACCGGAAGTCGGTTCGACGACCGGGTTGGGGACATCGCTGAGCGGATCGAGCATTTCGTAGACCCAAATCCGGGAAACCGCCGCGGGCGCCGAAGATCTGGATCCGGTGACGTTTTTCGAACAAGTTACCATCACCTCGATGGCATCGGTTTTCGGGAAGACCATGAAACTGAGTCGGTAGGTTCGGCCGTCCGCCGGGTATTCACGGCCGTTGTAGGCGGCGTACAGGTTCATCAGGTCGGGTGCGCCGGTCCCCGCAGTGGCCAGGCATGGGTTCGGGCGACTCCCGGGGGCCGTATTGATTGCCACCTCGAGATACCGTTCCCGGTCGTTCACGGATTCGACTACCACGATGTGCGGCGTCGGGCGGGGAGCGGCCCGCAATCGGTAGGAAAACCCCGGCAGGACCTTGGAAGTGCGACCGCCTCTTTTCCGAGTGCGCGTGACCTCCTTCTGCATCCCCGTGAGCCGGAAATAGCGACCGGGAACCAATTCTTCGGTGCGTGTGGGGGCGGTCTCGGAAAAACCATGGCTCGTTTCCACGCAACGCACGCTGTCGATCAACCGGCAGCGCAGGGCATCGGTCAATCCGCCCGAGCGGACGAGCCGGGCCGCGTGTCGCCGGTCTTCGGGCGCATCGGTCAGGAATTCACCCCGGACAAGCAAGCCCGCGTCAGGCCCGAGGCCAGCCGTCCACGGCTTGCCGTTTCGCAGCGGCAACCCGTTGCCCGGCGTCACACTCCATCGAGGGGCCGTTGGGGCGGACGTCGGCGTCATCGCCACGCGGCGGCGTGCTTTCTCCGGGGACGTCTCCAGGGCGCCGGGTATCTCGAACCCCAACTCCACTTCCCCCGAAGGTGGGGAGAGATACTCCGGCACGGTGACCTGGAACGGGCCGAGCTGCACCGGCTCGGTCGAGGGCGGAAACTCGCCGGGCAAAGGTCGGCGTGCGGCTTCCACCCCCAGAAAGGACGCCGTGAAGGCATAGGGACCATGCAGTCCCTGAGGCAGGCGCACGGAAAGTCGGACATGAAATGGCCGCCCGGGCGTGACCCGATCCGGACCGTCGACTCCGAGGTACTCGATCGGTTCCAAGCGGAGCCCCTGCATGACGCGTCGAATCTGGGCGCTGTTCAACACCCGGTTGTAGATCCGAATGTCGTCGACATCTCCGTCGCCGCCGAAGATCAACTGCTTTCCCGGCCGGGGTGTGAAGCTGAATCTTCGCGTGGCGAGTGCATCCCCATCCACGTACAGGGTGGTCCCGCTCGAGGCGTCCCATGTTGCTGCGATATGATGCCATTCCCCGGCACGCCAGTCGGCGGATCGGCGGCTTACCACGTAATGATCTCCGGCGTCGCGAACATCGAACCGCAGGGCCCCCAGGCTCCACTGCCATAATCGAAAAGCCCCTTTCCCCGGCGGCGAAAATGGCAGGTCGTCCTGAAAAAATATGTGGTTGCGCCCGTCGTTTCCATCCCAGGTCGGCCGCACCCACAGGCACAGTGCGCCGGCCCGCTTGTCGAGGCGTCCCGGTTGCGGCAGACGCAGCGTCCAGCCGGTCCCCGCACGCAGGGCCCGGCCGATCTTACCGGGGACAAACTGCACGCTCCGCGGAGCGGACAGCGTTGCCGGTCCACCGCCCACGGTCGGTCCGAGTTTGTTCCGGTCGAACGGCAGGTGGAGAAGCAGAGGAGAGGGGGACGAAGCAGTTCCACTCAGGGCGAGCAAAAGCAGTGACAGCGCGAGAAACCGGGCAGGGACGCCCGGCAAGAGGCGCGAAAACAAAGAACGTTTCGAATGCATGGCGATTGCCTTTCCGAGGAAGAACCACGAGTTGGGAGCCGCCGCCTCAGGCGGGCTTGCGTCGCCTTCGGAGTACCAGGCGCAGACTTGCCACGGGAGAAAGAAACACACCGGCAAAAGGACCTTGGTCAATGCCACTCAACCGTAGATGATTGGCCTGCTTGATTCATGGACTTCGTCGCGAGAGGGCGTAGCTCACATGGATTCAGGTCATTTCGTCGAATACCGGCCGAGACTGTGTTTGAAACACCGCCTCGGTCGGTGAGCGGCGGCAGTGTTCTGAAGATGTGTGAGATGCGTCATTTCAGTAGATGATTCATGCATTACTCAGGTCAGGTCGAATGCGGGTTGGACGATATCGAAATACCGGGAATGGAAAGCGTAGATCTCATCCGCAGCCGCCAAGAAGCTCACGGCCCGGAACAGCAGCAGAAGTATCCCCCCCACAACGGACCGGAGGCATACCGCGGCGCAGGTTTCAAGACATTCGTTACGGTCCGGCTCGCAGTTCATTTCGGCGTTTCCCGTGTTGGAACAGGTTGTCGAGGACGCCGTCTCGGGTGTCGTCCCGCAATCACGTTCCACCGTCGCGCGGCGTCCGAAACAGGACCGTCGGGTTGGTTCCGGCGGGGCCTTCCAATGGCGCAGTTGCTCCCGGCAGAAGGCGAACGAAGGGGGATCCCGCAACGACTCGGCATTGAAGATCCAGACAGTGGTCGTCCCAGAACACTGGATCGGTCTGTTTCTTGCCGTAAACCGACTGATGCTCGACTCCGGGAAGTCCTTTGTCGAACACCCATTCTTGGGTCACGTATTCCCGGCGGGAGTGCATGTTCGAGGACATCGCCCTGAACGCAACGCGCTTGTGTTCCTGCCCCACCCACTTCTCGAACCGGGGTTTGAAAAACTCATCGAATCCGTATCCGTCTTCTTTCGGGTTGATCTCCGCCCAGTCTACACGGTAATAAGCGATGTCCGCAATCCGCATCATCCAGTGATCGTTGGGCGAGTCCAGTGGGGGATACTGCATATACCGGCCCATGCGCGGATTGAAAAGGACCGCATCGCTCGGCTTCGGGATCGTCACCGCCACCGCCCTGTTCTTGCCGACTGGCACGGCTCCTTCCGCGTCGTTCGGGGGACCGGCGCGGCATGCGCGGTCCAAACCGCCAAAAAAGCGAGGCCGGTGAGTTCCCGTGCGGGTCGCATCGGTTTCCTCCGTTGCAAATCCTGCCTGTCGTGCCAAAGTAACGCGTCATCGTCGTCGGAAGAGTGGTGGTCAAACATAGCTTCGTACGGGGCATTGGCAATCCTTTCCGGTATTTCCGGAGGTGAAAGACCCATGTCCCCGGCTTGACCCTGATGGAGTCCAGTCAGCTCGGTTGGCGAACAAAGCGACAGACCCCGACCAAGGGATGCAGACGGGGTCGGTCCCTTGCGCCGGGGCTTGGCGCAGCCGTTTTTTCCGATATTGCAAGCCCGCACGATAGGGCGAGGCGAGACCGGCCAGTTGCGACGTCTGCCCTTGCAGCGTTGTCCGAACAAATCAGGGACTGTCGGCAAGCACTATGAAACCGAACATCCTTTTCTTTTTTCCCGATCAACTCCGATTCGATTGGCTCGGACTTTCCGGCATGGCTCCGATTCGCACGCCGAACTTGGCGCGGTTGGCCGAAGGCGGGGTGGTGTTCTCGAACGCCGTCACACCGTCTCCGCTCTGCGCCCCCGCCCGTGCCTGCCTGGCGGCCGGCCGCGAATACGAGGACTGCGGTACGCCGGACAACGGTGTCGATTTCCCGATTGATCGGCCCACCGTCTACCGGGCGTTGCGCGCCGCCGGGTACCACGTCATGGGCTGTGGGAAGTTCGACTTGGCCAAGGCCAGGTGCGATTGGCAACTCACCGGCAAACGATTGTTGGACGAGTGGGGGTTCTCCGACGGCATCGACAGCGAAGGCAAGTGGGACGCGGTCAACAGCGGTCGGACTGCGCCTCGCGGTCCGTTCATGGCTTTCCTCGAGGAACGAGGGTTACGGCAAATCCATGTGCGGGACTTCGACCGCCGTCGCCGTGTCGGTCCCGCGGCGACATTTCCCACCCCGTTGCCCGAGGATGCGTACGGGGACAATTGGGTGGCCCAAAACGGCCTGGAGCTTTTGGAACGCTCCCCTCGGAATCGGCCGTGGTTCCTGCAAGTCAACTTCCCAGGGCCGCACGCGCCATGGGACATCACCCGGCAAATGGAACGCTCTTGCCGCGAACTCCGCAATCTGCCGACTCCGGTCGGCGGTGGCGACCTCACACCGGAGGCACACCTCCGGATTCGCCAGAACTACTCTGCCATGGTCGAGAATATCGACCGGTGGGTGGGTGTCTACCTCGACTGGCTCGAAAAGCGTGGGATGCTGCAGAATACGCTGGTGGTTTTCAGCAGTGACCACGGCGAGATGCTGGGCGACCACGGACTGTGGGGGAAATCCGTACCGTACCATCCGTCAATTGCGGTCCCGCTCCTCGTCGCCGGTCCCGGGATCGAACACGCCCGACGAATCGCGGCGCCCACCACCATTCTCGATTTGGCGGCCACGTTTCTCGATTTCGGTGGATGTCGGTCTCCGTCGGACGTGGAAAGTCGTTCTCTGCGCCCCCTGCTCGAAGGCCGTGCATGCGAACTCCGCAAGACCGTTCGTTCCGGGCTGCATCGCTGGCGCACGGTGTTCGATGGACGCTGGAAGCTCGTGAGCGGTTTCTCGAGAGGGCTCAGAGTCGGCGCGGACGGGATCGAGCTGTTCGATCTGGCGAACGACCCCGGCGAGACCCGGAACATCGCGACAGAATGCCCGGGGGTGGCGGATCGCCTCCGTCGGATGTTGAGGTAGGGCATCCGCTGGACCGGTGGGCCGTGAAGCCTGCGTTGCCCGCACTTTCTCGAACCGACGAGATCCCGACCGCTTTGGAAACCCCGCCCGCAGCGTGCCGTTCGACGCGTACGGGGCGGGGCTTGGAGCAGGCTCCTGGTTGAACCCGACGCGGCCGAGACTCTGGGAGCTGGCCCGGAGACGGTTACGGCCTGGTTCTGAGAACGGCGGCGGCCAGGCCCGGGACGGAAAACCTCTTGGAGAAACGGGGGCTAGAACGAGACACGACCCCCGCCAACGGGGGTCGTGCGAGACTTCATTGCGGAGTGTTGCCGTTGCCGCATCCGGAGTCGAGGTGGGGCAATGTCAAAGGCCGAGGCGTTCCGCTCACGGGGACGTCGGGCTCAGCTTCCAACTGTAATTGCTCCAGACTTCATTTCCGGCGGACCATTTCACGTGGCCGTCGATGAAGGTGATGTTGTTGCCGTTGTTGTGGGTGACAATCCACTCGTGCGTCGTCCGGACCGTGGCTCGGCAGCCCCATTGTCCACACCGATTCGAAGTCAGTATAGCCCGCACGTCGCCCAAGGCCGGATGGTTCGAGTCGAACAGCATATACTTTTCGCTGGGGCGTTTCACCTCCGACTGCGTCCGCGGCGCTTGCCACAGGCCGGCGGTCATCCCGTAGTTGGGCCGATACGGATAAGTGGTCCCATGATACACCATGTTTTTCTGGTTCTTGTAGATGCTGGCGGGGCAGACGTAGGCTTTCCAATCTCCCACGTAATCGGCCATTTGCGTGGGCCAAAAAATCCAGGGATCAACGGTTGAACTGTTGATTTGGTATGGGAAATACCCGTCAAAGTCATCCGCATACATGAGTGTGGCCAAACCGACCTGCTTCAGATTGCTGGTGCAGGAGGCCTGCAGCGCTTTGGCACGGGCCTTTTGCAGCGCCGGAAGCAACATGCTGGCCAGGATGGCGATGATGGCGATGACGACCAACAACTCGATCAAAGTGAACAACGACCGTTTTTTTTGGGCATTCATGGCACGGCTTCCCCTTTCCTTAGTGGTGCGTTCTGGGTGAGTCTTGTGGTGTCGGACGCCGGACCATCATGGTTCCCAACGCGACCCAGCGATGTTCCAGTGTTCCGGAGAGAACGTCATCATTGTAACAAAGACTGATGCCAATGTCAAGCGGAGCGACGGCGGTTTGTTTTCAGGCGTAGGCAGCGACCAACGATCATCGCCGAGGTCGGTGCGCCGCAACGCCGGGGGCATGCTCCCGGACGCCCCGAGGTCGGCGATGGGGAGGGCGGCAGCGCGGAAAGCGGCCGGGGCGGCCCACATGCCGCCGATGAGGAGGCGCGGGACGGGCTGCGCCGTGTCCGGCGGGGAATTCAGCTCGGTTGTCTCCCTGAACTTCTCGGGCGAAGAACGGAACCAGGGCGGCGCAATGATCCGGCATGTTCCTGCCCGCAAGGGGGATCACGGTTTCGGCCGTACGAAGATGCGAAGGCGTTTGAGCATGTACATGTCCCCGTTTCGCTGAAACGTCCAGTCCCGTGTCTGCGCGGTCTCCTTGCGGCCACCGGGTCGCACAGGTTTCTGCGGACTGTTGCCGATGCCGATGTCTGCTCTATTGCCGGATTTCCACGAATTGATGGCGAACAGCGTCTGTTTGGCTGCAAAGTTGTGGATCTGCATGGACCCGTAGCCGTCGACCGGAGGTGACGGCTGGTCGCCGAAGTCCCACACCGTGTCGGATGCGTTTGGGACGCGCGCAGTGTTGGGCGGTCCGTAGTTGTTCGGCCAGAATTCGATGTTCCCGGCCAAACCGGTCCCGGTCACGATGCCGGGGACATTGGACCGGACGGTCATGTTTGTCACCCGAACTTGAAAATGGGCTTTGGACTCAGGAGTGGGCACGCCGATCTTCCCCGGATCCGGAGTGAACGGATCCATGGCCACAAAGATATACTGCGCGTTTCTCCCGTGTTCTTTGAGTTCCAGGAAATAGGCGACGCGATCGAACGGCTTCTTGACTTCGGCGTGCCGGTCGACGTCATAGCGGACCCGGCGCCCGAGTTTGTGGAGGTCGAGATCGTATACCAATCGGTAGTCGCCGATGTCGGGTGCGGCTTTGGCAAGCAGGTCCACCTTGGGGACTTTGCCCGCCCGGAACGGGAGGGCGGGCAGTCCCGCCTTGTTCATGAGATTTGGCTCGGCAATCTTGCTCCAGGCGAAACGGATGGCCACCGGTTTCGGGACATCCGGACTGCCGACCACCACCGTGTCGCCGTCGATGCGTGCCGCGGCAGGCACGAACTCGTCGCCGTTCCGGTCGTGAAGTTCAAACCAGGTGAGCGGTTTGCCATCTCGCGAGGCGAGTCCGCCGTCCACGTGGTCGAAACGGACCCGGACGGCGCCGGGTTCGATCTCCATGGATTTGAACACGGGGCCGGACCACACGACGTCGTTTCGACCGTAAGTCCGGGCCAATGCAAGGCGCGCCAGCCGGTTGCCCACGGCCTGTTTGTTCTTCGGGTGAATGTCGTGAATGTTCCCTACGTCCAAAGTCGCCGCCATTCCCGCGTTGGGCAAAGCGGCGGCTTTTGCCTGGGCTTCCCAGAATTGGGGCAGGATCTCCGGCGCTTCACCGCCGTACTGAAACGGTGCGATCTGAACGAAGTAAAAGGGCAGGTCGGATTGCTTCCACAGTGTGCGCCACCCTCCGATCAGGGCCTTCATCTTTTCGTAATAGAGCATTCCGTCCCGGTGATTGGACTCGCCTTGGTACCACAGCGCGCCGCGGATGGGGTAGGGCACGAGCCCGTGGATCATCCGGTTGTAGAGCACGGTCGGGTCCTGATGGTTCTGGAACGGCCGAAGCGCGTCGGGGAATGCGGGGGGAGCTTGAACCTGCGCCCCGACGGCGAGGGCCTGCCGCGCCTCTTCGAGCCACGCCTGGACTTTCTCAAGATAGGCGTGCAATTGTTCGCGGTGGCCCGGATTCTCGGGAAGTTTCAGTTCGATTCGTTTCAGGATGGCAGAAAGCGCCGGGACTTGTCGGAACCCGCACAATGGCGTCCATGGTTCGATCAGAGTGCCGCCCCAGGAGGAGTCGATCAGGCCCACGGGTACGCCGAGCGCTTGGTGCAGTTCACGCCCGAAGAAATACGCCACGGCGGAGAATCCACCAACGGTTTCCGGGCTGCAGACCTGCCATTTGCACGGCGGGATGTCCGGGGTCGGCATCGACGAGAACTGACGGGGGACCGTGATATGGCGAATGCCCGGAAAGTCCGCCGCTTTTTGTTCTTTGTCGAAGTTCAGCGCGCTGCGCGCGAGAAAGGCCATGTTGGACTGGCCGGAGCACAACCAGACTTCGCCGAAGTAAAGGTCGCTTCTCTTGAGGGTGTTCTTGCCGGTGACCGTGAGGCTGTGGGGTCCGCCGGCCGGGTGCGGCGGGAGTGTCACGCGCCAGTTCCCCTGTGGGTCTGCCGTGGCGGTCAGGGGTTGCTCGTCGTTCAATTGGACTCGCACCGGTTCTCCCGCGTCGGCCCACCCCCACACCGGCACCGGCTCGTTGCGCTGAAGTACGGCATGGTCGCCGAAGATGACGGGCAGACGGACTTCGGCACGGGTCGACGGCGGACCGGTAAGGGCGAATACTCCGGCGGCGATCAACGTGGTTCGGGCGAATCCGGTCATCGGGTACCTCCTGGCATTTCTTCGTTTTCCGCAAGGTCCCGCCCGGGAGTGCGGGGGGCATGGACCGCATCCTGCGGTGACGTCTCGAAACTTAGCGGTTCGGCGGCGTATGCCAAATCCCCTCGAGGGAACGAAGCGCAACGAGGCCCCGGCCGGGATCTTGAAGGAAGGTCCCCTCCGGACTTTTTCGCGTCCCCTCGACTTGCTTGCCGAGCCGCAATCGCGGGGTATTGTCGGTCGACGAAACCCACCCAGATCCGGACGCGGAAAATGCGGAAGGATTGTGGACCGTTGGACCCGGACCGGTTTGGCCGGCGCGACGCGCAGGTGGTGAGGTCGGCCACAGGACCGTTCCACTTCCACCGGCCGGCGGTTCCTGACTCGACCGCGCCCGAACCGCTGACGGGAAGGCGGGTGCGCAGACGCTCCACGGCAAGCCCACCCCGGGGCCGGCAGCGCCCCGAGGAGAATGGGCGGGGGCTGAACGGCAGGGAACGCTTGGTTCGGATCGGTGCGCCAGAGCGAGCTGGGCGCGGAGCATCCGCTTCGCCCCCCCCCATGCCTGCCGATCTTCATTTTCTCGAACCAGAACTATGATTGAGCCTTGACGGAGGTGTCCGGTCATGTTGATTCTTCGCGCGCCGTTGCCGGTGAAACTGTTTGCCGGGGTCCTGCTGGCTCCCGACGCGGCATGGGAGCATGTTCGGGGCCGGCTCGAGGCGGTTTGGGGCCCGGCGGACTTGGTGGGAGCGGTGCGTGCATTCACTTTTTCGGACTACTATGAACCGGAAATGGGGCCGGGCCTTGTCCGGCGGATGATTGCGTTCGAGCGCCTGGTCGATCCCGCATGTCTGCCGGGACTCAAGATTCAGGCAAACGGCGTTGAGCGCCAGTTCATTCGCTCCAGCGGCGGGCGCACCGTGAACGTGGACGTTGGCGTACTCGATTACCATCGCGTGGTGCTGGCTTCGACCAAAGAGGGTCGGCACAAGATTTACCTCGCCCGAGGCGTCTGGGCCGACCTGACGCTGGCGTGGCGAAAAGGTCGTTTCGAATCGTTCCCCTGGACGTTTGCAGACTTCGCAACCGGCGCGTACGACGAATTCTTGACGGCGGCCCGGGAACGCTACCGTCTGGCCCTCCGACAGGCTCGCCGGGCTGCTGCTGGTGCCGGCGATTGAAAACCGGAGGGCCCGAGTTACATTCTTTCAGCGTTTTTGCCGGATCTCCGTTCATGCCGGAAGCTTGCCCGAAAGCGTGGCTTGGGGCAGGGGGTTCTCGGCATGGACCGTGTCGGTCCGAGAACGGTACGGATAGGAAAGTGAGGCGCCATACCGTGGTTCGTAGTTCGGCAAAAAGAATTCGGCCGGGGCTTCTTCGACTCGCCGGCCGGGGTGTGGCTTTGATCGGGGGGCTGTTCCTGGCCTTAAGGCTTGGGGCGGTTGAGCCGGCGCCGGCACGCCGAGGGACTATGGGTTCGGCGGCGTCGAATACCGCGGGTTCCAAACTGCGCTTTCCGGCCCTTGAACGGATCGAACGGCAAGAGAGAGTCGAGGAACAGCAGCGGTTTGAGCAGAAACGTCGGCTGCAACTCCACGACGTCGAACGCTTGGTCCAACTCGCCCTCCACAAGGACGACCCGGACGAACGGATTCTGACGCTTCTGCGCGCCGACCGAATGTTGCGTAAGATGCAGAGCGAAAAGCCCGATCCCCGGGTGGTCCAGTACCTGAAGAACGTTAACCAAATGGTGCTGGCCGTTCCGCCGCCCAAAGTGTTCAGGAATTCCCTCGGGCTCGAATTCGTTCTCCTACAAAAGGCGGGAGGCCCGTTCTATGTGGGGCGTCGTCCGGTGAGCCGGACGCAAGTGGAACGTTTTGTGGCCGAGACCGGGCGCGCGAACGGCATCGCAGGTGAGGCCCCGAGTCTGCCGGGCGGCGTCCTGCCGGTCAAAGGGGCAAACGGAGAGGAGCAAGCCCGGCCCGCTTTCGTGTCGTGGGAATTCGCCCGGGCTTTCTGCGCGTGGTTGTCGGCTCGGGAGCGGTTCCCATACCGATTGCCGGCGTTGGAGGAGTTGGGTGCGGTATCTTGGGTCCCGGATTGTGCGCTTTGGACCCGGACGGTATGGGGCGGGCCGGATCCGGCGTCGGCCAGAATGCGTCGCCGGTTCGACGTATCGATGTACGTGGCCTCGGACCCGGGCAAGCTCCTGACGGCGGGAGAGCGCTTTCCCGAGTTGCCGTTTGCCCGTTACCGGGGCCTGGGTTTCACCGTTGTCACGGACGTGCAGGCGGCCGTTGCCGCCCGTCTGAAGCGCCTGAGGGGACAACTTTGAGCATAACTGCACGTATTACCGTTCAGTTCGGTCTGGTGCGAAAGTCGGTTTTGTCCCCGGCGTCGGGGTTGATTCTGGCCGTGCTGCTTGCTTCGTGCACCACCCCCCCGCCGCCGATCCCGTATCCCGGGCGAGTGGTCGGACACCGGGTCGTTTCCTCTGAGGAGCGCCGGGCTTTTTCGGCGGAGCTGGCGCCGTCGCCGGACTCGCATCCGCGGATCAGGTTCACGGATCTGCGCTTGTTGACCATTCGGGAGGTGCCGGTTCACGAGAAAATGCTCGAGTACCGGATCGGCGACAGCACCGACCGCAGCGCCGTGCGCCATGAGGTCGTCCCCGACGAGTTTATCGAAGGCCCGGAGCAGATTCGGAATGAACGACGGGTCGCAGGACCGCTGGCCGGACGCGATCTCACGTTGAACGGCAGGCCGATTCGGACGGGGGCGGACGGTGTGTTCGTGGACGAAGCCGGGTACATACTGTCGCTTTTCGACGTTCCTTTTCGTCGGGATGTGTTGCTGACGTTTCATTGCGCGGGGCGGGCCGACGTGGCCCTGCGGGTCACGCGCGCCGCCCTGCTCGCCTCTCTCGGCATCGATCCTACCGTCGGCAAGGCCGGTCCGCGCGGCGCACTCCGCTTCCGTGTGGAACTACCCCAGTCCATTGCGACCGGAGGAGTCATGGTCGTGCGGGTGACCGCAGAGAACCGCGAGGCGACACCGGTATGGGGTGTGGAGGGCCGGCTCTTCAGTCGAGTGCCGTGGCTTGGCGGCAAGAGTTTCTATTTCGGCCGGATCGACCCCGGGTCGAGCCGTGTTTTCGAGCGGCGCATTCACGTACCGTCCGCCGTACCGGCAGGGACTTACTACGCCTTGCTCGCCTTCATGGACTGGTTGGGACCGAACACGGGGCGGAACGTGCCGATCACGCTCCGAGTCCTGCCGGCCGGGGCGGATCGATCCGCTGCCCCATGAGGCGCCCGGCCTCTCCCGAACTTGCGAGGAGCTGCCCCGATGCCTGCTGCCGGTCTTCCTCCAGGGCGCACGTCGTCTTCCGTGCGCATGAGCCGCCGCCGTTTTCTGCGCTCGGGCGCTGCCGCCGGCGCATTGGCGTCCGCCGCGGTCTTCCCCAGGGTGTGGGCGGCGTCGGCCCGGCAGCGCCGCCCCAATCTGCTGCTGATCATTTCGGACCAGATGAACCTCGACGCCCTTTCGGTCGCAGGCTGTCCGTGGGCGCACACGCCGAACCTGGACAGACTGGCCTCTCGCGGCGTCATGTTCCTCGAATCCCACAGCACCAATCCGGTATGCTCCCCGGCCCGGAGCAGTCTGTTCACCGGTCGAATGCCGGTCGAGACGGGGGTCATATCCAACAGCCGGGCTATGTCGCCGACTCGCCCCACTCTCGGAGCGTGGTTCGGGCGGAGCGGGTACGATTCGGTCTACTGCGGCAAGTGGCACTTGCCCGGCGGTTACCCGGATCGAATCGCCGGCTTTCGCGTTCTGCCCGCCCGAGGCGGTCAGGGCGACCTTGTGGACGGCGTTGTGTCGCGATTGTGCGCGGATTACTTGATGGATCGATCCCGGTCTCGGCCGTTTCTGCTGGCGGCTTCGTTCATGAATCCGCACGACATCTGTTACTGGGCCATTCGGTATCGGGAATTGACGCCGCCGGACTTGCCGTTTCCCCGTCTTGCCGGGCGGCTGCCCGGGCTCCCGCCCAACCTCCGGGTGCGCCCGGTCGAGCCGGAGCGGCTGCGGCGGGTCGGAGCGCCGCCGTTTACAGACGCACAGTGGCGATACTATCGCTACATCTATTACCGGCAAGTCGAAATGGTCGACGCTCAGATCGGTCGGCTCTTGGACGCCCTCGAATCGAGCGGCGAGGCGGACAACACGTTGGTGATGTTTACCGCAGACCACGGCGAAGGCGGCGGACGGCATGGCCACGTCCAGAAATGGTATCCCTACGAGGAAGCGGTCAAAGTGCCGTTGATTGTCTCTTGGCCGGATCGAATCGCGATGGGGGTCCGGGATACGGAACACTTGGTCAGCGGGCTCGATGTGTTCAGCACCTTCTGCGATTATGCTGGGATCGCGCCGCCTCCGGGCGTCCTCGGCAGGAGCCTGCGGCCGCTGCTCGAACAACGGCAGACGATCTGGCGCGAATTCGTGGCCGCCGAGATGCAGTACATCGGCCGCATGGTTCGTACCGAGCGGTTCAAGTATGTCCGCTATCGGGGCGATCCCGTCGAGCAATTGTTCGATATGCGGGCCGACCCTTGGGAAATGAACAACCTCTACCGCGACTCTGCATTCGCCGACACCTTACAGGACCATCGGAAGCTGCTGGATGCGTGGGAGAAGCGGATGGACGTGGTCAAGCCAATGCCGGTGGCAGGCGGTTGAGCGAAAGCAGCCTGTACCACCCCTGATCCCGGGCAGAGGATCGGGCCGATACCGAGCGCGGCAAGGCCGGCGACGCGGGAGACGGATGCAGGAGAGCCCCCATGAGCATCGGGTCCGGACCTTTGCCGAAGAACGACCCTCGCCCCGAAGCCCCCCCGGGCCGCAACGGGGATGGTGAGATCGAGGAATTGCTGGCAGCCTTGCACAGGCCGTGCACGGCCGGCGAGCTTTTCGGCGGCGGCGCGGCCGAGTCGGAGAAGCGTCGCGAAATTCAAGCCCGAATTCGGGAGTGGGTCCGCCGCCGTTCTCGGTACGCGAATTGAAAGTATCGCCGCTTCGGGACGGGCGCCCCGTGGTTGGATGCTGCAAGGAACTCCGGAAAGACGGTTGCGACCGAATTCCGGATTGACGGTATGGGCCGGTTGGGGGCCTATTCGCCCGCGCTCAAAAGCAGAGAACGCGTTGTCCGAGACCGCCCCGGAGGCGTCCGGTCGTGAGTGCGGCGGCTTTCAGGACCATGAGCAGGGGGACGACCGCGGCCTCGCTCACGGATAGGGGAACACGAAGTTCATTGGCGCGTTTTCGAGCGGCCAAGGCGAGGCGTGCCAGGTAGAGGGGCAGGAGCAGAGCGAGCAGAGGGCGGACGCCGGCCAACGCCGCCAGCAACAGCAGTTTCTTGTCCGCTTGCCCGAGATCCAGCCACACCCGAGCCCTGGGCCGCATGCTTTGCAAGGTTCCCAGCCAGGGCAGGGCGACGATCACGGCGCCGGGCACAAAGTGCCGGAGGGCGTAGGCGTGGGCGCGTCCGTATCCGAACGCCTGACGCATCATGCCCTTCAATGATGTGCGGTGGCGGTGCAGGACGAGAGCGTCCGGCACGGCACGGATGCTCAGACCCAGTTGGTAGATGCGGCGACAAAGGTCGTGGTCTTCCCCGGTAAAAAGGCGCGGGTCGAACCCCCCGGCCTTCTCGAACACTGCGCGCGGTACGCCCAGGTTGGCGGTCTGAAAGCCGCCCGTCAGAAGTGTGTACTGAGTGTGAATCTCTTCCCGGCGGTGGGGCGGTAGGGTGTAGAGCGCTGTGAATTTCTCGACAACGCCCCCCGGGGCCTTGGGGCGAATGCCGCCTGAAATCGCGCCCACATCGGGCGTTTCCCGAAAATGTCCGACCATTTCGGCCACCCACCCGGGAGAAGGCAGACAGTCGGCGTCGGTGAAGAGTAGGAGGCCGCCCCGGGCGGCGCGGACCCCGGTATTCCGGGCTGCGGCCGGCCCCGGGGTCGGCTCGGCTGCAAGCCGCACCGGCAAGTCCGGGTGCGTATCCGCAAAGTTTTGCACGGCGCGCACGGATTGGTCCGTGGAGTTGTTGTCCACTGCGACCACTTCGAATGGCGGCGCACCTTCCTGGGCTGCTAAAGTGCCCAGGCAGGCGGAAAGAGTGTCCGCCGCGTTTCGGTAGGGAATGATCACCGAGGCGACAGGAGACACGGTCGGGTTTCTGGCGTGCGCAGGCATGGGGTACACTCACTCCCTGCGAGAGGGCGTTTCAAGGCAGGTTGCCTGTCGTTGTGTCCCGATCCGGCATTCCATATGACGCGTGAAAAAAACGTCCGTTGACTGTGTTCGGAACCTTCGGCTACGCCTTGCAGTTCGTATCCAAGACTGCTCGGCAAGCCTTCGCTTTTCCAGACGCGGCAACGCCTGTCTGCGTACCGCAGGCCCAAACAGGCGGAACTCCGACAGAACAATGCCCGGGGTCGAGCTGGGCGGCCCCGGCCGCCCAGCACAAAGGTGTTCTCCCATGCCTCTCGGCGGCGCTTCGACTCGCCGGGCGGGGATACGGCCGGTGGCGCGTCGTCACGGTTGCGGCAACTCGATCACGGAGCATTGGCCCGGATGCGGGGGGATCGGGACTTTCTTTCCCCCCACCTTGATGAAGACGGGACCGGCTACCGGACCGAAGTCGGTGCGGCGGACAAGGATACGGTTTCCGAGTCGCAGTCCGGAAACGACCGGTCCCTCGGTTCTCGGAACGGCAAAAGTCACCGGCACGCCCTCGAGGATGAAATCGTTGTATTGCAGAGACGCTGCCCAGACCTCGTGCACAGGCTTGATTTCATGGGCCACCTGATCGTTCGGGCACCACAGGAAGAAGTCGTCATGTCCCCGGAGCAGGGCGTGCCAAAGCAGCTCGCGATAGGCACGTTCGCTCATCGGTTTGACGTGCGGTTGCTCCGGTTCACGGGCGGACCGGGTGAGGGTGTGGTGGACGAATGGAATGATAGGCACGTC
The DNA here is from genome assembly GCA_013151865.1 of Kiritimatiellota bacterium. GTDB lineage: Bacteria > Verrucomicrobiota > Lentisphaeria > Oligosphaerales > JAADHN01 > JAADHN01. Next base: position 22,113 of record JAADHN010000076.1, read on the forward strand.
GGCGGGCGTGTGCGCGCCCGCGTTCGACGCGATTTTGAGCATGTTGTAGAACCAGTGATAGTCCGGATCCTTGAAAGTATACCAGTCGAAAGTGCGATACCAGGTGTAGAGCACCGGCATGGCAAAGGTGTAGTTCGTCTCGCGGAACTCGGGTCGCCACCAGGGGCGTTCCGGCTCCTTCTGGTCGAACCTGTGGGGGAGGGCGGGATTGAAGTCTTCGAACCAGTCGTACCAATACCGCCAGCCGTCGTTCGGGTACACCCCGTAGTTGCCGGCCAGCGCGCCGGGGAAACGGTCGAGAATGGGCCGGGCGAAGCACTCCCGCTGCATTTGCGCTCGAATTCGGCGAAAGGTCGCCTGGAAAGATCGGAAATCGTCGATGTCCGGAATCTGCTTTCGGCATCGGACGCAACGCTTGGCGGTTTCCCAGCCCGCGTTCCATTCGATGGGACCGTCGATCTCCCAGTCCGAGAAGATGAAATCGATGGGCAACCCGGCCTTTCGATAGGCATCGGCAAAGAACTCGACTTGCTCGCGGATGATCGGAAAACGTCCCTGGACCGCGAAGGGACAGCCGATCCGGCGCTTTGAGTGGAAAGATTCGTCGAAGAACCGGTTGCCCTGTGCGTCGATATGCGCGGTTTCCGGGGTGCCATTGAAAAACGCGTAGAGCGGCCGGATGGCATCCACCCCCACGGAAAGCCCCAGTTTCTTCTGAGCCCGGGCCAGGCGCAGGGCGGCGGCAAGGGCCTTGTCGCGCCTCTTGCCGGTCGCCCAGGGAGCGAGGAGCGCCATGCCTCGGGCATCCAGCTCACGAAGGAGCCCCTCGAGCGCCGCATCGTCCGCCTCGGGCGGAGCACCGCGAAGCGCCCAGACGTAGAGCGGCAGACGACGTCCCCGCGGATACTTCAGTGGGCGAGTTTCGCGCAGGACGACATCGATGAGCTGCCGGCGGGTCATGCGCTGTCTCCTCGATTGCCCTCCGGCGGCGGGGTGGACAAGCGCCGCCGTCAGTACGGAAAAAACCAGGATTTCACGGCATTTCATTCTTGCAACCTCCCATAAGATACCCCGGCCGCAAATCCTCTCGAACCTCTCAGCGGTCCAGGCGCACTCTCAGTCGCTGCGGATTGGTCCGGGGACCCCCGAGACAATCCGTAGGATACGCTCCGATGCGGTGCTTTCAATTCTCTGGCCTTTCGGATTGACGGCGTCGGAAAGTTCTCCCCGCATCGGGTGCGGCCTCCCACCCCAGCGTTTCCGCACGAGGAGTCCCGGGGGGTCTCTTCGCGTCGAGGGGCGGGCCGGGATCGAGCCCGGAGTCGCGGCCCGAGTTGTCTTGAGCATCAGCCGAGGCCCCCAGGCGAACCGTTGCCGGTCGGGATATAGTATAGTTCTCCGCAGAAAGTTTCGCTGCACAGGGCTGAACGCCTGGTGGCGGCGCAGCCCGGGGCGACACGACACGGAGCGACACCTCGAGTTGGACGGACGAGCAGCGGGAAAACTTGAAGGAGGCTTCGGCAACCGTGCTTCGGACAACGCCGTAGTGCCTGTTGTCGCTTCGCTGCCCTTCGACGGATTCAGGGCCGTCTCACTCCGGCCGGCTCAAGGCACGGAACCACGATGGGATGGTTGCTCGGCGCGGCGGCCCCGCACACGGGATCTCGCCCCCGGGCTGCGGTGAAGCGCGCCGTTGGCGCTGAAGGGAAAGCGCTCTTGAGAAACCAACGGCGCCATCAGTCGGAATCCCGCTGCCCTTCATCCCGGCGAGTGAGCCCCGTCTGGTGACGCAATAAGAGGAAACCGGGCAAGTTGGATCCTCTCACTCCAAAGTGTTTGAATCGTCCACGGCGAAATTCACATCTGTGAAATGTCGAAAAAAGTCTGATCGGTTCCGTCGCGGCCGGCGTGCGTCCGCGTTCGGGACTGTTCCGACGTGCTCTCGGCACACCCCTGTAGCGGATCGACACAATGCGCAACACCATCAAAGTTCACGTTGTCAGCCTGGGGTGCCCGAAAAATCGGGTGGATGCAGAGGTTCTGTGCGGTGCGTTGGCGCTCGACGGCGCCCTCGTAGGCGCCGACCTGCGCGCGGCGGACATCGTTCTCATCAATACTTGTGCTTTTATCGCGCCCGCCCGGGAAGAAGCGGCCCGGGAAATCCGGCGAGCCCTCAGGTGGAAGCGTTCGGGGGAGCGTGGACGCCGTGTGGTCGTGGCCGGATGTTTGCCTCAACTCGATGCGGCTGCTGCGCGCCGGGAATACCCGGAAGTGGATCTTTTTCTCGGCGTGGACGACATCCCCGAGGCCGCAGGACGGATCGTGGCTCTTGTTCGGGAAGGAGCTTGTCCGTCGACCGCGCCGGACCGTCGGCTTTCGACGCCCAAATACCTTTACGATCATACTGCCCCCAGACTGTTGACTACCCCGCCGAGTTATGCATACGTGAAAATCGCCGACGGTTGCGACCATTTCTGTCGGTTCTGCACCATTCCTCGCATCCGCGGACGGCACCGCAGTCGGCGGCCCGAATCCGTGGTGGCCGAGTGCCGCGATTTACTCGGCGCTGGAGTCGGAGAGCTGGTGTTGACAGCTCAGGACACGACGCGATACGGTCGCGACCTCGCAGATGTCGGGACCCTGGCCGATCTCCTCCGGCGCTGCGATGCCCTGGCCGGGGAGTTCTGGATCCGACTCCTGTACACTCATCCTCGACATTTCACTCCGGAACTGTCGGCGGTTTTCGCCGAAGGCTCGCACTTGGTCAAGTACATCGACATCCCCCTGCAACACATTAGCGACCGGATTCTCCGGCGCATGGGCCGGGGCCTGGGTGAGAACGAGACCCGGGAACTCATGAAGCGCCTCCGGCAAGAGGTTCCCGGACTCGCCGTGCGCACAACTTTGCTGGTGGGATATCCGGGTGAGACCGACGACGATTTCCGGCGTCTCCTCGAATTCGTCGAGGAGTACCGGTTCGACCGGCTCGGAGTTTTTGGCTTTTCGCCGGAACCGGGTACGCCGGCAGCCGCCTTGCGAGACGAGTTCGTGCCGCCGCCGGTGATCCGCGAGAGGTGCGACGCCGTCATGGCCCTGCAACAGCAGGTTTCTCTCGAACGGAACCGTGCCCTGATCGGGACCCGGCAGCGAGTCCTGATCGACGCCGGTGCGGGCCGGGATTGGGTGGGGCGGACTTGGGCCGATGCTCCGGAAATCGACAACATCGTGCGCGTGCGAAGTCCGCAGCCGCTCGCTTCGGGACAGTTCTTGGATGTCCGCATCATTGCTGCCGAAGCGTACGAACTCGAAGGCGTACCCGTCTGCCCGGCGCCGGAGTCGGCCGACTGAACTCGTCGGGGGGAACTCCCCGGGGGGCGGCCGGAGCCGGCAAGCGGAAACGGCGAAGGATTGTCCGAAAGCGGCCGCGGCGGCCGCGGCCCGGTGACAGGATACGGTGATGAGCGGCAGGTCGAGTCCGTACGCCGTGCTTTCGTTCGGCGAGCCGGGGCTTACCGCACTCGGTCGCTCCCATACGCGGTGGGTAGAGGTGCCTGCCGGCGAATGGCAATGAGAAACTCTTCTGTTTCCCGGCTGATTTCGCTGCAGAAGGGTCGTTTGCGCACTTGGAGTTGCCGGGTGATCTCCGGCCTTCGGACTGGGGCGACTCGAAATTGGGGCCCTTGGAGCAGGGAAAACGCTTCGTGAGGCAGTTCCCGCGTCTCGCTCGCCGCGAGCGACGGCGGGGCCGCGAGTGCGGCGACTCACGGCAGTCGGTCCCGCAGGGCCAGTATTCTCTCTTGCACGCCCGCAAACCGCATCAGCTCAATGTGTGCGGCATGGAGGCGTTCCGCCTCCGGTCGCGCCGTTCGAGCAAGGTCCCGGACCTGCCGGGGATCGTCGCGAATGTTATACAGCTCCCATGGTTGTTCATTGCCCCGGTAATGGAGGGTCCAAACGCCGTCCGTGATCGAGACGGTTTGGCGTGCCGCTTGAGCGTTCGGAACTGCGAGGGCGCGCGTGGTGATGGCGACCGGGCGCTCGGGCATGGGATCGTTCCGCAGCGCCGGGAGCAGCGACTCGCCTCTGACGCTCGCCGGTGCCCGGACCCCAGCCATATCCAGGATCGTCGGCATGACGTCCACGGCCTGGGCCAGGAACGGGTGCGTGCCCCCCCGCGGTCCGTCGGGTGCCCGGACAAAGAAGGGAACATGGCTGACTTCCTCGAAGAACGGCCAGTCCAATTGACCGCGCCCTTGGCAGCATTTGCCGAACCGTCCGTGATCGCCGACGTTGAAGCCATGGTCGCTGTGAAAGACCACCAGCGTGTCGTCGAGGATGCCGCAGAGTTCGAGTTTCTCGAGCACGCGTCCCACCCAGGTGTCGACCAACGACACCTCGCCCGCGTACAGGGCTCGGGCGTGTCGGACCTCTTCCGGGGTGACCCCGATCTCGTCCAGCCGCGCGTAAGGAGGATGATCGACGATCTCGCCCGCATACCCCGGGTCGTATCGATCCACATAGTGGGGGGGCGGGTCCCAAGGCTCGTGCGGATCGAATGTGTCGATGTGCAAGAAGAAGTCCGAACGCCGGTAATTGGCCTCGATCCAGTCGGCGGCGTCCTGCATGGTACGGGCCACGAACGTGTCCCGCTCCGTGTGCCAGTGCCGGGCGCGCCAGCGATAGTGATACCGGCGCATTCGTTCGGGCCCCCGGATTTTTTCCGGGGCGCACGGCAGGTCAACGGGAATGTCGTCGGCGATGCTCCGGTCGCCTTCCTGGCCGCGGTTCCACTTCCAGGCCGTGTAGCCGCGGTGAAAGTAGAAGTTCTCCTTGCACAGATGGGGCGTGTCGTTGATCAGCATGGTCGTGTAGCCTGCCTCCCCCAGAATCTCGGCCAGCACGGGCTCATCGACGGGCAGCGGGGCCCAACCGCGGTAGGGATAGATCCAGCGGCCGGTCAGAAGGTCGGTCCGGTGGGGGAGGGTGGGGAACGACCCTGTGTAGGCCCGCGGAAACACCAGGCTTTCGGCCGCCAGACGGTCGAGGTTGGGCGTTCGAATCCACGTGTTGCCGGAAGCACCCAAATGGTCCCAGCGAAGTGTGTCGGAGATGATCAGTACGATTCTCATGTGCGTCGCTCCGGATAACGCATCTTCCAAGGTGCGCCCGGACACTCGCGGGGGGGCGTGCGCCCCTCTGCGTCTGCGTCCGGAGATCTGCGGAAAAGTTGCCGCAATCGAAGCCAATACCCGGATCGGTCCCGGATGCGCCGGAAAAGAACCCGTCCCGCCCAACCGGCCGAGGGAGGCGACCGCTTTGGCCTCCGTTTTCCCGCCGCTGGCGGCCGCGGACCGAATCGAAGGGGGATGCCCCGACACGAGCGCGCACCCGCACGCACTTTATGGCTCAAGATGGCTCAAGGAGTTGCGGCGGGCGTTGGCGGAAGCGCATCACCGCCTCCAGCCTGCAACCCGCGGACAAAAGACAGGACGGCCGCGTAGTCCGGTTCCTGTCCAAGGTCGGGGACGACCTGGACATAACGGACGATCCCGTTCCGGTCCGCAACGATGACGGCACGGGCAAGGACCAGGAGTTCTTTGACGAGCAATCCGGAAGCCCGGGCGAAATCCCGGTCGCGATAATCCGAAAGAACGTCGATATTGGCGATCTCCTCCGTTTCGCAGAATCGTTTCTGGGCAAAGGGCAGATCTTCGGACACGGTGATCAGGGCTACGTTCGGGCCAAAATCGGCGATCACCTGATTGAAATGACGCGTCTGTCGACCGCAGACCGGTGTGTCGAGCGACGGCACCGTGCTGATGATAAGGGTCCGCCCAAGATATGAGGAAAGCGCAACTTCCTTCAGCTCGGGATCCACCAGGGAAACCGCGGGCAACGGCTTGCCGATCCGCAAACCGGGACCGTCGCCCACCAAGGTAAGCATGGCCTCGCCGCGATGAATCATCGCCAGTCGCTGTTCCCGGCTACCAAACCGCGAACACAGGGAGCGGCACCCGCTGAGGGGCGCAGACAGGAGCGTCAACAACACAACCGAAACAAGGTATCGGAACAGGCGCGACTTCATTTGCAACAGGCTCCTGAAAATGGACCTTGCGGACGCAACTCGCCGGCGACTCACGCAATGCACCCGGTGTGCCGGGGCCGACGTCGCGGAACAGGGGAAAGATAGCATTCGGTAACCCCAACCGCCACCACCGGTGCGCAAGGCGACATGCCGGTCGCGGCGCGCTACAGTAATGACCGTGGCGGTCCGAGTCTGCGGGGGCCGCCGCCTCCGTCAAAGCAACAGACGGAACCATGGAGGTTCGCGCGATGAACCGTCCCAGTTTCCTGCTCATCATGTCCGACCAGCACAACCCACACGTAATGGGGCGTGCCGGCGATCCGCATGTCCGCACTCCGAACCTGGACCGACTCGCCGGCGCCGGCGTTCAGTTCGACCGGGCCTACTGCGCCCATCCGTTGTGCGTGCCGTCGCGCATGGCGTTCATGACCGGCCAATACCCCTTGGATCTCGGGATCTGGACCAATGCCGGGATCCTTCCGAGCGAAGTCCCCACGTTCGCCCACGTCCTTAATGCAGCGGGTTATGACACCGTCCTCTGCGGGCGCATGCACTTCGTGGGCAAAGACCAAAACCACGGGTTCGCCCGGCGCCTGGTGGGAGACGTCAGTGGCGCCCTCGAGGGCAGCCCGGGACGGGACCTCTTTGAAGGCGTTTGGTCTTGGAAGGCCAATCGGCAGAATGTGGACACCCTCGCACAAGACGCCGTCGGGCCGGGCAAGGCCACTTACGAGATATTCGATGAAGCCGTGACCGATCGCGCCTGCCGCTGGCTCGAGGAACGGGCCGTACGGTCCGACACGGACAGACCTTTTCTGCTCGTGGTCGGCTTCCTGCTCCCCCATAATCCGTACGTGTGCTCCAAACCGCTGTTCGAAGAGTACATGGATAAACTTCCCGTGCCCGTTCCGCGGGAAGATCGGGACGAACATCCGGCAGTGAGACGTCTCAAACAGCAGCGCGGCATGGACCGCGCGGTCCCGGAACAATTGCGCCGCGCCCGCGCCGCGTACTATGGACTGACAACCACACTCGACCGCAATGTGGGGCGACTCGTGGACGCTCTCCGGCAGACGCCGTTCCAGCCCGAAACGCACGTCGTTTACACGTCCGACCACGGCGAACTCTGCGGCGAGCACGGACTGTGGTGGAAAGACAGTTTTTACGAGGGTTCTGTCCGCGTCCCCTTGCTCTGGGCGGCGCCGAACCGGAGGGGGCCTCCTCGGAGAGTGCGGTCGACGGTGAGCCTCCTGGACATCAGCGCCACGCTGGCGGACCTGAGCGGCGGTCCATCGCTGCCCGCCGGGCGCGGCCGCAGTCTCGGGCCGTTTCTGGCGTCCGATACGGGCGGCATTGAAACCGGTTGGCCGGACGAAGCCTTTGCCGAAACTTTCACGGGGGCACCGGCACGGATGCTGCAAACCGGTCCCTGGAAGCTCTGCGTTTACGCGGGGTTCGAGCGGGTCCAACTCTTCAATCTTGAAAACGACCCTGAAGAACGCAACGACCTCGGCCTTGACCCCGATTTCGAGGACGTGCGCCGCCGGCTTCTCGCCCACCTCACCCGGGACTGGGGCCCCGAGTGCGTGAGCGAGCAGCACGCCCGCCGAATGGCGGAGCAGGAACTGGTCTGCAGGTCCGGCGCACCCCGCAAAGGACAGATATCCGAACGATGGACGTTCCCTTCCGGCGGCAATGTCAGGGAATAGGCGGGCCGGAGCAGGGGCAACAGCCACAACACCCTGACCACAAGTGAAGAACAGAGCATTCCTCGTGTGTTTTGGTGTTTTGGGTATTTTGGGACGGGTATTTTGCGTATTTTGCGTATTTTGCGTATTTTGGGACGGGCTTTTTCTGGTTGACTTCGGCGGCGGGGCGGCGTATTGTAAGCGGCGGGGGCGAGAAACGGCGGCCATTGGCGTTGGCGCGGCGGGCCAGGGCGGAGCATTACCTGCGGGGACCGCGTCTGCAAAGGGACAATACCCGCCGCGACAGCGGGATCGAGGGGAAGGTAAGACCATAGAGGAGACGGAAATGCGAACGGCGCGGATTCGATACGACCGGGAGTTGTGCTATTACCATCTGCTGAACCGGGTGGCGGGCGAGCGGAACTTTCTTCCGTTCGGCGTGGTGG
>JAADHN010000076.1:30354-30794 GCA_013151865.1 Kiritimatiellota bacterium
TTCTGCTGGCCAAGGAGTTGACGAAGCTGTACCGGATCGAGGTGCTGGCGCTGACGGTGATGTCGAATCATTATCATATCGTGTGCGCGGCACCGGCGGCACAGGAAGAGGAAAAGATCGGCGCCGACGGCAAGAAGACTGGAAAGCAGATTCCGGACTGGCGGCCGGCGGTCCCAGGGAAGGCCGATGCCGGCGGCGAATTCGGGGGCGCTCTCTGTTCTGCAGGCACTACAGGCAAAGAAGGCACTGCGGCCGGGGCCCGTCCGCGCCACTACGGGAACGACGCGACGGACATCGCGGCCGGGGCCCGCCCGCACCACCACGGGAAGGACGCAACGGGCATTGCGGTCGGGGCCCGCCCGCACCACTACGGGGACGACGTCGGGGAGATCAAGAGACGGTGGCGGGCGTATTACGGCGACAAGCGAGTCGAGCCGAAC
>JAADHN010000070.1 GCA_013151865.1 Kiritimatiellota bacterium
AAACCGGGTTGATCTTGCCCTTGACGTGGAGTTTGCGTGCCAGCGCCGGGCGCGGCTGGACCTTGGACAATTGGTTCGGGAAGAGGTAGACCGGGTGCGCGGCCGGCAGTTTCTCGAGCGACTGTCCGTTCAACACGGCCTTCATTTCCCGGCGGAACGACCGGTCGAACGCTTCGCGGCCGCAGCACGATTCGGCCAGGAGCACGCCGCCGTGGAGCAGGTAGCGCCGCAGGTTCGCCCGCTCGTCGGACGTCAGTTTGAAGTCCTGATGCCCGGTCAGGTAAACGAACGGCATGTCGAACAGACGCGGCGAATCGAGCGTCACGGTCTCGGTGTGGAACCGCACCGGCGCCTTGGTCTGCTCGTTGAACGCATTCAGGAGCATGGGCAGGGCTGCGTCCCGGGTGCGCCACATACCGGCGTACTTGACTTGGGCGATGGCAAACTTGCCGGACCGGTTCTTATCCGCATCCACAAAGTTCAAGGCTTTGCTCAACGGCAGGGCCGCACTGCGTTCGGCCGTGATGTACGCCATGAGATTGGCGCCGATCTTCCGGGCCGATTCGACCGTGTAGCCCAGACAGTGGTGCCGCTTCGAGTCGGCCAATCCGTCCCAGCCGCAGCTCACGTCCCAGCGAAAAAGAAACACGGCGGTGCGACAGCCGATATCCACGCCGATGCAGCTCGGCTCGCCGTTGCGCGCACTGGCGCTCACCGCCCATTTTCGGTATTCGATCTTTTTGACGTCGAAGAAAGAGTGATACAGGGGATGGTCCAGGGTCAACCGGTACGGCGGACGTTCCGGAACAAGCTGCTGGACTTCCTTGAGCGCTGATTCGACGAAAGCTCGGCGTCCGCAGCACGCGTCGAAGATGAGGGTCCCGCCCCCGAGCAGATACCGGCGGAGCCGCTGGCGTACCTCGGGGGTGAACGAGAAGGCCTCGTGCCCGGTCCGATAGAGCACCGGCGCCTGTTTCGGGTCCGCCGGGATGCGGGACTCCGGCGTATTGATCGAACTGAAATGGACATTCAGGTTCTTCGCCATCCACCGCAACAGGTTCTGAGTGTCCGCCGGGTTCGTGGCCCAGTCGGAACGACGCCGGGTCGCGATCTTCGCAATCAGCACAGGGGGACGCGGCGGGTTCTTCTTCTCGGTGCGGCGCAGAGGGACCACGGGCAGTGGCAGCGGCGGGAGTCCTTCGGCCCCGGACTGCTGGGCGGGCGGTTTGGGCGGCGGCAAAGGAGTACAGGTGTACTTGGTTTCCTCCTTGGCCACCCTGCTGTTCAATCCCAGACCGTCGAGCAGGCCGCCGAAAGCCGTGCCGGTGCCCCAGGAAAGAATCAGGCAGGCGACGAGCAGGCATGCCGGAGTGCGCGTGTTCATGGCAACGTTCCTCGTAATGGCTTGGAGCCCTGTCCCACCGGGCAGCAACTCCAAGTACCGCAACCCCCCAAGAACGTAACGGGCGGTTACCCCAAATATTACTAATACACGCAGTTGTGGAGAAAAACAAGCCGCGGCGTTTTTTTTTCCGGTGGGCGACTTGTCGGGTTGAAGGTGGAGCGTGGTTATGGCGCCGCGATTTTTTTCGTCGTTCTTGCTGCTGGGAACACACGCGTTCGAGGAGTTACGCCGCCCCTGCCCCCGCGACAGCGGAGCGACGGAGCCGACAGTTGGAAAGTATGGGGCTTGAACCCCGCTGCCTCCGGTCGTCGTTTCCGGCGCGACGAACCCGGTGCGTCAACTCGCCTCCCCCTTCTTTCTTCGATCATCGCGCCGTTCGCCCGGACCCCGGGACAAGGGGATTGGCATTGGAAAGGACCGACGCCCGCGCCAAGCCAACATGTGGGTGTAGCCTGTATCCCGGAGTAGAGCTGCGCCGCGGGAGTAGTGACGGGCGATCTCGGCGCAGCGGTGAGCATCGGCGGTGAGCACGACGGGTATGGCCCTTTCAAAAGCGGCCTCCAACAAGGACGGCCCCGGGTAGGCCTCGGCGCAGGGCTTGTCCCAACCTGCGGTATTTAACTCGAGGGCCAGCCCCGAGGCCGCGATTGCGTCAAGGGCGGCCTCCATCTCCTCCCGTGGCGCGCGGTCGGGAAGAAACCCGAATTTCTTCGGCAAATCGAAATGGCCCACAATGTCGCAGCCCCCGCTTTCCGCCATTCGCCGAAGCCGGACATAATACTGCCGATGCACCGCGTTGATCGCATCCCGGTCGAGTCGTCTCCAAGGCTCGGCAGAACTATCGATCGGAAAGCGGTCCACGTAGTGCACCGAACCAATGACGTAGTCCAAGTCGAGTCCGGAGAGCACCTCCAATACCCGGGACCACGTTTCGGGAAAGAAATCCGCCTCCACGCCGATTCGGACCGGGATTTCTGCCGCGGCAGCCACGACACGCAGCTCCCGCAGGCAATCTTCCAATTCTCGCCCATTGCGCGGCATGGACCACTGGCCGGCATCGGTATCGTCATACGGTGTAAGCGTAAAATGGTCGCTCAACCCGACTTCCGCCAGGTCGGCACACCGGGCCGCGGCAACCATCTGCCCGATGGTGTCCCGGCCGTCGCTCCAGATGCTGTGACAATGGTAGCTGAAAAACATGGTGTGCGTGGTGTGTTGCCGTTACCGGGGTCTAAAGACGGAGCGTTTGCGCCAACAGAGACTGGCCCGCCCCTTACGCAACAACTTTGTGCCGCCTCCAGGGGCGGGTATTCGCCGGGTGCTCCCGTCCTATATCACCTGTCGACAGGCTTCATCGAGCACGGCCAGCCCCTCCTCGATGGCCTCGAGAGGCGTCGGCAGCGGCGGAGAAATCTTGATGCATTCACCGGCGACCCCGACCGGGGCAAACATGAGCAAACCTTTTCGGAAGCACGCCTCGTTGATCCGGAGCGCCAAGTTCGGGTTCGGCTCCCGGGTTCCGGGTTTCACGACCTGGATGCCGGCCACCATTCCCACACTGTGCACACAACCCAGCACATCCGGCCACGTCGCCTGAATGCCCTCGAGTCCGGTTTTGAGGACCCGGCCGTTGGATGCGGCCTTCTCGACCAGTTTCTCTTTTTCGATGATGTCGAGCGAGGCCAGGGCGCAGGCTACCGAAAGCGGATTGGCCGAGTGCGTCGACGTCATGCTCCCCGGCGGATACTGATCCATGATCGGCGTGCGCCCGATCACGGCGGAAAGAGGCAATGCACCACTGATTCCTTTGCCGCAAGCAATGAGGTCCGGCACGGCCGCGCCATAGTGCTCGAAGCCCCAAAACGTCCCAGTACGCCCGAACCCGGCCTGGACTTCATCCCAGATCAACAGGGCCCCATACCGGTCGCACCACCGGCGCAAAGCCCGCGCATAATCCGGAGGCATAAAATCGGGCCCCACGCCCTGGTACGTCTCGCTCAGGACGGCGGCGACCCGGTCGAATTCGACCCCTTGCTCGCACAACGAACGCTCGAAGACGTCGAAGTCCGTTTCCGAATTCTTGTAGCCGTCCGGGAACGGGACTTGTACGAAAGACGGGTCCCGCGGCTCAATCCAATCCTTCAATTTCTCCATGCCGCCCGCAAGTTGGGAACCAAGCGTGCGCCCATGAAATGCATTCTGAAAGGAAACAATGACATTCTTGCGGGAGTCCCCGTCCCGGCGTGCCCAGGTCCGGGCGAGCTTGATACAACACTCGACCGCTTCCGAACCCGTGGAAAGCAGGAAAACCTTGTCCAAACCGTCCGGGGCATATTCGGCCAATCGACGAACCAGCTCGGCCCGGCCGGCATGGGGGAAACAGTACGTGGTCAGCAGCGGCTTGCGGGCCAGGGCGCAGATGCCCTCGACCATGGCCGGGCGCCCGTGCCCCGCATTGGCGATCAGGACACCGCTCGACCAATCGAGCCAGCAGTTGCCGTAGGCATCGTATACTTGGCAGCCTTCGGCCCGGTCCCAAACAATGGGCGGTTGGCCCTGCATCGAACGCGGTTCATACCGGTACAGGGACTCGAGCACGGTCAGGGACTCGGGCACAGGCAATGCCGTTTGGATGCGCCGGTAGCGCGTTGCCACTTTCGGGACATCCGTCGGGACGAGACTGTATTTTCCGCCCGCCATGAGCTGTTCCTTTCTTCTGACATGCCAGATTGCCCGCGGGAAGGCGCCCGACTCGGACTGGAGGACAATCCCCGAGCCGTTCCGCACACCCGCCGGGGGCCCGAGGACCCGGGACAAACCCGATTCCGCCGACTTTCAGAAGCCCTGCAACCCGCCAAATGCGATCATCGCGCCGTCCATGAACTTCCGGAACGTCCGCACCGAACCGGTCTCGAGCCCTGTCGCGCCCCGCAAGCCGCATTCGGAGTCAGAGATCGAGCACCAGTCGGGTGAAGTACGTTGTGTCCAGCCGTTCGGAACCCTCCGAAGGCAAACCCACGTACTCGTTGTCGATCCCGAGGCGGAGTTTCCAGGCTTTCGATCGCCCCAGTGGGACATCCAAAACGGTTCTGTGATACAGTCGATAGTCTTTGGCGTCGTCCACGCTCGGCGTGTAGGCGATATCGGTGACCAACTTGCCCCAGTCGTTCACCGACAACACCTGACGAAGACCCACGTCCACCCCCGGGGCCGTGGTGGTCCTACCGTCCGCATAGGCCTCGTGCAACACCATGCCCCCGATCCGCCCGCGCAGCACGTGTGTCTTGCGTCTGAGGAAATAGTAACCGCAGCCGGCTGCTGAAGTCACCCGACGGTCCAGGCCGATGACGCGGTCCCGCTCAAGTTCCGTCCGAGCGTACCAAGATTGCCGTTTTCCGACGGAGCTCTCGTAGTCGACGCCCCCGACGGCATCGTCCACGGCGGTTTGCCCGTTTTCTTGGGAATAGGCCGAACGCGCATAGAACATCAGGCGGTCTTCAGGCCTCGCCAGCAACGCCTTGAAGCCGGCGCCGGTCGTCAGTTTCTCGGTATTGCCCGTTTTGCCGCCAACGTCAACGGCCAGCTCGAACTTCCAGGCGCGGAGTTTCGCCGGCGCCGGGGGAGGCGCAATGGGATTCGGGGCCCCGTCGCGCCAAACAGCAAGCACCGTGGTGGCGGCGGCGCGCACCACGCCGCCGGACGTCCTGACCGTCAATTCGGCGCCGCGCCGTTCGGCCTTGCCGTAGACGGCGGTTCCGCTCCTGAACGTCACGTGAACGGGCGAATCGACGGAAAACCCGGTCACCTGATTCATCCCAATGGACAACAGCCCGGCAAATTTTGTCTCGACTTTGACCTTGCCGCCGGCAATGCTGCGGATGACGCCACGGAGGGTGGACCCGTCCTCGAGCACGAGCGTATCGGCCTGGGAAACGCACGCAGACAACAGCACGCCGCCGAGCAGGGCCCGGGGGACCGTTCTCGACAGGGCGCTCCTTTTTCTTCGTGCTCTCACGCCCCAGTGCTTCGGTATTGCCGGGCCGCCTCCCCGATCTGGCGATCGAGGATTTCATTGAGATCCACTTCCGGGCCTGAAATGACGCCGGAGTCGTTCTGGGTCCCGAGTGCAAGACTGCGTTCCGCCCCCTCGAGCACGAGGGTCGTGTCGAAGCCGAGCACGCCGGGACTCATAAGCCGTTTGTACTCGGCTTGATCCATTTCACCACGGCAATGGCGGCCGATCGCCCATAACAACCGCCCGGGACTCGAAATCCCGTACCCGGTGACCCTCCCGTCTTCCTCGAAATTTCGAAACAGGGGGTTGACTTCCTGGATGCCCTCGGGACTGAGTTCGTAATACCCCGGCCGATCCAAGCTCAGATCGATCAGTCCCTCGGAGCAGATGATACGTGCTTCCTGGACCGTCGTGGCGTGGGCGCCGTTGGGCAGGTGCCAGCCGGTGATAACATGGGCCACGGCACCGGTTTCAAAGCGTATTTCGGTGTCCACCAAGTCGAACCCGTCGACCGGGATCGGACTAAGGCTGGGAAGCTTCTGCTTGTAACCGATAGCCCGCACCCGGACCGGGCGCTCCCGGACCACTGCCAGGAGAGCGTCCGCCATGTGCACCGTAAGGAAGGAGACGGGCGAGTTCTTCTCGGCGAAGTCCGCACTGGCGAAGAACCGCGGTTCGTGGTTCGGGTCGGCCACCATGAGTTTGTCGATCATGTACCAGACAGCGGCCTGAAAAGAGCCGTACCGCCCGCTCCGGAAACGGGCCGCGGCTTCCCGAATCCGGGGGTCCTGACGTTTGTGAAAGTCCACCACCAGGAGCCGGCCGTTGCGCCGGGCCGCGTCGATCATGGCGTGAGCGTCCTGCACGGTCGCCGCCGTGGGCTTGGGAACCAGGACATCGAGGCCAGCTTCGACCGCAGCCACGGTGGGTGCCCGATGCAGACTGTCGGGAGTGTTCACCTGCACGGCGTCGAGGCCCACGCTTGCAATCATCTCCTCGTACCCGGCGAACCGGCGGTCGTTCGGGATGCCGTATTGGTCGCAGAAGTCGGCGAGCGCGGCTTCATTGGGATCGCAGGCCGCCTCGACCGAAAGCGCGTTCGAGTACTCACTGTGAAAATAAAGGTGCCGGTAGATTTCCCGAACGACAGAACCGGTCCCCACGACGCCCAGACGCAGTTTTTCCATTTTCAGTGCTCTCCCATGTCCGCGTGGAAGCAATGAGACAGCGCCCAAACAAGTTGGCGCCCAACACATGATTCGTTGGTGGAATCCACTCGCTCGCGAGGGACGGTGCCCGCACCGGGAACAGCGGAAGCCGACCTGAGAACCGCCGCGCCGTTCCGCCGTCGCTTTCCGGCTGGCCCGAAGCCCCGGCGCGACAAAACGGCGAGACAAAAGCTCCGCTGTCGGCCGCCGGGCCGGGGCCCCTCAATTGAAGCGGCGCGAACAGCCGTGCAAACCCTACCACACAGCAGACCTTCTGCAACCTCCACCGGCGCATTTGCGCCCGCAAGGGCAGCGTCGCAACCGACCCATCTGTCACGGCACGGGCCGCCGAAGTAAAGCACGGGAAAAAGCGCGGGGCTGTGCCCAGGTTGAAAAACAGAAAACGGGCGGGGGGCCCCCTGACCAAGAACCTGGGTCCGCTCGGGCGAAAACTCGTTCAAATGTCGGAACCAGCCTTGAAACCGGCTTGCGCGCCCCCACGAGCCTCGGTTGACCTTCGGTTAGGCATGACCTTCAGACCTCAGTAGATTGAGCTTGGAGGTTTGTAAAGTTGAATTCCCTTTTTTGGACGGACTCCCGGGAGTGGGTGTGGGCGACTGCTTTACAATTTCGCGCGAATCTGAGCTTGGAAGCGTCATCTTCTGTAAAGTGGTCGCCCGCACTGGCGGTGACTGCGACAAAAAAAAGAGGGCGTTCTGCTTTACAGCATTACCGAGTTCTGGACCTTCGGTTAGGCATGCATGACGGCATGACGCGCCCGCGCCCGAAGCCGGCCTTGCCAATAATTGGCCATGAAACCGACCTTTCTTGGAAAACCGCTTGACTTTTCGGGAAGTGCGTGTGAATTGAATCGCCGGTCGGGTTGCAGCTTGACGTCGACCCGGCAGGGAAGGAGGTTGCAGGGTGGGATGACACGGGGGAACGAAATCGGTCGGGACCGCAAGACAAGGTCTGCCGCA
>JAADHN010000058.1 GCA_013151865.1 Kiritimatiellota bacterium
GCCTTGTCGGACCCCGGCGACCTCGAGGTCGACCCGCGTGCGCGTTGACGGGGCGGGGGGTGGGGCGGATGATCGGGGGTGCGGGCAGGGTGAGCGGTCGAGTTCGGCCTCGAGAACAGGCGATTTCGCGCGTGGATCGGCCGATGCTCGGGCTCGCCAACAGATTGGGAAGAATCATGCAGCGACTTCGCAACGCAATCCTGGCGATCCTCGTGATAACGGTTGTATTCGCGGCGACGGGGACTCTCGCGGCCGAGGAGCTGCTTCGTTCCGGCACGCGCTGGACGATGGACCTCAACGGTACGTGGCAGACGCGGGCCAACGGCGGCGTCCGGTTCAGCTTTCCGCCCCCCGCTGACGGGTGGAAAGAAGAGGCCGTGCCCCACGGTCCCGCGTCGCTGCTCGTTCCTCACAGCATCTACATGGTGGATCCGCGGTCGCTTCTGGACGAATCGGGCGAGAAGTTCGTCCATCACGACAGGGCCTCGTGTTGGTTTCGTCGGCGTTTTCGCCTGGGCGCGCGTCCGGCCGGCACGGTGGCGTTCGTCCGGTTCGCCTCGTTCGGCTTCCGCATCACGCTCTGGGTGAATGGACGACGCGTGGGCGAGTCGGTCCTCGGCTGCGTGCCGCAACGCTTCGACGTCACTGACGCCTTGAACTGGGGCGGCGACAACGAACTGGTCGTCGGCCTCACCGGCCGCGAGGGGATCCTCGATCGCAAGCACCTCTGTTTTATCGCGCCCGCCGAGGGGGTCGCGGGCCTGACCGGCGACGTGACGCTTCGCGTGCTGCCGGGGACGTACATCGATGACGTCTTCATCCGCACCAGTGTAAACAAGAAACACATCGATTGCGACGTTACGGTCCGCAACCTCAGCGACGGACCGGTCACCTGCACGCCGCGGATAGCCATCGAAGATGCCGGTGAGGCAGTCAAGCTGATCCCCGGTTCGGCGGTGACGGTGTCGGCGGGCGGCGCGAAGACCGTTACGCTCGGCGCGGACTGGATCGCGCCGATCCTCTGGGCCCCTGCCACGCCCAAACGCTACACGGCGCATACGGTGCTGGTTGGCGCCGACCGGAAGACGCTGGACGCACAACACGACCTGTTCGGTTTCCGCGAGTTCGAGATTCGCGGGTTCGGTTTTTACCTCAACGGCAAGAGAATCCGCCTCTTGCGTCAGAACGCCCAAGCCCGCCGGAACGCGAGTTTCGAGCGTGTCTGGCACAGCGACCCCCGTACACAGGGGCTTCGGCATGAATTTGGTCATCCCATCAATAACTGGCGTGTTTGGGGGCCGAACCCTAAAACACTCGAGATGATGGATCGGTGCGGCATGTTGGCAAGCCCGTGTTTTTTCTCGTTCATCGAAAAGGCCTACAACCCGGAGCACAGCGCGGCGTGGCTGCCGAATATCAAGAAAGCGTTCGAACAGTTGGTGCGCCTGAACCGCAACCGCCCGTCGGTGATCATGTGGAACCTTACCAATGAGACGTACTGGAATCGCGTGCCGGAAAAACCCGAGCTGTACAAACCGATCTGTTCCGAGCTGGTCGACCTCGTGCGGAGGCTCGACCCGACGCGGCCACTCGACGCCGACGCGGAAAACGGGTGGGACGGCCTGCTCGACGTCATCAGCATCCATTATCCCGAGGGCACCGCCGGTCCGGTGAGGCGAGAATATCCCAACAGCGGCCTTGTCCAGCCGAACGATTTCTACTGGCTGAACAAAAACAAGCGGTGTGTGGGCTGGCGCTCGGATTTCGTTTGGGACCGTCCGCTGAGTCTCGGTGAGTATTGGCACTTATCCGGGTCGGTCCAGAATTACTGTTCGCTCAGTGGCGAAGGCGTCTACGACTGGGAAGAGTGGCGTCGCCGAGACCGGCAGGATCGGCAGTGTTTCGACCTCGGCTACAATGCGTTTACCACGCCGCTCGAACGGCAAACGGACGTTTACCGCCTGCTCGGCGTCGCGTGCCTGAATCCCTGGTCCGGCAACCGCGAGCGCGTCATGCCTTCCTGCGCTGTTCGGCCGCTTGAGTTCCACCCGAACTTTTTCAGCGGCGAAAAGATGAAGCGCAAGCTCGTCGCATTCTACGACAGCGATTACCGCTACGTTTTTTGGTTGCAGAGCACGCTGCGGATCGACGGCAAGACCGTGTGGCGCGACCGGCGCCGGTTGGGTATCCGGCCGGGCGAGACGAAATCGTTTGACGTCGAGGTCCCGCTGCCTGAGGTCAAGTGGGCGACGTCCGCCGAACTCCTTTGGCGCATGGTTTACGTCGAAGGGGGCGGATGGCATGAAAAGTGGCGTCACCAGGAGACGATCTTTATCATGCCCCGCGCGTCGCTGGCCGGCTTTGAGCCGCCCGTAGCGGTTCTTGACACAAACGGCCGGACGGTCAAGGCACTGAAGTCACTCGGTTTGAAGAAGATTCGCAGAATCCACAGCGTTGACGCGGCTGCGCTCAAGGACGTCCGGTTGCTTGTGGTCGGTGAACAGACGCCTTTCGCCACGGGAGACGCCGCGATCGAGAGATTCGTCCGTGCCGGCGGCCGTGCGCTGATCCTGCGGCAAGTCAAATGGGAAACCCGTATCGAGGGGTTGCCCGAGCTGGATGATCGACACGTTGCCACCCGCACTTGGCCGCGGGACTATTCTCACCCGGCACTCGCCGGTCTCGACGAGCGGCAGTTCTCCTACTGGCGACCGGACAACTTCGTCGGGAAACTCAACTTCTACAAAGCCGCCGATGGGCGCACACGGGTGCTCGTCGATGCGGGCGGCATCAACGGGCTCGAATGGATGCCCTTGGCCGAGACGCCCATAGGGCGCGGCGTGATCGTCTGCAGTCAACTGATGTTGTGCGACCGGATTGATGTCGAGCCCATGGCCGGCGAGATGCTGTCCCGGCTGGTTCGCCGCATCGCGGAGTGGAACACGGTGGACGCGCAACCCGTTGTGCTCATGGCCGGCGTCAACGCCGCGTTGCGCAAGGCGCTTGACACCTGCAACATCGAAGTCGCGGCCGCATCGAGCGGACCTGTGCTGATCGATGGGTCCGCGGAACTTGGGGCGGCGCAGATTGACGAACTGAAAGGACGTCTGGCCGCCGGCGGGACTGTTTGGCTGCACAACGTCTCGCCCGAGCAGATCGGCAAGTTCGCCCCGTTGCTGCCTTTCCCGCCCGAGGTGCGCCCAATCGACAAAACGGTCCAGTCGGTTGTCCGGCGGTCGAGTTCCTCCGTGCTCGACGGCTTGTGCTCGGGCGACTTCTTTTGGACAAAGGTCGATTTGGCAGCCCGCATGGGTTTCTTCCAGCGCGGCGCGCCGAGCGCGCGGATCGGCCGCTGGGAACTGGTGATCGCCAACCCGCAACGGGTCGAGGCGCTCACCGCACCGATCCTGCTGGCGCGAATTCCCGTGGATAAGGGCATGGTCCTTTTCGACAACGTCGAGTGGGAAAACGCGTTGTCCTACGAGGCTCGACGCGCCTCGCGCGTTGTGTGCTCTCTGGCACGCAACCTCGGCGCTCGGATCGTTCCCGCGAAAGTCATTCCCTACGACTACTTCTACGTCGACCTTTCCAGATTCGCCAACATGGGCTACTACGACGAAAAGGCCGACGACGGCAAAGGCGGATGGACCGACATGGGCAAGTCCGACATGTGCTATTTCCTGATCAACCATACTGGGGTGGGGGCCGCCACCGGCATGCCCGTCGAGGTCAAGGCTTTTCCCGAACACGTCAAGCTCGGCGGGAGGCCGTTCGAGCTGACCGCGCCGGCCAAGAACAACGGCAAAGCCATCATTTCGCTGCGCGGCGTCGACCGCAGACTGAAATTGCCCGATCGCGCCACGGGGATTCCCGTCGGCCGCAAGGCGGACAAGCTTTGGTTCCTACAATCCGCGGCGTATCCGCCGAAAGAAAACGTACCGGGCAAATATGTCCGGAAAAAGGGCAATCCCGTTGTTGCCAAGTACGTGTTTCACTATGCGGATGGGACGACGGCCGAGTTCCCCCTGCGCTGGGAGATCGACATCAACGATTACTTCAGGCCGACTCCGTGCGAGAACGCCCGGATCGCCTGGAGCGGCCGCAATCGGGTACACGGCAACATCGGCATGTATGTCACCGAATGGAACAATCCGCATGGAGACAAAGTCATTGAATCGCTGGACCTGATCGGGGCATTCGAGACGACGCAGGTGGTACTCATCGGCGTGACCGGTGGGTCGGTCGCCAAAGGTCGTTCCGGGCCTCGGGCGCTTTACGAGTGGGACTTTGGCAAGTTTGCGGACGGCGCCGCGCCGAGCAGCGTTCCCGGACGCCTGCCGATGACGGCGCCTGCTCACGCCAAAGCGCCGACGCCGGTCCCCGGTGGGGTGAGATTCGGTGCAGATCCCAAGCAGATGCTGGCGTCGACGGCCACTAAAGACTCGCCGCTTCCGGGCGTCGAACCCTTCGTTCTCGAAGCGGCGTTTATCCCCGAGGCGATTCCCGAAGGACAGAACGGGAACTGCATTTTCCAGTCGATGCGGTATCGCAAGAGTGGCTTCCGACTGGGCATGGCCCGCGACATGCGGCTGTGGGTCGAAACGTGGCCTGGGCCCGAAAAGCATTTCATGGCTCGAAGCCGTGTTCAACTGCTGGCTGGCCGCGATTACGTGGTCCGCATAAAGTGGGACGGCGAAAAGGTGATGATTTACGTCAACGGCAAGCTTGACGCCGCCGCCCCCTCGCCGCTGCCCGCTGCGTATACGGGCAGCATCGTCGCGGGCAACGGATCCGGCTGCCCGGTTTTCAGCGGCATTCTTCGCCGGATCGCCGTGTATCCGGCCGGCGGCTGAGCAGGTCGATATGCCCTTGCTCCCGCTCCTTGTGCCGGATTGCGCTCGTCTCGCGTTTGCGGTCGGCCGGGATGGGGACAGCGCCGAATACGACCGCAAGGGCCTTCGGGGTCTCGCTTCTGCACGCGCCGCCGGGGCGCAACCGGGCATGCGGCGTGCGGCGGGTCGAGGCAGGCGGGAAAGGACCGGTTTGGTGGGTTGGAGAGGTCAAAACAGACGACACGGGACGGGGGCGTGGCGTGCTCTCTTTTTTGCCGGGCGTTGGGCGTTGGTTCTCTTGGTTTGCCTGGTTCCTGAGGGGAGGGCGAAGTCTCGCGGCGGGTCGCGGCTTCGCCTCGTGTTCACGGGGTTCATCGGCGATCTTCGCGGCAAAGCCATCGACTTGGGTTCGGCGGCCGTTACGTCCGACGGTCGCGTTTGGATGTTGCTGCGGTCCGGGCGGCTGGTCGCCTTCGGCCCCGGAGGCGAATACCTTTTCAGTCGGCGGGTGCATCCCGGCGGCCCCGCGGACGGGTATCGGCTTTCCGTCGAAGGGGAGCGGGTGTTCGCCGGCTCATTGCGGACCGACTTTCCGGCCCTTTTTGCCTCTGAGCGCATGGGTGCGGCGCCGGGACGTTTTCGGCGTCCGCGCGATGCGGCCATGGGAGGGGACGGGCGGGTGGTTGTGGCGGATACGGGAAACCGCCGTTTGCAATGGTTCCGGTCCTGGCGGCTGGAGCAACTGCTTGGCGCGACGCCGGTGCCGGCGCCGCCGGTGGCAGTGGCTCTTTCGCCGGATGGCAAGCATGTTGCGGTTGCGACCGAAGATGGGCGTGTGTTCGCGGGCTCTGCGGGGCCGTTGTCGCCTGCGGGATTGCGGGAATGGACGCGGCTTTCCGGAGAAATGGGGCCGGTTCGCTCCGTGGCGCTTGGGCCGGACGGTTCCGTCCTTATCGGGGTTGCGGATCAGCTCCGGCGTTTGCGGCGGTTGCCGGACGGGCGAATCGAGGACGCAGTGGTCGCGCCCTCCTGGCGTCGGAGTTCGCCCGGGGCTTTCGTGGCCGGGACCCCCATGCGACGCGGTCCGACTGGACGGATTTGGTACGCCAACGAAACGACCGGAGAAGTTTTTGCCCTCGACCCCCGGACCCGGCGGCCGGTGCGCTGCGGCACCGGTTTCCACCGGCCTCTCTGCGTGGGTTTCGGCGTGAAGGGGCGCATTCTGGTCGGGGGGTTTCCGTCTCCCGGCCAGGCCGGCCCGCGCCTGGCGGTGTTCGACCGTGTCCCGTTCCGGTCTCCGGGTCGGGTTTTTCCGCCCGGCGGCCTTCTGTATCGCGGGACGACTTCGCCGGTGTGGGACATCGGCACGCTCCCGGACGGTGTATTGGTTTTGCGCATCGTCGAGCCGGGGTATCGGAAGGGGTGGCCCGCCCTCTGCTTCAAGAAGGTGGCCGCCGACGGCAGGATGACTGAATGGCTGGACTTCGGCCCCATGTATGCCGTTCGCCGGCGTTTCGCCCCCTGGGAGGTTGCCTGCGCCACGCGGACCGCTCCCGGGGGCGACGTGTACCTGACAGCGACGCCGCTGCAGGCAGTCCTGCGGGTTTCGCCGGCGGGCAAGATTATTTGGGAGGTCGGTATGTTGCCGCGCGGGGGCGCAGATCGCGTTCCGTTCCGCGGGCCTTGCGATCTGGCGGTGGACACCGGCGGCAATGTGTGGGTGACCGACAAGGACCTGGGCAGTATCTTTTGTCTGTCGCCGGCGGGACGTCTTCTGTTGCGTTACGGGGGCCCGGCGGACATCGACGTTCTCGATGGGAGTGGGTTTGGGCGCCCGACCGGCATCGAGACCGCGCGCACCAGGGATGCCGAGTCTGTTTTCGTAGGGGACGCCGGCAATGGTCGGATTGCGGTGTATCGGATCGACCGGGGGGATTGACCCGCACCGGTCCGCGTATCGGCTTCGATCACCGATCTTTCCCGCGGGTCTGGGTCGCCAGCCGTTCGATCCAGGCGATCCAAGGCGGCAGGCCCCGGCCGTCGAGGGCGCAGACAGGGAATACGGGAACGGCGCCGTTCACCTGCCGGACCGCGGCGATGCAGGTGTCCAGGTCGGCGGGAATGTGGGGCAACAGGTCGATCTTGGTCATGACGACGGCCCCGGCCTCGTGGAAGAGTTGCGGGTACTTGACGGGCTTGTCTTCGCCTTCTGTGAGGCTGAGCACGGCGACTTTGGCGGCTTCGCCGATATCGAACCCGGCGGGACAGACGAGATTGCCGACGTTTTCGACGATGACGACGTCCAAATCGTCGAGGGGCAGGTCGCGGAAGGCTGTGTGCACAAGTTGGGCACTGAGGTGACAGGCTCCGCTGGTAATGAGCTGGCATACGGGGATGCGGAGTGCGTCGAGGCGCTCGGCGTCCCGGGTGGTTTCGACGTCGCCTTCGAGCACGGCGAATCGGAAGTGCGGCCCGAGTTCACGAACCATGCCCTCGAGGAGGGTGGTCTTGCCGCACCCGGGGGATCCGATGAGGTTCAGGATGGCCACGTGTTTTTTTGCGGCGAGCCGGCGAGTCATGTCGGCCCAGGCCGCGTTCTTTTCCATGAGGTCACGATAGACTTTGATGGTTGTCGGGCTCATCGTCTTCGATCTCCAGGCTTTCGAGAAACAATTCCCTGCCGGTGTGGGCTTCGAGATTGGTTCCGCCGCATTCGGGGCAGACGAAGCGATTGGGTTCGACTTCGCCGTGCCAGCCGCAGCCTCCGCAGGTGGCGGTGACCGGGATTTCCCTGAGTTCCAGGCTCGCCCCTTCGGCGGGGGTGTCGCGCGTGAGCACTTCGAAAGCGAAGCGCAGGTTTTCCGGAACGATCTGCCGAAGTCTTCCAACCGCCACACGGGCGCGCAACAAGTGCACCGGCCGCTCGGAGTTGACTCGGGCAAGTTCTTCGCCGATGACTCTGACGAGCTGTTCGCAGATGCTGAATTCGTGCATGGCCGTACCCGATGCTCGCCTGTGCCGAGTGCGGCTTCCGCAAAGGTGTTTCACCCGGGACGCGGCGGGTCAGGAAGAGAACAGGGGACCGACCCGGGTCGTGCCGGGCAGGACCAAGCCGGCAAGTGTGCGGACTTCGCACAGGACCGCGTTCCGGTAGAGTGGGATGCGGGCCGCGATGAGCGGCGTGAGTTCCAGGCCGGGCGAGGTATCGGCCGGCTCGATCCCGAAGATCACGAGGTGCTCGGGGCATTGTCCGAGGGCTTGAGCGATGTCGAGTGTCCGCAACAGGTCGCCTTCGTGGAGGGACGTCCCGGAGATCTGTTTGATGGACCGGACCCGTTCGGGAGTGAAGCGTTCGAATTCTCCGGGGGCCTTGCCCATACGCGCGCAGTCGATGATGATGGCGGCCCGTCGTTTGTCCAAAGCATGAACCAGACCGAGACCGCCTGTGCCCAAGTCGCGGAATTCGACTTCCGGGTAGCGCTGGCGTTCGCGAGCCAAATCCTGAATCAGGCGCACCCCGACACCTTCGTCCCGCATCAGCGTGTTTCCCACTCCGACGACAATGATCGGTGGGTTCGTGCCGGATTGGGTTGATTGGCCGCTGGGCATGACAATGACCTGCACCGATGGCCGGTCGGTGTTGGCCCGCCGACGGTCGGCCCCTCCCGCGGCAGGGCGGCTGCCGAGGGAGTGGGGTTGAACCGAACGGCGCGGGAGAGCCCGGGGCATGTGGGGCCGACCGACCGCGCTCAGACAAACTCAATGTCAAGATAATGCGTCGAACAGGAAATGCACGGGTCGTAGGCCCGAACCAGCATTTCGAGCATCAGTCGGATGTCGTCCTCGCTCCGGTCCAAGATTTGCGGAACCAGGGCTTCGAAATCCTTTTGGATGTTCGCGTGGTTCTGGTTGGTGGGGATGGTGAGGTTCGCCCGCCGACAAATCCCGGCAGCGTCGAACTCATAACTGTGGAAGAGGATGCCGCGCGGGGCCTCGACGGCGCCCGCTCCCCATCCGGCCCGGGGTTTGACCTTGGGCCTCTCCGGCTTGAGACCGGCGGTGAGCAACTCATCGATCAACTGGATACCGTGTTCGACGACCTGGACGGCTTCCACGAGTTGAGCCACGTTGTTCATGTACGGGTTGCAGCAGCCCTTTTCGAGACCAAACTGTTTGGCGACGGTGGTGGCCAGGGGCAAGAGGTGTTCCGCGTTGAGATTGAATCGGGCCAGCGCGCCGACGGCGTACGCGTCCCGATGCCACTTGCACCACTTGGCCGTGGACTGAGGCGAGACGAATTCATTGACCACAGATTCGAATTCGCGGACCGGTTTCGGCTTTTCCGTGTCGGTACTGCCGATCAATCCGTGGTAGAACGTGTACTGGCCGGGGTCGACCAGGGCGATATACTCGGTTGGTCGCTCGAATTTCGGGAGCCGGTCGGCCACACTCAATACGAATTCGGCGAGGGCTTGCAGGTCCGGGACGGCGGCTTCGAGTTCTTTCTTGAACTCGCGAAGCTGTTTTTCGCCGGGCAGCATACTGAACCCGCCGGGTCGGAGCGACACGGGGTGGGTCCGACGTCCGGCCAGGATTTCCATCCAGCGGTTGCCGAGACGGTGGAGCCGGATGACGGTCTTGACTGCCTCCGGGTGAGTTTCGACCAGGGGGACGACAGAGTTGACGCCGAGCAGGTCGGGAGCCACGAGATAGCCCACGTGCAGAGCGTGACTTTCCATCTGTTCCCCATAGTGGGTGAGCACCCGGAGTTTTTCCGTCTGTTCGGATGTTTCGATTCCCATGGCGTCCTCGATGGCCTTGACAGCGGCAAAAGAGTGGGTGACCGAACAGATTCCGCAGATACGTGAGACGATGGTCTGGATGTCCTCCCATTTCTGTCCGCGGACCATGGCCTCGAAGAAACGGGGGGCCTCGGGCACCTGCCACTCGATGCGTTCGATCGTCCCGTCGACGGCGCGGACGCGAATGTTGCCGTGGCCTTCCACCCGGGTAACGTGATGGACGCTGATATCAACCGTTCTTGACATTTTCGGCGGGCTCCTGTCCGTAGTTGAACAGTTCCATACGGCTATTGAGATCTTCAATGGTCAGGCCGTACTTTTCGAGGACGTCTTTGGCGGCATTGACGTTGGGGTCGTCCACGAAACCTCGGCATCCGAAGCACCAGGCCCCGGCACTGGGGCAGCAGGCGTTGCACCCGGCCCGAGTGACCGGCCCGAGACAGAGTTCGCCGTACTCGAATCGACAGACGTTTTCACGCAATTTGCACTCGACGCAAACCGGATAACTGGGAATCACCGGGTCCGTACCCATCGCGAGGCATCGGACGATGTAAGTGAATTCCCCGGCATCGATGGGGCAGCCCTCGACGCGGTAGTCCACTTGGACGACTTCGCACACCGATTTGGTGGGGGCGGTGCTCAAATGCGGCATGTCGGCGGCATCGCCGTACACACACTTGCGCACATCGTCCATGGTGAACTTGTTCTTGAGTTTGTTGACGCCGCCGAAAGTCGCACAAGCGCCGAGCGCAATAAGGATCTTGCAGCGTTTGCGGATTTCGCGGACCCGGTCCTCGTCCTCGGGGCGAGTGATGGACCCCTCGACGATGGCGATATCGAAATCGCCGTCGGCTTTGTCGGACATGGCTTCCCGCCATTCCACGGGCTGAACGACAGAAATCAGATCGAGCAATTCCTCTTCGAGGTTGACGATCTGCAACTGGCAACCTTCGCAGCAGGCGAAATCGAAGATGGCGACTGTAGGCTTGCTCATTCAGATGGCCTCCCGCACGTCAGAGACATCGGCATACCTGAACACCGGGCCGTCGAGGCAGGTGTAAAGGCCGTTGATTTGACAATGCCCGCATTTGCCGACGCCGCACTTCATTCGGCGTTCGAGCGAGACATAGATGTTTTCCTTCGGCACGTTTTGCTGGTAGAGTTCCATGAGCACGAATTTGTACATGATCGGCGGTCCGCAAACGACGACGGCGGTGCGTTCCGGGGCGATTTCGATTTTTGGGATCAAGGTGGTGATCACGCCCACGTTTCCATCCCAGGCGTCACTGCCGCGGTCGACCGTTTCGAGGAAGGTCACATCCTCCCGGGCTTTCCAGCGGGCGAGGTCATCGACAAAGAGCCGTTCGCTCGGGCCCCTGGTACCGTACAGGATGGCGACGTGGCCGTAAGCGGCGCGGTTGGCGAGCACCTCGAGAATTGCGCCGCGGACGGGCACCAGGCCGATGCCGCCGCAGATGAAGAGCACGTCCTGTCCCCTGAACGTGTTGACCGGGAAATCGGTACCGAACGGCCCGCGGATGCCAAGCTTGTCGCCGACCTCCATCCGGTGCATGGCGGTGGTGAGTCGTCCTATCCTGCGGACCACGAGTTCGAACGTGTTCCCGACCGGGCGCGAAGAGACGGAGATGGGCGCCTCGCCGAGTCCAGGCAACGAGACCATGACGAACTGGCCGGGGCGATGGCCGAGCGGTTGATTCGATTCGAGTTGGATTTCGAAGAACGTCTCGAGTTCGGTCAGACGTTCTTTCCTGACCAACGTGGCGATTTGGGGCACATAGATGTCCCCGGATTTGGTTAGGTTCTGAGCCATCACCTGTCCTCCAGCAGCGTGTTGAAGACTTCGACCGGATTGGCGATGTCGGCCGTGCAGGCGGTAACGCAGCGACCGCAGCCGACGCAGGCGATCTGTCCCATTCGGTCCCAAAGATACTTGCCTTTGCGGTAGTAGCGGTGGCGGTACCGTGCGGCTCGCGTCGCTCTGAAGTTGTGACCGCCGGCCACGAGTGCGAATTCGGCGAGCATACAACCGTCCCAGCGGCGGACCCGACGGCCGTTCTCGAGGTCCCAGTCCACTTCGTCCTGCACATCGAAACAGTAACAGGTTGGGCAGACCAAGTTGCAGGAGCCGCACGAATAACAACGCTCGGCGCGTTTCTTCCAAATGGGGTGCTCCTCCTGCTGGTCGAGAACGCCGGGCAGTTTTGCGGGAGCGCATTTCAGTTCGTGTCGCATGAGGAACCGGTTCAAGTCCTGCCAAAGCTGTTCCCGTCGGGCCAGCGATGCGGGGTCCGGGTCGGCGCCGCCCTCTATTCTCTGCAACAGGGCTTCGCCTTTAGGGGTCCGGGCGTCGGCCAGATAGTCGTCCCCGATTCTTGTGAGGAGAACATCGAAGCCTTCCTGGACCGTGGCCGTTCCCATACAAGCGGCGAATACGTTTGGGGATGCCTTCTGCACATCACAAGCCACGATCACCGCTTTTTCGCGCCGCTGCATGTAATGGCGGTCGTGATTGTCCTTGGAGAAAACCTCGTCCATTTGGGCGATGGCCACCACGTCGTAGGGATGCACGCCGAAGAGGACGAAGGGGGCGGGCTCGCCCACCGGTTGGTACGCTCCCCGGCGGGAGAACTTGAGCAGCTCCTGACTCTGCGGCAGAAAGTATTTCTTGGGCGGCAGGATCGTCACGTCGTAATCGAGCCGCAACTCGGCGGCGTCATCGAGGGGGCCGAAGGCAAATCGATCTCCCTTGGCTTTCACTCCATAGACCTGATGCTGGCCGATCAGGCGGTCGACCCAGCTCTGCAAGGCGGTTTCGTTCAGTTTTGTGATACTCATCGAATACTCCTCGAACTCCGGATTTCCCGAGAGTGCACGGGACGATTCTTTCGGTCGGCGCCAAGCGCTAAAGATAG
The DNA here is from genome assembly GCA_013151865.1 of Kiritimatiellota bacterium. Taxonomy (GTDB): domain Bacteria; phylum Verrucomicrobiota; class Lentisphaeria; order Oligosphaerales; family JAADHN01; genus JAADHN01. Next base: position 12,568 of record JAADHN010000058.1, read on the forward strand.
AGCGGTTGCCGGGGCGTATTTCGCCGGTTTGCGTTGTCCGGCGGTTTTCTTGCGGCCTCCGAAAGCTCTGCCGGCGCATTCTTCCGCATAATGGCGCCGGCGATGACTCTCGAAACCAAACCCGCGGCGCGCCCGAGCCGCTGCCCTATCTTTTGAGCGCGACCAGCTTGCGGGTCAGCAGAGTGACGTGCGACATTTCTTCGAGGACGATGCCGTCGATCTCCGCCTTCCCCAAAGCGGGGGGGACGAGGTATTGCATTCCGACGTAAAAGGCGATGGAAGCCTTCTCCCGTTCGAGGGCGACCCTGAGGATGTCTTCCACCGACGAGTCCGCCGGCAACGCAGTCACAGGGGCTTCGTCCGCCGGGAAGACGGCGCCGTCCGCCAGGGCCTGTAGGTATTGGGCGGCTTCGCAGTCCGGGTCCCATACGGTGGGTTCGGTCGACTCCCCCGCAAGTCGGGTGCGCATGGCAGCGAATTTCTGCTGGTGCTGTTCTTCCCATACGGCCAAATCGAGCAGGAACCCCCGGGAAGCCTCCGGGATTTTTCGGGCCGCGGCCCGATAGAACGCGGCGCCGTTCGCCTCGATGCGCTCGGCGATCTCGAAGATTTCATCCGCATTGAACTGAATGCTCATGGCTCGCATCCTTTGATAAACACACTCGGGACGGCGGCAACACTCCGACAAACTGTTCCCAATTTAACAAGATTGTTTCAAACCCCATGATTCAGCATTGATCGGGGGGGGGCGTCCCGGGCATTGCAGGCCCGGTTTGGGCCGGTACATTCGCCGCCCGTTACGGGTGGCGAACAACGGGAACGGGCAAGTGATAAGATTACCGTGTTAATTTTATCACAGATCGGGGACTTTTCAATTCGTTGCAGGCAGAAAAGCCGATATTATTGGCTGCGGGCGGTAATATGTGTCCTCGCGAAACAATCCGGGGGCCAGACAAGGAGACAGGATCGGACCACCATCGCACCATCCCCAGGGGTGAAGTTCCAAACGGCGGTATGTGTTTGGCGGGTTGACGGCGCAGGGCGGAACGATATAGTCCCCAAGGCTCCAAACAGGTTTCAGGCAGGTGGTGCGAAAGCAAGGGGAGTCGACGAAGGGCAACATTGGTTCGCCGGGGGAGTTACTTGCTTGTTTTGAAGACATTTGGAGCACAGGCTCCCGGCCTCCGCTCCACCGCGCGGGTAGTGGCTTGGCGGGACCGCCGGAGAGTGCTTCAACGCGTTACGGCGACCTCCTTTTGAGGCCCGTGAACCGGGTGGTCGGTACCGTTGTGTCCTGCAGTACTCACCCACGCAAACCTGGCGGGGCACGAATTGATCGAACACACACTCCCGGCGAGCGGGCCGAAATGTCGATTACAAATCAACACGTGCGCAGGTCCCGCGCGCGCCCCCCGACGGGCTGGGGTTCCGATGTGTGGAAGGACAAAGCGGCAGTTGGGCCCAACTGCCCGGAATCGCCGTGAGAGCGGGGCGGAATTCATGGAAACTTCTTCTTTCGCCTTCCCCCCTCTGCCTTTGTCCTGTCCGAGTGATTCATGAACTTCGCCGCGAGATGGCGCAGCTTACACGGACACAGGCTGTTGCATCGAAGCCGGGGGGGTGTGTTGAAACAGCGCTTCGGTCGGCGGACGACGGCAATTTTCCGGAAGGCGCGCGAGATGCGTCATCGCAGTAGGCGGCTCATCCAACATTCAGGCCCGGTATGTGCGCAGTACCGTATTGGAGGAATGCACACCCATGTCTCGCCCTCTTGGAGTCGGAAAGTGGCGCATCGGCGTCGAGTGTTGCGGGTTTCGCGTGACGCGCGTGCGTCCAACCCCTGTGCTTCCTTGCATTGCCGTCGAAGCGCGTCATCTGCGGACGGGCGCGCGCTTTCTCCACCTGGCCGCCGATGATCCGGAGGATCTTTTCGCCATTGCCGTCCGGACCCCGCCTCCCGACGATACAGGGGTTCCGCACATTCTCGAGCATTCGGTTCTCGGCGGTTCGCGGAAGTACCCGGTGAAGGACCCCTTTGTCGAGATGCTCAAAATGAGCATGGCCACATTCATCAACGCCATGACATATCCGGATCGGACTGTCTATCCGGTTGCCAGCACGGTAAAGAAAGATTTCTTCAATCTGGCGGACGTCTACTTCGACGCTGTATTCCACCCGAACATTTCGCCGCTGACTTTGGATCAGGAGGGGCACCACCTCGAGTTTGTCCGTCCCGGCGACGTAGGCTCGCCCCTGACCATCAAGGGGATTGTCTACAATGAGATGAAAGGAGCGTATTCGGACCTCGATTCGGTGGTGGACCGCATTTCGACGCGCGGTCTGTTCCCGGACACGCCGTACGGTCGGGATTCGGGGGGAGATCCCGAGGCGATCCCCCGGCTGACCTATCCCCGCTTCCGCGGTTTTCTGGAGCGTTTTTATCACCCCTCCAATGCCTTTTTCTTTGTCTACGGCGGCATTCCCACTGAGGAGCATTTTGCATTTCTGGACGCCCGGCTTCGGGACTGCCCGGATCGCCGCGACATTCGCGTCCGGATTCGCCGGCAGCCGCGCTGGACCGCCCCGCGGGAGACCACGGTTGCTTTTCCTATCGGCCCGGGCGAGGACCCTGATCGGCGTGCAGCGGTCACCATGAACTGGCTGGTGTCGGATGTCTCGGATGTCTCGACCAATTTAGCCATGAATGTGGTGGACCACCTACTCTTGGGCACGGCTGCGGCGCCGTTGCGCAAGGCCCTTGTGGATTCCCGTCTCGGCGAGGACCTCACTCCTTCGGGTTTTGCGGAAGGCACCCGGGAGACTTCCTTCCATGTGGGTTTGAAGGGGACGTCTCTGGCTTGCCGGGGTGAGATCGTCGCCCTGATCGAAGACGTCCTGCGGCAAACTGCGTGTCGGGGATTTGCCCCGGACAAGATTGAAAACGCCCTTCATCAGCTTGAATACGGGCACCGCGAGATTCAGGGGATGTTTCCGCTCCGTCTCATGGGGTGGGTTTACAACGCCTGGCTCTACGGATTGGATCCGCTCACCTTTCTGCGGACGGCGGAACAGATTGATGCTTTGCGGGGACGAGTCAAGCAAGATCCGGGATTGTTCAGTCGTCTCATCCGCGAGCATCTCTTGGACAACCCGCACCGGCTCACTGCTGTCGTGAAACCCGAGGTAGGTCTGCTTCAACAGAGGGAGAAAGCACTCGCCCGCCGTCTCGCCCGTCGAAAACGTCGGATGTCTGTCGCCGAACTCGAGGCGATCGCCCGGCGGGCGGCGGAACTCGACCGACTTCAGAGCGCGCCCAATCCGCCCGAGGCTGTGGCGGCCCTGCCGCAACTGCGTCTCAAAGACGTGCCGCCCGACCCCAGGGCAATCCCCACGGAGCTGATTCCGGTCGGACACGAGCTTCCCCTGCTGCGGAACGATATTTTCGCAAACGGGGTGAACTACCTGGTTCTGGCCTTTGATCTCGGGGGATTGCCCCGGGAATTCTTGGCGGATGTCTCCGTGTTGACCGCGCTCTTTTCTCGGATGGGTGCGGCGGGGCGTTCCTACGCGGAAACGGCGGACCGAATCGCGGCTGTCACCGGAGGCGTCAGCGCCGGGGTCTTCGCCGCCACGCAGGCTGTCGACCCGAACCGCACCCAGGGGTATTTCACGATCAGTTTCAAGGCCTTGGACAAGAAATTCCCGGATGCTTTGGAACTGGTGCGGGACCTGCTTTTCGAACTGGACTTGAGCGACGTACGGCGGTTGAAGGACGTACTGACGCAAGCTCAGGCCCGCGGGCGTGCCGCCATCGTGCCCAGCGGCCACCAGTTCGCGGCACGCCGGGCGGCGCGTTTTCTTTCCGGAGTGTCCGGGCTATCCGAGCTCTGGTACGGCGTGAGCGCATTGCGCACCGGAGAAGAAATGTTGGCCGATTTCGACCGCCGCGAGGGGGAGCTGCGCCGCCGGCTCGAGCGCGTGCGGGAGCATCTCTTGCGCTCTGCCTCGGTTGCGGCCTCGTTTACCGGGACCCCGGTCTTTGCCGAGCCCGTCGCCGAATGGTTGCGGGGCGCCTTCGACCGGCGTTCGCAGGCGAGCTGCGGCGGCGGGGAGTTGACATCGCCGCCCCCCCCGGCGCCCCCGGTTCGCGAAGGGTTGGCGATCGAGTCGGACGTGGCATTCTGTGCCCGGGCGTTGCGAGCGCCGCACGCCTCTTCCGCCGACGCTCCGCTGTTGCGGGTTTTCTCCCAGTTGGCGGCCTTCGAGTACATGTGGGAGGAAATCCGGGTTAAAGGCGGGGCGTACGGCGGGATGTCGATGTATGACAGCGTGGCCGGCGCCCTGACATTTCTTTCGTACCGCGATCCGTCCGTAGCGCGGACTATCGCCGTGTTCGACCGGGTCCGAGAATACGTGGAACGAAGTCGATGGACCCCGGAAGACGTGGAACGGGCAGTGATCGGCTGTGCCAAGGCCGACGAGCGGCCCGTTCGCCCCGGGCCGGCGACTTCGACGGCCCTGCGGCGTTTCCTCATCGGCCTCGACGACTCCTTGCGTCGGGAGCGGCGACAGGCTTTGCTCGGGGTTTCGGCCGACGACGTGCGGGCGGCGGCGTTGCGGGTGCTCGACGACGCAACGAACCCGGGGAATACCTGCGTGGTGGGTGCCCGAGAGGAATTGGAACGCGCCAGTGCCGAATTGTCCGAACCGTTGATCATCGAAGACATTTTGCCGGGGCGCAAGCCGCCGGCTGGCGGGGGGCGGACGTCTTGAACACACTGTGTTTTTCCGGAATTGGGTTGATGTGGCGAGACGAGGTCCTTGCCGATCCTGCCGTACCGGTCCGCCTTGCGTGAACGCATGTGAGTTCCGGGGCGCGACTCCGACGCGTTCCGCAGTTATCCGGGCGCCGGATCGCTCCGGGGGGAGCAAGAAGAACGGCCGGGCGCTCTGGAGCGCTCGGCCGTGTGTCTTCTTTGGAGGATGACCGGGTCGTCAGGGACCGCTTTTTTCTTCCGGGGCGGTCGCGGTGTTTGTCTGTGCCTTCTCCGTATTGTCGGCCTGCGTCTCGTTCGTTTCGGATGAGGCCTCGGAGGCAATCGCGAGGGGGCCGACCAGTTCGAGAATGCACATTTCGGCGGCGTCGCCCCGTCGCGGACCGGTTCGGACGATTCGCGTGTAGCCACCGTTTCGGTTTTTGTATTCAGGCCCGATTTCTTCGAAGAGCCGATGGACGGTGGAGACGTGGTGGAGGATGGCAATCGCTCGCCGCCGGCCATGCAGGGTCCCCTTCCGTGCCAGGGTGATCATCTTTTCCGCCAAGCGCCGAGCCTCTTTCGCTTTGGCGACCGTGGTTACCACGCGGCCTTCCCGAATGAGACTGCAGGCGAGGTTGGCCAGAAGGGCCCGACGGTGACTGGCGGTGCGTCCGATCTTGAAGGTGTGTTTGCGGTGTCGCATGAGAGGATCAATCCTGTTCGGTTTCGGCGCCGCCATCCAAAGCGGCCAAGCGTCGCCCCAGGGCGGCTGCGACTTCTTCATGCAGGGTCATACCGAGCGAAAGCTGCATCCCGGCGAGTTTCTTCTTGATATCCTCGAGGGATTTTCGTCCGAAATTGCGGTACTGCAACAGCTCGCTGTCCGTCTTCTGGACCAATTCCCCCAAAAGACGGATACCGGCCGAATTCAGACAATTCTTGGCACGCACCGAGAGTTCCATATCGTTGACGCTGTGGGACAGCGCTTCGAGGAGTTGACGATCTTCTTCCGACATCGTGCGCTCGATCTCCGTCTCCTCGTCTTCGACGTCGGCAAAGACGCTGATATGTTCCCGGAGAATGAGTGCGGCCGTTTTGAGTGCCTCGTGGGGGGTGAGGCGTCCGTCGGTCCATACACGCAGATCGAGCCGGTCGTAATCCGTGCGCTGTCCGACACGGCAGGCCTGGACGTCGTAGGCCACCCGGACCACCGGGCTGAACAGCGAATCGACGGGAATCACGCCTACGGGTTGATCTTCGCGTTTGTTCTCGTCTCCGGCTCGGTATCCGCGTCCCTTGGCGATTTCGATCTCCATGCGCACCGGACGGTCCTTGTCCAAAGTGCAGATGAGCAGGTCCGGGTTCAGCACCTGGGTGACCGCGTCCTCTCGGATGTCGGCGCCCGTAACGGGCCCGGCCTTATCGGCGTACAATTCGAGTGTACGCGGGGTCTCCCCCTGGCACCGGAACCGCAGTTTCTTGATGTTCAGCACGACTTCCGTCACGTCCTCGACCACATCGGGGATTGTGGAGAATTCGTGTTTCACCCCATCGATGCGGATCGAAGTCACTGCAGTCCCTTCGAGGGACGACAGCAATACGCGTCGCAGGGCGTTGCCCACCGTATGCCCGAACCCTTTTTCCCAGGGTTCGGTGATGAACAGGCCATACGTCGGGGTTGCCGTAGCTTCATCGAGTACGACGGCTTCGGGCATTGCGAAATCAGAAGCGGGCATGACATCCTCCTCGTCTTCCGGCGGGTCCCATGCCAATACAGGCCACGCTTTCGCCGTGTTACGGGGCGGTTGCGGGGCGGCGCGGCGGGCGTGGGGTTGTTCTTCGGCGGTTTATACGCGTCGTCGTTTCGGTGGACGGCAGCCGTTGTGTGGGATGGGCGTAACGTCTTTCAGCACCGACACGTCCATGCCGGCCCCGGTAATCCCGCGCACAGCGGCTTCGCGGCCTGCTCCGGAACCTTTGATACGGACTTCGAGTTCCCGTATTCCCAGGGCGGCGGCGCGTTTGGCTGCGTCGGTACCCACGAGCTGGGCCACGTACGCGGTGCTTTTCCGGGAGCCCTTGTAACCGATCCGCCCGGCCGAGGACCAGGCCACCACGTTGCCCCGCTGGTCGGTAACGGTGACTTTGGTATTGTTGAATGTTGCTTCGACGTGAGCGATTCCGCTGGAGATATGCCGTTGTCCCTTGCGCCCTTCGCGCGTGCCGGGCTGAGCCGCGGTCTCGGCTTCCGGGGCAGCGGGTTCGGGCGTAGCGGCGGGTTCGGGCGCGGTCGGTTCGGTGACCGGGCCCTCCGAGCCCTGTGCGGGGGGGGCGATGTTCGATTTGTCGTCGGCCATAACGTTGCCTTCTCCTCAACAACGGGAAGTGGTACACTGCCGGCAGCGATAGCGACCCGATGGGCGTCCGGCAGAAAACGATTACCTGCCGCCGGTCCGCGCCAGTTTCCGCGCCGTCTTGTCCCGAATGGCGCCAACCGTCTTTTTCGAGCCTTTGCGCGTGCGGGCATTGGTTTTGGTGCGCTGGCCGCGAACGGGAAGACCCCGGCGGTGACGCATGCCTCGGTAACAGCCGATGGCGGTCAACCGCCGGATATTCTGCGCGATCTGTCGGCGCAGGTCGCCCTCGACGACGAAGTGGTCCTGAAGGAGTTGGGCGATGGCCGAAATGTCCCCGTCGGTCAGTTCGCCGGCGCGCAAGCCGGGGTCGAGTCGCGTCCGATGACAGATCTCGGCGGCGCGGGTGCGACCGACGCCGTAAATGGCTGTAAGTGCGGTCTCCAGGCGTTTGTTGGAGGGAATGTCGACTCCCAGGATTCTCGGCATGGCAGTTCCGCTTTCTCTTATCTGGTGACCGGTTCACATCGTGGACGAGTGCTTTCGCCGGCGAGGAAGGTAAAGCTCGTTTCAGCCTTGGCGCTGTTTGTGCCGCGGGTTCTTGCAGATGACGCGGATCACTCCGTGGCGCTTGATCACCCGGCAGTTCTCGCACATTCTTTTCACCGAAGCACGCACTTTCATGAGATTATCATCCCGGCATACAAGACACGCCCCCGCGCGCTTCGGCCGCTGCCGGCCGAGCCGGGGCAGACACACTGGATTGAATGGACAAACTAAAGAAACGCGACCCGTACTATATGCCCGTCTCGGCGTGAATCAACTCCCCCTCGGTGCTTTTCCCCGAAAGACAGTGTCCCTCCCGTCTCGTCCTCCCAAGATCGTCCATGCCGGGGAGCCGCCTACGGTGAAGTTATTTCTTCCGGTACGTGATCCGTCCCTTGGTCAGGTCGTACGGCGACATCTCGATCACAACCGTATCACCGGGCAGAATGCGGATAAAATGGAGCCGCATTTTGCCGCTGATGTGGGCCAGGATCTCATGACCGTTGGGCAGTTCGACTCGGAACATCGTGTTGGGCAGCAGTTCCTTGACCACGCCCTCCACTCTTATGCTGTCTTTCGCCACGTGAGTATCTCCGGCTTCCCATCCGTAATCAGGACCATGTGTTCGGCGTGGGCCGAGAGGGCGCCGTCCGCCGTTCGCACGGTCCAACCGTCGCTTTCCACCCGGATTTCGCAACCGCCGGCGTTGACCATGGGTTCAATGGCCAACACCATGCCCGGCTCAAGGCGGGGGCCGCGCTTCGCCGATGCAAAATTGGGGACTTCGGGCGGTTCGTGGAGTTCCACGCCGCATCCGTGCCCCACGAAGTCCCGTACCACGCTGAATCCGGCTCGGGTCACCACATTCTCGACGGCGCGCCCAATTGCATCGACCCGGTTGCCGGCCACCGCAACCGAGATGCCTTGGGCGAGGCCGTCGCAGGCAGCGGCAATAAGCCGGGCCGCTTCCGGGGTTCGGCAGGCGGCCGGGCCGCCTGCACACACCGTTGCGGCCGTGTCCCCTATGTACCCGTCCAATTTTACACCAACGTCCAGGCTGACGAGGTCGCCCGGTTGGATGATGCGGTCCGCCCGGCCGATGCCATGAACGACTTCCGCGTTGAGCGAAATGCAAATTTGCCCCGGGAAACCATGGTACCCGTTAAAGGCGCTCGAACCGCCGGCTTGCCGAATCAAGTCGCCCGCGAGGCGGTCCACGTCCAAGGTCGACATCCCCGGCCGGACGGTTTCGCACAAGGCCTGCAGGATTTCGGCGGCAGCCCGTGCCGCGGCGCATATTCCCCGGATTTCCTTATGCGTATGAACGACCACGCGTCGTTTTTTCGCCGATTGCCTCATAGATGCAGATGCTCGCACAACACTGCGAAGCCCGCATGTTTTCTTTGGTGTCCGGGTACCCGCAGGAGCAGGCCGCGACTCTCATAGTACGCAATCAACGGTTCCGTCTGTTCGTGGTACACGCGCAGGCGTTCTCGCACGGTTTCCGGACTGTCATCGGACCGCTGGTAGAGAGATCCGCCGCATTTGTCGCAGACATCGGCCTGTTTCGGCGGTGTAAAACAAACATGATACACGGCTCCGCACTCTCGGCAGATGCGTCGCCCCGTCAACCTCTTGATCAGCAATTCCTGGCCGACTTCAAAAAGGACGACCCGGTCCAACTGCAGTTTCACGGCGTCCAATGTGGCGTCGAGCCTCTTTGCCTGGGGTACAGTTCTCGGATAGCCGTCCAGGATGAACCCACGGGTCCGGACTTCGTCGGTGTCCAGGGCCTTTGTGACGATGGCGGCCACCACTTCGTCGGGAACCAGGTGGCCTGCATCAATATAACTTCGAGCCTGTTGCCCCAAATCGGTGTCGGCTTTCATTTCAGCCCGCAGGATATCGCCGGTCGAGACGTGAACGTGACCGTCCCGTTCCGCCAGCATTTCGGACATCGTTCCCTTGCCTGCTCCAGGCGGGCCGAGAAAAACGTAATTGGCCATGCTTCTGCCTTTCCCGGGAAGTTCGCGGGGTCCATCTCCCCATCCGTCCCGCCGCACCCGCGACGGAAGCGAGAAAACCCCCGTGAGTCGGAACTCTGTGCAGGCCTTAACCTAGCCGTGCACACGGCAACTGCAAGCGGTCTGTCGGGGAATGCGGCGCCGGTGTCGCGTTCCCCGAGCGGCAACCGTCGCGGTTCATGGGCGGCTCCGTTTTTCTCGTCGGCAGCGTCGGAGCCAAGTACTCACCCGCGCGAGTCCGGGGGCGCGCAATTCTTATGGATACCAGACCTCAGTAGATTGAGCTTGGAGGTCTGTAAAGTTGGATTCCCTTTTTTGGACGGATTCCCGGGAATGGGTGTGGGCGACTGCTTTACAGTTTCGCGCGAATCTGAGCTTGGAAGCGGCATCTTCTGTAAAGCAGTCGCCCACACTGGCGGTGACTGCGACAAAACAAAGAGGGCACTCTGCTTTACAGCGTTACCGAGTTCTGGGATACGGACGCACCCTGGGGATTCCAGCCTGCGCAGAGCGATCTCGCCGTGTGAGCGAGCCGCGCCTTCCGGCAAACGGACCGGAATGTCGAATCCCAAGTCACCCGATGCGCCGACTCCACTCGCGCGTTCTAACGTGCTCTGACGAGCATTGGGCCCCCCATTCCCCCGCGAGCAAGCGCGAAAAAGGGCGTTCCGCACCGCGCAAACGGGTCGGAACGCCCACAATACCCGGGGGCGGCGTCCGGGGGACCGGGACGGGCCCGGGTCCGGACGTCCGCAGTGGGGGCAGGGATTACATCATCCCCATGCCGCCCATGTCGCCGCCGCCGCCGGCAGGCGGCTCCTTTTCTTTCTCGGGGATCTCGGTGACCAAGCACTCGGTGGTGATCAGCAGGCCGGCCACGGAAGCCGAATTCTGCAGGGCCGCCCGAGTCACCTTGGTCGGGTCGATGATGCCCGCTTCGAGCATGTCCACGTACTCGCCGGTTTGAGCGTCGTAGCCGTGGTTGTCCTCGAGGCTGTGGACCTTCTGGACCACGATGGAACCTTCTTCGCCCGCGTTGATGGCGATCTGACGCAGCGGTTCTTCGACCGCGCGTCGCACGATCTCCACGCCGATCTTCTCGTCCTCGTCACTGGCATCGACACTGTCGAGGGCCTTGGCCGTGGCGCGCAGCAGCGCTACACCGCCGCCCGGGACGATGCCTTCCTCGACGGCTGCGCGCGTCGCGTGCAGAGCGTCTTCGACGCGGGCTTTCTTTTCTTTCATTTCCGCCTCGGTGGCGGCCCCGACATTGATGACCGCCACGCCGCCCGCCAGCTTGGCCAAGCGCTCCTGGAGCTTCTCGCGGTCGTAATCCGAGGTGGTTTCCTCGATTTGTTTCTTGATCAGGTTCACCCGGCCGGCGATGGCGGCGGCTTCGCCCCCGCCTTCGACGATCGTGGTGTCCTCTTTGTCCACGGTCACCCGTTTCGCTTTGCCGAGTTGGTCGATGGTGATGTTCTCGAGCTTGATGCCGAGGTCTTCGGTGATGCAGGTGCCGCCGGTCAGGACCGCGATGTCCTCGAGCATGGCTTTGCGCCGGTCGCCGAACCCCGGGGCCTTCACCGCGACACAGTTCAGGGTGCCGCGAATCTTGTTCACCACCAGCGTGGCCAGGGCTTCACCTTCCACGTCCTCGGCGATCACCATGAACGGCTTGCCTTGCTGCGCCACTTTTTGGAGCAGCGGCAGCAGATCCTGGAGATTGCTGATCTTTTTCTCATGGATAAGGATCAGGCAGTCCTCGAGGACACACGTCATTTCTTCGGCATTCGTTACGAAATAAGGCGAGAGATAGCCTTTGTCGAACTGCATGCCCTCGACCACTTCGAGGGTGGTCTCGATGCTTTTGGCTTCCTCGACCGTGATCGTGCCGTCTTTGCCCACCTTGTCCATGGCGTCGGCAATGATCTCGCCGATCGTGGCGTCGCCGTTGGCGGAGATCGTGGCGACCTGTGCGATCTGCGCACGATCTTCCACACGCTGGCTGATGGCGCCCAGTTCCCCGACAATGGCTTCGACCGCCTTGTCGATGCCGCGTTTGAGCCCCATGGGGTTGGCCCCGGCGGTGACGTTCTTCAGACCTTCACGGAAGATCCGCTCGGCCAGAACTGTGGCGGTGGTGGTTCCGTCGCCCGCGACGTCGGACGTCTTGCTGGCGACTTCCTTCACCATTTGAGCGCCCATGTTCTCGAACGGGTCCTTCAGTTCCACTTCCTTCGCTACGGTCACACCGTCCTTCGTGACGGTGGGGGAACCGAATTTCTTGTCGAGAACCACGTTTCGGCCTTTGGGGCCCAAAGTGACCTTCACGGCACTGCTGAGCTTGGCAACGCCCTCGAGGAGCGTCTGCCGGGCCTTGTCCTGGAATTGAAGCTGCTTGGCTGCCATAACACTTTTTCCTCCTTGCTGTTGCTGTAGAGTCGCGGTCCCGGACGCGACGGACGCTCCGGGACGGAAGCCGGCCGACACGGACGGCAGTTCACTCGACGACCGCCAGGATGTCCTCGGCCTTCAGGATTTTGTAATCCTTGTCTTCATACTTGATTTCCGTGCCGCCGTACTTGGAAGTCAGGACGATGTCGCCGACTTTGACGTCGAACGGGATGACGTTCCCGTCGTCATCCTTCGCACCCGTGCCAAGTGCCACAACTTTGGCTTCCTGGGGTTTCTCTTTGGCGCTGTCCGGAATGACGATTCCGCCTTTGACGACTTCTTCTTTTTCCTCGAGCGGTTCCACGAGGACTCGGTCTCCGAGGGGCTTGATTCCGATCTTCTTCTTGCCAGCCATAGAGTCGTTCTCCTTTCCTTTGGGTTTCCCTTTTTTTCCGTGGGTCGCCGGCGACCCATTGCCCGTACACTGGCGGGAACGTGCCGACGGGATCGGTCCGACTTGGATGGGGTGCCTCCGACAGCCGGCACGTTTTTCCACTCGGCGTGCAGTTCCCGCTTTTCCTCGAGGCCATGCACCGCGCATCGGTGGAGGCAGTGCTTTTTCAGGACTTTTTGTCTTCGTCCACCATCCGGAAATCGGCGTCGATGACCTCGCCCTCTTCGTTTGCCTTCGCTTGGCTGCCGCCGGTCTGCTCCTGCGTATCCTCGGGGGTCGAGCCGCCGTCGGTTTCCGACCCCGCCTGCTGCTGGGCCTGCACATTGCGGTAGAGTTCTTCGGCAAACCGGTGCATCTGCCCTTCGATCTCGGACATGATCTTCTTCATGCGCTCGGTGTCATCGGCCTCGATGGCCTTCTTGAGGTCGGCAATGCCATCTTCGACCGGCTTGCGAACTTCGGGGGGGATCTTGTCGCCGTTTTCCCGGAGCTGCCGTTCGGTTTGATAGACCATCGAGTCGGCCCGGTTGCGGGTTTCCACCGCATCCCGCTGTCGTTTGTCCTCGTCCGCGTGGGCCTCGGCTTCTTTCACCATTTGCCGGATGTCCTGTTCCGAAAGGCCGGAACTCGGCTTGATGGTGATCTGCTGTTCCTTGCCCGTGCCGAGGTCTTTGGCCGAGACGTTGAGAATGCCGTCCGCATTGATGTCGAACGTGACCTCGATTTGGGGCACGCCGCGGGGGGCCGACGGGATGCCTTCCAGTCTGAAACGACCGATGCTCTTGTTGTCCCTGGCCATCTCGCGCTCGCCCTGAAGAACGTGAATCTCGACCGAGGTCTGATTGTCGGCCGCCGTGCTGAAGATCTCGCTTTTCCGGGTTGGAATCGTGGTGTTCCGTTCGATGAGCCGCGTGGCCACACCGCCGAGCGTTTCGATGCCCAGAGACAGCGGCGTGACGTCCAACAGCAACACATCGCCCACGCCCGCGTCCTGGTTCAGCACAGCGCCTTGGATCGCGGCCCCGGCGGCCACGACTTCGTCCGGGTTGACCCCTTTGTGCGGGGGGCGCCCGAAGAGTTCCTCGACCAAGCCCTGGACGCGCGGCATACGAGTCATGCCGCCGACCAGGATAACTTCCTGGATTTCACTCGGGTTCATGCCGGCGTCGCTCAGGCATTTTCTGCAAGGGCCGACGCTGCGTTGGACCAAGTCTTCGACGAGCCGTTCCAACTCGGCGCGCGTAAGGCTGACGGTCAGGTGTTTGGGCCCCGAAGCGTCCGCCGTGACGAAAGGCAAGTTGATCTCAGTGTTTTGGCTGGTCGAGAGTTCGCACTTGGCCTTCTCCGCCGCCTCCTTCAGGCGCTGGAGCGCCATCGGATCCTGGCGCAAGTCGATCCCGTTTTCTTTTTGAAAACTGTCCGCCAGCCACATGATGATCGCTTCGTCGAAATCGTCGCCGCCCAAGTGGGTGTCGCCGTTTGTGGCCTTGACCTCGAAGACCATGTCTCCGATCTCGAGGATCGAGATGTCGAAGGTCCCGCCGCCCATGTCGTAAACGGCGATTTTCTCGTCTTTTTTCTTGTCGAGGCCGTAGGCCAGAGAAGCCGCTGTGGGCTCGTTGATGATGCGTCGTACGTTCAAGCCCGCAATCCGGCCCGCGTCTTTCGTCGCCTGGCGCTGACTGTCGTTGAAATAAGCCGGGACCGTGATCACTGCCTCGGCGATTTTCTCGCCCAGATACGCCTCGGCGTCCGCCTTGAGTTTCTGGAGGATCATGGCCGAGATTTCCGGGGGTGAGTACGTGCGGTCGCCCACCTTGACGTGCGCGTCCCCATTCGGGGCCCGGACCACTTCGTACGGCACAAGCTCGATTTCGTGCTTGACTTCGTCGTACTTACGCCCCATGAAGCGCTTGATGGAGAAAATGGTGTTGTGTGGATTGGTCACCGCCTGCCGTTTCGCGGTCGCACCAACGAGACGCTCGCCGGTCTTCGTGAACGCCACGACCGACGGGGTCGTACGGCTGCCCTCCGCGTTGGGGACGATGACGGTTTCGCCGCCTTCCATGACGGCCATACATGAATTCGTCGTACCTAAATCGATCCCGAGGATTTTTCCCATTTCCGTCCTCCCGGGTTAAGGGTTATGTTTATGCTTTTACCGTTTTATTCCGTTTTCGGATCGTCGTCTCGAATTCCGATATCCGCGATGATTTCACTCCGCCGAACAGCCAAGACATGAAGGTCGCGAATCGTCGCGTCATTCGATGCTCGCACTGTGGGCAGCGGCCCCGCTCTAGCGAGCGCGGGGACGCCTCGGCGTCGCGAGGAAACCCCACACCGGCCGAAAGTGCTCCGCAGCGACCGGTCAGCTTGTTTCGGTTGCCGCTCCACCGCCGCCGCATTTTCCGGTACGGCCTGCCCCAAGCAGGGTCTGCACCGCGTTTGGAGCCATGCCCGTTGGAACGCGGCCATCCCGGTGTCCGGGGTGGGGTCACACACGCTTTGAACGCAAGCAGGCCCGGTGCCAGTCCGGCTGGAACGGATCCAACATCCCGGCGGCAAGGCGGTTGAGGCCTTTGGCGTCGACTGCCGAACAGGCGGGCGGGCGGTCCGGTAACCTCCTTTGGCACAGCGGATCGGGCCATCATGGCACACCTGGGCCAGCCTGACCCAGCGCGGAGGGCGGGAGCCGAGACCGTTGTGAACGCCACCAAGGAAACAGAAGCCCGCAAGTACGAGGTTGATGTGGCGCCGAATGTGATAAAACAACACGGCAGGTGCGCCAGTGGAGAGTCGCACAGACTGCATAGAGTCCACAGGAGGCGGCCGAGGCGGTCCTGTTGACGCCGGTTCTACAAGGCCGAGGCCTTGCGGGGCGGAACCTCGGCGGCAGTTCGTGCTCCGCTCCGCGGAGACCCGGGACTGCCGCATTCGTTATGGAACTGGGGCGCATCGTGTGCGTTGGGGCAGGCTTACTGCGGCCTCACTTCCACATTCGGGGTTGCTGAATTGATATCAGCCATGGGCTTCATATATTGCCTCCAGCTTAGGAGGCGTCCAATAAACCTTCACTTTCACTGCATTCACTGCATTCACTGCAGGTGACGCGCTTGGCATTTCTCGGCAGCAGCTACGGACCATAACGAAACAGTGTTCCCATTGTCTATGTCGCACTCACCTGAAAAGGAGAACGTCCACCTCGGGCATCGTGACCGGCTTCGGGCGCGGTTTCTGGAAGAGGGGCTTGATGGGTTCGAGGACCATCAAGTCCTTGAGCTGCTGCTCTTCCAGGCTATCCCGCGCGGCGACACCAACCCCATCGCTCATCGGCTTATCAAGCGCTTCGGCTCGTTCGCGGCCGTTCTGGAAGCAGACCCGACCGACCTCGCTACGGTCGAGGGGGTTGGGCAACGAGCCGCCGCATTCCTCTCGATGATTCCGGCGGTCACGCGCCGGTATTTCCATGACCGTGTCGCGCAGGACCGCTCACAGTTGACCGACAGCGAGGCTGTCGCTGGTTATGTTGTGCCGTTGATGGCCGGCAGGAGCGAAGAGGTCTTCTATGTGTTGTGCCTCGACACGCATTGTCGAGTGCTGTACGCAGCCTTGGTGGGCAAAGGAACAGTCAAGGATGCCCATGTGCATCCTCGTCATGTCGTCGAAGCCGCGTTGCGGCATCGGGCGTCGTCGGTGGTCCTGGCACACAATCATCCGACGGGCACGGCGAAGCCCTCGAAACACGATTACCGACTGACCGAGATCTTGGCCCGGGCCCTGGGACCGCTCGAGATCCGAATACTCGACCACATCATCGTGGCGGGCGAAGATTGGTACAGCTTCGCCCGCAACGGCGACCTGCATGGCACAGTATCCGAGGGGGTGGGACAATGAAGTTTACAGCCAGCCAACAGGCCGCAATCGACCATACGGGGAGCAACCTTCAGCTTATTGCCTGCGCCGGATCAGGCAAAACTGAAGTTGTCGCGCGGCGCGTGGCCAATCTGCTCGACCCCGCGCGGTCTCCGGGGCTGATTCCCGCCAGCATTATCGCCTTCACCTTTACCGACAAGGCCGCCGCGGAGTTGAAACAACGGATCATCGAACGTGTCCGGGAAGCATATGGCAACATGCCGGGGCTGGCGGAGATGTTCGTCGGTACGATCCACGCCTTCTGCCTGGATCTACTGCGTTCGGAAGTGCCCGAGTTCATGAAATACGAGGTGCTGAATGAGGTCCAGCAGGCCCTGTTGGTGGACCGCCAGAGCAAGCAGAGCGGATTGACCACGACAACCGATCTGCGGGGCCGTGCTCTCCATCGGTACAGAGACACAGACCGCTACGTGCAGGCGCTTGCCATTCTGCGCGAAGCCGAACTCGTCGATGCCGAACTCAATGGCACTTCCATCGTGAACGGTCTGCGGAAGTACCGGACAGTACTGACCGAAACTCGACATCTCGACTACTCGGCGATCATGGAGGAAGCCGTGAAGGCCATTGTGGGATCGCCCGGCCTCCAACGCCGCTTGTCCGAACGCGTTCGGCACGTGATTGTCGATGAGTACCAGGACGTCAATCCTGTCCAGGAGGCGCTCGTCCGCCTGTTTGCCAAACTGGGGGCCGATATCTGCATCGTTGGAGATGATGACCAGACGATCTACCAATGGCGAGGCAGCAATGTGCAGAACATCCTCTCCTTCGCCACGCGGTATGCGCCCGTCAAGGAAATCCGCTTACAGGAGAACTTCCGCAGCAGTGAGGGGATCGTGGACACCGCCCGGCAGTTCATCCGCCAGAACAGCGAACGCCTACCCAAGGATATGGTTCCCACCACGGTGCAGCCGTACGAAACCGGTGACCTCGTGGCCTTGGCCTGTGACAGCCCTGAGGAAGAGGCCGATTACATCGCCGAGACGATTCAGTCGCTCATCGGTGTGTCATTTGCCGACGCGGATTCCAAACCGCGAGGTTTGGCCTATGCCGACATGGCAGTCCTTCTGCGCAGCGTCAGGACCAACGGAGGACCCATCACCACCGCGTTGTCTGCCGCGGGCATCCCTTACGTTG
>JAADHN010000137.1 GCA_013151865.1 Kiritimatiellota bacterium
GAGGCGGGCTTCTTTTTAGTCGACTCCGCCCGCTTCCGGGGACGGGGTGTTTTCGGCTTGGCGGACGACCGCTTCCCTGCCCCGGCCGCGGCGGCGGGCCCGGGGGAAGTCGCGTCATCCGCGGCCGGACCTTTCGGGGGTGTCGACCGGGAGGTCGGTTTAGGCGTTTTCTTCCCCGCGCGCTTTGCCGCCGGCGACTGGGAGGCGGGCTTTCTTGCTGCACGGACTTCCGAAGGGGAGGCGGTCTTGACGGGCTCAGCGTCGGTTTTCGGTGTGCGTTTACCCGCCCGTTTCCTCGACCGGGGCGGTTTCTTATTCTGCGGTTCGGCCTTGGATGCGGGCCCCGCGTCCTTCGGTCCCGGCGCGGTTTCTGCAGGAGGCGGTGCGGAGGCACTCTTTTTGGACCGCGCCGGGAGTTTCCGGGCTTCGGCGCTGCGCCGTTCCCATTCCCTGGCGAGTTTCCGGGCACTCTTCTTCGGCTTCGGGGATTCTGTTGTTTCGGGCTCGGGCTTTGCGGCCGCCGGCGCGACGGTCCCGATGTCCTCGGCGGGAGGCGGCGGCGGGGCGGTGGGTTTCGCGATCTTGCGCCGCGGCGTGCGTGCGGACTTCGCACGTCCGGTCTTGGGGCGAGTTTTCTTTTTCTGCTTTTTGTCGGGTGCGATGTCCCGCTCTTCGGCCTCGGGGTTTGCAGTGTCGGGTCGACTGGCTCCCCGCGCCGTTTTTTTGGGGGGACCGGCGTCCTCGCCCCTTGGAGCGTCATCCGGTGGTTTTGGGGCGGACGGCGTCGGACCGGACGGCTCCGAGGTCACGGGTTGCTCGGGTGGGACCGGGGCGTCGGCAGCGGCCCCCGGAACGATGTTTTTCTCCGAGTCGGAAGCGAGATGTCTCCCGGTTGTTCCCGCCGGGACGGTTTCGGGTTGGGGGGCGCTTTCGTTCGCTGATTCGGCGGCGGCGGGGGGCGTTGCGTCAGACGCGCGGTCCGCCGAGGCGGGCGTACCCCGTTTGAGTTGCACCATGGTTACGACTTTGTGTCCGGTCACCTTGAAGCCCCGTGCGCCGGTGGAGCGGATTGGGAGTTCATCAAAGTTGATGTCTGCGTACTGCTGTTTCCGGCGCGGGTTCGGCTCGAGTTCGCACCGGACCACGACCCCGGTATTGGAATAGAGGTTTTCCACGATACAACCCTTGGGGATGCTCGTATATTCACGGTTCAGAATGTACCGGTCGAACCGGAAGCGTTTTGCGTAGTAGGCCCCGGTCTTGCGGTCGCGGTAGATCATGGAGTAGACTTGCCGCTTGTCGGCTTTGAGCAGGAATTTGACGGGGCCGACGTACAGTTTGTCGGCGACGGGAACAATCTTGAAACGCCCGTTGCCGCGGAGCAGGATCAGGTGGTCGAATTCCGAACAGGCGAGGTACGGTTCGTTCTTGTTGCTGTTGCGGACATCCGTTCCAACGAATCGATTGACCCGGTCGTGCCCGACCTTGAGGTTTTCGAGGGCCACTTCTTTGACGTTGATGGTTTCGAGGTCGGCGATTTGGGTCCGACGCGGGAATTGGGCGCCGTACTTTTTGAGTATGGACTTGAGGTATCGGATGGTGAAACGGGTGAGGTGTGCGAGGTTGTCCTCGGTTTCCTCGATGTTGCGGACGATGTCGTCGATGTCTTTGCGGTTCTTATTGATATCGAACCGCGAGATTCGGCGGATTTGGAGCTGGAGGAGTTTCTCGATATCTTCATCGGTGATATCGCGTCGGAGCATGTCCCGGAATTCTTCCAATCCGCCCCGCACCTCGTCCAGGACGTGCTGCCAGGTCTCGCACTCTTCGATCCGTTTGTAGATACGGTTTTCGATGAAAATCTGCGCCAGGGTCTTTTCGTGGAAGCGCTCCCGGAGTTTGTGAAGAAGTATCCGAAGTTCCCGCTCGAGGTCGTGCACGAGTTTTTCGGTGTTGTAGCGGAGGACCTCGCTCACGGTCATCTCGACGGGACGCTGATCTCGGATGACCAGGATATGGGAAGAAATGCCCACTTCGCAATCGGTATAGGCGTAGAGGCGTTTAATGGCTTCGGCGGCATGTTCGCCGCGGGCCAGTTTGATTTCTATCTCGGGTTTTTCGGCGGTGTAGTCGCGGATGCTCACGATCTTGATTTTGCCTTTGCGGGCCGCATTTTCGACCGAGTTGGTGAGCGACTCGGTCGTGGCGCCGGCGGGTAGTTCGCGGATCACGAGGGTTTTGTCGTTGACCGCCTCGATACGGGCTCGAATCTTGATGCGGCCGCGTCCGTCATCGTAGTCGGCCACATCCATAATGCCCTCGGTGGGGAAATCGGGATAGACTTGGAAAGGTTTGTTGCGCAGGATGGCGATCTGGGCTTCGAGGAGTTCGATGAAATTATGGGGGAGGATGCGGGTACTCATGCCGACGGCGATGCCTTCGGCGCCGAGCATGAGCAGGGCGGGGACCTTGGCGGGGAGGGTTACCGGTTCACGGTTCCGCCCGTCGTAGGAATCGACGAACTCGGTGATTTCCGGATTGAACAGGACTTCACGGGCGAGGGGCGTCAAGCGGCATTCGATGTAGCGCGCCGCGGACGCCTGATCGCCGGTATAGATGTTGCCGAAATTCCCCTGGCGGTCGATGAAGTACTCCTTGTTGGCGAGCACGACCAGGGCATTGCCGATGGATGCATCGCCGTGGGGATGGTAGCGCATGGTGTGGCCGATGATGTTGGCCACTTTGTGGAACCGTCCGTCATCGAGTTCGTAGAGGGAGTGGAGGATTCGACGCTGGACCGGCTTGAGGCCGTCGTTCAGGTCCGGAATGGCTCGGTCCTTGATGACGTACGAGGCGTATTCGAGGAAGTTGGAGGCCAGCATATCCCGGAGCCCCTCGTCCCGGCCGCTCCGGGCCAGGGCGACGTCGCCGTTCTCTTCGCCGTCCGAATCGGTTTCAGCCGCCGTTTGCGGGGGCGCATTTTCGTCGGTGTCCGGGGTCTGGATTTCCCGGCCTTCCATGTCGTCGCTCATGCAATGCTCTTTTCAGCAGGGGGGGTACTCGAGGCAAAACTTGTCGATCCGCTCCGGTGGGAAGCGTGGCAATTGTCGCTGACGTTGTGCCGCGGCTTGTCCTGCGAGAGGCGGCCGCACTTTGTCTGAGGCGCCGGTGATTCCGAGGGAAAAGCCGTTGCGGCGGGCGGCTCGGGCTTCAGGCGTCTGCTCAGATGAGGTTTTCCATAATGTACTCGCGCCGGGCCGGTGTGTTCCTGCCCATGAAAAACTGGAGTAAACCAGGGACGGAGTGCATACTTTCGACCGTGACGGGCAGGAGACGAATATCGGGCCCGATAAACTGGCCGAATTCTTTGGGGGAAATCTCCCCGAGGCCCTTGAAGCGGGTCACTTCCGCACTGTTCCCGAGGGTCTCGCGTGCGTCGTCGCGCTCGCGTTCGCTGTAACAATAGATGGTTTTCTTCTTGTTGCGTACCCGGAAAAGGGGGGTTTCGAGGATGTAGAGTCGTTCCGAAAGAACCAATTCTTCGAAGAAAACGAGGAAAAAGGTGATGAGCAAGTTCCTGATGTGGAGGCCGTCCACATCGGCGTCCGTGGCAATGATGACTTTGCCGTAGCGGAGCCCTTCCATTCCGTCTTCGAGTCCGAGGGCCTTCATGATGCAGTAGAATTCTTCATTTCGGTAGACGGTGGCCAGTTTGTGGCCGTGGCAGTTCAAGGGCTTGCCGCGCAGGCTGAAGACCGCTTGCGTGTCCACGTCCCGGCAACTGACCATGGAACCGGCCGCCGAAAGTCCCTCGGTGAGGAAGAGGACGCTTCCGGCGCCTTTGGGGTTGTCGTCGTTTAGGTGGTACTTGCAGTCGCGCAGGTTGGGGATTTTGAGCGCGGTTTTGCGGGCCTGTTCCCTGGCTTGTTTCTTGACTGCCTGGATTTCGTGGCGGACCTTTTCGTTTTGCGAGATCTTGCTGAGCAGGCGCTGGGCGGTTTCCGGGTTCTTGTGTAGGTAACCGACCAGGAAGTTCTTGATTTTGGCTACCAGTTCGCCCCGGATGTCGTGGTTTCCCAGTTTGTTCTTTGTTTGGGACTCGAACACCGGCTCTTTAAGCTTGATGGCAATGGCGCCCACGATGCCGTTACGTACGTCGCCGCCGTCGAGGTTCTTGCCGGTGAATTCGTTGATGCCCTTAAGGATCCCTTCTCGGAAGGCGGACTGATGCGTACCGCCGTCGTTGGTGTATTGGCCGTTGACGTAGGAGTAGTAGGTTTCGCCGAAAGCCCGGGTGTGAGCGAAGGCGAACTCGAGTTGCGAATTTCGATGGTAGATGACCTCGTAGACTTTTTCCTCTTCAACTTTTTCCTGGAGAAGATCCAGCAACCCATGCCGAGAGTAGAATCGTTCGCCGTTCCAGTAGAGGGAGAGGCCGCTGTTGAGGTACGCATAAATCCAAAGCCGGCGGCGGACGTACTTGGCCTGGAACTCGAAGTCGGGAAAGTACTCCGGGTCGGGCAGAAAGACGACTTCTGTTCCGTCGCGGCCGTCTGTGGCGCCGTCGTCCTCTTCGCGCAGCACGCCGCAACGGAAAGTTGCGGACTTGTATTTTCCGTCTCGTATCGAGCGGATCATGAAGTATTCGGAAAGTGCGTTGACCGCCTTGGTGCCGACGCCGTTGAGGCCGACGGAGAACTGGAACACGTCGTTATTGTACTTGGCTCCGGTATTGATCCGGGAGACGCAATCCACCACCTTGCCCAGTGGGACGCCGCGACCGTAGTCCCGAACCCGCACTTTGCCTTCGGGGCTGATTTCGACCTCGATTTTGCGGCCGAACCCCATGATGTACTCGTCGACCGCGTTGTCGATGACCTCTTTCAGCAGGATATAGATGCCGTCGTCGGGGTGACTGCCGTTCCCGAGTCGCCCGATATACATCCCCGGCCGGGTTCGGATGTGCTCCAGCGAACTCAGCGTGCGGATCTTGCTCTCATCGTAAACCGGTACGTCTGTCCTTCTCATGTTCTGGTCTGTTGCCTGCGGCCCCTTCGTTCAAGGCAGTCTCCGGGTGAGTTGGGTAAGTGAATGCCCGCCCCATGCGAAATCCGATGGCGATGCGCGGTCATTGCATCATAGCACGCCGCACCCGAAGCGTCAAATCGTCTGCCAAAAAGATTCAACGGCGCGACGGGGGTCGGACCCATGGATTCAGGCCGGTCGAAATCGAACCGACCTGTCTGTCGGCCGCCGGGTTTCGGATCGGTTCGTGGGACGGCTTGTAGCGATCCCGGGAGACTCGGGTATCTTATTGTCCGGCGACAGACCAGGAGTGCAGAGGAATGCGCAATCTCCCCGGCCGCCCGGACAATGCCGCGCCCCATCGTACCCGGACTGGTGGGCCGATTGCCGGCGCTGTACTGTCTTCTCTTCTGTTGCAGCGTGCTCGGGGCGCAGCGCTCGCCGAGACGGGAGGACGGGAAAATGAAGATTCGGGACAACGGCCTCACGGATGTGCTCGAGATGCGTGGCGGCGGCGGCATGTTGGTTGTCTTCGGCCTGCCTTTCCTGGGGGTCGGCCTGTTTGTCTTGGGGATGGGGCTCGGACTGATTCCCGTCAAGAACGGCCCCCCCGTCTTTTTTTCCATTCCGTTCGGTTCGATTTTCGTCCTGGTGGGGCTGGGGTTGGTTTTCGGACGGCGCGGTTGTCGGATGGACAAGAAACGGCGCACGATTCAATGCTGGTCGAGTTTGATCGTGCCCCTGAAGCAAAAGCTGTACCGGTTCGAGGATTTTACGTCGGTCTCGGTCACCCGCGAGGTGCGGCGTTCGGACAAATCGACGTACATAGTTTTTCCTGTGCGCCTCAGGGGGGAAGACGATACCAAGCTGGATCTGCAGGAATTCCGGCAATACCCGGAATCCCGGGCGCTGGCCGAGCAGGTGGCGAAGTTTCTTGAACTGCCTTTTGCCGACAGTAGTGCGGGCGCGGAAGTCGTGCGGGCGCCGGACGAACTGGACCTTTCACTCAAGGAGCGAGTTCAGCGGTCCGCCGCGCTCCAGCCGCTGCCGGAGCCGCCTTCGAACCTGCAGACCCGCATTTTGCGCAAGGACAGGTCTGTTCGACTGGAAATACCGCCGGGCGCAAACGTTTTCAGGAGCTTCGGCAAGTTGATCTTCATCCCCATTGCCATCGTCGAACTCGTGGTCCTCGGCGTGGCGCTCAATATTTTTTTCAAAGAGGGCGGGGTTATCGGGATTGCGGCCCTGGTCCTGATCGGCGTCTTCTCGCTGGTTTTTCTGTTTGTTTTCGTTCGCAAGGTACTGCCTGTCCTGGGCGGTGGCGCCACACGGGTGACCGTTACGGACCGCGAACTCCGAGTCGAGCGCCGGTCCGCGTTCGGTTCGCGTGTGGAAACGATCCCGGCCGACGAGCTGGAGGAACTGTTGGTGGCCCCGACGCCGCAGGAAGAGATCGAGAAGGTGCCGGCCTTGCTGACCGGCTTGGTTCAAGCGCCGATTGTTGCACGAAGCGATACCAAGACCATCCAATTCGGCGGGCACCTCCCAGAGGCAGAAAAGGAGTTCCTGGCGGCCGTGATTCTGAATGCGCTCGGCCAGTGAGGCGATCCTTGCAAGGCTGCTGCTGTGTGCCTATCGGCGGAAGTGCGGGACTGTTCTCTCCCCCGAGATCCGCGCCGGATTCGCTCCTCGGCGCGCGGCATCAGGCAGGCATGTCCCACCGCGGAGATCAGCAGAGCGGCTCCGGAGGTCGGTGAGTCCGTGAAGTTGCTCGCCCGGTTCGTTTCACCGAGGGGAGGAAGGTGCAGCCGGGAGGGCGACAGAATCGGACACTCTCAGGCACAAGTTCGGAAGGCCTCCGGGAACAGCCGCATCCCCTCAGCGTTATGGGATGATTGCGGTTGCGTCCTTGCCCCGGGGCCTCTTGTGCCAACGTACGGCAAGTGCGAGCCCGGCTCCCGGCCGGGCCGGGAATACGAGGAAGACCTGTTATGGAATTGGGACTGCTCGGTCTGGCTCAGGCCGGAAAGAAAACCGTTTTCAGCCTGCTCACCGGCACTCCGGCCGAGGCAGCGCCGAAGCGGCGGGGTATTCGGTATGGGACCGCCGTTGTCCGCGACCCCCGGGTGGACAGACTGTCGGCAATGTACAACCCGAAGCGGACCCGATACGCCGAGTTCGGCATCTCCCTGTTGCCCGACGTGCAATCCGGCGGGTCTGCCGGGGCGGACTGGCTCGACCCGCTGCGGGGTGCGGATGCCTTTCTGCAGGTGGTGCGTGTTTTCGACGACCCGCGCGTGTTTCATCCGGTCGGGAGCGTTGACCCGGTCCGGGACATCGCCGACCTCCAGACGGAACTCTTGTTGGCCGATCTCGCCCTGACCGAGAACCGACTCGAACGCATCGCCCGGGACAACCGGACAGTGCGTGTTTCCGAGCATCAGGCTGAAGCTGCGGTCCTCGAGATATGTCGGTCTCACCTCGACGGCGAAGCCCCGCTACGAGTGCTCGAACTCACCGCGGAGCAGGACCGTGAGATTGCGCACCTCGGGTTCTTGACACGCAAGCCCGTGGTGACCGTGCTCAACGCGGCCGACGATCTGGCGGGGGCCGCCGCGGCGCTTGCGCCGCTCGTCGCCCGTTTGGAATCGGAGGGCGGGAGTGTCGTGCTCTTGAGTGCCGCGCTCGAACTGGAGATGGCGGACCTGCCCGCCGACGAACGAGCGGAATTCATGGAGGAACTTGGGGTTCAAGAGCCCGCGTCGCACCGGCTGTCCCGCGCCGCATTCGAAGCGCTCGGCCTGCTGAGTTTTTTCACGGTCGGACCGGATGAAGTCCGGGCTTGGCCACTGCGTCGGGGACGGACGGCCCCGGCGGCGGCGGGCGTCATTCACTCGGACCTCGAACGGGGCTTCATTCGGGCCGATGTGGCGTCGTGCACGGAACTGTTGGCAGCCGGCAGCGAGAGAGCGGCAAAAGAGTTGAACCTGTTTTCCCTCAAAGGGAAAGATTACATCGTCCAGGATGGTGACGTGCTTGAAGTCCGTTTCAGTGTATAGGGGGACGCCTCGGATCGAGCGAGCCACGGGGCGCCGAAAGAAAGGTATTCGCGACACGATTGGGACGGCCATGTTCGGGGATCGCCGGACGACATTCCCGGGCGGCGTCCAGCATATGGAGACCTATCTCATGGACCGGGATCCGCAACGTACGGCAAGACCAGGGCCGCAAAGGCCGAACATCATCGTGATTCTCACAGACGATCTTGGCTACGGGGACCTGTCCTGCTTCGGCGGCCCCAACCTGCGGACTCCGCACATTGATCGGATTGCCGCCGAAGGTGTGCGTCTGACACGATTCTACGCCAACTCGCCCGTGTGTTCCCCGAGCCGCGCCTCGCTGATGACCGGTCGGTATCCGGACTTGGTCGGGGTCCCGGGCGTGATTCGGACGCTGGCAGAGAACAGCTGGGGCTATTTTTCGCCCGACGCGGTCACACTGCCCGACCTGTTGAAGCGCGCCGGATATCACACGGCTCTGGTGGGGAAGTGGCACTTGGGGCTTGAACCGGAGAACCACCCCTGCCTTCGCGGATTCGACTATTTTCACGGTTTTCTCGGGGACATGATGGACGATTACTGGACGCACCGGCGACACCGGCAGAACTACATGCGACGCAACGACCAGGTGATCGACCCCGAGGGTCATGCCACCGACTTGTTCACCGACTGGGCCGAAGCGTACGTCCGGCAGCAAACCGCCGAGAACTGTCCGTTTTTTCTCTACCTCGCCTATAACGCGCCGCATCTGCCGATTCAGCCGCCCGAGGAGTGGCTCGCGCGCGTGCGCGAGCGAGAACCGGGGGTGTCGGAGAAGCGGGCTCGTTACATCGCGCTGATCGAGCATCTCGATGCGGGCGTCGGCCGTCTCCTGGAGGCGCTCGATGAGATCGGGGCGGCCGGGGACACGTTGGTGATCTTCACTTCCGACAATGGCGGGCTCTTGAGTGCAGGGGCATGGAACGGACCGCTCCGCGGGGAGAAACAGGACATGTACGAAGGGGGCATCCGGGTGCCGGCCTGTGTGCGTTGGCCCGACCGCATCCCGGCGGGGACCGAGTCGGATGCGTTGGCCATGATAATGGATATTCTGCCCACGTGCTGTGAAGCCGCGGGCGTGTCGGTCGAGCACTGGATCGAAGGCAGTTCGTTCCTGCCCGTGCTGATGGGCCAGGCACGGGATATGCCCGACCGCGTTCTCCACTGGGTCCGGCGCGAGGGGACCGGTACCGGCATCCGAACCTACCTGGGACAGGAATACTACGCCGTGCGCCGGAAAGACGCAAAACTCCTGCACAACGGGCCGTTTCAGTCACTGGAACTGTACGACTTGGCGGAAGACGAACGGGAGATTCGGGACCTTGCCGGGTCGGCCCCGCATCTTTTCCGGGAACTGGGCCGGCTCATGCAGAGGCAGGTCCAGCGCGCCGGGGCCGTTCCGTGGCAGAAAGGTTGACCCGAGACCCGCGTTCGTGCGCCGGGACGAGGGCGGACCCGGGATTGGGCCGCCGATTCCGGACTTGCTCTCCGGACTCGAGGCGGTATAGTACCGATTCTTTTGGATTGTTCTCTCGATTGCGCGGCCCCCGCGTCCCTTTTCGTCGTCGAACGATTCCTCCGCAACCAACGGCGAGGGGCAACGGGCGGTTTCCGTGTGTATAGAAAAAAGGACCTCGGGTCATGGCTGTCAGACTGAGATTGCGGCGTACGGGCAAACGCGGTGCTCCCACCCACCGGATCGTGGCGGCGGATGCCCGCAGCCCCCGGGACGGACGCTTTATCGAGAACCTCGGGTATTACGATCCCCGCGGTAAGGTCGAGAAGATCGACCTCGAACGGGTCGACCACTGGCTGAGCCACGGGGCCCAGCCCAGCGAAACGGTGGCGGCCATCATCAAACGCGCCCGGGCCGGCATGTCTCTCGGGAGTCAAACCGCGTCGGCTTCAGCCGAGGCAACCGAGGCAACCGAAGCGGCCGATACGGTCGAAGGCACGGCGGTATCATCCGAGACCGAAGACGCGCCGCCGGCGGCTGCCGACGCGCCCGCCGCCGGGACCGCGGACTGAACCGGCGATTCCGCCCCGTGTATTCTCCAAGTACCCGCGGGGAGATATCCAGAGCAGGAAACTCATGCTGTCACTCATAAAGAAACTTTTGTCTCCCTCGCCCAAGGCCGAAAAGCCCGTAACGGCTTCCGGCGCGCCGGCTGCCGACCCTGCCGGTTTCGTCGAGTATGTGGTTCGGTCGCTTGTCGATGAGCCGGCTTCTGTGGAAGTCAAAGTGGATGAGAAAGAGCGGGAAACCGCGATCCGCATCGGCTGTGCCAAACAAGACATGGGCAAGATCATCGGCAAGAGCGGTAAGACGATTGCCGCCATTCGTACTCTGGCGAGCAGCGCAGGCGGTCGGCTTGGCAAGAAAGTCTCCGTCGAGATCATCGAGTGAACTGCGGATGCGTCTGGACGTCATCACGCTGTTTCCGGACATGTTCACCGGGCCGTTGAGCGCCTCTATCCCGGCCCGGGCACGCAGCCGTGGCGTGGTCGACCTGCGGATCATCGATCTCCGGGATTACACCCACGACCGGCGGCGGACCGTGGACGACCGTCCCTACGGCGGCGGTGCCGGGATGGTCTTGAAGCCGGAGCCGTTGTTCGAGGCGGTCGATGATCTGCGGACGCCCCGGGCGCGGGTGGTCTTGCTGACGCCGCAGGGCGAGCCGTTCACGCAGGCCGGTGCGCGTCGTCTGGCCTTTGAAGAGCACCTGATCCTGATTTGCGGGCATTACGAAGGCGTGGACGAACGCGTGCGACTGGGCTTGGCGGATGAAGAGATTTCGGTCGGTGATTACGTGCTGTCCAACGGCAGCCTGGCCGCCATGGTGGTGGCGGATGCCGTGATCCGACTGTTGCCCGGAGCGCTGGGTTGTGCGGAGTCCGCAGAACAGGAGTCGTTCGGCCCGGACGGGCTTCTCGATTATCCCCAGTACACGCGCCCTGTCGAGTTCCGCGGGATGCGGACGCCCGACGTATTGATTTCGGGCAATCACGCCGAGATTCGAGCCTGGCGAGAGAAACAACGCCTGCTGCGGTCTGTGGCTCGTCGCCCGGACCTCATCCGGCGACGTGTGGAGAAAACGGAATGAACGCTGTCGAAAGAATCCATCACGAAAACCTCAAGTCCGACATTCCCGATTTTGCCGTGGGCGACACCGTGCGTGTCGACGTGCGTATTGTGGAAGGGGGCAAAGAACGTGTCCAGGCGTTCACCGGCACGGTCATCGCCCGCAGCGGCGGCGGAGTGGCGGAGTCGATCACGGTGCGCCGAGTTTCGTACGGTCAGGGCGTGGAACGCGTTTTTCCCTTGCATTCACCGCGGATTGCAGCCATCCAAGTCGTTCGTCGAGGTCGGGTCCGCCGGGCCAAACTTCATTACCTTCGCAACTTGGTCGGCAAAGCGGCACGCGTCAAAGAGCGCAAGACGTGATTGAATGAGTCGTCCCTTCGTCTTTTTGGAGGGGGTGGCGTCCTTCATTCCCGCGGCGGATGCGGTTTCGTGCGGGGATTGTCGGTTTTTTTGATACAAACTGCACTGCGGAAGAATTTGCAGGATCCGCTATTGGACTCCGGACAACCTCGAGGGCCGTTTTGTCGGTCGGTGTGAACCGGGCTTTCCACAGTATCAGGCGCCCGGCGCAAACCGTGCCGGCGCTCATCGAGGGGCCGGAGAACGTCACCACCAGCTTTGCGGCCTTCTACCTCATGCGTGAAGACAGCGACCGAGCGCAGCGCGTCCCCGACCTGTTTGCTCTCGAACGTGCTGCCTGGCGCGAATTCGGTCCGCGTGTGGCCGGCGTGGACGAGGTGGGTCGGGGGCCCTTGGCGGGCCCCGTCGTGGCAGTGGCTTTCATCCTTCCCGGTCCTGGGGCGCCGGCTGGCGTGACCGACTCGAAGGCGCTGCGACCGGCGGAACGCGAGCGTCTGGCGGAGTTGCTCGAACGAATGCCCGGTGCGGCATACGGCATCGGGCAGTGCTCGGCGGCCGAGATCGATGCCGGCGACATTCTGAGTTGCACTCACGCGGCCATGCGTGCCGCGCTTCTTGCCTTGGAGCCTCTCCCCGACTCGGCCCTGGTCGACGGCCGTCCCGTTCCCGGATTGCCCGTTCCCTCCCGGGCGGTCGTCGGCGGCGACCGGCGGAGCGCCAGCATTGCCGCAGCCAGCATTGTGGCCAAGGTCTACCGTGACCGAATCATGGTGGAAATGGATCGGTGCTATCCGGGTTATGGATTTGCGCGTCATAAGGGGTACGGTACCCGCGAGCACCTCGAGTGCCTGGCGCGTCTCGGCCCGTGTCCCATTCACCGCAGGTCGTTCGGGCCGGTGGCGCGTCTCCTTGCGCAAGGTCCGGAGCAGCTCGAGTTGGGGCTGCCGCCTCCGGGGTAGTCCGGCGGTTTGCGGCGGAGCGCCCCCCCGCAGTTCGTTCGGACACCCTCGATACATCAACGTTTCTCAAGCGCCGGTAGGTGTCATGCCCATCATGGAGAAAATCGCCCCTGAGGTCCGGCACATCGCCCGGCGGCTGGTGCAGCACGGCTTCGACGCGTTGGTGGTCGGCGGCGCCGTGCGCGACCTGTTGCTGGGGCGCGAGCCCAAAGACTATGACATCGCAACTTCGGCCCGGCCGGAGGAAGTCAAGGAGATCTTCGGTCGCTCGGCCCGGATCATCGGGCGGCGTTTCCGCTTGGTTCACGTCTACCGCGGCCACACTTTTTACGAGGTCAGCACCTTTCGCCGCGAACCAACGACGGAGGAACGCAAGGGCCGGGTGGACGACGATGGCGTTATGCTCTGGCGCGACAATGCGTACGGCACGCTCGAGCAGGACGCGCATCGTCGGGACTTTACGGTCAACGCTCTCTACTACGATCCGGTAGGCGACCGTGGCGTCATCGACCTGACCGGTGGTGTGGCCGACCTGGAGGCCCGGATCGTTCGCTCGATCGGACCGACCGAAGTGCGCATGGCTGAAGATCCCGTCAGAATGCTGCGTGCCTGCAAGCTTGTGGGCCAGTATGGCTTTCGGTTGGCCCCGGAGGTCGAGGAGGCCATCGGACATTTGGCCCCTCAACTCCGACTGTGTTCTCCGGCCCGCCTTTTCGAGGAAATCCTGAAGATTCTCGCCAAGCCCTGGTCGGCCTCCACGTTCCAAACGCTCCACGAGTACGAACTGACGCCGGCCATGTGGCCCGGACTGGCCGAAATGTGGGACGGGC
The DNA here is from genome assembly GCA_013151865.1 of Kiritimatiellota bacterium. Taxonomy (GTDB): domain Bacteria; phylum Verrucomicrobiota; class Lentisphaeria; order Oligosphaerales; family JAADHN01; genus JAADHN01. Next base: position 13,361 of record JAADHN010000137.1, read on the forward strand.
CGCGCGGTCCGGAATTGCGCCGTCTCCTGGCCGCCCGCGACGCCCGTGTCGCCGCAGGCGGTTATTCCAAGTCCCGCACGCTCGCGCTCGCCACGCTGGCTTTTTCCGCGGTGGAGGCGGAATTGAAAGGCCCATCCGATACGGTCCTTTGGGAACGTCGGCCCGGACTCGAAAAACCGTGCCGTGCGGCAATTCAGCGTTTTTTCGCCCCGTTCCGGGTGCCCCGTTACCTTTCGGCGCGTGCTCGGGATCTGATCTTGTTGCTGCCGAGGTTCTTCGATGGGCGCCGTCGGGGGAGGGTGCTCGAACATCCGGAGTACAAGTATTCCCGGGAACTGTTTTCCCTGCTGTGCGAAGTCCGCCGATGGGACGGTGACTTGTTGGAAGGCTGGCCGCCGCCGCACTCCCCGCCCGGGGCGTCGGGCCGCCGCCGGAACCGTCGCCGTTTTACCCGGACGACGGGCAAGGCGAGCGGATGAGGCGGCCCCCTCGCCGCAGGTCATTTCTATCCTGAAAGTTTCACGCCGAAAGTGAAAAGACTCGCGACCATTTCAGTCATCGGTTTACACGCGTTTCTCCTGTGGTGTCTCCTGTCCGTGGTGCGGTCCTCCGGCCCCGGGGGGAACGTGCTGCAACCGGCCTCCGCCACGGCGTCGAATACCGCTGCCGACGGTCCTGCCGCGGAAGAGGCGGGGTCGCCGGCGGCGCGGGCCGGGGACCGCTTGGATCGAATGACATTCCGCCGTGCCTCCAACCCGCTGCCGTCGGAATTGGCCCGCCGGACAGCCGAGTGTCGGAACGGCGTCCTGATCGATTGGGATAAGCGGAAAATCCTTTGGCGCAAAGACGCGAACCGGCCCGTACCCATTGCCTCCCTGACCAAGATGATGACCATGTTGCTGCTCATGGAGACAGTCCGGGACGATCCCGGGGTGACCCTCGACAGTCGTGTGCGCGTGACCCGTGAAGCGGCTGCGGTCGGGGGGAGCCAAGTCTACCTGGATCCGCGGGAGACGTTCACCCTGGAGGAACTGCTGAAGTGCGTGGCGATCTTCAGCGCCAACGACGCGGCGCATCTGATAGCGCAGTATCTTGGCGGCGGGGACGCGGCCCGCTTCGTCGAGCGGATGAACCGTCGGGCCCGAGAATTGGGGTTGAACCAGATGCACTTTTACACGCCGAGCGGCCTGCCGCCGAGAACGGGCGGAGTCGAGAACCGCGGGACTGCCATGGAAGCGGCATTCCTCGCTGCACGCCTCAGTCGTTACCCGGAGGTGGTCAAGTGGACCTCTACGTGGCTTGCCTGGATTCGGGAAAAGTCGTCCAAGCCGTTTCAGCTCGTGAATCGGAATCGACTGATCAAAGAGTGTCCGGGGGTGGTCGGCATGAAAACCGGCTTTACGCAGAAAGCGGGTTTCTGCGTCGCGGCGGTCTGCCGCCGGAATGACCGAGTCTTGATTGCTGTAGTGCTGGGGTGCCCTTCGCAGAAGATCCGGAACCGACTGGTTCGTGATCTGCTGAATTGGGGATACGCCGCGGAAGACGCTCGGTTCCGTTCCCGCACCGCCGGGGCGTCGGTGTCGACGGGGCAGTGAGCGTCTCGGTCGCGCCTGGACCAAGAGTGAAGCTCTGGGCCGGTTAGCCAGAACTATTCATGAAGCCGACGATATTGTGTCGACATAAGCTGGGCGCAAAACGGTTACAGATGGCGCTGCAACAGAACTCGATTCTTGGTGCTTGCGTCGCAAAAAGGGGCAATGCGCTTCCCACTTCGGGCGCGCCGCCTGCCTGTCGGGCCGTAGCCTTGGCGAAGGCCGGCACGGCCTCCGGCCGGCTTCACGGCTGCAACTTGCCGGGGTCACCACACCGGCGGCGTTGCCGCGAAACCGTCTGCGGCACAGGCGGGGCGTGGATAGTCTGGTCAGTCGGCAACCCAAACCCGCGTGTTCCTGGTGCGCCATGTGCCGTGCAACTGCGGGTCTTCGCCGTCCGGCACGATTCGCCCGAAAAACTCCACCACTGACCATCGCGCCCTGGAGTGCGATGCGGCGCACGCCGGCCCCGCTATCGCAAGAACGACTATTGTCCCTTCGGCGCCTCGATCGCCAGAGTCACACAGGGACTTTCCGCCGCGGTCCGCAGGCGCTCGAGGCCGAGCGCAGAATCGGCCTTAGCCGGAGGTATGAGTTCCACCCGGCGGGGAGGCCGACTGTTCCGCAGAAACGGTACACACGTGGCGGCGACATCGGCCCCCCGGCCCTTCCATTTGTCCGGCGGGGCGAGGGCCGCAAGTTCTTCAGGGGGTCCCTCCAGGAGCAATGCACGTAAGCGAATGATCGAGGGAGCAATGTGTGCCGCGTGTGTCAACAGCCTGTACGGGGGACGGCGGACCCCGAAGGCCACGCCGCGGCGTGCACGCCCGGTAAGCAAATCCAACTCAGGACGTATTTCATCCGGCAATGTCCGCCGGTAGAATACAGCGACTTCGTCACAGGAAAATCGGCCCCACCGATTGTTGAATTGGCGCTCGCCGGTCGTTTTCGGATCGGTCGGACCGTCGATCTGCCATCCGGCCACATCGCCCCACAGGTTGGGCACGCACACCGCCTCCGGCATGAACTCATCGCCATTCCAGGGCTGACGCAAGCGGGAATAGGGTGCCCCGACCTGTTTCACGTAATGGTGCACCAACTCCCGCACAAAGATGCATGAGGCAAACGCGGCGGGGTCTCGCCCCAGCGGCCCAAATCCCGAAAGGACCCGGTTTTTCGGTATCGACACTGCACGAGAATGGCGGGAGAAAACTCACTGCACAGAAGCGCAAGAGCGTGACGCTCCAATTCCGCCGCGATGTCTGTTCTCGCACGCGACGCCGGGGCAGGCTCGCGCAGCGTGATTCGGGTCGGGGTTTCTTTCGCTCCCGCTGTGGCCACCGCAATCCCGAGTGCGACGAACCAGGCGATCATCCTCGCCCAAAGTCGTTTCACGCGCATTCGTACAGCCTCTCAGCGTGAACGGGGGCCCATGGCACGACCGCAAAATCGGGAGCAAGGCGCCACACAGGCTGCCAAAGGCAATCCCCCCATTCGAATGGGGGGGCCATGCCGTGGAAGCAGTCTCTGTCCGTCCTCGTTCATCTTAAGAGATCCAAGTCGATGCCTCCGGCGGCTCCGGGGGGCCGTCATGACCGGGCGATGGTCCGAGCCGGGCGTCGCGTCGTTACTGTTCGATGGACTTGCCCGGTGCGCTCTGGCGGTTCTGCGCTACCAAAAACTGGCGCTCTCCTACGGACTCAGGCAGCGAAAACGCCGCGGAACGCTTCAGGAAGAGACAGCGTTTCTTGGCTTCGCGAAGGGCCTCTTCCCATTCGTTGCGGACGGCGCGCGGCGTCTTGTACAGCACGATCCGTCCGCCGGGCGCCAGGGCCGGGTACGCGTCCCGAATGATTCGTGCGCTCGAGCCCACGGCACGGGCCGTCACCACGTGACACATCCCTCGAATTCCCGGCAGGCGTGCGGCCTCGCACGCTTGGCGGGCCACGACTCGCACCCGTGCTTCCACGCCCAGGTGTCGCGCCGCCGATTCGACGAACGCCGCGCGGCGCTTCCGCGGTTCCAACCCCACGGCGTCCAGTCGCGGATTGAGCAGGACCAGCGGGAACAGCGGGAACCCCGCCCCGCATCCCACGTCCAGGAGACGCACGGTCCGGTCCAGCAAGTCCGGGGCAGCGAGGGTTGCGGCCACACTGTCCGCCACATGCTTGATCCAGAACTCGCGAGCAGACAGGATACGAGTCAGATTGCACTGGACATTGACCGCTCGGATTTCATCGAGCAAGCCCGCCAGTTTCTCCAGGCGTCCGAGCGCTTCCGGGCTGACTCCGCACTGCGCTGCCAAGAAGGCCACAACTGATTCAGGTATTTGGTCCATAGAGTTTCCGCTCCACAGGTCGTTTCCATGCCCGGGGACCGTCGGGTCCCCGGGTCGGGTGCTTGGAGGGATTGCCGAGAGGAATTGCTTCCGGTGAGGTATACTATCCCATGAGGTTGGTGAAGTAACAACTCGTGCGGAGTCGGTCGCTGGGGCAATGTTGGCGGGGGCCCCCACCGGCGCGAGCCGAACGCAGTCCACTCCCGGTTTTGCCCTGCGGTTCCCGGAGGTTTGTGCCACAGCCCGTCGGTACCGTTCCCGTTCGCGATTGACCGAAACGAGTGTTCCAACTCAATGAAACAGGAGAATGCACCATGACAGTCCCAAAACTGCAGAAAGGGGACCTTGCCCCGGATTTCGCGTTGCCGGATCAGAACGGCAACACCGTGCGCCTGGAAGACCTCCGGGGAAAGAAAGTGCTCCTGTATTTCTATCCTCGCGCCATGACGCCGGGATGCACCACACAATCCTGCGCCGTACGCGACGCGCTGCCTGACCTGGCGGCACGCGAAACCGCAGCCCTGGGGATCAGCCCCGATCCGCCGGATCGCCAGAAGCGGTTCGACGAGAAACATGGTCTCGGCTTCCCTTTGCTGTCAGATCCGGACTTCAAGACTGCCGAAGCGTACGGAGCATTCGGTCAAAAGAAACTGTACGGCAAGACATTCCTGGGGATCACCCGCTCCGCTTTTCTGATCGACGAAGCCGGCCGGATCGCGGGGGTGTGGTACAAAGTCAGCCCCAAGAAGACCGTCCCCGAAGTGTTGAAAGTTCTCGAAGCCCAGGCTGGGGAATAGGGCACTTTCATGCGGGGGGGAGTCCGAAAAGGGTCTCCCCTCCGCACGGGCACGATTGCAGGCGAGGCTTCGTTGTACTCGTGCCCGGCGACGTCTTTGCCGCCGTGGTGGATCGGGTACGCGGACGGGGGCTTGCCTTGCGCGGCATCCGCGACCAGGCGTTTCCGGCGCACTGCGTCGTGGCTTGGTCGCGTCGCCTTGTCGGGACCGGGGTGCCCCGTGCCTGAGTGCGGACCCCGCAGGCCCCGCCCGGCACGGTTGGGATTGGCTATCGTTTCGTTCTCGTTGTCGAAATTGACGTAAGGGGCGGGCGCTCTCTCACGTCGCATTCACGTCCGCCGCGCTTGGTCGCGAGCCCGTCTCGCAAGGACGGCGGTCACGACGACAACCGTTCTCCGGCTGAGCGGGACCTCCGACAACGAAGCGGCCGCCCGTGTCCTGTCTCAACAATGGTTGATCCTTCTGGAATCGGGCGTCGTCGTTGAATGAGGGAAACGGGCATGCTATTGTCCCGAACGCGTCTCGGGCGACGCGCAACTTACGGAGATCCTGCCATGTACCGATTCTCGTGTTTCACCGTTTTCCTGGCCCTGATCGCGATTTCGCTTCGGGCGGCCGACCGAAAGCTGCTCATTTACTGGCCATTCGACGAAGGGAGCGGCAAGATCGCCAACGACTTTTCGGGCAACGGCCTGCGCGGGACGGTGAGCGCGGCCTGGGTCGATTCCCCGTCCGGCAAGGCGGTTCGTTTCGACGGGACCCCCGGGGGGATTGTTCGGGTTCGGCTTCCCGAAGCACAACGGTTCGGCAAACATTCGTGGACCTTCATGGCGATGCTGAAACCGCAGCAATTCAAGATCGAGGATCGGCAGAACCAGCGTCGCATCTTCGCGTATGGAGTTTTTCCGGACGCGTACCTGGTCGTCGATATCGGCGGTTCCGGTGTGCCGATGTGGTATTTCTGCTACAAAAACGAGAACGGCAAGGTTGTGGCTACAGGAGGCTCGGCGGGGTCTGTCAGGCTGAAGCGGGACGAGTGGGCGCACGTCGCCTTGGTCTGCGACCGCGGGAAAAACGAGGTCCGGCTCTATGTCAACGGGTACGCCGAGGCGAGCACAGCCATGCGCCGGGGCTTTGACGGGGATTACGCGCTCGACGGCGAACTCACGCTTGGCAGTGCCTGGCACAATTACTGGGGCGTGATGGATGAAGTGAAGGTTTTCCGCTCCGCCCTGGGCCGGACGGAAATCAAGGCGGAAGTGACGCGGTTGAAAAAAAGGTTTCCCATGAAGGAATTGCCTGAAGCCGCAGCGGCGGAACGCCGAGAGGTCTTGCTGGAGGGATTTGTTCGGGCCAATCGGGCCTGGGCGTCGGGTGATTTTGAAGCCGTTCGCGCCGAACTTGTTGCTATTCTCGCGAACCCCGAGGCCCCGTCTCAGTTCAAGAGCTACGCACACCTGCGTCTGGCGCAGAGCCGCCTGGCGGCGGGCAAACCCCGGGAAGCGGCGGCAGTATACCGGCAGATTGCCGCCACGGAAGCCTATCCAGAGGTCCATCGTTACGAAGCCCGCGAATGCCTGAAGGAACTGGCGCGTTCCGCCCGGGGATTGCCCGCCCGTGACCCCGCCGTTTCTCGGACTCATGTGCCCGACATCTCCTCGTTTGCAGCTGAACTCTATGTGGCGCCCGATGGAAACGACGACGGCGACGGCAGCGCCGCGAAGCCCTTTGCCACGTTGGCCCGGGCGCGGAATGCCGTGCGGGCCCTGACGGCGGCGGGCGTGGACGGACCGGTTTGCGTTCACATTCGCGCCGGAGAATACCCGGTTGCCGAGACCTTGGCACTGACGGCGGAGGATTCCGGCAGGCCGGATGCGCCGATCGTGTATCGGGCCGACAAGAAGGGCGAGGTGGTCTTCTACGGCGGCGCCCGCCTTTCAGGCTTCAAGCCGGTTACGGACCGAGCGATACTCGAACGTCTTCCCGAGGAAGCGCGCGGCAAAGTGGTCCAGTGCGATCTGAAGGCCCTGGGCATCAGCGATTACGGCGAACTGAAGACGCGCGGTTTCGGTCAGGGCCGTCCACCGCCCACCCTGGAGTTGTATTTCAACGACCGGCCCCTGACGCTGGCCCGCTGGCCGAACCGGGGCTTCGTCGGCATCCGCAGATTGATCGAGCCTGGCTCGGCGGCTGAGGGGAAACCGTCTGTTTTCGAATACGACTCGGACCGTCCAAAGCGCTGGACCGAGGCGGAAGATCCTTGGCTGTTCGGTTACTTCCGTTACCTTTGGGCTGATGCGGCACTGAAGATCGGCGCCATCGACACGGAAGCCCGCACCATTACCACGGCCGAGCCCTATCGTTACGGCGGGGGGGGCATGAGCACCAGGCAGGGCATCGTCTATTACGCCTTCAACCTGCTGGAAGAGATCGACATGCCGGGCGAGTGGTATTTGAACCGGGAATCCGGGATCCTGTACCTCTACCCGCCCTCCGACCCCGCTGCGGCCCGGGTCGAGATCGGCATGCTGTCCGTACCGATGATTACCATGGACCGAGTGACCGACGTGCGCTTCGAAGGGGTGACTTTCGATTTGAGTCGGTACAACGGAATGCGTCTCGCCGACTGCGAACGCTGCCTGATTGCCGGTTGCACGATACGGCGAATGGCGGGCAACGGGATCACCATACGCGGCGGGCACGAAAACGGCATCCTGGGATGCGATATCCACACGATCGGACGCCGTGCCACGGAAGTGATCGGCGGCGACCGGGCGACGCTCACTCCCGGCAGGCATTTCGTGGAGAACTGCCGGATCTATTCCATGGGCCGCATTGATCGGACCTACACGCCGGCCATCCAGCTCGAAGGAGTTGGAAATCGCGTGGCCCACAATCTCATGTACGATGCGCCAAGCAGCGTGATGCGCATCGAGGGCAACGACCATTTGGTGGAATTCAACGAAGTGCACAGCGCGGTTCGGGAGTCGGACGATCAGGGGGCCATGGAGCTGTTCCGTAATCCCACGTATCGGGGGGTGATCTTCCGGTACAACCGGTTTTCTCACGTGGGCAAGACGGGCGGGGGACCCGCCGTGCACGGGCAGGCGGCCATCCGCTTCGATGACGCCATCAGCGGTATGCTCGTTTATGGGAACGTGTTCTATCGCTGCGCCAACGGGAACTTCGGCGCCATTCAGATGAACAGCGGTCGCGACAATGTTATTGACAACAACATCTTCGCGGACTGCAAGCAGGGGATCAGCGGTGGTTGGCGCCCGGGAAACAGTGTCTGGAGAATGCTGCGCGCCGGGAAGAAGCCGCCGGGGTTCTTTACCACGGATCTGTATTTGAAACGCTATCCGGAGATCGGTCACATGCTGGACGAGCCGGGCATCAACCATGTGTGGCGGAATGTATTCTACCGCTGCGGTCGGGTTGTTACGGGCTCCCAGGGGTTACTGGATATGCTTGGAAACGGGGTCTTCGAAAAGATCAATCCGGGCTTTGCCAACCCATCCGAGGGGGATTTCCACATCGTTTCAGGTGCGGCGCTGCTGGAGACGGTCGGTTTCAAGCCGATTCCCATGGACGAGATAGGGCTTTATCACGACCGCTACCGGGCGAGTTGGCCGGTGGAAACCACCCCGGTCCAAGTGCCCGATTGGCGGGCGCCTTCTGCCGGGCGGTGAGCCGCCCGGGAGGTGTTTGGGACCGCGCGATTTGTGCGGCGGGCGTCGCGAATCGGGGTTCTTTTGCCGAGCTTTCGTCTCGGGCCCCACCGGGGGGAAGACCGCATGGACGGTCTCGGCGCATTATCCCGGCTGGTCCGAGTCGTCGTCGTGCGGCGTCCGGGCGAGGTCGCGGTAACAGCGAAACAACGCTTCGGCGTGTTTCTCGAGCGTGAAGTCTTCGGCCCGTTTTTGTCCGTTCTCGGCCAGCCGTTTCAACAGTGTTGGTTGCCGCAACAGCGTGGAAATGCTCGCCGCGACGGCGGAGGGAGATTTTTCTCGAAAGAGCCACCCGGTCTCTCCGTGTTCGACGATCTCAGCGGGTCCGCCGCTGCCGGTGGCCGCGACGGGCAGACCCGCGGCCCACGCTTCGGCGATGACGCGCCCGAACGGTTCGCCGTGCGAGGGCAGCAGAAGGAGATCGGCCCCGCGCATGACCGCAGGCAGATCGTTGCGATGTCCGGCCCAGGAGATGTGTCCGTCCACCTCGTTGCGTCGCGCCAATTGTCTGAGTTCGGTCGTAAACGGTTGACCGGGCGTCAACTCTCGGCCGGCAAACACGACGTGGACCGCTCGCCGTACGCCTTTCGGCAACAGGGCCAGGGCTTCCACGACATCGCGCTGTCCCTTCCATTCCACCAGCAGAGCGGCGACAAGGACGATGCGACGCTCTCCCGGGATTCCGAATTCGGCGTGCAGGTTCGCAGGACGGGCCGTGCGAAACGGCGCCTGGTCCACCCCGTTATAGATCACCGTTGTTTTGCGGGAGGCAGTCAGATACGGTTTCAGCGTAGCGGCCACAGCCCGTGAATTGCAGACGATCCGCCGGGCCAAGAGCGAACGGACATGGTCCAGGCGCCGATCCCGCTCCAGGACACGGACATGCCAAAGCACGGGTATCCCGGCCAATCGTCCGGCCGCTCCCGCGTACAACATGCAGCGCGCGCCGTTGGCATGAATCACTCGGCATTCTTCAGCGCGCATCAGCGCTGCCAACCGCCGGGTGATCGGCGGCCAATGGCGCACGCCTGCACCGCGTAGACCGGGGAGGGAGAAAAGGCGGTAAACCACGCCGAGTTTGTCCAAACGCGCCGAGACTTCTCCGGGGCCGGGGACCAGCACCAGGGGGTCGATGTCCGGGACCTCGAGTGCGCGGCGGATCAGTTCGGTGAAACCGATTTCTCCGCCCCCGATTATACGGGTCGAGTTGTAGAGAAATGCGACCTTCATGTCTGCCTGCTCTCGCGGGTGCCGTCCATCTCCGGCCCAATGCGAGAGGGACACAGTCCGCCTTCGATCGTCTCCGCCAATGCGGGGCGGGGTCACGGCTCGGATGGCGGGCCGGCAAACTCGAAAATCCCCAACAACGCCGGGGAAGTCTCATCCGACTCGTTGCCGGAAAAAAAGAGCGCGACGGGCCGGGCATCGTCGCTATCCTGTTCGTGCACTGCCGCGTCGAGGCGGATCGACTTGGGCTGCGGGTCGGCCGGAAACACGAGGTCGAGGGGCAACGCGACCTCGACAGAGTAGCCCCGCTCGCTTCGTCTCGCGCCGGCCCGAATCCGGGAAGCGGCACCGCCGGCCGTGGCGCTTCGAACCTGAAATTGTCCGTCCGGCATCACACGGACCCGGAGGGGCGGCGGCGGGGTCGTTTTTTCCGGATCGGACTTGTCGGCTGTGGGTGCAATAAAGAAATCCACGTATTCGCGGGGCCTGTTTGGGCGGGAGGCGCTTGCCGGGGGTGCATCGTCGAGCACGGCCATCGCCAAGTACAGGTTCGTTCGGTCGCCGGCGGCAAAGAAGGAAGCGGACAAATCTTCAGGCCCTTTCCAGTCTTCGGAGCCGAGCACGACCTGGGTGGGGTGATTGATCAGGTTGGCGCCGTCCGCAGCCCACTCCCGAATGTCGCCGTCCACCGTCGGCGGCGTCGCGACCCAGGCGACGGTCCCGGTCAGGATGCAGTGGGGGACCGCCTCGAGGCGCACCGGGACCTCGAACCCGTCGCGGTTCCGGTAATTCGTGGACATGACGAAGGCGGGTCGGGCGAACTTGAGCGCCAAGCCGCGTTCGCAGAGGAAGCGGAATCGCTGGCGGAACTGCGCCTTTGGTTCGACCGTGAACTCCAGGACTTCCGGGTCGACCCGGAACCCCGCCGCCGCAAACTGCCAGGCCGCGTGATAGGTCAGGGTCTGATCGGTGGGGTTGGTGCACACGACCACCGTGGTCGGGTCGAGGTCCGAAGTCGGCGTGGCGCTCACGGCGGCACGGATGGCCGCGCGCCGGTCTTGATCTCCGGCGAAAAGTGCTTCCGGCAGGAAGAGGGCTTGGGCGGGCAGGAAAGTGGCGACCGGGCCTTGCTCTCCGAGCGTCACCCAGAAGAACCCGGCGGCGAGTCCGTCCCGCACGTTTTCCGGATCTGCCGGGGCATCCTGCCTGGAGAATGCCACCCGAAACATGCCGGCGCTGGGTATCGGGCCGGGGATCCAGGAGGTTCGCGGAACTCCGGGATAAAACACGGCGCAACGCGCCGACGACCGCCGCACGGCCTGCTCGAGGGCTCGTGTCGGCGGTGGGGCGTCGAGGAAGAGGATAACCTGACTGTCCGGGGAGAGTGCGCCCAGTTCCCGGGCGAGCCGGGCCGGGGTCGCGGTGGCAGAAAGGAAAAGAAGTTGTCCGCCCGGGGCTTGGACGCGGAACGGCGCGCGTTCGACCTCGGAACTGTCGCCCGGGAAAACGATTACCCGGCACGCCCCGGCCTCATGGGGGCCGACCGGCAACAGAGTCCGCCCCACCCGGAACCGGCCTCGCGGGGAAATCTCCAGGGAGCCGAGAACCACAACGATGTCCGGGCCGAGGCGGAGGGCCCGGCGGAACGAACGGGTGAAAGCGATGACGGCCCGACCTGCTCCGAGGGGCGCCGGCAGCACAGCAATCCGTCCCGGTCTGCGATTCGGACGTGCGGCCGTCGGACGTCCGACCGTCGGACGTGCGACCGTCGGGCGGTGCGGCAGCCGGGTGTGGGCGGGCGTTCGGGACGGGGTTTCTGGGCGGTCGATGGGAACGGTTTCCATCGCCGGCAAAGGGCGTGGGGCCACATCTCCCCAGGCAGGTTTCGGGGGCGGGGCCCACAGGCGGCACCCGGTGCTCCCGACCAGGAGCGGGACCGCAGCAGCTGCACACGACGCGAGATGACGCAGGTTGAGGCGCTTGCTCTTCACGGGGTTCGAATCCAATTCGGACAGTGACTCGAAAAGCCGATTTCGTCGAGCCCCGTCGAAGTTCGTGCCCGGGGCTCGTGCGAACGGGGAACAGTACCCGCAAAGCGCCCGGCGTCAAACTGCAATGCCGTCGAATGGTCGCAGCGCGGCGCCTCGGGCGGGCACATGCCTCGGTTCGGCGATCCCACCGCGAGCTGCGCTGCGCTTCGCCTGGGAGGCGATTCGCGCGGCGTTCAGGCAGGCTTATCTAGGCTTATCTGGCTCCGGCCGCTGTTTCGAGTACTTCCGCGGCGTGGACGGCGGCTTGACGGACCGCGGCCGGGTCGGGCATGATCGCGGTCGAATACCGTCCCCCGGGGTTGGGTGAAGTCACGAGTTTCCGGATTCGCGTCAGGGCTGCGGCCGCCCGGGGATCGCCCCGGTCGGCAAGCCGCGCAAGCCGGACCAGGATCTCGTAATCGTCCACGCCTTGTCGCGCCGCCACGAGCCGGATGCTCGGGATCGGTCCCCGGCGGCCGGCGCCGTCGCCGGGGTACGCCAGGAAACCGTCGCCGTTCGGGTAGCGGACCCAGCGAAATTCCTTACCGTCGGAACTTTGGGAGATATAAGTGTGCCAGCCCCGCTCCCACGGATTGTAGGTCCACCAGGAAACGCCCCAGAATTCATAGGCCTCGCAGCCGTATTTCAAGCAGAACCAGGGTAGCAGGTACTCGATGCCCAAGTACGGCGTATCGAGGCACATCTGGCCGTCGGTGGTGAACCAGAACCGGTCGCCCGCCTTTTTCCGCGCCTCGAACTTTTCAGGATCGAACGAGCCTTGCGGCCCGGCGCCCCATAGCGTAATGTGCCCGGCCAAGCCCTCGATATAACGCCAGGTGCTCGAGTAGATCGGGACATCGGGCGCGATTTTCCGCGCCATGTCGGCAATGCGGGCCAAACCCGTAATGGTGACCTCGCTGCTTTCGTGCGGCTCGTCCGAAAGGTAGAACACGAACCTGTTGCGCCAGCCCCTGGTCGTGACATGATCGATAAACAGGCGGTAGGCCTGCTTCCAAGCCTTCACGTACTCCGGGCTGAACGGTTCGAGACCGAGAATCTTCCTGGGCGGATACGCCCAACCGCAGGCATAGAAGAACTGCGGGGTGTACACTTTGGACACATGGAGCTTGTCGAACAGGAAGGTCGCGTCGTCGTCGAAGGCAGCCGTGTCCATGGAGACAAGTCCGTCTTTCCATTCGAATCGAGGTTGATCCAAGACGAAGCTGGGGGACACGTTGTAGCGAGCCAGAAAACGGTACCAGGATTTCGCGTCCGTCGCCGCGTTGCCCCCGAACGCCTTTTTCCCAGGGCCGTTGCGCAGATCGTACAAAGCGGGCAGGCGGCGTTCGTCGGGCAGGCGCAGGCTCCAGACGCGGACCCGAAGAGGGACTCGTACCGCGTTCTGTCCGGCCGTGAGCACCACGGCGCCGCGATACCCTCCGGGCCGGGCTTCGGCCGGGATGCGAAAGTCGATGTATACGGCAGTTGTTTCCCCGGAACGCAACGCCACGGGAGTCTTCGCGTTCAGTGGCACGAGAGGGTCGGGCCACCAGCCAGCCCAGCCATCGTTGCCCCGACGTCGCGGAAAGTGCCGGTACCAGTTCGGCTCGGTGGTCGAGTCGTATCCTACCGGGAAGTCCACCGGTACATACCCCGCCCGGTAGAGGATCGGATCGGGCAGCACGGCGCCATCCACTGTTTCGAGGCGGGTCACGTGAACGCGGAGTTCGCCGGGGCGGGTGCTGCGCACGGCGATCGCCGCGGTACGCCAAGCATTGCGGGCGGCGTACACTTCGGCTGTCGCTGGAGCATTTGCGGGGGGTAAATCCTCACGAAAGATTTTGACCAGGGGGTTGACGGGCCACGCGGCCAGCGGGACGGCCTGTGGGGTCCGAGCCTCGAAAGTCCCGGTCCGCCCCCTCAACAGCTCGACCAACGCCACGTTGTCGTGCCACACGGTCCCGTGAGAGTTCATGGTCAAATGGATCTCGATGAAGGCGCAGTCTGCCGGCGTGAGCACCATCGCGGTGGTCGAGGTCCACTCCCGGTCGCCCTCGATCTTGGGGGTGGTCGAGAAATACGGTCGCTCAGTCAGACTGCCGTCCGCGCGGAGAAAATGTCCGTAAATCGCGACCTTGCCGTCCACTCCGCGGCAGCGGAGCGACCCGGCCAGCAAGTAACGTGTTCCGGGCTTGACCGGTACCTTTTGGCGCCAGCCGCACCACCCGGGTTTTTCGACCGAGGCGGGCACGGACAGTTCGAGCTGCCACTTGCCGGCCCGGCCCCCGGGCACGCGCCGGGCGCGGAAACGCCCGTCGTCCGGGCGTCCCTCTTCTCCGGCGTTCCAGGCGGACGGTTTTTCGCCCTCGCCTTGTTCCATGGCCCCGTTCTTGGCCAGGTTGGACTTGGTCGCGGCCCAGTCGAAGCGTGCGTTGACGACGCTCGCCCCGGCGGCGTTGGCTTTCGGACTGACATACAGGTGAAACGTTTTGATGGATCTGGCGGAAAGGTTGGCGGCAAACTGTATTTCCTCCTGAGGATTCCCGAAGAAACCGAGGGGGGATCGCGGGCGAGCCGGATCGACGAGTCGGTAAGAAGGGGTGGCGGCGACCCCGACCTGCTTGACCACCTGATTGTGAATGCGACGCAGGTCAACGGTCACGATCCCTCCGCGGACGGGCATATAGCGGTAATTGCGCACCATGATTTCCGCGCGCCAAAGCCAGTCCGGTTCGGCGCGCCAGACGGTGGCGGTCGGCATCCGCCGGAGATTGAGGGTCTCCGCCGATCCGACCTCGACCTTGGGTTGCGCGACGGTCGTCGTTTTTTCGAGTCGGGCATCGTCGAACCACGCTGTCCCCGATCCGTGCAGCAGGGTGCCGCAGGAGAGAACGGATCCGCCGGGAGGCACCTCGAACTCGAGGGTCGCCCGGCGCCAGTCGAATGTCCCAGTCCAGACCTCCGACTTGTTCACCAATTGGGGACGCTTGCCGTCCACGTGGACGTACCAGCCGACGCGTCCCCGGACGCCCCGGGCCTTGACCCAACCGGTAAAGCGGTACTTTTCTCCCGGCAGCACGCGGATGCCGCCCTGGTGGTACTTGACCCAGGTCGGGGCGGCGCCCGGGTCCACTTCGCAACGGGCGCACCGGCTGCCGGTGCGTGCGCCGCCTTCTTGCCAGATCATACGGTGTTCAGCGTCCACGGCCGCGGGACGCCACGCTTCCGGTTCGGACTTGCCGTTTTCGAACCCGCCATTGACCAATCGCGTGGGCCCGAGCCATTCCGGCGGCAGCCAAGCTTGGGGATTCCCGGCATAAAAGTAGACGCGTTCGGTCTTGCCCGGACCGGCCTCCACCGGCACACTGATGCGATCGCCTTGGGCCAGCACGCCGTCCCGCTTGAGCGTGCCGCTGGATGTTTCGAGCCCGACTTGGAGTTCCGCACCCTGCCCGTTTACCGCACGCAGTCCCGCCACGCGTTTGCCGATGAGGGCCATGGTCCCGTCGGTGCGCCCCACCACAACGACTACGGGAAGGCCCACGAGCGCGGTGCGGGGAGGCGCGGTGACGGTGATCGGAACACGGGTTGTCCAGTACCCGCCCCCGGCGTAGGTCAGCTCCGCGGCCCACGGCGACGGCCCCGTTTGCGCAGTAGTGGGCAAAACGACGGCGGCGAGCATCAGGCAGGCTGACATCCACTGTCGATGGCGCGGGTTCTTTTCCATGATGTGGTCCTCCTCGGTCATTCTGCATGTTCCGTGCGAGCGGGCCGGACGGCGCCCGAGCACACTCCGATCCATCGATCCGCACTCGAAGCAAGCTGAGAAGCAGCCCCTGCCGGGGGGCGCCCATGCGCTGCGAATGCAAATTCAATCTGCCTCTGCAGTCACGGAACGGTGACGTAAGATAGTGCACAAAAGCAGGGTTACCCAACAACAGCGTTTTCAGGGCCTTGGAGTTGGAAGCGAAAGCCCGGCATCGGTATTCGCCTGAGCACGCAACAAGAAAGTGCACCGTCGTGGAATCGGCGCCGGGCCGTGCTTCGGATGCCTCGCGGAAGGACACAACTCGCGGAGACGTTTGCCCGCATACGGATGCTCGCCGACCTCAGGCGGGCCGGGGGTTGATGATTTCGCCCGGGCCAAGTCAAAGGGCGGCAAAATCCATCTGCTTGACGGCGCGGAGTTCGTCGGGTCGGGAAACGGAGGTGGTAAGGGGCGCGCGTTTCACGGCTTCCGGGTCAGTCTCGCAGAGGTGAGCGATCTGTCGCATGGCGGCAATGAAGCGGTCCAGGGTCTGCTTGCTCTCCGTCTCGGTGGGTTCGATCATCAGGGCTTCGCGGACGATGAGCGGGAAATACACGGTCGGCGGGTGGAACCCGGCGTCGATCAGGGCCTTGGCAATGTCCATGGCTTTGACCCCGCAGGCGTCGAGTTGTCGTTTGGCACTGATGACGAATTCGTGCATACACGTTCCGGGGTAGGGAACGTCGTAGACGTCTTTCAGACGGTTCATCACGTAGTTGGCGTTCAGTACGGCGTTCTCCGCCGCCTCGCGCAGTCCGTCGGCCCCGAGCAGGCGGATGTAGGCATAGGCGCGCAGTAGAACGAGGAAGTTCCCGTAGAACGGCGCGATGTAGCCGATGGATTTGGGGAAATCGTATTCGAGGGCGTAGGTGTTGTCGGAACGCTTGACCACGCGCGAAATGGGCAAGAAACCCGCCAGGTGCTCGCGCACGCCGACGGGCCCCGCCCCGGGCCCGCCGCCCCCGTGAGGCGTACCGAAGGTCTTGTGCAGGTTGAGGTGGACCACGTCGAACCCGGCGTCGCCCGGCCGGAAACGGCCGAGGGTGGCGTTCAGGTTGGCGCCGTCGTAGTACAATTGGGCGTCGTAGCGATGTGCGAGGTCCGCAATGCGCTGGATTTCCGAGTTGAACAGTCCCAGCGTGTTCGGATTGGTCATCATGATCGCGGCGGTCTGTTCGCCGATCATGCCGGTGAGCGCCTGGAAATCGAGCGCTCCGGTTTCCCGGTCCGTGGGGGCAGGCCGGACCTTGAATCCGGCGGTGGCGGCGCTCGAGGGGTTGGTGCCGTGGGCCTCGTCGGGGATGAGGACTTCGGTCTTGCGGTTGCCGCGGTCCCGGTGATAGGCGGCGATGAGCATCATGCCGGTAAGCTCCCCGTGCGCCCCGGCCAAGGGCTGGAGGGTGAAGGCGTGCATTCCGGTGATTTCGCACAAAAGCTGTTCGAGTTCGTATAGGACGGCCAGGGCGCCCTGAGTGAGCATCCCGCCTCGGCGCAACTGCGGCAGCAGCGGGTGGAGATTCACGAAACCTTCGAGTCCGGCCACCTTTTCGCAGACCTTTGGGTTGTACTTCATGGTGCACGACCCCAGGGGATAGAAGCGGTTGTCCACGCCCACGTTGCGGCGAGACAGCTCCGTAAAATGCCGGACCACGTCCAGTTCGGACAGTTCGCAGAGGCGCAAGGGCGTCCCCCGGCGGTAGGCTGTGGGCACTTCCCCCACAACCGGCACGTCGTTTTGGGGCAACGCCACGCCGCGCCGCCCCGGTACACTCTTTTCGAAGATCACTGCCACAGTACAGCCTCCATGGCTTCGGCGAGGCGGCCGATCTCGTACCGGGTACGTTTTTCGGTGACGCTGACCAACAGGAAGTTTTCCATTCCGGCATAGTACCGGCCCAGGGGAAACCCGGCGGCGAACCCCAGGTCGATCATACGGCCCACGAATTCGCCGGCATCCATGGGAAGGCGAACTGTGAACTCGTTGAACGTGGGCGACGATTCCATGACCTGTACGCCGCGGATCGTCCCGAGCCGTTCCCGGGCGTACCGGGCCTTGTTCAGGCAGAGCGAGGCCACCTGTTCGAGTCCCCGCTTGCCAAGCAAACTCAAGTAAATATGGGCGCGCAGCGCACACAAGGCCTGGTTCGTACAGATGTTCGAAGTGGCCTTTTCCCGCCGGACATGCTGTTCCCGCGCCTGGAGCGTCAGGACGAACGCCTCGCGTCCCTCACGGTCCACGGTGCGTCCGACCAGGCGTCCCGGCATCTTGCGAACCAGCTTCTTGCGGGTGGCCATAAAACCCAGGTACGGACCGCCGAAGGACAGCGGGATGCCCAGGGACTGACCTTCGCCCGTGGCAATGTCCACCCCCATCTCCCCGGGCGTCTTGAGCACGGCCAGGGCCACGGGGTAGACGGACTGAATGGTAAGAATGCCCAAGTCCCGGCAGCGGGCCGTCACGTCGCTGTGATCGTCCACCACACCGAAAAAATTCGGGTTCTGCAGGATTACCGCCGCGGTGTTTTCGTCCAAGGCGCCAAACAGGTTTTCGCGGTCCGTCTGACCGTGACAGACCTCGACCTCGTGAAACTCGATGTCCAAGTTGGCGGTATAGTTGTACAACATTCGGCGGTAGATGGGATTGACGCCGCCGTCCACCACCACTTTCGGCCGGCCGGTGGCATGGATGGCCATCTGGCACGCTTCATACAGGGCGGTCCCGCCGTCGTACAGAGAGGCATTGGCCACTTCCAGGTCGGTCAGACGGCAGATGTGGCTTTGGTACTCGTAGGTTGCCTGGAGCATGCCCTGAGACATCTCCGGCTGGTACGGCGTGTACGAAGTGTAAAACTCGCTGCGCCCGGCCAGGGCGTCCACCGCGGCCGGAATGAAATGGTCGTAAAAGCCCGCACCGACGAATTTCACCAAGTGCGAGTAATTCCGGTCCGCCAGTTCCCGAAAATGGGCCACGGTTTCGAGTTCGGACCGCCCCGGGGGGAGGGCGAACGATCGCGGCGCCAATTCCGGCGGAATGTCCGCAAACAGCTCGTCGATGCTGTGGAATCCGCAGGCTTCGAGCATCCTCGCCCGCTCCACAGCAGTGTTGGCGACGTAACTCATGCTTCTTCTTCCACGAGTTTTTCGTACGCCGCTGCATCCAGCAGGGCCCCGGTCTCGCCGGCGTCTAAATCCCGGAGCTTGAACATCCACCCCTTGCCGTACGGATCTTCATTGATGATTTCCGGGGCGTCCTCGAGTTCCGGGTTGATTTCGCCGACCGTACCGGACAGGGGCGAGAACAGGTCGGAGGCGGCCTTGACGGACTCGATCGAGCCGCACTCGCTTCCCTGCGTGAGGCGCTGTCCGACTTCGGGCAATTCCACGTAGGTTATGTCGCCAAGGGCATCCTGGGCATGGTCCGTGATGCCCACCACGGCCAGGTCGCCCTCGATTCTGACCCACTCGTGCGACTCGAGGTACAGGCGATCGGTCGGCGTTTTGTTCATTGGGTTTTTTCCTCTTGTTTGTTGCCGGCAATTCGCGTTCGGTCCAACACGGCATAACGCACGATTCAGACCAGGAACTCGCGGAATGGTCGGCGCGCGCTGCCCAGTCGGTAGAAGGGGGTCTCCGTTACTCGTGCCGTCAAGCGATGGCGGCCGGCGTCGATTCCGAGCACTTGACCCGGTCCGGTCAAGTCTGTGCGCACGTAAGCCATGGCTACGGCGACCTTGAGCGAGGGCGCAAAGCTCCCGCTGGTCACGCGTCCGACGGGCACGCCGGTCGCATCGATCACAACCTGCCCGGACCGGGCGCTGCGCCGTCCTTCGAGGACCAGGCCCACCAAACGTTCTTTCACGGCGTCGGGAGTGCGTACGGCAGTCGCGCCAATGAATGTTTTGCTCCGGGAGAGGGCCCAGTCCATCCCTGCTTCGGCGGCATTCCGTTCCCGGCTCAGCTCGTGTCCATGCAGCGGGTATCCCATCTCCAGTCGAAGCGTATCCCGCGCTCCGAGCCCTGCCGGCGCGGCATCCGATTCGAGACATGCCCGCCACAACCGGGGGGCCAAGTCGGCGGAACAGTACAGCTCAAAGCCGATTTCACCCGTGTAGCCGGTTCGACTCACCAGGATCGGCTCGCGCTCGAACATGGCCTGACGAAAATGGAAGTACCTCAAAGCTTCGATCGGCTCATCGAGCAGACGGTTCAATATTCGGACCGAAGACGGACCTTGCAGGTCCAGCTTGGCGGTCTCCGCCGAAACGTTCAAAGCCCGGGAGGCGGGTGAAAGGTGCTCGCAGATCCAGGCGAAGTCTCGGTCCTGCGTGCCCGCGTTGACCACCATCATGAACTCGTCCGTACCGAGCCGATAGACGATTTGATCGTCCAGCACACCGCCGTCTTCCGTACAGAGAAAACCGTAGCGGCAGCGCCCCGGTTCGAGCGACGCCACGTCGCAAGACAAGAGGTTTTCGAGGTCCGCGAGTGCTGTTTCCCCCTGGATGCGGAACTCGCCCATGTGGCAAACATCGAACACTGCCGCCGCGGACCGGACCGCATGGTGCTCCGCCAGGATACCCGTGTATTGAATGGGCATTTCAAAACCGCCGAACGGAGCCATTCGGGCGCCGAGGGCGATGTGCTCGTCGTGGAGAACAGTTCGTCGCATGGAGAGTTTTGCATTCCGGTCGGCGCGGGGCTCGATTGTTCCCAACGGTCCCAAGGCCAAAATGAATTCGCCGGCCCTGCAACACAGTCCGAACGTTACGCGCCCGCGCCGCAAATACGACCGCATTCGGGGGTTGGATTGGGAACGGGAGAGACCGGCATCCGCTCGTGGTAGTCTATCCGGCCGTGCCCGGAAATCAACCGGGAGGCCCGCCGAAAAGGTCGGCGCGGCCATCCCGCCGCGGCCCGAGTCCAAAAGTTCGGGCGAGCGAGACACGGAGCGCCGGAGGCAAACTGTTCGGCCGGCTCGACGGCACTCGATCTTGTTTCGCGACGGGCAATTGGCCGGGGTCGCCCCAAAGCCCCCCCCATCTTCGCGGCCGGCAAACGGGAACCGCCCCGAAGGTTCTTCCCTTATCTTGACAGCTCGGTGTTCCAAGGCTATTTTTTTGGCGGATATTCCACGACGGCGCGACCCGACGTGTCGGGGTGACGCCGTTCTCCCCGCAAGTTCACCGCCGACAGACGAAAGATACCCCGGTACCCGCTTTCCGAATGTCTCGAACCAGCCTGGAACGCAGGCCGCCGCCGATTCTTTGGACGGCACCGTTCACCCGGCGGACGTCCTGCCGCAGATGCGACAAACGAACTCGGCCTGCTCTTCCCGCAACGGCCTGAGGCCAGGACGCGCCGCCTCGACCTGCCGGGCAGTGTGCTTTGCGGCCGGGACCCTCGAGCTGCGATGCTCGGACAATTCTGAGACGCACCGTATGCAGACGTTGTCACGCTTGGCTGTCCATCCGGGTCGACTCGTGCGCGCCGGACCGACTGTGCCTTTAGCCGGTTTTCTCCTGCTGGTCGCGACGTTGGGGGCGGGGGGCGCTACGGCGGCGTCGGACCCGACTCCTGCACGTGTCGTCCGCGTCGGCGCTTACAGCAACGGACCGCTGGTATTTCGCGACGTTGCCGGAAAGGTTGAAGGTCTTTTTCCGGATCTGCCGGCCGCCGCGGACCGCCGGGTGGCAGTCGACCGGGCAGGCGTATGCCTTCGGCTGGAAGGGCTGATGAGCCGTTGGATCGGCAGATGGACGGAGCGGGGCAGGGCGGAATGGCTGCCGTGGCTCTTGTGGGGGGCGGTCTTTTTGGCACTGACAACGGGCGGGGCGCTGTTGGTGGCGTTCACGTTTCGGCGGCGGCTGGCGGTGCGAACCACCGAATTGGCGCGCATGAACAGCCTGCTGCGGATGATCCTGGACACCATCCCGGTCTGCGTGTTCTGGGAAGACCGGGAAGCGCGATTGATGGGGTGCAACCGCGCCTACGCCGAACGCCTCGGACTCGATGATCCGAAAGCGGCAATCGGCAAACCCGCCGCGGACCTGGGGTTGAATGAAGACCTCGAGAAGCGCCGGCGCGACGACCTCGAGGTCATGGAAAAACGACAGGCGGTGTTCCGGGAAGAAGAACTGCAGGACCTGCCGGACGGACGCCGTCGCATCGTCCGCACCAGCAAAGCGCCGTTAACCGACGGGTCCGGGCGCGTGATCGGCTTGGTCGGCGCCTTCGAGGATGTTACCGAAAAACGCCGAAATGAACTCGAGCGGTTGCGGTTGATGGCGGCCATCGAACATGCCGCCGAGGTGATCATGGTGACCGATGCGCACGGGACGATCGAGTACGTCAATCCCGCTTTCTCCGAAGTGACCGGGTACCAGCCTCACGAGGCAGTGGGCCGCAACCCCCGCTTCTTGAAAAGCGACAAGCAGGACGACGTTTTCTACACGAACCTGTGGCAAACCATCACTTCGGGAAAAGTGTGGCGCGGCCGTCTGGTCAACCGCCGAAAGGATGCTCGTCTTTATCACACGGCAGCCACGATATCGCCGGTCTTCGATGAATCGGGGACGATTCTGAATTTTGTGGCGGTCGAACGGGATGTGACGCGCGAGGTCGATCTCGAGCAGCAGATCCATGAATCACAGCGCCTCGAGGTGGTCGGCCAGCTCGCCGGCGGTATGGCCCACGACTTCCGCAATATCCTCCAGGCGCAAATGGGATTGCTTGAGTTCGCCCGGGAAGATGCGGGCGCCGAAACACAGGCGGTTCGGGACATCGATGAGGCTTTGGCCTGCGCCCGACGGGCCGCGGACCTGACCCACAAGCTCCTCGCTTTCAGTCGGCGCCAGATTCTCAAGATTGAGACGCTCGACGTGAACGCCGTCCTGGCGGATTTTATCCAGATGGTGCGCCGCCTGATCCCCGAGGACATCAAGGTGCAACTTGTCCCGGGACGGGTGGGAACGGTCAATGCGGACCGCGTGCAACTCGAGCAGGTGCTCCTGAATCTGGCGCTCAACGCCCGGGACGCCATGCCCGAGGGCGGGATCCTGAGCCTGAAAACCGAGACGGTGCATCTGGACGAAGAGTACCGGAAAGCCCATCCTTGGGCCGTGCCCGGCCGCTATGTGCTGATCAGTGTCGCCGACACCGGCTTCGGCATGGAAGAGGACACTCTGGCCCGAGTTTTCGAGCCGTTTTTCACCACCAAAGCCGTGGGGCGAGGCACGGGGCTCGGGCTGGCCATGGTGTACGGGATCGTGCGGCAGCACGACGGTATGGTGCGGGTTCACAGCGAGCCCGGCAAAGGTGCTACGTTCAACGTCTACCTGCCGGAAGCGGAACAGCGCGCCGCGGAGGGGAACGCGGACCGGCCGGGACCGGCGCCGGGCGGAAGCGAAGGCATCCTCGTGGTCGAGGATGATGCCGGGGTCCGACGTGCCCTTCAAGGGATGCTGCGCCGAGCCGGCTATCGACTTTTCGTCGCCTCGAACGGCGCCGAGGCCTGCGAACTTATCGAGAGCCACCGGGACGAGATCGCCATGGCCATCGTGGACGTCGTCATGCCCGGCATGGGCGGCCGGGAAGTCTATCGCAGGCTCAAGCACGCCAAGCCCGAACTCCGCGTCCTGTTCAGCACGGGATACAGCGAGGGCGCCATTCACACCCGCTTCATTCTGGACGAAGGACTGGAGCTTTTCCAGAAGCCGTATGACGGTCAGGCACTGCTGCGCAAGGTCCGCAGCATGCTCGACGAGAGTCGTTCAACCCACCGGGGCCCTCCGACGGCCCCCCTGCAGCACAGCGGAGAGTGACATCATGGACAAAACCAGGGGCGAAGGCCCGATGCGGATCGGCGTGATCGGGGCCGGCGGTATTGCCCGAGGCGTTCATCTGCCATCGCTCAATGACATGGACGACGTTGAGGTCGTCGCAATCTGCGATATCCTCGAAGACCGCGCCCGCGCCATGGCCGAGAAGTACGCCATTCCCAACGTGTATACGCTTTACAAGGAAATGCTCGAACACGAGGCTTCTGAATTGGATGCGGTCTTTGCGTTGGTCGAGCCGGGCAACATGTTTCACGTGGCCTGGACCTGTCTCGAGGCCGGTTTGGACACTTTTTGCGAAAAGCCGCCCGGCATCAACCTCATGCAGGCCGAGACCCTGGCGCGTAAAGCCGAGGAAGCTGGGAAGATCCTACAGGTCGGATTCAACCGCCGGCACATCCCCGTGGTTCGCGAGGCGCTCGATATCGTGCGGCGCAGCACGACCGTCACGCAGGTCGAGGGGTGTTTTTTCAAGTGCGGGACCGGGGCGTTCGATCACGGCAGCCTCAGCGCGTTCATGTCGGACACGATCCACGCCGTGGATTTGGTTCGCTCTATGGCGAACGGTGAACCGGTGGCAGTCGCCTCCGTGCAGGCCAGTCACGGCGAACCCGTCCTGAATGCCTGGAACGGCATTTGTCGGTTCGACAACGGCGTCATGGGCATCATCAAAGCCAACTACCAGACCGGCGGCCGGGTGCACCGGTTCGAGGTGCATGGCCCGGCTGTGAGCGCCTTCATCAATCTGGGCTTCGGCGGAGCCGACTGCGAGGCGACCATCCTTTCGCACCACGGCAAGGCCCAGTATTCGCTGGCGTCGCGTGGGACCGGAGATCAGGGGGCCATCCGCCTGGACGGCAAGCAACTCGCCGGCAGCGACGAGTTCTATCGGTACTACGGCTTCTACCAGGAGGACCGGCATTTCATCGACTGCCTGAAAGCCCGGAAAGAGCCGGAAACCTCGATCGCGGATGCGGTCAAGTCCATGCGGCTGGCAGAGATGTTGGTTGCCGGTCGGATCTAGCCTGAGCCCGGTCGAAAAGGGTGCATGGCCGCGCGGGGACTCGCTCTGCCGTCCTCCGCTCGCAGCCGATCCCGGTTGGCGGGGGAGACGGGTCCGCCTCAGGCGGACAGCGATTCGCCTCTGGCGAAGCGCGACAACTCCCGCGGCTCACACCCCCTTTGTGGCCGGGCCCTAGCCTGAACAATGCATGAGTCACCTACTGCGATGATGTGCATCTCGCTGGCCTTCGAACATTGCTCTCGTTCGCCAACCGAGGCGGTGTTTCAACACAGCCGCGTTCGGCGCGGTGACCTGACCCCGTGCAAGCTGCGCCCTCTCGCTCCGGAGGCTATGAACTGATCGGGGTAGGTCGATCAGACCGATGCGGCATCAGTCGGCAGCTTGCTGGTCCGGAACCAAACGGCTCAGCTCGACGTTGTCGAACCAGACGCGTCCTTTTTTCGCGCCGTCGACCAGGAGCATGAAAACCAGACGCGGTTTTTCTATCGCCGGTGTACGCACGTAGGCGACCACGTGTTCCCACCGGCCCGCCGTCGGCTTCTCGAGGCGACGGTCCACGTTGGTGTATCGCGTTGTCCACTTTCCAGTCTTATCCTGCCATTTCACAGTGATACCGACAGCGGCGGCGTTGTCGAGGTCGACGGTGCGGACGTCGCAGGCAGCCCGATACAAAGTGTTCGAGTCGACGGCGACACTGCGCAGGAAGCAGAGCGGTTGACCGTCGCTACCCCCGGCGTCGAGCGTGAGCGCGCCCCGGCTCCGCTTACCTGTGCGTCGGTCCCATCCGAAGGTTGCATGGCTGCCGGTCCGTTGCCAATGGCCCCAGCCTTTGGGCATGCCGGCGCTGCGCCAGTCGTCGCGCCCTGCGGCGGCCGGGCGGCCGGTGCTTTCTTCGCTTTCGAAATCACTGCTGAAGACCGGCGTCAAACGTGTGCCGGGCGGAGGGCCGTGCTCCACCAGCTTTTTGATCGCGAGATAGTTTGCCATTTCCGTGCGGACCAGGCCCCAGCCCGCTCGGATGAACACGGCACGCGCCTTCTGCTCCGGGGTCCGGGCATGCGCGACGACGTTCTCGATCAATGCGTCGAGACGTTCTTCCTCGCCGATCCGCAGCGCCTCGAAGTATCCGGCCCTGCCGAAATGCAGGTAAGGTGCGGTCTTGACGCTATCCCTGAACCAATTCGTTTTGGGGACGCGTTTCGTCCAGAAGGTTTCCCAGAACTCATAGTACTCGGACAGATACGGTGCCGCACGCTCCCCGACGGTCAGCCGATACCATTCGGCGAGGGTCGCGTCGACGTCGAGATAGGGATCCCAAAGCAGGCGGAGAAAGACGTAGAGTTTCGGCCCTTCAGTCCATTTCGGCGTCGGGTACGCCTCGGCGTAGTACGCGACCACGCCCTGCTCGTGGGCGAAGCGGATGTACTCTCCCATTAAATGGGGGTAGAAACGCGGCGCCTTGTAGAATTCGTCGCCGTAGATGTAGTCGTACCATGCCAGCCTCGGTGCGACCTGCATCCAGGCCCGGGTCCGGGCCTGGTCGAGGCGGCGCTGCTCGGGATCGGCCCAGAACATGCGGTCGATGCAGACATACGGCAAGATCCGTGGGTTGAGCCCGACCTTCTTCGGCGGGTCGGTCAGCTCATTGTACGCCAAACATCCAAACCACTTGTCCGGGTGCTTGGCCAGCACGCCGTCCGCAATTCGGTTGGCCCAGCCGAAGAAATAGTCGGACAGGTCGATGCGACCGACCGAGTTGCGCGTGGCGTTTGCGGCTTTCATGACCGAATCGTCCCAGGCATGGGAATCGTTCATGCCCAGAGAATACGACTCGGCGTCCGGGTGTTTGTCGAAGAACCCGTCGATATTCCGAACGCCTTCCTCGACGATGCCTTTGGCCCGCAGGTTCGGCTGCCAGTGGTAGTCCCTGTCGTTCTTGGGTAGATAACGCTTGCCGTCGATAATGGGATAGAACTCGGGATGACTCTCCGCGTATTGCGATGCGGGGTAAAGGTGCAACAGGTTGTGATGAAAGCGCATGCGTCCGTGCATGCGCTGGCGAAACAGGAACATGGCCAGGGGATTCTTCTCTCGTCCGCCGTGGAATGAGCGACCGCTGAGCTGGCGACTGAAAAAGGCCGGTTCCTGTCGTATTTCCCGACGCGGGATCGAAATCGTTCTGTGCCGCGGGATGTACTCGCCGAGGTCGCCCGGCAACAGCCAACGGACGCCGAGGTAGCGTTCGAGAAAGTCCTGGGCGCCGAAAATCGTTCCATGAGCCGAGCCGCCGATGATCTCGATGCGGTTTGCCTCGGGAAACGCGAGAACGAAGCCGTCTTTATCGAGGCTGCGGTCTCCCGGCTCGGTTCTCAGACGGATGGTGACCTCGTTCCTCGCTTTGGGATTGCCATCGAGGATCGCCAATTTCGCACCGCTGCTCTGCTCGATCACGCGTTGGAGGAGTTTTCCCGCTTCGCGCGCCATAGCGGGCGCCCCGGGATCCACCACGATGACGGCGGTGGACTGCCCGTCGTTCACGATGTCCACCGTTTGACCGGCAACGCCTCGCACCGATGCGAGAATCAGCAGCAAACCGAAGGTCCGAACAGACAGGGCCGCCAGATGCGTTGACACGATTCTTTCCTCCAGGGATGAATACTCGGGTACTCGGGCGGCCGGAACTCACGGCGCCTCAAGACGCGCTGTTACATACAATCGGACGCTCTCCGAGGGGAGATCCAGCCGACGGCCGGCCGGCCGCTCCAGATGCCGGCGCTTGGAGCCGCTCCTAAACGCCCCGCTCAAGAGTGTCCAGCACCACGGCCGCACTCGTGCGCCAATTGGCCGGGACTTCTTCGCTGATCATCAGGCAGAACCGGCTCGGGCCGGCTTGGCGGACCACTCGCCGGATTTGGGCCGAAAGTTCCCGGCCAGGTCTCCCATACCAGCCGAGATTCGGATGCAGCCAAAGGAATTTCTCCGGCCACACGGAACGCGCTTCGGCAACGCTCATGTCGCCTTCGGGCGGCTCTGTGAACGAGTCGATCCCGTCGAACCCCAGCTCGGCCACATCCCGGGCGATGACGCGAAGTTGCCCGTCGTAATGGACGAGCAACTTTTTGCCCGCGGCGCCGAGGAGGTCGACGATCTCCCGGTAAAGCGGTGCGAGGCGCCGCCGGTAGCACCGGGGACCGAGGGTCTCAATGGATAGGTTCTCCCAAAGCTTGATTTGTGCCGCGGCGCTTTTCGCGGCCAGGCGGACCTCTTCCAGCTTTATCTCGGTCATCTGTTCCAGCAGATCCAGCATCTCCGGGCGTTCGAGCGCAAGGTCGATGGAAAAGCGCTCGAGTCCCACCCAGTCGATCTGGAGAACCATGAGCGGCGTGCGTCCCGCGCCCAGACCTTGAATCTGCCCCACGGTCACCCCCCGGTCGCCGAGACTGGTCTCCGACTTTCGAAACGCGGAAT
The DNA here is from genome assembly GCA_013151865.1 of Kiritimatiellota bacterium. Lineage (GTDB taxonomy): Bacteria > Verrucomicrobiota > Lentisphaeria > Oligosphaerales > JAADHN01 > JAADHN01. The sequence continues at coordinate 41,211 of JAADHN010000137.1, forward strand.
CGTCCGCGACAATTCGCATGTCCTCCAGCGCCCGCTGCATGATCCGGTAATCCGGCGCCTTCTTGATGAAATGCTCCTGCCGCCATTCGCCCAGATACCATTCGTGCAGTTCGCCGACATCCGTGATCAGGTGTACATCGCGACGCGTCCGACCCCCCTGCTCGGTAATTGTCTCGACGATCTCGAAGTTGGGGTGCTCGTGCCGAATCACGTTCGCGTGGTTGATCCGACCCAGCCCCAGCTCGAAAAGCCCTTCCCAGTCCACGTGCGTCCGATTGTGTACAAACCAATCGTACACGGCATAGACCGGCCATTCCACGGGCTTGCCCGCCAGCGCGTCCTCGAGCCGTTGGCGCACGCGGAAAGAAGTCATGGCCGCCATCAGGCCTCCTCGCGCATATTCCCTTTGTCCGATTGGCGCGCCGTGGCTCTCATCCACGAGTCATACCACCGAGGTGGCGAGAATTTTCGAGCGAACACGTGCCGCACGGGACCGAGTCCGTAAACCTGTCGCTGGAGGCGCTCTTGCTCCGCCCAGAATTTGTCCGCGAGGCGTAGTTTATCGTCCGTCCACTCCTCCTCGCCGGGCACGCCGATCTTGCGGTCGAGCGCCTCCAGGATCACCTTGCGGCGCCAATGTTCGAGTCGCCACGCCGCCGGCGTTCCCGCCGCGAGTCGCTCCAGCTCCCGGCCGGCCTCGGGAAGGGACGGTTGTGTGCGGTCACCCCAGGACGCCATCCATTGCGCCCATCGGCGAGCGTGGGCCGGCGCCGCGTCGAAGTAGCGTTGCGCATACGCCCGCAACACCTCCTCCGCGTCGGCGAACCGGCCGCTGCCCAGCCCGGCGAGCAAAGCCTTGTTGACGTCGTCGAACACTCCTTCGCTGTAGGCTTGAAACCCCTGTGCTCCATGAGCTGCGACGTCATCGAGCGTGCGCGGCAGTCGACTCGGCGCCACCACCGCCCCCCACTTCGTGTAGAGGTCTCGTACGGCAGCGTTGTCGCTGTAGCCGATGTGCACGAACGCCAGCTTGCGGCAGCCGGCAGGGACCGGGACGTTCTTGAAGCACGTCTGCCCGTATTCGATGTGCAGCGTCATCGCCTTCAGCCACCCGGGCGCTTCGTCCGCCGCCCATCGGTTGAACAGGGCGTGTTCTTCCGGGGTCCACCACCACGAGCAAACCCACGGCTCGATGCCCGGATGGTGTTTCTCGGCGACCGAATGCACCTCTCTCAGTAGGCGCGCGAACGTGAGGATCCACGGCTGACAGTGTTTGCACGCACAACCGCCGTAGTCGTACGCAAACGCAGTGAACGCCGCCAGACGGATGCCGCTGGCCGCAAAGTCCTGAAACCAGCGTTCGAAGTTGCCCAAGACGAGTCGGCGTACCTCGGGACGACTGGGGCACACGAGCTGTCCGAAGATGCGCGAGTCCTTTGTCGCGGCGCGCTCCGGGCGAAGCTGGTCGAGGTACACGTGGTTGAGCGTGACGATCAGGTTCAGATCGAATCCCAACGCCTGCGCGGCGCGGAATGCGCGCTTTTTCCGGTCGAGCAGCTCCGTGGCGAGATCCCAGTATGCCTCGGATGCGTACGGGTTGCATACGTCGGTGGTGGTGATCCAGTCCGCGTAGCGGTTGAAACCCCAATGTTTCATTTCCGCAAGATAATCGGACATTTCGTCAGGCCACATGGCTTCGTACGAGTTGCCGAAGTGCGCCGGGCAGTAGCATTCGCGGAAAGGAAAGACTCGCAGCGGCATGAATGTCTCCTTCCGTGGTCGAAACGATCCGCGCCGGGGCGGTGCGGAAAAGGACGGTTTGCGGTACCCACGAAACCGTAACCGAATAACGGAGGTCCTTGCAAGTCCCCACGCCAGCCGCCCGGCCACGTGGGGATCTGCAGAATTCTCAACCCATAAGGAGTGACGGACGATGCGGTTCTTGGCGGTAGCCGCGAACATAGTTGTTGCCGCCTAGGGATGCAATCCACTGTTTGGATTCTGCCGCGGATTGGCCAGGCGATTTCGCAACCTTCGGTGTGATAAGGCTCAACTACCACGTATTCAGGTTGTTGAGGCTGACGCTGGGCGAGGCCGTGGTGAAACACCGCCTCGGTCGGCGGGGGGCGGCAATATACTGAAGATGCGTGTGATGCGCCATCGCAGCAGAAGGCTCGTGCATTCTTCGGGTCGGTCTCCGCATCCCGCGCAGCCCCGGCCCGTGCACCCCGGCCGCGGTATCGCTTGCAGGCGTTCCAGGCCTGTGCGCGACCTCCGGCATTGCGTTTTTTCTGACGCACACCACTGGACAACCGGGAAAAACCTCGCTATCATGCTGGCCGGAACGTCGGCACTTTGCCGGGGGAACGATTCCGGCGGAATCGATGCCCGAGCCCGGGATGTGTTTTTTGGGGGAGGCCGTACGCAACCTTCCTGTTTAAACCGGGTCTGCAAGCTCAGGGCGTGCGTCCCTGTCGGAAAAACTCGTGACGTTGCGTGCGAGGGCCGGTTCGCCCGTCCCGTCGCGCCGAGCCGGTCGTGTGGAAAGGAGGTGGTTCAGGATATGGAAACCATTGTCTGTCCGTATTGCGAATGTCGCGTCAAGATCAGTGACGTGGACAACGAAGGCGGGGCTTGCCCCGAATGCGGGGCCATGATTACCGGGTCGCTCATTTTCGGAGCAAACCGTCTGGGATTTGAAGAAGACGAGTTCGACGAAGATGTGCCGGCCCCGGGCGTGGACGAAGAAGAGGGGTTCGACGAGGACGAGTAGAAGCCGCCTGCGGGGACGGTTGCGCTTGTCTCGGACGTCGGCGCGTTTGCTGCCCTGCCCGGGAAGTGGAAGACGGGAGAGCCCGGCCCATGAAACGTACACTCAAAGTCCTGGCCGTCGGCGTTGCCGTGGCAGTCGTTCTGTTGGCGGTTGGTTTGGTCGTTGTGTATCTCTCGTTCGGGGCCATTGTGAAGAAGGGCGCCGAGACCATGGGGCCCCGAATCCTGGGAGCGCCGGTGCATCTTGAAAAAGTCGAGTTCTCCCTGTTTCGCGGCAGCCTTGACCTCCAAGGTCTGGTTGTCGGCAATCCCGAAGGTTTCAATACCGATTCCGCGTTCAGGCTCGGCCGCATCCGGGTTAAGCTTCAGCCCGCCAGTCTCTTTGGCGATACGGTGCGCATCGAAAGAGTCCTGATCGACAGCCCGGAAGTCACCTATGAAATGGGACTCAAAGGGAGTAACATCGGGGCCATCAAGAAGAATGTCGAGGCCTTTGGCGGCGGTCCATCCGAAGTATCGGGAAAAAAACCGCCGGAAACCCCGAAGGGAGAGGCCGGCGCGGGAAAGAAATTCATCATTGACGACTTCCGCTTTACCGGCGGCAAAGTCAACCTCAGCGCGACGTTTCTGAAAGGCGGCAAGGCCGCCGTTCCTCTGCCCGAGATCCACTTGACGGACATTGGTAAGGCTTCCGGCGGCAAGAGCATTGGTGAGACCGTGGCCGAGATCGCCAAGGCCATTACAGATGCTGTTGCCCAAGCCGCTTCCGGTGCGGCCAGGGGGCTGGCAGCCGGCGGGGCACAGCTCAAGGGCGGAGCCGAGACCGCCGGAAAAGTCGTGAAGAAAAGTGCCGCCCGGGCCGTGAATAACCTGAGAGGCATCTTCCGGCGGAAGTAACCGGTTCGCCGGGGGCCGGTCTTCCGTTCCTCCGGGGGCGGGCTCGTCCTCGGAAAACGGAACCAAAGGGTTGACGATGTTCATCGACGTTCACGCCCACGTCTACCGGCGTCCCGTGCCCTGGTTCCCCTTTGCCGCGCCCGAACAGGTGTTGCGCCGTTATGATGAAATCGGAATCGAGAGGGGCGCCATCTTGCCTCTCGTGGGCCCGGAGGTCTATCTCCCCCAGTCCACCGAGGACGCACTTGAAATGGCGGAGAACTCCGGGGGGCGGTTCGTTCCTTTCTGCAATGTCGATCCCCGTGCCCTGACCAACTCCGCGGACGCACCCCTCGGAGATGTATTGCGCTACTATCGGGACAAGGGGTGTCGCGGCATCGGGGAGGTCATGCCGAACCTGCCGTTTCTCCATCCGCTGGTCCAGAACCTGTTCCGCCATGCCCAGGATGTCGGCCTGCCACTCACGTTCGATATCTCGACCCGCATCGGCGGCGCTTACGGCTTGTACGACGATCCCGGCCTCCCTCAGCTCGAACAATCCCTGAAACGTTTTCCCCGACTGGCTATCCTCGGGCACGGCCCGCCTTTCTGGGCGGAGATCGCCCGGCTTGAAACTCCGGCGGACCGGGCCGGCTATCCCTCGTACCCCGTGCGCGAGGAGGGAGTTGTGCCCAAGCTGTTTCGCCGATATCCGAACTTGTACGGCGACCTGTCGGCCGGGAGCGGCTTCAACGCTCTTAAACGCGACCCCGAGTACGCCCTCCGTTTCCTCGATGAATTCCAGGATCGGCTCATGTTCGGCACCGACATCTGTTCCCCGGACCAAGTCTTGCCTCTGGCTCGTTTTCTTCTGGACTTGCGCGACGCCGGGAAGTTGTCCGAAACCGCGTTTCGGAAAATTGCCCGGAACAACGCGATTCGCCTCCTGAAACTGTGAAGCGATTCGACCGGAGCCGAAGACGGCAACGGCTCGGGCGGACCGCAGGGCGTTCTTGAGAACAGGACGACTTGTCGGTTGCTGTCGGTGCCTGAAACGTCCTTCTGACCTGATCAATTCATGGAGTTCATCGCGAGAGGGCGCAGCGCATACGGACTCGGGTGATTGCGTCGAGCGCCGGATAAGGCTGTGTTGTAACACCGCCTCGGCCGGTTGGCGGCGGCAACCTTCTGAAGTTGTGTGAGATGCGTCATCGTAGCAGACGGCTTGCGCACTGTTCAGGCTGAACCGCCGCTGAGTGAGGGACGCCAGATGCAAACCCGCCAACTCGACACCACGCTCTATCTCGTGACCGACCGACGCTTGGCCGCTCCCAGGCCTCTGCCGGCTGTAGTCGGTGAAGCGGTCCGGAACGGGGCGACCATGGTCCAAGTCCGGGAAAAGGACGTCGCCAGCCGCGAGTTTTACGAAATCGCCGCCGCGGTCCATCGAGTCACGCGCGCGCTCGGTGTGCCCCTGATCGTCAACGACCGACTGGACATCATGCTGGCGCTCGGGGCCGAAGGCGTACACGTCGGGGCGGACGATCTGCCTGCCGAACGCGTCCGCGAGCTGGCGCCGGGTCGAATCTTGGGTGTGTCCGTCGGCTCGATCAAGCAACTCCGCTCCGCCGAGCTGGCCGGCGCCGACTACGTGGGGGTCGGCCCCATCTTTTCCACCCCCACCAAACCGGACGCCGGGCCGGCCCTCGGGCTCGCAGGTCTGGAGGCGATTGTCCGGGCAGCCCGAGTCCCAACCGTGGCCATCGGTGGAATTGACGCTCGAAACGCCGCCGCCGTCGGAGCGACGGGCGTGAGCGGAATCGCCGTGGTCAGCGCCATTATGGCCGTGCCCGAGCCGGGCACAGCCGCGCGGCAGCTCAGGGCCGCTTTCTGCGGCGCCGCCTGAATCGGTACCGGATCGTGGTCGCGGATGCGGATGCGGTCCGGGCCGATCCCGTTACGGGCGCGGTTTCGAGTTTTCCCCCCCATCACTGACCGGTTACGCTCTTCGAGAGTCGAACCTGGCAATCCAACGAATGAATCAGTAGGGTATACCTCGCCGAGCCTCCCCCGAAACCAAACGGCCAGCGCTTGCCCACGCAACCTTGGGTCTGCGCGAGCTGGACGAATGCACGAAGCCACGGGGCGGGCGATCCCGTCGAGCGGGGGGGCTGCCCTGCGGAAGAAGCCCCAAAAGGTTGACCGCAAGTCAACGTCGACCAACGCGCATGTTTCATTTGCGCGCTCCGACGAGCGATGCAACGACAGGAACCAAGAATGCAACCGCACATCGACTCGATCGACGATCATTTCTCGCTGGCCGCGTTCCCGGAGGTGTTGAGGCGGTTTCGCCCTCCCGCCGCGGACTTCGATCCGACCGGGAGTTGGCGTTGTTCGTATCGTATGTATACGCACACAATGGGGGCCGCCGTGGTGGGGAGAGTCGAAGTGTCGCGTCGGTCTCGCGGCGCGGACGGCGCTGAACTGAAGATCGAAATACGACGCAACATTGCCCGTCGATGCACACAGTTCGTTCGGGCCGTCGTGCAGTGCGGCACCGGGCCCCTGGCCACACCGACGGGTTGGCGCCTTGTGCGGGAAGTGCGGGAAGCCGATGGGAAACTCGTTCCCGATCTACGGGCCGAAGAAACCGCGACGGTCGGGAAACAGGGCGTGCACATCCGGCGCGGAGGCAAGGAACGCCTGCTCCCCGTCCGCAGCCCCTGGACTTCCGATTGGGCCCTTTTCGAGGCCCTGCCTCGAATGCCGCGGACCTCGGGGAGTGAATTGCGTTTCGCCCTGATCGAGGATTTCGAACTGCTCCGGCCCGGGCAGATCCTGGCCTTTCGCAAGACGGCCCGGATCCGGTTCGGAGCGAAACGAACCTGGCAATACGTTGCGGGTAGACGGCTCGAAAAAGGCGAAATCGACCGGCCCGTCGTCGAAGTCGGCGGTGGGAGTGTGGTCGCAGCAGTCGCCTTCGAGCGGACCGGCCCCGGTACGGTCCCGGTCGTCGCCTGGCTCGACCAAGCCGGCCGCATCCTGCTCGTACTCTCGGGCCAGAGCGCCATGGTTCTGGCCTGACTCTGCGCAGTTACCGCCCCTCGGGAACGCCTTTCCCGGGCCGGGTCAGTCGATCGCGACCTCGCGCCCTTCGTGGGCCGACTGGTAAATGGCGTCGATCAGTTTCATCACGATCACGCCTTCCTCGCCGGTGGCCGCCGGCGGCCCTTCGCCGCGTACCGCGGCAATATACTTGGTCATCTCTGCGGCAAAGGGGTCGGTCCCGGTCGAGTGTTGAACCTTGATGTCCGCCAGCCGATCCTCGAATTCGGTCAGCAAAGTGAGCGGACCCGATCCCATGCGGACTCCTCCTTTGGTTCCCAAGATTTCCGCGTAGCACTCGCCGGGAGTGTTGGCGGCCCAGCTTACATCGAAATTCATGCTGGCCTTGCCCCCGAAGCGGACAGTACCGCACGCGTAGTCCTCCACGTCGAACACACCGGAGAAATCCGGCGGGCCGGCCCACATGCTGACGTAATGATAATTCTCCATCGGAGAGCCGAACTTCGAGTAGATCGTCGCACTCACCGCAGTGGGGTTCCACAGTCCGGACAGCCACATGGTCAGGTCGAAATAGTGCACGCCGATGTCGATCAGGGGACCACCACCCGAGCGCGCCTTGGTCGTGAACCAACCGCCCAGACCCGGAATGCCCCGCCGGCGGGTCAGCACGACCCGGATGTGATAGATGTCCCCGAGGTCGCCGTTGTCGATCAGTTCCTTTAGGACCTGGGCCTCGTCCCGCTGTCGCGTCACCATGCCCATTTGCAGGACCTTGCCCGCCCGATCCCGGGCCGCGCAGATCGCCATCCCCTGGGCCGTGCTCATGGCCATGGGTTTCTCGAGCATAACGTGCTTGCCCGCATCGAACGCCGCCACGGCGATTTCCATGTGCAGATCGTTCGGCACGCAAACGCTGACCGCCTCGATTTCCGGGTCCGCCAACAGATCATGGTAGTTCTCGTACAACTTTTCCACGCCGTGGCGGCTCCCCTTCTCCCGCAAGCGGTCCGGAAGAATGTCGCACAGAGCCACGACCCCCGCATCCGCCACTTTCGCATACGCATCCGCATGCACCGAACCGATGGTTCCCACGCCGATAATGCCGACCTTCACTTGATTCGCCATGATTCGACAACGCTCCTTCTTTCCACTGAATTCGCTCGAAAGCGCCCGGTGGCAGTTCCGCCTGGTCTCGACCGAGGGACGCCGGACCGAGTCGGCCCCGGTTGCCCGCTGCAGACGAAACCCCGAGCCCCAAAACATAGGCCGCGGCAGCCGGGAGTCAATCCCCGATACATCATGGGGACAATCGGGTGCGACGATCAAAGCCCGGCGGGCCCGGTTTCAGGCCGGAAAGATATAGTATCGGACCGGTCTCACACCGTAGTGAACGTAGTACCAGACATTGAATAGCATGATCAAGGAGGCCATGCAGATCTCGGCCAGAATGAATCCGAAGAACACGGGCTTGAGTCGCTGATACACTCGGCCGCCGCCGTACTTGGTGACGAGGGTTTTCACCAGGCACCCGGCCAGAAACGACACCGAAAATGTCCGGCCGCCGCTGTTGCCCCAAACCAGGAATACGATGGGATGCAGGATCCACCACCTGTAGTGCAGCTTCATGTAGTAGCAAAACACCACCGCCGCGAACCCGAACAACACCCAGCGGAGGCAATCCCGGCGCCCGGCGACGTTCCGGAGACGAAATGCGAAGGCTTCCCAATCGAATACACCTTCGTTCTTGTCGAGTCGGCACATGCGCTCGAACCGCTTCGGTTCCATGCGCTCGCGCTGGACAGTGGCGGCGATGCGATTGAACATGTTCCCCCGCAGAATGGCGTAATCGCTGCCGCGGCCGTTGTAGTTGACCCACAGGTTGGCGAGGAATGCCGCAGCCATGCAGGGCACGAGGACGGCGGCCATCACGTTCGCCATCTTGAAGCGGGGAACGCCTTCTTTTTCGCAGATGCGTAGGGCATTGATGACGAACGGAGAAAGCTGCTCCCGCGGATCCCAGCAGAACAGGTTCGTGATCAGCCCGAACACGCTCTGCGAGTACGGGCCGATGGCGCGGCCGCCCACAAGACCGAACAAGAGGTAGAACGGCATCCAAACGGTCTTGATGAAAAACGAGCCCGTCTCCGCAATAATGCGCGCCGTGACCAGGAACATGACCCCCATGCCCAAGATGGCGAGCACAGCGAAATAGACCGGTAACCCGAACCAAACCGCCATCACGACGAGCAGGAGAAACGCCGTCAGAAACAGGCGTGCCGCCATGCGGACGGCGGACGGGACTTCGTCGTCTGGTACCGGCACGCCAAACGCAGTCTTGATCACGTTCCAGTAATAGTGCCGCCCCAAGAGCAGGATGATGAAGGTCATGCCCATATAAGCGCCCGAGCCCGAGTCCGTTACGTTGCGCCATTGAAAATTATAGCCGGTGCTCCAGAACGCATAGCCCAGGAGGGCCAGAACGAAGGGTGTAACCCCCAATGAAAAGGACACTTCGGTCGGGATGAAATAAGCGAATGCGAACGCGGCGAAGTAGAACCTGCCGGAGAACACGCCGTAAGACTGGTAAGCGTGCGCAGCGAACCTCGGGAAGTGATTCCGGATCGGGTAGAGTCGCCATTCGAGCGGGATATCGATCATGGTATCCGGATTCCAGGCATGGACGAACCGCACGAAATGGACAAAAGCGACCGCGGCGAACGCGGTCCAGAAACGAGGCTCGTAAAAGAGAGCCGGCCAAGCCCGGCCGGACTTCGTGTGGATCATGGCCGACGCGAGTTCGGCCACCGGGTACGGCAGGAGTTCGTTCCGCGACCACTGCCGGTGCACGATGACCATCATCATCAGGATGAAAACGCAGAAGATCACGAAAAACGGTCCCCAATACCGGAGGATCGGCAGCCAGGACCCGATAGGAATGGCCCGCGGGGCATCCGCAGTCCAGTCAAAACCGATGGTGCGCCTTCCGGTGACCAAGCCGCGGCTCAGACCGGTGCACACGCGTCCGGCGCGTCGCTCCCGCGCCTGTCGCTGCGCCGGCGTCATCGCGGCGTCCAACTCCGGATCTTCTCCCTCGGTGTACCAGCCTTCCGGGACCAGCTTGTCCGGGGTATACTTCAGTGTCTGCGTCGTGCGCCACTGCTGGTTCGTGATCTGGCGCGTGTACGGTCCGGTCATCAGTGCCGGGAAGTAGCGCATCAGGCCGGAAGTAGCCACTCCACAGGCAGCCAGCATCATGGCTACAACGACGGCCGTTTCCGCGTTCGAGTACGCCAGGGCCGGATATCGTCGCGCTGCCAGAGGACGCAGGAAAAGAGCGAAGAACAGCAGGGACCCGAATACCCCGACCGGCAGGTGATTCCCCACGAGCCAGTTCGAGCGGACCATGAAGTCGTTCGGGTACGCCGCCGCACAGATGAAAAGCGCCCCGGCAGTCCCCAGCCCAATCGACTTCCATGTGAAACAGCTTCGCAAGGCAGTGCCTCGTCTCCCGATCCAGCACCGATGCGGTATTCGCTTGATGCGTCGGCCGCCGGTTGGCTGCAACGCAGCTCGGTGTTCTTAACAAAACACTCCAGGGCTCGTGATTTTGCCGCCGCCCGCCGTCACCGGCCTGCTCAATTAAACAGGGTAAGCTCCTGCACCCCCAAAAGAACTCCTGCAGGGAGGGCCGGGCTCTTTTCTTGCCAATTTTTCTGAAAAACCGGTTGACTCCAGATGATGCTCCGACCCCGCGATTCACTTTGGTCCGATCAACTACGTGGGAGGGTCTTCGACAATGACGATCTCCTGCCAATCCCGGATCTTGACGTCCACCGCCCACCCCGCCGGCGTTCGACGCGTCGGGAAATCCGCCGGGATCGGCAACCCCCGGAGATTGAAGCGGTGGACTCTGGGGCGTGAGCCGACCGGTCGCAGTACAGGCCCCGAGATACACGTGACGGTGCGTTCCTTGCCCATGATCCATCCCTCATGCAGTTCCACGGGCGTGAACGGAAACATGCGCCGGACCGGGCCGTATCCGCCCGCTCCGGGGCCCTTGTCCGGTACCGTGGATGTGTAGTAGTAGTAGAGCACGCCGTTGCGCAGTGCGGTTATCACTCCCTTGGTGATGGCCTCGGCCCAATGCTGGCGTCCGGCTTTGCCGTAACGAACGGGACGCACGCCGAGAATGAGGGGGCAGCCGAGGTGTCCCCGGGCTTGCCAATAGAAGATGGGCGGTTTGTCGTGAAGAAACTCGAGGGGGTTCACGCCGTCGTTGTCCATTTCCTGGAAGCGCCAAGCGGGAAACGAGCGGGTTTCACGGACCGTGGATTGGCCATTGATGACGACTTTTCCGCCTTTCCGGAAGATGTATTCGAGGATATCGGCGCGTGCGGTGGCGCCGACGAGGTTGCAGTCGGTGCGTTTGCCGGTGATGCGGCCGTCGGGGCCGAGGTCCACGGTGCGTCCGTCCCACCGGTCCCAGGAGCTGCGGTCCTTGCGGCTGAGGGTGCCGGCCTGGCTGAACTGGTCGATGTAGATGCCGTTGAATCCGAGTGCGTCCATGCAGAAGTCGATCTGGTCCATGAACAGGCGGTAGCGGGTGTTTCCCTTGCGCAAATAGAGGAGGAGGTTGAACAGGTCTTTCCCGTTGCGGTGGTAGCCTTCGTAGTACGTGTCAATAATGATGCGATTGTTCGGTGCGTACAGGATCGAGTCTTTCCAGGGACCGATGCCTTTTTCGAGGATGCGGCTTTGTTCCGGGTCGAGGACGAAGCCGTAGCGGCCGGTTTTCCGGTCGCTGCCGGGCAGTCGGTCTCCGTCCGGGAGTTTGCTCTTGAGAATCGTGTATAGATTGGTCTCGATTTTGGGCATGAACACGCCCGTCGGCACCTGCTTGCGCAGTTCGGCGAGGATTGGGGAAACGGTTTTTCGATAGCTGTCGCGGGTTTGGGAGCCGTCGTGATGGTAGTCGAGCCAGGGGCCGAAAACGAACAGTCGGGCGCCGCGACCCGGTACAACCTTGGAGTCGAACACGAACGGGCCGTCAATGGTGTAGTTGACGCGCCAGGCGCGGCGCACGCGGTTGACAAAGTCGAAATAGTCGCGGCTGCGGCCGGGGTAAATGGTCCATTCGAGCGTGTAACCGGTTCGGGCGTCGATCCCCAGGTGGGCGGTCTGCAACTGAAACGTGTTGGCGTGGCGCATAAGCTCGAGTTGCAGGCGGTAGACATTGTCCTCGACCACGATCCCCACGCTGCTGTCGGCTTGGGCCGCGAACACGGTCGGGTTGGCGGCACAACCGCCAATCAGGGCTTCGCGGTCGGTGCCGGCGAGTCGGTATGTGTCCGGGATCGGCAGTTTGGGCAGGGTCAGGCAGTTACGAACCACGAGTCCGACAGGTTCCTCGCGGAGGTTGGTGAGGGTGTCGCGTACCCGGAGCACGTCGCCCGCGGCCCGAACCGTCCGTTGCAGACGGTATTCGGCACATCGCGCCTCGATTTCCAGGACATTGTCTTTCGTTCTGCGAACTCGTGGGTTCCATTCCGGCCCGCCTGTGCGCGTTCCCGGAGTGAGCCCGTTGAATCGTTTCTCGGGGGTGGCGGGATACGACAAAAACGCGGCCAGCCAGTACCGGTCACGGCCGATGTTAAGCTGCATTCCACCCCCGTCGTCGACGTGAAGTTCCCAGCCATCACCCCGCAGCGATTTGCCGTCTTGGATGGGCGCATATTGGTCCATGTGCAGTTCCCGCAGCCGTCCTGCGAGAGGCGGGGGCAACCAACCGACCTCGAGGTCATCGACGATCATGTCCGGAAATCCTGTTTTGCGACCGGGGAAAAAACGTTTCAGACAGGTGTTGGTGAACACGATCCGGTTCGGGGCTTCGGACTCGACGCGGCCGTCGGCGCCGAGTCGGCGGTAATGGATCATGTCCGAGACGTCGAGGAGATACCAGTATCCCTCTTCGCGCTCCGAAAGGATACGTCGGTCCAGAGCGTCGGACGGGCCGAAGACCGTGAACAAGACCGGCATGCCCGAGCGCTTCCCCCACCATGGGAGGGGGCCGCGGAGGGTCGTTTCGACGAACTCCGCGCGTTTGAGCAGACGCTCCGTCCCGGCCCGGGTGAAACGACCGAGCTGTCGTCCGTTCACGCTGATGCCGAGGTAGGGGTTCCAGCCTCCGGGAGTCGGCGTGTGGAGGCGGGCCTGGAAACGGAGGCAGACCGCGCTTTTTTTCCGGAACGGTACGGCGGGAAAACGGACTTCGTGTCCGGCGGGCTTGTCGGAGGTGGGGATGACAATCCGCCCTGGAGCGTGCCAAGCGCTCTCCAACGGCATATCCCGGATCAAAGGCAGGGGCGCCTCGGCCACGGTTGACGCCGTGCACCAATTCAACCCCGATACGATTCCCAGAAGAGTGCGGAGAATGCACTTTCGGTTCACGGTCGGCTCCTTTCTTGCAGAGGCATCGATTCGCGGTTCCAGGCGATTGTTCCGGGAGAAACAAGAGGTTTCGGGGGCGATCAGGTTCTGCTTCCGAGCCCGATCAATAGGTCCCGAATTCGCGGGCCGTTCGGTACATGGCCACGACATTCTCGGTGGGGGAATTGTCCTGCAGAGCATGGGTGGGGGAGAGTGCGTAGCCGCCGTCGGGCATCATGATTTCGAGTGTTTCGCGCACCGCGCGGACCGTGTCGTCGACGTTGCCCTGTGCCACGGGGCCGGCGGTTGAGATGCAGCCGTGAAAGGCCAATCGAGTGCCGTAGCGCTGTTTGAGAAAGGCCGGGGCCATGTCCTTCGCCTCCGGTTGCAGCGTATCCACAACAGCGACCCCCATTTCGATGAATTCGTCGAAGGCCCAACTGCTCGATCCGCAACAATGGAACATCACCGGCAGATCCCAAGCGCGCGCCAAGTCCACATAGCGTTGATGGATGGGCCGGAGGCGACGCCGGTAGAGATCCAGGCTGATCATCGGCCCGATCTGAGTTCCGAGATCTTCTCCCATCCAAAACAAGTCCGCCGCGCCGTTTGCCGCCTCGAGTGTTCGCTGCATGATTTCGAATTGGACTTTGAAACGGCGCTCGATGTAGTGCATTCCAGCCGGGTCGTCGGTGACCAGATCGATCAACGTCTGTTCCATGCCGCGAATCATCCCCGCGCTGTTGATCACGTCAGCGACCCCGGGGCCGCCCACCACGACACAGTAGTCCTGGACACGCCGACAGGCGGCCGGCACAGCGCAGTAGTCGAAGTCGTCGGGAGAGGGCATGGGCCAGGCTTCGATTTCGTCGAGTGTGGCGTTTTGGAGAGGGAAGTCGCAGAAATCCCAGTATCCGCCGGCGGCGTGCTCGACCCAGCGGCGGTGTATTCCCCACATATCCACTCGGACATCGCCGATGTTCTCGTGGAGTTTTGGCCCGATGTACGGGGCGGCAACGCCCCGGAAATCCACGCCCAATGCCCGGCGGAGACCTTCGGCGTCATTCGGGGCAAGATTAAAGTGGGCCTTCAACCGTGCATCGATCCCGGGGTTGGCCAGATAATCGAGTGGGACCCGATCCGGCTGCTGGTGACTGAATGCGGTCAAAACGCGTTCTTTCGGGCGCATTCGAGTCCTCCTCGGCAGGCAACGGGGCGACAGCACCGAGACCTCCACAAAAAACCGGGCCGAACGCGACGGTCAGGCGCCTCGATCCGAACAGGGCGGCCACCTCATTTCCGCGAAACGCGTGCGGGTTTCTCGCACGCCCGGGTTTTCCCCGGAAGCAGGGGCGGTTCGCCGGCGGTCGGTGCTTCGGCTTCGAAGTGGTAGATCTTTTCGCCGTCGCGGCACCAGCCGAACTTCTCCCGGGCAACGCGTTCCACCGCTCGAGGGTCGGCGCGCAACGCCCGGATTTCCCGTTCGAGACGCTGGATGTCTTGGCGCTGCTGCATGAGGTGCCGCTTCAGGTCCGTCACGTCTTCGCACGCGTTGCGATACCCTCTGTACGCCGGCAAAATGAAGTAGAGGTCACCGACTGCAAGAGCGAGCAGGATTCCGAACCAAAGGTAGGTTTTCGGCTTCATCGTTCCAATCGCGCTCTGAGGTTGCCGCCGAAGCCGACCGACGTCCGAGTGGGCGAAACGAAATCCGAATCCCCGAAGTCTCCCGGCAAAGACGCGGACTCAATGGACGGTCACGTTCACGGCGAACCGGCGACCGAACAACTGTCCCCGGCTCTGCTCGACGGCAATCAGGAAGACCGGGACGACTTGTCCCGGACGTACGTCTTTCAGGGCATTGAAAGCGTCTTCGAGAGTCGCGGTATCCACGGTTCCGATCCGGAGGATGATGTCGCCCCGGCGTACGCCGCACGCTTTTAGCTCGGAGTCCTCCCCGACCTCGCTCACGGCGAGCCCCACGAGGTCGTCCGGCAATCCGAGCGCGCGGCGGAGAGGCGGGGTCAGTTCCTGAGTTTGGACACCGAGACGTCGGCGGACGAGAAGGCGGGGGCTCATCCGACAGAGCTTGATGGTGACCGTCTTGCCGCCGACGCACTCCACACGCAGCTTGTCTCCCGCCCTGAGGGGCCAAAGAATGCGGCCCACATCAATGGCGCGACTCACGGGACGTCCGTTGACACTCAAAATACGATCACCCTTTTTTAACTCGCTTCGGGCCGCCGGGCTGCCGGGGTCGAGTTCGGCCACCACGGCGTACATTCGGTCTTCCGTCACTTCCGTGCCCGGGACAAGTCCGCAGCAGCCGAGCGAGAAACGGCCGGGGATCAGCCATCGGGCAAGCACGTCTTCGATCCGGTGCATGGGAATGGCGAAGCCGATCCCCTGGGCTCCTTGACGAATGGCGATATTGATGCCGATAAGGTCGCCGTCCAGATTGACCAGCGGGCCGCCGCTGTTGCCCGGATTGATGGCGGCGTCGGTCTGAAGAATGTCGCTGAAAACCGCCTCGCCTTCCTGCAGCGTGCGGTTTCTGGCGCTCAACACGCCGGCGGAGACACTGTGCTCGAGCCCGAACGGGTTGCCCACCGCAGCCACGGTCTCGCCGAGAACCAGATCGTCGGGGACCGCGAAACCGATGGCGGTGAGCTTGCCCTTCAGTGCCGTCGTATCCAATTGAAGCAGGGCGAGGTCGTTGGTCGGGTCCGTGGCAATGGGGACTGCTTCGCATGTCTCTCCATCCCACAGGCGGATGCGGAGATTGGACGCACGCTGGACGACGTGGTTGTTGGTGAGTACCAGGCCTGCCGGGTCCACGATAACCCCGCTCCCGAGCGGCATGGCTTGCTTGGAATAACGCCGGACACCGAAAAACTCGTTGAAAAACGACTCGAACGGGTCGGCCACGCGCACGTATTGCTCGGTGCCGATGTTCACTACCGCCGGCATGACGCGCTTTACGGCCCGGACCAGCGGGGTCAGGCGCACGGAAGCAGCAGGATCGGTCGCAGCTTGTTTGGGAGGCGTCCCCGAAAAAATGCAGACGGCCGGGAAAAAACACAGAAAAAAATTTGCTATTTGCTTGTTCATGCACTATCTTTTGTTAGGTTGTATAAATCAACCATTCTTTGGAGGTCACGCCATGCAAACGACCATCGAGACCGATTGGCAGGCGCCGTGGACGGACGTGTGGTACGAACGGTTCCGGCGTCGGGTGCCGCATCGAGCGCGACTCGGCCGCGTTGTTCACGAAAATACCGACGCAGGCAGGGTTTTTCAATGGGACGAACGCTTTTTGCAGGCGCTTTGGAACGAACAGCGCTTTTGCGGCGCCTTATGGACAACCGACGGGCAGCGTCTTGAGGTCATTTCCCCCGGCACGTGGAATGTGGAGGCGGGACCGGATTTTCGGAACGCCATGCTGCTTTTGGATGGTGCGATGTGCACTGGCGACGTGGAGGTCCATCGAAGTGCGCAGGACTGGTTTCGGCACGGACACGACCGCGATCCTTCCTACGGGAACGTGGTTCTCCACGCCGTGTGGGCTCCGCCGTCGGAGGCCGGGCGGGCGAGGGCGCTGCCGCCGTGTTTCGTCTTGCGTTCACATTTGGATCGGCCGTGGGAGGATTTGCTGGAAGAGGTTCGCGCTGAGGTTTACCCCTACGCGCGTCGGGTGGGGCCGGGGGAGTGCGCTGTCCGTTGGGCCGGTACGGAAAACGACGGAGTGGTTCGCTTTTTTCGTGCCGCCGGTTTGGCCCGCTTCAGCGACAAGGTTCGGCGTCTCCATCGGGAAGGTATTCGCAGAGGGTTCGAGCAGGCTCTGTACGAGAACCTGTTCGAGGCGCTCGGTTACAAGAGCAATCGGGCGCCGTTCCGCGAGCTGGCGCGCGCGACCCCGTTGTCCGACCTGGAAAAACTGCCCTCGGGACCGCATTTCGAGGCCTGTCTTTTCGGCAGTGCCGGTTTGCTTCCGGATCCGACTGCGGTGCGTGTGCACGGGGAGTTGGCGGGCCGTGCACGCCGATTGTGGGATTTATGGTGGGCGTTGGGCCGGCAGCCGCTCCGGCTCGGTTGGCGCCGGGCCGGCGTTCGGCCTCTCAACAGTCCCGAGCGGCGCCTGGCTGCGGGCGTGCAATTGTTGCAGCGCTGGGAGTGCCGGCCGGCCCGGCGTCTTTTGGAGGTCTTCGAAACGGCCGACGGGTCGATGGACCTCTTGCGTCGTCTTCGGTCGGAATTGGACGTGGCCGGGGACTGGAGTGCGTTTGCGAACTTCGCACGTCGCCTGCGCAAGCCTGCCCGGCTCTTGGGGCCGAGCCGGACCCACGATATTCTGGCCAACGCGATGCTTCCGTTCGGGGCGGTTCTGGGCCGACAGCAAGGCCGGCCGGAATTGGAGCATCGTGCCCGTGCGGCGTGGCTCCTGCTGCCGGCCCTCCAAGAGAATCGATTGTTGGTTCAGGCGGCCCATCGGTTGCTGTCGCCTCCGAGTCGGGTGCGGGAACTGGTGCACCGTGCCGCTGAACAGCAAGGGTTGCTGCAGGTATACCAGGACTTCTGTTTGAGGCTCCACAACGATTGCTCGAACTGCCCGCTTCAATCCGGGTCGTCGTTTGAAGATTCCTTGTCAGGCGTTACAGTGAGTGATGTGGAAATCTGAGAGCGGCGCGCCGGGCATTCGGCGGGCGCCGGTCCCGACCGCTTCTCCGTCCGGGAGTCGGCTTTTCCGGTCGCCGGGAACGGTGACAGGAGGCCGGCCTTCGTTTTCTAAGCGGCGTTCCACAACGGTCGGCCTCGGGGCGGCCGTTGTCCACAGTGGCGGGTGCAGCCCCGGTCGTATCGTCTGCATTTTTTCGTCCAGGAGCGTGCGGATGCGTATTGCCGGTCGAGGACGTTCTCCAAGCGCCGGAGACGAAGGCGCATCGAGTCCCACATTCGGTTCTCGGCCATGGTATGGAAGTTCCGCACGTTTCCAATCCGTTCCGGGGCGATTCGGAGACGATTTCCGCCGCTGGCCCGGAACGTTCGATCATGAACTTTTTTTCGACTGCATTACGGTCCATGACACATGAAATACGCGATTCTTGGCGACATTCATGCCAACTTCGAGGCGCTCGATGCGGTATTGGCCGAGTGTGAACGCCTCAAAGTGGACAAGTTTCTTTGCATCGGGGACATCGTTGGGTACAATGCGGACCCTGGCCGGTGCGTGGAGACCGTCCAAGAGCTGGACGTGGAGGTCGTGATTAAGGGGAATCATGACGAACAGGCTTCGGTGGATACCGAATTGATTGGGTTCAATCCGCAGGCGGCGATGGCGATCGAGTGGACGCGAAACCAGCTTTCGGAAGAGCAGAGGTTGTGGCTGGCGTCTTTGCCGTTGCGGAAGACCCTCGATGCGCGGGTGACTTTGGTGCACGCCACGTTGGATGTCCCGGAACGTTGGGGATACATCTTCGACAAGTTTACCGCAGCGGCGTGCATGAATTACCAGTTCACGGCGTTGTGTTTCTTCGGCCACACCCACGTTCCCTTGGCCTTCAGCAAGTTCGGAGATGTTTCCGGGGGCCGGTACGACGAACTCAAGATTGAGCCGGGGCACAAATATCTCATCAACGTGGGCAGTGTGGGACAACCCCGGGACGGGGATCCCCGTGCGGCGTTTGTCATGTACGATCCCGACGACCGCATGGTCCGTCTGCATCGTGTGGAATACGACATTCAGGCTTGCCAGGAGAAAATCCGGGAGGCGGGGCTTCCCGAGCGGTTGGCTCAGCGTCTGGCTGCGGGCCGCTGAGGCGGCGTCGGGGTTGCAGGCCGTCGCGGCGCGGGCGTCGGTTGCGCCGGAGCGTGTCGCGGATTGAAAATGCGTTGACCCGGCTGCCCGCCCCTTCGGATTGGACTTTGATTCGCCGGCACGGGGCGTCGTCTTTGCATGAGAATGCGTGCCGTGTGCCACTGACTGGACTGTGGGTTCGGTACTTCCCGTTTGTTGCTTGTCTCGGGCGCTGCGGTCGGTCTCGGCATCTTCTGCTCGGACTCGGGATTCTGTGAATATCCTGATCGTCAAACCCAGCAGTTTGGGCGACATCGTCCACACTTTTCCGGCGGTTGCGCTTGTCCGGGAGCGTTTTCCCGCTGCGTGCATCGGGTGGGTGGTGAACCGGCCTTTCGCACCGGTCGTAGAGGCGTGCGGTCTGGTGGACAGGGTACTCGTGTTTCCTCGCCACGCCTTGCATTCGCCATCGCCCGGGCGGACATTGAGAGGTTTTGTCCGCGAGCTTCGCGCTTTTCGTGCGGACGTGTGCGTGGATTTCCAAGGGCTTCTGCGGAGTGGCGTGGTGGCTTTTGCCTCGAGGGCGCGTCGGCGGATCGGGTTCCGCGGAGCGCGTGAAGGGGCATGGCTCTTCTATACCGAGCGCATCGAGCCGCCGTCGGACGTGCGGCATGCCTTGGACAGGAACCGTGCATTGGTCCGAGCGGCTTTCGGTCTCGACGGCCCGGCCCGGTTTCCCGCGTTCATCTTGCCGAAAGAAGTCCGGGCCCGGGCCCGGGACATCCGTTTGCGACGGCGTTTTGTGCGCGACGTCGAAGACGCGGGGCCGGTCCTGGCGGTGGCCCCGGCGGCGAGATGGCGGACAAAAGTCTGGCCGGCGGCAAGTTTCTCAGAGGTCATCGACCAAGTGGCCGGGGCCGTGCCGGGGCTCGATGTGTGGATCCTGGGCAGCGATTGCGAGCGCGACCTGTGCGCCGCGGTCGCAGCGGGCTGCCGGCGTGCGGCGCCGCTCGATCTTGCGGGAAAGACCGACCTCACATTGTTGGCGGCCCTGTTGCGCGAAGCCGATGCCTTGCTCTGTAACGACACGGGCGCCCTGCACTTGGCTGTGGCGCTGGGTCGGCCGACGATCGCGGTTTTCGGTCCTACGGACCCGGTTCGGACCGGGCCGTACGGTGCGGGTCATGTCGTGCTGGGGGGAGGGTGCCCGAAAGCGCCCTGTTTCCGGAAGGAGTGCGCCCTCGCGCCCGCGGGCTGCTGGCGTGCCTTGACGCCGCAGGCGGTGTCGGACGCGGTTGTGCGGACCCTTGGTCGGGTTATGCAGGAGGGGTAATCGTGGTTCCCGTTCGGCACGTGCGGGGCCGATGTCTGCGTCCTTTCATTTCGGGAGGTTGGCGCCATGAAGCGACACGACCTTCGGCTGTTCGTCGGGCTTGCAGCCCTGGCCCCGGTTCTTTCTTCCTTCGGTCAGATTGGGATCGGACTGAGCGCCGACCGGCGCAAATACCTGCGTTACGAGCCGATCGAAGTTCGAGTGGTTCTGCGGAACTACACCGGGAACACACTGGTTTTCGGGCTCGATCCGAAAGACGGTTTTCTCAAGTTCCGGGTGACGAGGACCGACCGGCGAGCTGTGCGGTCCACGGCCCCGGACGCAAATCCGGCGGCGGGCCTGATTCTGGGGACCGGAGAAACGAAAACGTTGACCCTGGCAGTGAACAGCCTGTTCGACATGCAGCGGGTCGGCTCATACGAGATTCGTGCCGTGGTGGGGCATCCGCGGCTGGCGAACGACTACATATCCGATCCGGTCAGCATTGATGTGCGGGGCGGCATCGTCTGCTGGAAACGGACACTCGGGGTGCCGGCTTCCAGTCCCGCGACCCGAATTCAACCTCGAGAAGCGAGTCTGGTACTGTTTCACGCCGATAAGGGGGACGTGTACTGCTTGCGGGTGGAGGACGACAGCAAAGTCTACGGCGTGGTCCGGTTGGGGCCGAGGATCGCCGGATCCAAGCCGGAGTGCGACGTTGACGCCGTCAGCAGTATTCATGTGCTGTTGTTGATTCGGCCCCGGTTTTACGCGTATCGGGTCTACGACTATAATGTTGAACTCCTGCAGGAGCGATACTACGTAATGGATCGGAGTGTGCCTCACTTGGTCCGTGACTCTGAAATCGGGCGGATCATGGTGAGCGGAGGGCGAGTGGCCGTGGAAGGGGTGGACTACCGGATCAATCGCCCGGGAGCGCAACGCGGCTCTACGGGCGTGCCGCGGCCTCCGGCCCCTGAGGCCGCGGGAGGCGGTTCGCAGCCGCCGGAGAAGAAGAAAGAGACTGGGTTTTTCCGGCGGTTATTCCGCTTTGGCCGGAAGGGCTGAGGCTGCGAATCGGCAGTTGGGAAAAGTGGAGCATCCGTAGAAACTGCGGCCGCGTGCCTTTCGGACCACCAGAGGTGCGCTGCACTCCGGGCACGTCGCCCCTTCCGGCAGCGGGAGTTCGGGGGGCGGTGCGGGCAAGCCCAGTGCCTGGACTTTTTCGGCATAACCCGGGACTTGGCTCGCATATCGAGCCAGGAGTTTTTCGAGCGCCTGTACTTGTCTCTCCGAGAGGCTGCCGGTTCGCTGGAATTGCCGTTGCAACGATTCGGCGAACTGGCGGTCGTCGTACTGTCGTCGCCCGCGTTTGACCGCGGGGGCCCACTCCTTGATGTGTTCCAGCAGCCCGAGCAGTTTCCGTGCCCTGTTCGCCGCCTGTTCGTCGGACGGTCCTTCCCGGTGTTCGATTCCATACTGCGTCGCCAGTTGATCGAAATCGGGGACTTGGTTGCGATACCGGACCGCCAGTTTTTTCAGGGCCTCGAGTTGGGCCGGTGTGAGAGGGCGGCCCTGTTCGACACGTTCCCGGAGCGAGTTGAAGAAAGCGGCGTCGTCATAGACCCGCTTTCCCCGTTTCACGGGGTCGGCCCATTGGACGTTGGCCAGGGCGGTCAGGAGCGGTACGGCGTCGGGCCCGGGCACGTTCCGGCCTCCCTGCCCCTCTGCCGCCGGGGCTTGGCTTCGGGCTTCGGCCTTCTTGAAAAGGTCGAGCATACCCAGTTTTTCGACCGCCTCCCGCAGCTTCGGAACTCTGTCCGCGTAGCGTGCCGCCAAGGCTACTGCCGCAGCCCATTGCTTGTCGGAGAGCGATTTGCCGTTTTCCACCTGGCTGCGGAGCGAATCGATGAAACGTCGGTCGTCGAAGACGCGCTTGCCCCGTTTGACCGGAGGGTCCCATTCGAGGTCTTCCGGAAAGGCGGCCAGGAAGGCGGCGGCGCGTTCATTGTCCGGTCGTTCGCCCGGCGGCAGTCCGGTGACCCATTCCCGGAAGTTGTCGTAAAATTCCCGGAGCATTTCCTGCCAGTCGAGTTTGCCCTCCTCGATTTCGTCCAACCGAGATTCCATTCGGGCGGTAAAGCCCACATCGAAAAGGTCCGGCAGTCGGGACACCAGGAAGTCGTTCACGGAAAAGCCGAGAGGGGTCGGCGCCAGCCGGCTCTTTTCTTTTTTTTCGACGTAGCCCCGCTCCTGGATGGTATTGACGATCGTGGCATAGGTGGAAGGGCGTCCGACCCCGTTGCGTTCCAATTCCCGGACCAGCAAAGCTTCGGTAAAACGCTTCGGCGGCTCGGTGAAACATTGCTCGCGGTTGAGTTCCACCAGGCGACAGTCCGTCCCTTCGGCGAGGTCGGGCAGGGGGTTGCCGGTCTGCGACGGTCCGTTCTTGTTGCCGTTGTCCCCGGCCTCTCCTTTCTCGGCTGCGCCGAAGACCTTCCTGTAGCCGGGAAAAACGACGGAAACGGCCGTGGCACGGAAAAGGCAGTCATGGGAGAGTCCCGGACCACCGGCCCTGACGTCGATCACATGCTCCAAGAATCTCGCCGGCGCCATCTGACTGGCCGTGAATCGACTCCAGATCAACCGATACAGTCTGAGCTGGGAAGCGTCGAGGTAGGGGGCGACTTTTTCGGGGGTCCGATTCACGTCGGTGGGTCGGATGGCTTCGTGAGCTTCCTGGGCAGACTTTCCGGACCGGAACACGTTCGGTTTCGGCGGCACGAATTCGGGACCGAACTCCTTTCCGATGAAAGTCCTGGCCATGGTCTGCGCCTCTCGCGCCACGGCGACTGAATCGGTTCGCATGTAGGTGATGAGACCGACGGCGCCTTCAGTACCCAATTCGATGCCTTCATAGAGTTGCTGAGCGATACGCATGGTGCGCCGCGTGCTGAGTCGCAAAAGGTTGCCCGCAGCCTGCTGCAGCGTGCTGGTGATGAAAGGAGGCGGTGGACGTTTGGTTTTCTGTTTCTTTGAGGTCGCGGCAACGGCGAATGTGGCCGGTTCGAGTTCGGCGGCGATGGCTTCGGCGGTTGCGGCGTTCGGGACTGCCGGTTTTGCACCGTCCAACTCGACCAGGCGGGCTTTGAAGGCCGGTCCCTGCGGCAGGGGTTCGAATATGGCTTCGAAGTTCCAATACTCTCGGGGCTTGAAGTCCTGAATTTCCCGTTCGCGTTCGCAGACAAGGCGAAGGGCCACGGACTGCACGCGTCCCGCACTGGTACCTGGCTTGATTCGCTTCCAGAGCAGCGGGCTGACCTGGTACCCGACGAGTCGGTCCAGGACCCGTCGGGCCTGCTGTGCGTCGACTTTGGAAGTGTCAATGTCGCCGGCGTGGCCGAAGGCGCCCTCGATGGCTCGGCGCGTGATTTCGTGGAACGTCACCCGCCGGAACGGCGCGGCACCGGTGGTCTTCAGGATTTCGCGGAGGTGCCAGGCGATGGCCTCGCCTTCCCGGTCGGGGTCGGTTGCCAGGTAGACGATCTCGGCCTTTTCCGCTGCGGCCTTGAGTTCTTTGATCACACGTTTTCCGTTTGGAGTCAAAACGTAACGCGGTTGAAATCGTTTGCCGATTTCGACGCCCAAGTTCCGTTCCGGCAGGTCACGCACATGCCCCATGGAAGCCAGAACACGGGCGTCGCTTCCCAGGAACCGATTGATGGTCCGTGCCTTGGCAGGCGATTCGACGATAACGAGTTTCGGGTTCTTCAAGCTGGGTGTACAACCTGTTTGATTCTGCGGACGCTGCCGCGGCTTGGGATTATGTCGGGAAGGGACCTCCCGACGGACGGTGGGGGGACTCAGCTTTCGATCTCGCCGGTCCGCAGTACGACGCGCTTGCCGGGGAGTTGTTTGACGAGACGCTGTATTTCGAGCATAACCAGCGCCCCGAGGACACTCGCGGTCGGTTCGCCGGTCCGGACAATCAGCGAATCGATGCCTTCTTCCCCTTCGGCGATCAATTCGAGAAGCTTACGCTCCAAACCACTCAATTGCAACCCGGCCCCGGGCGTTTCCCGCTCCGCTGGCGGCGATGTTTTCGGAAGTGGAGCGGGCCGAAGGTGTGCTCCAAACCCGGAAAACTCGTCGAGAACATCGGCGAACGACTCGACCAGGCGTGCTCCGTCTTTGATGAGGGCGTGGCACCCGCGGGCCTGGGGCGAATCGGCACGTCCGGGGACGGCGAAGACCTGTCGGCCCTGTTCCAAGGCCTGGGCCGCCGTGATCAAGGCTCCGCTTCGGGTGCCGGCTTCGACCACGACGGTCCCGGCGCTGAGGCCCGAGACGATCCGGTTTCGCATCGGAAAGTTTCGCCGATCCGGGGGCGCCTGGAGCGGCAGTTCCGAAATGAGTGCTCCCTGGTCGCAGATCTTGCGCGCCAGCGGCAGGTTTTGCTGGGGATAGACACGGCCCAGTCCGCTGCCGAGGACTGCCAAAGTCCGCCCGTCGTGCCGTGTCACGGCTTCGTGGGCAGCGGTATCGATTCCCAGGGCCAATCCGGAGACCACGGTCCAGCCGGCAGCAACCGCGGCTATGGAGAGAATCTCAGCCATGCGCAACCCGTAGGTCGTGGGGCGTCGGGTGCCCACAATTGCAATGCTGTTGGGGCAATTCAATGTTTCGGGACGGCCCCGGACGTAGAGCACGAGCGGAGGGTCGTGGATTTGGCGCAACAACTCCGGGTAGGCCTCATCTTCCCGGGTGACGATCTGGACGCCGGCCCGCTCGACCTGTTCGAGTTCGGCCTCGAGATCGCAATGGTCCGTCCAGTTACGGATGACCGAGCCCAAACGTTCGCCGATGCCGGGCAGGCGGGCAAGGTCCTTTTTCGAGGCCCGGAGGATAGTCGCCGGGTCTCCGAAGAATTGGAGGAGTTGAGCCACCCGCAGCGGGCCGATGCCGGGCAGGAGATTCAGAGCAATGTAGGCTTCACGGTTGTCCACAGTATCGCCCGATAACTTCGAGGAGCAGCTCGCGGTCGTTGCATTCGACCACCTGGGCGACGCCGATGTCGCGGACCAGGACGAGTCGCAGTTGCCCGTGCTTCACTTTTTTGTCCCGGGACATGCCTTCGAGGATGGCGTCCGGGGTTGCGCCCGGCGGTTGTGCGCGGACCGGCAGTCCGGCGGCCCGAATCAGCGCTTCGAGTCGAGCCGCCGTCCCTTCGGGGGCGAGTCCGAGTCTCTCGGAAAGTCCGGCTGCCATGAGCATTCCGACGGCAACAGCTTCTCCGTGCGTGACCGTCGAATAACCGCCGAGCGCCTCCACGGCATGGCCGAAAGTATGGCCGAAGTTGAGGATTTCCCGGATTCCCTTGGACTCGTTTTCGTCTTGCGCCACCACTTGAGCCTTGAGCCGGCAGCTCTGCAATACCACTTGACGACAGACAGTTGCGTCCAAGACGAGCAACTCCGGCATGGAGGCTTCGAGGTAAGCAAAGAACTCCGGATCCAGGATGACGCCGTACTTGATGACTTCAGCTACGCCGCAGCGTACCTGACGGGGCGGGAGAGTTCGGAGCCAATTCAACTGGGCCAGAACGAGTTCCGGTTGGTGAAAGGCGCCGACCAGATTCTTGCCTTCCGGGAGGTCGACCGCCGTCTTGCCGCCCACACTGCTGTCGACCATGGCCAACAGAGTGGTCGGGACTTGGATGTATGCGACCCCGCGCATGTAGGTTGCCGCGGCAAATCCGGTGAGGTCGCCTACGACGCCGCCGCCCAGGGCAATGAAGAGCGCTTGGCGATCAAGTCCGTTTTCGACGGCCCGGCGGCAGAGGTCGCCGAGGGTTGCCAGGGTCTTGGACGCCTCTCCCGCGGGAAAAGCGGTTGTCGCACAGGAGCGGGCGCCGACTTCTTTGACGACCCGGACGAGCGGGGCGAGATAGAGCGGGCCGACGGTGTCGTCCGTGATGACGAAGCAGTCGCGGTCCGCCAGTCTTTCGCGGAGTTCGCGGCGAACCGCCGGCAGCGCCAGGGCCCCCTCAGCCGCCAGAATGGGGTAAAAGCCGGATTCGGTCTGAACTTCGAGTCGTTCCACGCGCCTGCTGACTCCGCAGTTCGGGGGCTTGTCCGGGCACAACAAGCGCCGCCGGCATGGAGTTCCAGACCGAGGCGCTTTTTGCGGGCCTACAAGTAAGGCACGAACAGGTTGTACTGGTCGGCGATTTTCCGGACCTGAGCGACGACGGACGGGTCCGGCGCCAAGGTGTTCCGGGAAATGAGATGATAAAGTTTTTGCGAGGCCCACTCGACCGCAAGACGGGCGCTGGCTTTGGGAGCCTTCTTGACGTTGCTCCTGAAAAGGAATTCTTCGAGTCGGCCCTGCGCATCGCGCCCGACCAGGGAGAGAGCAAGTTCGCCCGTCCCGGCGGGGTAGCGGCCGTAGACGGAGAGTGTTTCGCCGCGGTAAAGGTGGGGGAGTTGTTTTGGGTAGATCTCCTCACCGAGTCCCCCGGTTACATGGTATTCGAGGTCCGCGATGATCAGGTCCGAATGGGTGCCGATGAAATGGACGAGCCGCTTTTTGAAATCGCGGAGTCGGTCCTCGTGCAGGCTCTTGCCGCGGTTGTTGTATGCCAGCAAGTCCAGCAGGAAGAGATTGGCGTTGCGGCCGGCGCTGAAGGAATAGATGGACACGTTGGCACGGTTGAGTTGGACGATTTTTCGAATGAACTCCGCGTTCTTGGGACTGTTCTTGACCGTAGTTTTGCCATCGCTAAGCAGGAAAATGTTCAGGGGGCGCTTGGCCGGTCGATCCGAACCGACGAACGGGCGCAGACCGGCGAACACGTCGGTCATCCCACCGCGCACGAGCGACTTGACGAAGCCGGTGGCCTGGCGGATGTATTCCGGTTTGACCGGGGCGAAGCGGTCGAACAAAGCCCGGGGTGAATCTTTGAAGGACACCACGTTGAAGCCGTCTCTGGGGTTCAGGTACTGGAGCGCTTCGATAACTGCCGCTTTAAACTGGGCCAGCTTGGGGTCGGAGATGCTCGTCGAGCAATCAATTAGGAAGAGAACGTCTTTCGGAATAGAGGCCAAACGGTCACTGCGGGGGTTGGGGGTGATATCGGCTCGAAAAAAACCACTGCCGTCCGGTTGCTCGTAGACCGTGAAAGTCACATCGAGCAGGCGATCCAGTTCCTCGATGCGTTCGCCGCCGGCGGACCGCGCTCCACGCGGCCCGGTGATCGGCAATTTCGGGAGGGCCGCCAAAGGGCCGAGGCTGCGTCCGGCGGTTGTTCCTTTGCCGTTTCGGCCTTCCTCGCCGCCTCCCCCCTCGGGCTCGCGTGGGGGAAGCTTGCCTACCTGTAACGGGGACAGGGACGGGAGGCTCAGCCGCATCGAGGCCTGGAACGTCCGGCCGACGGCATCCTGAAAATCGCTGCCGGCCACCAAGCTGGGTACATGCTTGCGCGCCACGTTCTTGCGCGGCAATTTCGGAGTGGGTTTGCGATCCAGAGCGAGTCGGTCCGGACTCAATTTGGCTGCGTCGATTTCGAGGATTTCGGGGCGCGGCGCTTTCAGTTCGCGCGGCTCCGGGGGTTTGATCTTCGGCACGAGGACATTGCTGCCGAGGCCGGCAAGTTGCAGCCGCGGTTTCGGCTTGCGGATCAGGCGCTCGGCTTGAAAGATGTCGCGGACCTTGACCTGACTTCGGCGGATGATCGACCTGAGTTGATCGGTGGTCTTCTTGGCATCCAGACGATTCTTGTTTTCCCGGAAAACCAATTCCCGAGGGTCAATGGTCCTCAAGCGCAGGCGCTTGTACGCGGCTTTCTGCTCTGTCGGAATGTACGAAAAGGCTTTGAGTGTCATCCGATCCGAGAGCCCGAGAACCAAGAGGTGGATCAGCAGGGAGATCACTGCGGAAAAGAACACGTAGGAGGCCGTTCTCGCGGAGTTTTGCATGGCGTCTACCTCCTGTGCGGATGTGACGGGGGCATTCGGGCGCCGCTCGAGTCGCAAACAAGGCCTGTTGCTGCACAGGGGCCGAAGCCCGCTCCGACGGTGTCGCAGCGTCCAGGTCTTGCCACCGCGGTCAAAGCGGGACGAGCCCGTTTTGCGAACGGTTTCCGAACCGGCACTATTTTACCCGCACAACTGGGAAACGTCCAGTGCTCCCGGTATGGTGTGCTGTGGCAGGGACCTTGGTTTCGGGGGGCGGGGCTTCCGGTCTTGTGTGAGCAGGTTTTTTGCGTCGGGCCCCGCCCGCCGCCTGGGGCCCTCACGGTGTGCCTGAAAACGGCGGAGGCCGCTCGCAGGCGCCCGTGCTTCAACGTGGAGTGGCGCGGTCTCGCGCTTCCAACCGAATTCATGACGCCTCTCCAGACGTTCTTTTGCCGGCGGTTGTGGAAAGAGCGACATGCGGTCGATGGAAATTCGAGACGAGATGGATCGAGATGGACGGGGGCCGGTGAGGGTGGAGGTCCGTTCGCTCGAGGCCGTGACGCCTTGTGAGAGGGCTGCGGACACGGTGATCCGGCGGCTTCAGGCAGCCGGGTTTGCCGCGTTTCGGGTGGGTGGGTGTGTGCGGGACCGCCTGCTGGGACGATGCCCTCAGGATGCAGACGTGGCGACTGCCGCGCACCCGGAGCAGGTGCGGACGCTTTTCGACAAGACGTTTGCGGTGGGCGAGCAGTTCGGGGTGATCGTGGTTCATGCCGGTCGGGGTGTTGACATCGAGGTCGCGACGTTTCGTTCCGAGGCCGGCTATTCGGACGGACGCCGTCCGGATCGGGTGCGATTCACCGGGCCCGGCGAGGATGCTCGACGCCGGGACTTCACCGTCAACGCTTTGTTCTACGACCCGGTCCGCCGAGAACTGCTCGATTACTGCGGCGGGCTTGCCGACCTGCGCCGTGGAGTGATTCGCGGCATAGGCGACCCCGCGGCCCGCTTCCGCGAAGACGGTCTGCGGATGTTGCGCGCCGTCCGCTTCATGGCCGCGTTCGACTTCGAATTGGAGTCGAAAACTCGGGTCGCTTTGGCCCGGATGCGGGCCGGGTTGCGACGGATCAGTCCCGAGCGCATTCGAGTCGAACTCGGCCGGACCCTGACGGGGCCGCGTCCGCACGCGGGGTTCGCAATCCTGGCCGATGCGGGATTACTCGAGATCTGCCTTCCGGAGGCGGCGTTGTTTCGAGGTGTTCCTCAGCCGCCCGAGTTTCATCCGGAGGGTGACGTATGGGAGCACACCCTGGCCATGTTGGCGGGACTCCGAGGCGCTTCGGAGTCGCTGGCTTGGGCGGCGTTATTACACGATGTGGGCAAACCGGTGGTCCATCTGCGGGACAAACGGGGTCGAGACTGTTTCCCTCGGCACGCGGCGGTCGGGGAGGAGTTGGCAGCGGGGATCTTGACGCGCCTGCGGGCGTCCCGCCAAATGCGAGACACCGTGGCGCTCATGGTCGGGCGACACATGCAGTTCGCCGATGTGCGTCGAATGCGGCAATCCACGCTTCGACGAATGGCCGGGCGGCCCACCTTTCCGGCGGAGCTCGAGTTGCACCGACTCGACTGCGCGGCGAGCCATCGGCGGTTCGAGAATTATTGTTTCTTGCTCGACTTGCTTTGGCAATACCGGCACGAACCGATCATCCCCCCGCCTCTCCTGAGGGGGAGGGACATTTTGGCCTTGGGGGTCGCTCCCGGCCGTCTGGTCGGGCAGATCCTGGAAGCAGTGGAGCAGCAACGCTTGGACGGCTTGCTGACCACCCGGGAGGAGGCTTTGGCCTGGGTGCGTGCGCGCTTGGCCGGCGAAGTGGCCGCTGCGGGTGAAAAGCCGGCGGGGGGCGACCGTAGCGAGAGGGGCGAGACGTGACCGAACGCCAGCGTACCATCAGCCGGTCGATGTTCCTGGTGACGGGCGGGATTCTGGCCAGTCGCGTTCTGGGATTGGTGCGGGACATCATGTTTGCGCGTGTTTGGGGCGATCAAGTCGGGTTGGCGGCCTTTCTGATCGCTTTTACCGTCCCGAACCTTTTGCGCGCCTTGTTCGGCGAAGGGGCTTTTTCTGCTGCGTTCGTGCCCGTGCTTTCGCATCGGCTCGAGCGGGGCGGGGAACGCGCCGCCTGGGCCGCGGCTTCCGCCGTCATCACGGTGTTGGGCGCTGTTCTGGCCGGTGTGGTGGGTTGCGGCGTTTTGGTTGCGATGGCGATTCGAGGTGTTGCGGGGAACGAGTTGGCGCGTCTCACGTTAGCCCTGCTGCCGTGGCTGCTGCCGTACGCCTTTTTCATTTGTTTGGTCGGGGCATTCTCCGGGGTGCTGCATACGCTCCGGCGTTTTGCCACGCCGTCGTTGAGTTCGCTCCTGCTGAACCTGGCCTTGATTTGCGGCACGGTGTGGGCCGCGCTGGCGGCGGGCCGTGTCGACGGAGGGGGGCCGCCTGTCTGGGCGTTGGTGTGGGCTGTGCTGGCGGCAGGTTGTCTGCAGTTGGGTGTCCAGGTTTTTTTCTGCCGCCGCGCCGGGTTCCGCTATCGTTTTGTGCCTCGGATCGGGGCCCCGGCGGTCGGGGAGGTGGCGCGACTGATGGCGCCGGCTCTGGTCGGCGCCGGGGTGGTGCAGCTGAACGTGGCTGTGGATCGGTTGTTGGGGGGGTGGCTCGGGGCGTCGGCCACCACGTCGTTGTACTACAGCCAACGCTTGGTCTACTTGCCGGTGGGCCTGTTCGGGGTTGCGTTGGGAATTGTGTCGTTGCCGGCCATGTCCAAGGCGGCGGCCCGGGACGAACCCGATCAATTGCTGAGCCATCTGCGATATGCGCTTCGTCACGCGTTTTTCCTGAGTCTGCCCGCAGTCGTCTTGTTCGCCGTGTCCGGCCGCGCTGTGATCCGGTTGCTTTTTGAACGGGGCAGGTTTGACTCGGGTGCGGTTGCGGCCACCGCGTGGGCCCTCCGGTTCTATGTTCCCGGTATCCCGGCCTTTGTCGCGGCGAAAATCGCCGTTGCCCCGTTTTATGCCCGGAAGAACACCACCACACCGGTCCGTGTGGCAGCGCTTTGTCTGGGGTTGAATGTCGTCCTCAATTTGATTTTGATGCAATTCATGGCCCAAGGGGGGTTGGCCTTGTCGACGAGTCTCTGCTCTTTCCTGAACGTCGCCCTGCTGCTGAAAGGACTGCGGGGGGAGTTGGGCCCGCTGGGGTTGCGGAGCACGCTTCCCGATTTGGGCAGGACTGCGACCTGTGGTGCGGTCGCGGCCGCGGCAGCGGTAGGATGGGTCGTATTCTGGCCTGATGCGATGCCCGGCGAGGGTGGCCTGCTCAAGCGGTGCCTCGCGGTGGGTGGGCCTGCGGTAGTGATTGCGACCGTGTACGCGAGCGCTGCGGCTGTGTTGGGTTGTCCCGAGTTGCGGGAATTGGTGAGGGCCGTTCGTCGTCGGCCGGCGGGAGGAGGTTGAGGGATGCTCCTGGAGGTGTTCTTCCGGAGGAAAAGGGACAACTGGTCAGTTATGGCGGGAAACAACTCGAAACAGGGCCCGGAATCGACCGCAATCACGACGACGATGCCGATTCAGTCCCCACTGAGACTGAGGCGGGTATAGAAGGGGGGACCGCAAGCGTGCGTCAAATGCGGAACAGGGCCCCCAGGCGCTTGCCCAGCAGAAGCGATGCCGCCAGAATGGTGGCGCCGAGAAACAGCATGGTCCACACCCCGAGGGCCGCGGCCAGGGACTGACCTTCGCCCAAGAGCATGGAGAGTTCATAGATGGCCTTGGTGATCGGGAAAAAGAGGGAGCGCTGAGCCAAAAGGAGGGAGTCGGAGACTTCCAGCATGGCGAAACTGAAGGCGAGCAGTCCGCCGGCAATCAGGTTCGCCGTGATCAGGGGTGCGGTTATGCGTCGGAAAACCGTGAATGGAGACGCTCCGAGATTGGCGCCGGCTTCTTCGAGACTCACCGAGGTCTGCTGCAGTCCGGCGACCGTGGCGCGGACCACGTAGGGGAGGCGGCGCACGGCATAGGCGATGACCAGGAGGGCGGTCGGGTTTTGAATGGGATCGAGAAAATGGAAGAAACGTCCTTTCTGACTCATGGCCAGATACCCGAAGGCGAGAACCAGGCCCGGGACGGCAAGCGGGAGCATGGCCAGTGCGTCCAGCAACCAGGCGAAACGCACTCGCATCCGGACAGTGAGCACGGCAATAAGCACGCCCAACACCATGGCGACCAAGACTGCCATGGTGCTGTACCGCACACTGTTCAGAATGCTGGGGACTGTCAGGTTGTGACTGAGACCGGCCTGAAAATGCGCCAACGTCAATCCGGTCGGCAGTATGGTCCTATACCAACTTCGACTGAGGCTGATCCCGACTAGGCCCAGGTGGGGCAGGACGGCCAGGAAAGTGACCGCAGCAAAGGCCAGGATCGCCCCGGCGGCAGCCATGCCGGAGAGGCGCACTTGGCCGGACGCAACCCCGGCTTTCGAGGTCATGGCCCAAGCCTTTCGACCGAACGTCAGGCGTGCAGTGGCATAGAGTACGGCGGAAGCGGTGAGCAGGACGATTACCAGGGCATACGGGAACGGGTTGTTGCCGATTTCTTTGATTCCGTTGAAGATTTGCACCGCAGTCACGCGCTCGAAATTGAACATCAGCGGCGCCCCGAGTTCGGTGAAGCTCCAAATGAAGACGATGGCCCCGCCGGCGAAGAGTCCGGGAGCGATGAGGGGGAAAGTGATCCTGAAAAAGCGTCGCGTTCCGGCGCATCCCAGGTCGGCGGCCGCTTCGTGCAGGAGCGGATCCACGTTGGCGAAGGCGGCCAGGGCGTTCAGGTAGAGGATCGGGTAGAGGTGGAGGGCTTCCACCAGGACTACGCCCCAAAACCCGCCAGCCCCCAGCCAGTCCGGCGGTGAGGCCGGCGAACAGAAGCCGACGCGCACCAGCAAAGTATTCAAGGCGCCGGCGGGCCCGAGGATTCGTTGCATTCCGAGTGCTCCGACGAAAGGGGGCAGCACCATCGGCATGAGGACTCCGGCACTGAGCCATTTCTTCCCGGCGAATTCGAAGCGGTCGTTGATCCAGGCCAGGGGTACGGCGAGGCAGAAAACCGCCAGCGTCGTGCAGCAGGCGATGGCGAACGAGTTCACCAGTCCCTCCAAGTAGAGCCGATTCCGAAAAATTTCGGCGAGGTAAACCAACGTGGGGCGACCCCGGTCGTCGGTGAGGCCGCCCCTCAGCACCTCGATGATCGGAAAGAGCAGGAATGCGCCGAAGAAAACCGCCACGACAAGAAGGGCGACCATACGCAAACTGTTCTCGCGTGCTTTCATGGAAAATGCAATACGATCCGGTGTTTTTCTGCGGGGGGCGTATGGACTGCGGATTTTCGGGAAAACGACCCCCGCGAAGGAGGCTTTCCTGTCCCGTCGCCGGGATCGATTTGGGCGATACGTCAGTCCCCGGTGTCGAGGATGATACCTCGCCGCTGGAAGGTCGGGATGTCCAGGTTGTCTCCGCGGTAGGTCGTGGGGGGACAACCGGCAAACATTCCCAACGTTCGTTCTTGAAGCGGTAATTCCCCTTGGAGTTCCGAAGCGGACGCCGTGCTGCGCCGACGTCTGCCGCCGCGCTGGGGATGTTTGCCGGACGGTGTGGGTCGGGCTTGGAGATCTTCGCCGGGATCGGCAGGAGTGGTTTTCGGGGCGGTGCTCGTGAAATGGATTGCCGCCAGCAGAACAGCGTCGCCGAAGCTCGCGTCTGCAGCGGCGCCGGCCAAGATTCGGGCGCTGGGACGGCAAGCCCGCTGGAATTCCTGCAGGCAGGTTTGCACTTCGCCCATGGCCAAGTCGGGGCCGCCTATGAGGGCCACGATGGCGCCGTCAGCTTTTTCGAACGCCTTACGGCCGCCGGACAGGGGCGCCTCGAACACTCCTTCGAGTGCCCGACGCCATCGTTCCGGACCGCGGCCTCGACCGACACCGATCCCACAGAGGACGGGGTGTTCGCGCAACGCGGCACGAAACCGCGCGAAGTCCAACGCGATGAGCGGCTCCGCCGACATCAGGCACGCCAGTCCGGCAATACCCTCGGCCAAGACACGGTCTGCTTCGGCAAATGCTTTGGCCGCGGGTGTATCGGCCGGCAGGACGGAGAAGAGCAAGTCGTTGGGGACGGGGACGGCCACGTCCACTAAGCTGCGGAGTTCGCCCAAAGCCGCGTCCGCCTGCGTCCTGCGCCAGTTGCCTTCGAACGAGAACGGTAGCGTGAGGACGAAGAATGCGGGCAGTTGCATGTCTCGAACGAGTCGGGCCGCGACACGACAGGCCCCGGAGCCGGTCCCCCCTCCGAGACCCGCCACGATGAAAAGCCGGTCCGCACCCCGCATGAAAGCGGCCAACCGGTCGGCGGACCCGCCGGCGGCACGCTCACCCACAGCGATGTCGCCGCCGCAACCGGCCCGCCCCGTCCAATCCTCCCCGAGAAGGAGGGTTTGGACGCCGGTGCATTCGGCCAAGTTGTCCGCATCGGTATCGGCTGCCCCGAGTTTCAAAGGTGCGGTGCTTGGGAGGGCGGCCAGAGCGCGAGTGACGCGGCCGCCGGCCCGGCCCAACCCCAGCACTGTGGTGAGCGGTCGGCCCCGTTCGGGGACGGTCTCCGGTCCCGGCGGGAGGATTTGTGTGTCGTCGATCACCATCGGAACGCTCGTTTTGCCAAGTTCAGGATCCGGTGGCCGTCGATGCGGAGTTGTTCGAGGAGTCCGGGGCTTTCCCGGTCGATTTCCCGCACTTTTCGACCGAATCTGAGCAGGCCGATCGCCGTGACGAACCCGGGATTCGCAATAACTTCTCTCGGCCCGCCCGCGAGGTAAGGCGTGCCGACCCGGACCGGCATTTGAAAAACCTGGCGGGCCAGTCGGACAATCCCGGGGACCCGAGCGCCTCCCCCGCAGAGCACCACACCGTTGGACACCCGCTGGAAGGCATCCGTTTTCTTGAGATCGGCCGCGACGACTTCGAAAAGTTCTCGCAGACGGAGTTCGATCACCTGTTCGATCGTGGAAGCCGGAATGCGTCGGGATTTGCCCGAGCTTGTTTCGACCTCGACCAAACGCTTGCGCCCGTCCGGTCGGGTGACGGCACTGCCGAAATCCCCGAGGTTGTGGAGAATCCCCGCCGCCCGGGGGACGGGAAGTCGGAACGCCACAGCCAGATCGTTTACAACATGTTCGCAACCGACGGCGATTTGACTGCTGTGAAAACAGCCCGGCCCGTGAAAGACCGCATACTCGGTGACGCCGGCCCCTATATCGACTACCAGGGACCCCCGGCGCTGTTCTTCTTCGGAAAAGAGGGCGAATGTGTCGGCTACCGCGGAAAACGCCCGGGCCGTTTCCCGGTACCCGAGGACTTCCGCCACGAGAGTCCGGGCCGTCTCCACGGCGCCGCGGTCGCCGTAGATCATGTGCACCTCGGCCTGGAGACGACTGCCGACCTGTCCAATGGGATTGGCGACTTCCCGAACGTCGTCGACCAGAAAACGGCGGTCGATCGAATTGATGTGGCTTTGCTCGGGAGGTGGGCGACAGCTCCGGGCGTTCCGGACCGCGGTTACGACCTCCTCTTCGGTGATGATTCGGTCCGGACTTTGGACCGGCGCGTTTCCAACGTTGGTTGTCGAGCCGATATGTCCGCCGGTGACCGCCAGGAACACGTCTTCTATTTCGACCCCGGATTCCTTCTCGCTGACTGCGAGGGCCTGCGCCAACTGTTCTTGAACGGCAGGAGCATCCAGTACGGAACCTTTGCGGACTTTGTGGAGCGATGAGACCTGTGCGGCCCCGATGATCGAGACCACCTCGCTGGGAAGGAACTCTCCCATTGCCACCTTGACGTAGGCGGTCCCGAGTTCGATCCCGGTGAGAATATCTTTTTTCCTGCGTCGTCCCATGAGGTGCGGGATTCTCTCTGCCGACCCGGTTTGCGAGGCTGCTGCGACAGGGACTCCGAACGTTGCGTCGGCAGTGCCGTGTCGGGTCCGTCCACGCAGGTCCGTGCCCGGCACAGCGCACTATTGCGCTCCCCTTCTGAGGTCGCGGACCGCCCGGCGGAGACGGCACGTCGGCGCGAAAAGATCTCCACCCCCAGTCCGGTTATGGCTGTTTGTGCGCGTGCCTTGTCCGACGGGTCGGTGCCCCGGACCACGCGCGTAAATCTCCGTGTGAGTGCCTTGTCAGGTAATAAACCGGCTTTCGCCTGCCTATCAACCGGGAGCCGACCCATTTTTCTCATTCCGAATTCAAGCTGGACCGGCCAGTCGCAACGACCGTCTTCCTGGAGACGCGGCCGCCCCGGCCGCCCCGCAGAGAAACGGCGGTCCGGCGTCCGCCCGCCGGAGCAGGGAGCCGGGGCGAGAAAAAGGTGCAGTTGGGCGACCCCGGCTCGACAGAGCTGCCAGGCGGAAGTATCATACAGTGCGTCTCCGAGGTGTCCGGGCGTACGCATGACAGCTCGGCGTCCGAGCGGTTCGTGTTGGTCGTATTCAGGCGTTTCGGTCGCTTGGATGGCGTCGTCTTCCCTCCGGACGACATGAGATAACTGGGTGCCTCGCAGGCAGTCACGTGACGCCATCCAGTTAGATGCAGGCCGTTCCGTGCTCCCAAAGCGGCACACGGCCCCTTTTCGGTCGGTCTCAGGCTGCCGGGCAAAGCGTGTTGTTGTCCCGGCGCGCCGTTTGAACGGCGTTGCGTCGGTCCGTCTGTCGCCGGCACGATCTTGCAGGGTTTATTACGGTGTGGGAATTGTGAGGCTGTGGCTTTGATTATTCCTGTTTTGCCAATTGCGGCCATTCCGGTCCTCGAGACGTTTTCATACACCTTTCGGCAGAGCGATCTCTTTGCCCGCTCGATCGTGGTGTTTCTGATCTTCGTTTCTGCCTACGTCTGGATCGTTTTTTTGAACAAGCGCGATGCGGTTCGGCGTGCGCTCAAGGACAATCGACGGTTCGTCGCCGCCCTGGAACGGGTTGGAATGCCGCTGGAAATGTCACTGCAGATCAATACTCACGCCGGGCCGCTCAGGGCTGTGTACGAGGCTGCGCTCCAGGAATTGCGCCGAATCTTCGGTTCGGACGGACAATCCACCGAGACTTGGGCGCGGCACGGTTGCCTGCCGCGCCCCCTGAGCACCGGCGAGGCGGAGCTGGTTCGGAATGCCATGCAGCGGACGGCCGATGCAGTGCTTTTCGAACTCGAACGCGGGCTCGGGGGATTGAATACGGCGGTGACGGTCAGTCCATTTCTGGGGCTGCTGGGGACCGTGTGGGGCGTTATGCTGACGTTCACCCAAATGGCGGCCAAGGCAGGTCGCCCGGACATTCGGGCCATGGCCCCCGGGGTGAGCGGCGCATTGCTCACGACAGTGGTCGGGCTGCTCGTGGCCATCCCGGCCTTGGTGGGGTACAACTATCTGGCGCAGTCCGTGCGGCGCGTCGCCGCCGACATGGATTGTTTTGCGGAAGATTTTCTTGCGCAACTGCGCGCCGAACGAGGTCGGGAGGCAGAAGAATTCTCGGTGCGGCGGAGGGTGGGATAACGATGGCGCGGGCTCGTCGACATGAAACGCTCAGGCCGAGAAGTGAGATCGATATGACTCCTTTGATGGATCTCACGTTCCTCCTGCTGATTGTCTTCATGATCGCAGCGCCGCTGCTCGAGTATGCCGTGGATGTCTCTCCCCCGAGAATGGATGCCCGGCAGCCTGAGGACGAAAAGAACCTGGTGGTTTCCATGAACGCGGAGGGCCGTCTGTTTGTCGGCAAGGAACCGGTCACGCTCGGGGAACTGCGCCTGCGCCTGGCGGCGCTCTGTCGAGACGAACCGGACTTGGCCGTATTCATTCGCGCCGATGAAAACCGTCCTTATGGCGAAGTGATCGCCATCATGCGCACGGTGCGGAAGGCCGGATTGGAAAACGTCTCGCTGGTGACGCAGGCCGAAGACGACTGAAGCACCGTCGCCCAAGCCGTTCTTTCCGGAAGTTGGGTCCATTCCCGGTCGACATATAAGAATCGACGCCATGTCGAGTCTCGTCTACATATTTGACTCGCGCGGTCCCGCGGCCCGCCGTCGTCGTGTGTTTTGGGGGGTCGCCGGGGGGCATTTGCTTGTGGTGCTGCTGACGATCCTCTCGACAACCTTCAGCAGTCGACCGCGGTCGCCCGAGGGCATTCGGGTCCGTCTGGTTGCGCTCCCGCAGCCTGTGCCGACGGCCACGGCCTCCATGTCGACCGTGGCCGTCCGGGTTCCGCCCCCGAGAGGCCGGCCCCATAAAAAGCAGTCACCCCGACCGCCGCGCCGCCCGGTCTCGCCGGTCCGCCGTTCGCACCCGACCGCCTGGCGGCCCCGGAGTGCCGAGGACATTCGACGGACGGCCCGGTTGAGAAGTTCAGAGCGCCGCCGCACGCGTTCCGTGCCGGCCTTGCCGTCCGTTTCCCCGGACACCATCGCCAGTCGTATTTCCCGGAAGGTGAATAGGTTGCGCCTGACAGTCCCCGGCGGTGCGAGCACGCCCCGAAGCACTGAAGCGTTTTTCTCCGCCCTGAGTGCAGTGCTGTACCGCTTATGGCGGCAGCCTGATCGCAGTGCCGTTGGATCAGGCAGACCGACGGTGCACGCTTCTGTTACCGTCGACGCCTTTGGACGGTTGGTGGCGGTACGCCTGACCGGTCCGAGCGGTATTCCGGCCATGGACGAATCGGTGAAAGCGGCCCTGGCACGCATCGGTCGACTGCCTGCGCCCCGGGACTTTGGCGTGCCAGAGGCACGTCTCACGGTGGATATTGCGTTTGAACTGGATTGAAATCGTCGTTTCGAACATCTATGTTGGTTGACAGCGTGATTTTCGCGGGCTATACTCACCCCGTGTTTCGGCCCCGGCCACGCACACGCACAGCCGGGGGAAGGAAAAAGGTGCCGAGAGGCAGGGAACAAACGGAAAGGGACGGAGCCATGGCAGAGGAACAGGCAGCTCAAGCACAACCGGAGAGCGTGGGAGGCGAGGGCAAGTCGTTGCGGACCGCAATCATCGGAACCAGCATCATCATGTGGATCCTGGCGATCTTCGTGATCAACGCACTGAACGGGATCAAGACGGAGCTGGGAAACATCAAGCAGATGGTTTCCGACACTTCCGCGTCGGTCACGAATCTGTACCCGGCTCGCTATCAGATCACCGACAAGGACGGCGCCGTCGTTTACAAGTTTGAGACCATACCCACCGCCGCGGGTGAGGGCAGTGAAATGCCCATGATTCCCAGCGGCGAGGCCGGAAGCGGCGGTAAATAGGGCCCCCGCCAAACTCTCGCATCGAAAGCTTTCCACCCCGAGTGTTGGGGGGGAAAGCTTTTTTCATTGGAACATCCGGACAGTTCTACGAACCTGAACTATTCATGCGTCGCCTGTGCCGCAGATGGTTTCACGGGAAAACGCCGGTGTGGCGGGCGACCACTCCAGTCGAGGCGTAGCCGAGACGGCCGCCCACCAGGGCGGAGTAATCCGCCTCAGGCGGAGAACGCCAACTTGCAGCCGTGAAGCCGGATGCCGTGCCGGCTTTCGCCAAGGCTACGGCCCGACAGGCAGGCGGCACGCCCGAAGGATGAAGCGCATTGCCGCTTTTTCCGACGCAAGTGCCAAGAATCGAGTTTTGTTGCATCATCATCTGTAACCGTCTTGTGGCCGGGCTCCAGTTTACGTCGACATAATATCGTCGACTTCGTGAATAGTTCAGGGCTGACCTCCGGCCTTTGTCTCGGGAAAGACCGTTTTCAGGGAAAACGATGACACCCCACGGAGTGCGCTGCGGCAAGTTGTCATGCCGGACAGTTGACAGAAGCTGGTAGACTCGTTATATTGCCCGCGATTCAAGCGGGGGTATGCATTGTCAAATCGACGTTGTGACCCCGCGTCAATGCAGTCGCCCCCAATACATCGGGACCGGGGCACAGGGCAAAAGGAGGTTTATCATGCCTGGACCACTCTCACCAGAACAAAAAGCCGCAATGCAGAAAGGGCGTATTACCGCTCGAAAAGAACGAGAACAGGCCCTGGACGTCATCCAAAACAATCCGCAAATCACGAACGTGAAGTTTTGGGCCGGCCTTCTCAAGAAGGACGAGGAACTGGTGGCCGGCATCATCAAGACTATCGATAAGGCGAAGCGAGCCATCAAGAGGGCCAAAATCAAAGCCCTGAAGGCGGAGTTGGCCGCCTTGGAAGCCGACAAGTGATTCCTCCGCAACTGTTGTTTCAAGACAAAGGGCGACCCCGCACGGGGCCGCCCTTTGTGTTTTGACCCCCTGTTTGCCACCGCCGATATCGTTGAGGCGCGCCGGCTGGCTGGGGCGCCGATTCGGCGGCGCGGGGAATTCTGCCCCGCGTGGTCCGTACGAAGGCGAAGTGTGCAGGGGCGGCGCGGCGCCTGAGCGCCAGAACTCAGTGGATTGAGCTTGGAGGTCTGTAAAGTCGAATACCCTTTCTCGGGCGGACTTCCTGGCATGGGCGTGGGAGATTGCTTTACTGTTGCCCGTGAATTCGAGTTCGAAAGCGTGATCTTCTGTAACGCAGTCGCCCATGCCGGCACTGTCGGAGGGAAAAAAAAGAGGGCGATCAGTTTTACAGATTCACTGAGTTCTGGAGCGCGCGAAAAAAAGAACGTCTCTCCCGCGTTATCGCGGGAGAGACGTGAAAGACAACACTGTGGCCTTAGGGGGCCGAAGCGGGGAACCTATTTTTTCTTGTCCTTGCCTTTGGCTGCAGCCCCTTTGTCGGCTTTTGTTGCTGCCCGCTTGTCCTGCAAGGTTTTTACTTGTTCCCGCAGCTTGGCGATCTCGCTGTCAGAGACCTTCAGATACAACGTGGAACTCTTGGGATCGTATTGGTAACTCCGCTGGGGAACCACACCGAACACGACCTGCAGGGCCGCAGCCACGATTCGGTATTGGCGTGTTGCGTTTTGAATCTTTTTGTCGATGTCCTCTTTCTTCTTCGTGTCTTTCTCCGCTTCTTTCAGGGCCTGCTGTTCCCCGATGAACTGAGCCAAGCGATCACGGACCCTGATGGCCCGCGCAAATACGCGTTGGAGTGATCCCACCTGGAGATACACATTCGAGTTGACAGGGTTGTACACGTAATTGCGGGCGATCGGCTGAGCGGCGAACAGGACATTCATCGCTGCCGAAAGCGCTTGAAGTTGCTTGGTGGCTTTGTCGATCCCCTGCTGAACCTTCTGTTTCTGCTTGTCGTCCTTGATGCCATTCAATTTGCGCTTCTGCTGTACGATGAACGTGAGCAGCCTGCGTTCTTTTCGCTGAGTTTGGACAAAGGCGCTCTCGAGCGTGGTCCACTTGAGCAATTTGTCGCGCTTTTCGCTGGGTGCGGCTTTTTTCGGGGCCCCGGCCTTGGCATCCGCTTTCTTGGCCGCCACAGGTTCCGGTTTGTCGGAGGTCGCTTTCGCTCCCTTTTTCGAAGCCGCCAAGAGGCCGCCCTGTGTCAGGAGGGTCGCGGAGAAAACGATTGCGGCGCTCTTTCTCAGTGAGTTCGACATCAGACCATCTTCCTTTCGTTTTGGCGCAAGGTGCATGAGCCGGGACTTCCGCGGCAAGGAAAGGGGCTCGCGGAGGGCCCCTTCCGGGTTCGCCGTCTCCACCGAAAGAGCTTGGTGGCGGTCCGGAATCGGGAAACAAAGTCAATACAATACTCTGCGCAAGGCGTCCCGTCAACTTGTCGGTTCAGATCGGAAAGAGGCCCCTTCGACCAACATTCTGGCTCGAGTCCCGCTACACAGGGCGCGGACGCTTTCGGACGATCTTTCGCCGTTGCCGCTTTCCGCCGAGCCGGATTACCGCTGAGGTTGACATCGCTTGCCAGTGCGGGGCACGCAGGCAGGCCGGACCCCGCTCACCCGCTCGGCGGGAAGGAAATCTCACCCAAAAACCGTACGCGCGTGATCACGTATCCTTTGTGGCAGGGCTTTGGCTCGGGGCGTCATCTCATGGATCGGTGCGGGATTCGGGCGGTGGTTCGGAACGCACATTGACTGAGAGGGCGCGGTTTGGGTCATGAGCGAGGTAGGTGGTATTGGTTGGGAAGGCAAACTCAATACCCGCTTCGGTGAACCGGTGCATGATATCGAGATTAACCTGCTCGCACCATTCGAGATACGCCCAATAATCGGCCGGGACGAACCAAGCAATCATGATAATGTTCAACGCCCAATCAGTGTAATCGTTGAAATAAACTTTCGGCGGATGGTCCGGGTCCATGTGTCCATGTCGATCCAGTACGTCGCGGATGATGCGAACGGCTGTCTCGACTTTTTCAGGGGGGGTGTCGTAGGTGATGGTGAAATTGGATAGACGCCGAATGAAGGGACGCCGGCCGATGTTTTCCACTTTGGCGTTGGCGACTTCTTTGTTCGGGATGGAGACCAAGTGGCCGTTGAGGGTTCGGATCCGGGTGGATCTGAAGCCGATGGCTTCGACGATGCCGTCGGAATCCGCCACCATGATCCGTTCTCCGATACGAAACGGTCGGTCGAGCAGAAGCATGAAAGACCCGAAGAAGTTGGCGATGGTGTCCTGGGCCGCAAAAGCGACGGCCAGACCGGCGATGCCCGCGCTGGCGAGGAGCGCCGTAATCTTGAGTTGCAGAATGCTTTGCCCGATGAAGAGGACCCCCACAATGACAATGAAGACACGGAGGGTCTTGCGGAGAATCTCGGCGAAGGTGTCGTCCAGATCGTTATCCGTCCGTCGCGCCAGTTTGCGAAGGTAATGATCGAGGATATCGACGATCCGATAGAAGTACCAAAACGCGGCGCCCGCAGCGATCGCGAGGGAAATCCTGCCGGAGAAGGAACGGACTCGGGGGGAGAAGAGCACCAGCAACGGCAGGCAGGCCACGTACAGGCCCAGCGCGGTGACGAAAAGCGACGTCGGCTCGCCTGCCGCTTCGAGCAGGAGGTCATCGGCCTCCCACCGGGTCAGGGCCGCCAAGCGTCGGACGAAGCGATTCAGAGAACGGCGGACGAGGTGGGCGGCCAAGAAAGTGGCGAAGAGCAAAACCAGCACCGCGGCATATCGCCACAGCTCGACGCCCGCGACCGTCGTCCGGCCCCACTGCCCGGTATGTTCCGAGAACCACTGCGCCAGTCTCCCGGACGCCTGTTCGACCGTGGTTTGCAGTCGTGCTCCGGGCACGTCTGTTGCCGGGGACGTGTCGGCCTGCACGGCGGGTTGCCGACCGACCGCAAGGCCGGTCATGAAAAGAAAGACCGCACCGGACAACAGGACAGGATACTGCCGCATGGTTCTACGCCTTTTCCTCTGTCTGTTCTTCCCGGCGGTTCCTCTGCGGAAACTTGCCGTCAAGGGCGTTTCGCACAATCTCTTTGACCTCTCGCGGGAATTGTTTGCGCAGGATCCACTGAAGATACTTGGGGTGCTCGACGGTCATGTCCCGGAGCGAATACCCCGAGTAGTCGCCGAAAGCGAGGACCACCTCGCTGCCGTTCCATTTCAGGCGATTGGCAGGATCCAGCGCTTCAGTGTCCCGGGGGTTGCAGTACCGGCCGAGTTCCCCGGCGGTGCGGGGTAGGTCGGCATAGCGTCGGAGCTGTCCTTCGAGGACTTCAAGGGCCGCTGTCGCGTCTGCCTCGGCCCCGTGTGCCCCCATCAGTTCTTTCCCGCAGTAGAAATGCAGCGCTGCAGTGAGGTCGCGGGGTTCGCGACGGTGGAAGATGATTTGGGCGTCCAACAGGTTGGCCTCCCGGGTGTCGAACTCGAACCCCGCGCGCCGGAACTCCTCGGTGAGCACGGGGATGTCAAACCGGACGATCCCGAACCCGGCCAAGTCCGTC
Organism: Kiritimatiellota bacterium; assembly: GCA_013151865.1. Classification (GTDB taxonomy): domain Bacteria; phylum Verrucomicrobiota; class Lentisphaeria; order Oligosphaerales; family JAADHN01; genus JAADHN01. The sequence goes on from JAADHN010000137.1 coordinate 85,373, forward strand.
CCTGCGAGGAAGCGGAGCAGTTGCGGTGCGATGTCCGCAAACGTCGGGCAATCCTTCACGTCGGCATCGCGAATCCCGTGAATAGCCGTGACGCTCTCCGGGATGGACCGTTCGGGATTCAGGCGAGTAACGAATCGTTCGCGACGGCCGTCCGGGAAAACTTTGACTGCGGCAATCTCCACCACCCGGTCATGCCGGATGTTGGTGCCGGTGGTTTCGAGGTCGAATACCACCAGCGGCCGTTCAAGTTGCAATTCCATAAGTCCTCTTTTCGTCGTCTGCAATGGATGAGTGTCCGCCCGGCGTCGTCGCGCTCAGTCCCGCACGGGGCCGAGAGTCTGGGCAATGAAGCGCTCGACAGCTTCGCGCGTGGCGGGCAAAACGGCGCAACGCGTCGGGCGGCCGAAAAGGGCCGCAGTCCGCTCGTGGGTCGCGGTCACTTCGTCGCCCAAGGCGTCTCGAACCGCCTCGGGGAACTTGGCCGGGTGCGCCGTGGCCAGGCAGACCATCGGCAGGGCCGGATCCAGAAACGATTCCGCCACGGCAAGTCCGACGGCTGTGTGGGGGTCGGGCAGATAGCGTTGCCGGCGCCAGTAACGGCGCATCGCTCCGAGTGTGGCGTTCCGATCCGCGCTGCCGGCAACGAACACGGGGTCTGCGCCGGGAAGATCCAGACGTCCCGTGCGGGTAAATCGGTCGATAAGTTCTCGGACCACCGAGGGATCTTCTCCTACCCGGAAGAAGAGGTAACGTTCGAAATTGCTCGCAACCTGAATATCCATCGAAGGACTCAGGGTGTGCCGAACTTCGCCCCGGGCGTACACACCGGTTCGGAAAAAACGGGCCAGGATATCGTTTTCATTGGTGGCCAGGACCAGTCTGCGAATGGGCGCTCCCATACGCAACGCCAGCCAACCGGCGAAGATATCTCCAAAGTTCCCGGTGGGCACACAGACCTGCACGGCAGCTGCTCCGGTTCGCTCCCGGACCCGGAACGCGGCATAAAAGTAATAGACGATCTGCGCCAGGACTCGCGCCCAGTTCACGGAATTCACCGCACCAAGCCGGTAAGCCGTCTTGAACGGAAGGTCGGTAAAGATTTCTTTGAGCACGCGCTGCCCGTCGTCGAACGTGCCGCGAATGGCGATGTTGTGCACGTTTGGATCGAGCACGCTGGTCATCTGCAACTCCTGAACTCGACTGACGCGCCGATGGGGGTGCATGATGAAAATGTTGATGTTCGTCTTGCCGCGCACGCCGTGAATCGCGGCGCTGCCGGTGTCCCCGCTGGTCGCTCCGAGGATGTTGAGGGTGCGACCCGTCTCCGCGAGGATCTGCTCGAACAGGTTTCCGAGGAACTGCAGGGCCACATCCTTGAACGCCAGGGTCGGACCGTGATAGAGTTCGAGGACATGGACCGGCCCAACTTCGCGGACAGGCGTGACCTCCGGATGGTCGAAGCTCTCGTAGCTGCGCCGGACCAGGGCGCGCAGGGCCTCCGGCGTGAGGTCATCGCCGATGTACAGGCCCAGGATCTCGCAGGCCAGTGCCGCGTACTCCAGGGACTGCCAGCGATCCAGTCGGTCCCGGACTTCAGGGATCGTCGCGGGCAACAGCAGACCGCCGTCATCCGCCATCCCCATCATGACGGCCTCTGCGAAGCCGATGGGCGGCACGCGTCCCCGGGTGCTGATGTAGGTCATGGGGTCGGGCAAACTGCATTTCCTCGGTGGATGAAGCCAAACTGAAACCAACCGTCGATTCGGGTAATCTACACTGCGAACAAGAAAGAAGAAACACAGTCCCTCGGCACGGGGGCGCATCAGTTCCGTCGGTGGTCCCGGTGGCGGGCTTCGCCGTCAGGAAGGGGCCGTTCATGTGTGCTCGATCAGCCACTTCAGCACTTCTTCTCCAGCCTGTTGGGTGGGGGCGTGACAGACGTAGAAGACCTTGGCTGGGTCGAGTTCGCGGTGAAAGACTTTGATCGTGTCCGGACTGCACGGCACCCACACGCTTTTGCCCCGAGCTTGGAATGCTTTCAGCAGATCCATCCATTCAATGAACGGTTTGCCGCCGGCCCCCGGGACCCACTGAATGCAATCGATCCGGGGAATCGAACAGACTTCCTCGAAATGCACCAACGCGTCCGGACCGTCGTAATGATAAACGCAGTGTCCAAGGTATTCGGCCTCCTCCTCGAGTGCCGGCCGAGCGTAGCGCCGGAACTGTTCCGGACCAATCAAGGCCGCGAAGTCGCACTGGATCGTGTTCGTTCGGACCGGGTGATAGGCGGGCACCCAGCCGCAGGTCCCGGTCCGGTCCATTCGCGCGGCGTAGTACAAGCCCTCGTAGACGGGACGATAGAGCGGCCTGACGCTGGCCATGGCCCGATCAACGACCTCCGGCCGATCCATGATGTCCAGGCAGAGCATCTCCCCCGAGCGCATGGCCAACAACGTATCGACGTTGCTGTGAAGATCGAGGTGGCCCACGATCATCTTCCCCTCGAACACTTCGGCCAGTATGGCGCAGAAATCGAGCATCCGTCGCCACCACCGGTTCTCCGGGTCCAGCCTGAACGGCAGGAATGCGTCCCAATCGTCCACACAGGGCACGGCCCAATTCGTGCGGAACTCACTGGGGCCGAACTGCAATTCCGCCCCCAGCCAGGCCGACATCATGTCCGGTCCGAAACTCGGCGCGTAATGCGGAATGGCGTCGCCGCCCCACCATATGGTGGAGGCATGGGCCAAGGCCTGTTCCGCCACCGGCCGGAGCGGTTCGCGTGCTCCGGCCATGTAGGCCGGCGGAGGTACGGGCTCGATGCCCGCCCGCGGCGCCAGCACACAGCAGCAGGGCCGGTCGATGACTTCCTGCTCCCAGAACGCGAGCCAATGCCGGACAGCCTCTTGGTAATCGGGCTTCAGTCCCAACGTCGAAATCGTAGCCACTGCGGAAGTCTCCTTTTTCTCCCTCCCCGCCTCGCACTGTCGGCGATGACGCTTCGACCGCCGTCGCGTTCCTGCCGTGATTCAAAACCGTCTTGCCGATTGTGGACGCGAAGTACGCCGCAGGATTACGGCGTGCTTCCGTCTCCGCTAACGTGATTCTCGCCCACCGTGTTCCGGTCGGAAGCAATCTGAAGCGCCGGACCTTTACAATCCCGGACCGTGTTCCCCATGATTCGGTTGTCCCGTCCCTGAACGAGAATCCCGGCGCCCCCGGCGCCCCTTACTGTGTTTCCCGAGATCATGTTGCCGTCCGCGCCGATCCTGCAGGAGATGCCGTCGGCACGGGGACCGATGATCGAATTGCCGAGAATCAGGTTTCCCACGTTTAGATCGGGCAGTGTACACCACTGCCACACCACGATGCCCGCGACGGCGCCCTCGATCCGATTGTTGGCCACCAGGCACCAGGACGCGTCATTCAATTCGAGGTTGCGAACGTTTCGGAGTCGGTTGCCCACTGCTTCGCAATAGTAGCTGAAGTGGTCGAAATCAATGCCTTCGGCCCCGGTGTTTTCGATCTCGCAGTCATACACCCCCGAGTGCCGGACACTGTAGAAGGCAACACCGCGCTGATGAGCGTTCCGGATCGTGCAGCGAACGAGCCGTAGACGTTCGACCGCCGGCCCGGTCGGACCTTTGCTGTACGAATACGGTCCGCGGGCGAATACCGCACAGTGAAAAGTGTGGTTCAGCGGTGCTTTGGGCCATTCCCCCCGGGCCATGTCGATTGTTACGCCGCAGATCGTAATATCCGTCGCAGGTGCGCTGATCACAAACCCATTGAAGACATTCGATACCTCGGCTCCCGCGGGGGCCGCATAGCCCAATGGCGCCGAAAGCACGAGGGCGTTGCCTTCCCGGCGCGCCACTCGGGCCATGATGTAGGGGACCGTATGCTTCGCCCCATTGGGTGAGACATCGGTCCGACCCGGCGAGCGAATCTCGATGCGGGCGGCTGGCCGGAAGCTCGAGGCGTCCTCGACCACGATTCGTGTTGCTCCTCGTACCGCAGCCTCGGCGAGTCGCACCACCCGTCCGGGGGCCGCCTTGAGCAACGTCCCGGGAGCACCGATGATGGTGATGTCGTGCACATCCGACAATTCGATCGCCTGATGCAGAATGTACGTTCCAGGCTTGATCAAGAGCGTTCCCCCACCCCGTGACTTGAGTTCGGCCAGGGCTCGGCGAATCCCGGCGCCCGTATCGCCCTTGAAATCGCCGTCGGTCCGGCCCACGGTGAGCCGGAGGCGTTTGTCGGGGGGGCCGCCTCTGGTCCCATCGCGGTGCGAGGCCCCCGGGGCCGGCGCGGAAAACGCGATCACACACAGCAAAAGTCTGGACGTCGGTGCGAGTTTCATGACAGTGTATCCCGGAATTCTCCGAACGTTGTTGCGGTACCCGAGGCCGCCTGCATTCCAGGCTGTATCAAGGATGTCGGCACGCCGCCTTCGGTCAGGATTGCCCCCGAAAGGGCCGGTCGCTATATTGCCCAACGTCGGAGGGAAGACACGGCCCTCCCGCTCAGCCGGGTCGCCCTCCATGCCTCACTCAGTTCGTGACCAACGCACCTGGAGGGCGGGCGTCCCCAAGAGCCGAGTAAGGCGACACCCCCGAAAAAAGGTGGGACGTCGCCGTTGCATCCCGCCAGTCGCATTACGGCCGGCCCAGACAGATCATGGCGCCCGCCTCATCCGTCAGGTAGACACGACCGGCGCTCACCGCAATACCGTTGAAGACCGGTGGTGCCGGCAGTGCAATCCGGAAGGCCTCCTTGCCCGTGGCAGCCGCCAGCACCAGCAGCACGCCGCCCTTGCGCTCCTCGAAGGCGCCCAGGGGATCCTTCGGATCCACCACGTCCGGCGGTCCCGCCGCCAACAGACGTCCGTTCGCCAGCGCCATGGCCCGAACCCGGACCGGGATGCGCCCCATCCAGGCTTGTTTCTTATCGCCCATGTTCTTGGCAAAAAGGAGATAACCGTTGCGTCCGGGGGTGAAATAGACGCTCGGATCCAAGCCACGAAGGGAATCGAACATTCGTACATAATAGGCGGAACTCTTGTCGCGAACGATGAGGCGTGCGTATTCCCGGTCGAAGATCCAAGGCACGCGTTTGAAGTAGGTGCCGTCGAGGAAACCGTCCCGGACCGCGACCGCCGGACGGCCTTGTGCGCGCTTCAAATCCGGCGCGAACGCCAAGTTGCGCATGTAGAGGTTGGGGCCGTCCGCCACCAAGATGTCGCTGAGCGCCCCTTCGGGCAGGCGAAAGTTCTCTTTGATGTTACTCGAGTCGTAATAAGGACCCGCCAACCGAGTGTGGTAACGCACGACTCCGGTGGCGGCATCGAGCCCGTACAGGAAGATCCCGCCGTCCAGCTCCGAGGAACGGCCTGCAGAGAAATACACCGTTCCGTTATGAACCAACACGCTGCCGTGTACCGGCCAAGCGGATTCGAGCCTCCCAAACGCTACGATCAATCGTTTTGCGGGCGCAGCGCGGAACCGCCAGACTACGGCGCCGTCCGCGGCGCGTAGGCAGTGAACCCATCCGTCCCTCGAACCGAAAATGACCGTACCCTTGTAGTACGCGGGCGGGGAATCGACCCGGCCGCCAGCGTCGAACCGCCAGATTTCTTCTCCATCTCGGGCATCCACGCACAGAACGCTCTGCTGGTCGACCAGGGCGACATACACTCGCCCTGCCACGACGACCGGCGGGGAGAGTGTATCACCGAGCCCGCGGCGCCAGAGTGTCTTGAGCCCGTCGGGAACATTCGTTCCGGAGGCCCCGGTTCGGGCCGCGTCGTGCCGAAAGGCCGGCCAGTCTTTCGGGCCGGCGGTCGGACCCGACGCCCGGCCGAAAGCGGGCCCGTGTTCCGGTGCGGTCGCGGGAGTAAGCTTTTCGGGCAGGGTCTCGCCCGGAAGGGCCGCCGCGAGGGCATTGAACCCGTTGATCTTCTCCTGAATGTAGCAGGCGCAGGGGTGTGGCGGAACGTACTGAAGGCCGTTGGCTGGCATCATGCCCAGGTGGCACGTCCCCCGAACCCAGTTGTTCACGGAATGTTTGCCACCGTGCAAGTCGATGAACTCCGAACCGCGCCGGCTGCTGATGATGTAGCGGAGCGTTGCCTTGTTCCGGTAACAACGATGGTGGTGGTAGGTTTTGAATATGGGACCGAGATCCACCTTCTTTTTCAGCTTGCCCGTGCGAACATCGTAGCCGTTCACGCTGACGGGATACCGGCTCCTGTTACGCCCGTTTTGCCACAAGAGAAGCTCCGAACTCCATGTCCAGGCCAGTCCGTCGATCACGAAGACTTCTTTCCATTCGTACCAGAGATGGCCGATAAACTTCTTGGGCTGCGTCCACAAAACTTTTCCCGTCGCGGCCGAAAGTCCCCCCAAGCGATTCGGGGTGGCATTGATGACCACACCGTCGGTTACGATCAGTGCGCCAACCCAGAGGTTGCCGAGAGTGCGGATTCCTCCGGTCCGCCCGTCGTCCTCGGCCTGGGGAAAGAGCGTCCGCCACTTCTCTGCCCCGGTCCGGAAATCCAGGCCGACCACGCGGGGGCCGTCGAGCAGAGCGATCGTGTTGCCGTCCGTGGCCATATTCAGGGTCGGGTCGAGCTTGGTCGGCTTGATCGAACCGTGCATGGCTCGCCAGCGATAATAGTCCACCGTACTGCCGCTGTAGGCATTCTTCGTGGTCCACAACGTCTTGCCGGTGTCCGGGTCGACCGCCATCACTTTGAGGCCCTGCTCGCGGAAAACCGACACGAGGAGCGTGCCGTTCGAGAACAAAATCTCTCCGGTCGGTTCGGTGTCGGGATAAGTGCGCCCGAGGGTCCCGGTCCGCGCGTCGATTCGGGTCACAGGGGCCTTGTATCCGAGCGTCACATAGAGGTCGTCGCCCACCGCCACCAGCCGTTTCTGAATGTTGAGGGGAATGTCCCCGGGCCGTGGAGTGAACCACGAACTCTTCCACTCGCGCCAACCCCAACGGCGCATGGGCACTTTCCAAAGAAAAACCCCGTTGAACCCGTCCCGGGCTTTGAGGACCCATTCGTCCGGCAATCCATTGTCGCCCGCCAGGCTGATCGGGGCTTCGTTCTCGATGTAGAAGAGGCGTCCCCGGGTCGTGACCAGCGTGCGGATGCTCGAGTCCGTCTCGTGCGAGCGCAACCAGAGCGGATCGGCAATCCACTGGTAGTGTCTGGGCGGGCCGACGACCGTATCCCGAGCCACGGCATTGCCGTCGGGGCCGTGAAGATAATGACCCCACTCGTCGATGTTGTCGGGCCACGGTTTGCGCCCTTGCAGCCACGATGCGCCATCGGGCGTCGTCAACGGGGAGACGTCCCGGAAGCCGGCCTTGCGGAGTTCGCCGGAGGCAGTTGCGGCTGCAGTGGAGGGCACCGCCAGGAACACCGACCCGCGCGGGACCAGGGACCGGAACACCTCGGACAGCAGGCGAGCACGGTCGTCCCCGCTCCAGGCTCGGGGAAGGACCACCGCGGTATTAAGCAGGTTGTGCACATAGGGCAGGGCGCTGCCCTTCGAGTGGATGTCAACCGAAACATGGCCCGCTACACCGGCAGCATCCGCCGCGCGTCGAAGCCGACCGCAAAGGTTCCGGTCCGGAACGAGGCAGTGCACAATAAAAGCGCCCTGCTCGACAAAGCCCCGGGCCAGCCCGATATCCCCGGCTCCGAGGATCGAACAGACGCCGCCCGGGGCATCGCCGGCGCGGATGAATGCCGCCGCGGTCCGAAAAGCCGGTGCGTCGGCGGCAGCGGGCGCCCCGGCGGTCCACAGTCCGGACAACAGGGACATTCCCACCCACAACCGCGTCGCGGTTCGAGATCGAACAGTCCACAACCGTTTAGAACAGAGATTGATTGAGGTTTTCATGCGCAGTGGTCTCCTAACCTGAACTCTTCACGCGTCGCCCGTGGCGCAGATGGTTTCGCGGCAAGACCCCGGTGTGGCGACCGTTCCAAGTTGCAGCCGTGAAACCGGATGCCGTGCCGGCCTTCGCCAAGGCTACGGCCCGACAGGCCGGCGGCGCGCCCGGAGGGGGAAGCGCATTGCCGCTTTTTCCGGCGCAACCGCCAAGAACCGAATCTGTTGCATCATCATCTGTAACCGTTTTGCGTCCAACTTATATCGATACAACATCGTCGGCTTCATGAATAGCTGAGGGTAACGCGGATCATTCACGGACGGAGACGATGCTGTTTGGACTCATTGGCCGATCGTTTCGAAATCACCTGGAACGCACGCCCATCCGCAGACTCCCCAAGGCTTCCCGGATCCCGCTGAGACGCTTTGGAACAGTCGCCGTGCATGCCGGAATTGCGGAAAGACTACCTCCTCGGCGGCGCGTTGGAGCAGTTCCTGCACCGGCGCCTTGCTGCAAAGGCGTCTGCAGTCCTGCGACGCGTGAACAGACCCGGGCAAACCGTTCAATCCCGGCTGTCCCGAAACTCCTTGGCGATTTCGTCCGGGGTCAAGGCTTTGCTGTAGAACTTCACTTCATCGATGACACCCTCGAAATTGTCGGTGATTTCCGCGGGACTGTTGGCTGTGTCGAAGCCGATTTCCATGCCTTGACCGCAGTTGCTCGGGAGAAAACCCTTGGTTTTCGCGGTTGCCGCCAATTCCCCGTTGACGTACAACTCGATACGATCCTTCCGCACGACCCCGGCCAAATGGACCCAATCTCCGACCGCTTTCGCGGAGGCCGCCGCGATGTACGTCGGGCCGTCCCGGAAACGATGAATGCCGAATTTCGGCACGCCGTCCTTGAAATACAGGGAGAACCCGCACCAAGCCCCCCCGCGAGCCACCACTACGCCGGTGGGTGTCTCGCTCCGGGCCCAGGCCAACACCGTGAACGGCTGTTGGGCAACGGGCAGACCAGGAGGCTGTCCCAGCTCCACGTATCGTCCTTTGGCGAATCGCAGGCCCCGCCCCACTTTGCCGGGGACCGTGACGCATCCCCGGTTTTCGCCGTCGTTGCCGCCGCCGCTGACGTCCTGAACGGTCGCGGAGCCCGGAGGGTCGTCGAAATTCCAATATCCGGCCAGCCCACGCTCGCGCATCAGATGCTGGAGCGCCGTAAGCGACGCCTTGCGGACCGTCGGGTCCGGGTCGGTCCTTGCCAGGGCCGCGATCCGTTTCCGGAGACCGTCACCGCCGATTTCCGCCAGGGCCTCGATAGCGATTCTCCGGATTCGGGCGTCTGCATCACCCAAGGCCGCCTCAAGGGCCCGACGACTCTCCGGGGCTTTCCAGCCGGCCAGCACTGTGACGGCGCGCAGACGCACGGCCGTATCGCTGGAACGGACGAGGCGCTCTACAGCCGGGACCACGCGTTCGGGCTCGAATCCCTTCAATATCCAAACAATGTGCGGTACATCCGCCCTGGGAGCCGCGAGGGCGTCCACCAGTTTTTCGATCACAGTGGGATCGCGGATTTCATGCAACGCCCAAGCGACTTGGTCGCGTACGTTCCATTCCGGGTCGTTCAGGGCTGCCAGTAGAGCCTTGGAGGCGCGCACATCACGGATTTGGCCCAAGGCCGATGCGGCATAAAAGCGGACATTCCGGTCCCGGTCGTCCAGAATCCGGATCAAGGCGGGCACGGCGCGCGGGTCGCGCAATGTCCCCAAGGCCCGGGCCGCTTCTCGGCGCAAGTCTTTGTCGGGCGACGCCAGCGCACCAATGAGCGCCGGAACGGCCGAACGGTCCCCTATTCGGCCCAATTCCCCGGCCGCCCGAACCCGCACAGCCGGCAGTTCCGACCGCAGGTTTTGGATGGTCCCTTCCATCGGCGTGCCGGCGTGCAAGGCGATTGACCAAACCCAACAGAGAACGGCGAAGAAGCCCTCCGAAAAAGGTGTTTTCATGGCTCGGTTCCTCTTGCTCTGGGACGTTCCATGCCAGTGACCCGGCGCGGCAGCCTGTCCTGCTACGTGCTCGTTGCGGCGCCTGCGGAAAAAGTTGCGGGCCGTCGGGACTTCGGCTCAAAACCGCTCCCCACCCCCGCCCCGCCCCGTCGACGCGCGTTCCGGCGAGATCGGAGGTCCGGCTTGTTTCCGACCGTTGCAGCGAGAGGGACCGGGTTGGGCGGGATCAACACGTTCCCGCCGAGCGACCGGCGATTTCGAACCCGATCCGGGCCGACGGCAAAACGGCTTCCAGGTCCGGCCGGGGGGAACGTCCCGCTTTCAGCGCGCCGACGAATTCTACCACCTCGTCATACGCGCCGCAATTGAAAAAAACCGGCTGATCCGGTCGGGAAGCCGTTTCGAGTTCCAGCCTTCCGTCCCTCCAGCAACGCAGGGTGACCGATTCCCAGACCGTCGAAACGACCTGTACCCGCCAGCCTTCCCCCAGCAGTTCATAGGACTCCTCGACCATTCCGGCAGTGGGCGCCAGCTCGACCACGCCTCGGCAGCCGTTCGCAAAGGTCATCCGAATGGTATACCATGCGGTTGCCGACCCCGGTGTGCGGTGCACGCTCGCCTCCCACTTCGCCACCTCCCCGACAATGTGTCGGGCGGCATCGATCCCGTGGATGCCCGTGCTCCACACGAACTCGGGCTCCCGGCGGCCGTGGCGGAGCAACGAGACCCGCACCCGAAAGATGGGGCCGCGGTCTCGTGCCCACGCAATGCCTCGATTCAACAACGGGATGAACCGGCGGTTCACCGACACCATGTTCGGGGTGCCGGTCGCGCGAGCCACCTCCGCCAAAGACTCGGCTTCCTCCAACGACACTCCGGGGGGTTTTTCGATCACGCACGGAATGCCGCGCCGGAAAAGCTCGGCCCCCAGTTCGACAATGGACGGGACAGGTACGATACAGACACAGCCGTCAGGATGTTCCCGCTCGAGCATCTCGTTGAGGTCGCTGTAGGCGTGCGCAAAACCGAACTCGTCGCATACACGCTCGGCTCGAGCGCGGTCCAGGTCGCAGGCCGCAACGAGACGGACCGCCTTCGGGTGGTCCGCAGCATACCGGGCGAGCGGCGCGGCGTGCTGCTGGCGCGAGTGGCCTCCGCAGCCGATCAGCGCGAGTCGGATCATCCTGTTTCTCCCGAAATCACTGCACTGCACGATCATTCCCGCGCCGAATCTGAACGGCTTGGCTTGCCGCGCGGGGATGCCGGAAGAAGGCCGCCCCGCCCAGCACGACTCGTCGCGCCATAGCCCCCCGATGGGCGGCGCGGAGAGGGTGCGACCACTTTCCGGCAACCCCATGCCGCTTGCCTCGTCCAGAACCGGGCTCGCACGCGACCGGGGCCCCTTTCTCCTTTCTCTTTCTTGGACACCCTCAAGATAAGACTCGGATTCGATTGTGAAAACCGTTCACGCGTCAAAACGGGTGGAAACCTCTGTGGTCGAAGAATCCTCGGGATCTCTTGACTTCCATGATGACTTCCATGAAGAGAAGATGCTGACCCGGGTGCCCCTCGGCCTCACAGCGCACGGCTCAAACGACGCCAGGAATACATGTCCGTAGCTGATTCACCCAACTGCGCCCGGGCCAGCCGTTTTTTCCACGCCCGTTCAGGGCCCAGCACCGCCGCCGCCCGGACTGCGGGAGACTTCTTTTGCCCAAGAATCCTCAAAACTCCCTTGAAACCATTACGAACTCCGTCCCGTTATGGCGTCCGTTATGATGTCATCACGTTGCTACTCCCCCCCTCTTTTTTCTCCTTTTCCTCTCTTTTTGAATCGTGAATCGAGCACCGGCGGGGAAACCGGCGGGCCGGCGGGGCGTAAGGTCCGGCGTCACTCCAGCGCCGTCCGGTTTCGACCCGCACCGCCCGAGCCCTCCACCCTGCATGCAGGCTTTGAAAAGGCCCCCAAGAACGCCGCCGTTCCGGGGAAAATGTCAAAACAGGCGTTATCTTCCGCTTATTGCACGAAAGCTCCAATCCCCCAAGCCGAGAATGCTTCGGCCAAAGGCCTGGAGGCCGTCGTCCTCGACGGTGAATTGTGCGCGGATCTCGGCGGAGACCGGCTTTCCGCCGTCCCGCCGAGCGGGACAGGCACGTCCCCTCGGGCGGACTCCGCAGTCCCTGCCGAGCAGGGTCGCTCGGGGACTCGCTCTGCCGCCCT
>JAADHN010000085.1 GCA_013151865.1 Kiritimatiellota bacterium
CATCGCAGGCCTCGCAGATCTCGCACAGCGCCTGGCAGATCTCGCAGGTGGTCAGACATCCTTCCTGACAGGCGCCTTCGCACGTCGTCTGGCAAGCCACTTGACAGGTCTCGCAAACGTCGCACGCCTCGCAGGCCCCCTCGCACGCTTCACAAGCCCCCTCGCACGCTTCACAGGCCGCTTGGCAGGCGGCATCGCAGGCCTCGCAGATCTCGCACAGCGCCTGGCAGATTTCGCAAGTGGTCAGACACCCCTCCTGACAGGCGCCTTCGCACGTCGTCTGGCAGGTCACCTCACAAGCGGCCTCGCAGACCACTTGACAGCCCGCCTCACACTCGTCGGGGCAGTTGCCGACGACCTCTCTCGTCACCGAGTTGTCCACTGCATCGTAGGCTTCTCTGTTCGGCGCCGCAGTCATGTTGTTTCCTCCCCTTCTCGCCCATCCGAACTCGGGCGGCTTTCGGTCTCCCGGCGAACCGTCGGTCGGGTCCGCACTCCGGGTCAACGGCGCCCCACCGGCTCGCACGTCGGCGACGACCGCCGTTTCTGCCTGTATTGCGACCCCTGCAACAATTTCGGCAACAGGGGATTGTTTTCCTTCTTGAGTTGTTCATAAAGCCATGAGGCGGCACGAAACTGCGAACGAATGATGGCGCATTGGGCCGGCCAAGGCGTGTAAATATCTCCAGCACAGAGGACATTGACTGCCGGACACCCGCCCGCACAAAACATCCGCACCGGGCATTCGTCGCACCCCCGCAGATGCCGGGACTCGTAGGAGATAAACTTGCGTCGCATGTCGGGGTCCGTCACTTCCTGGAGCGTGCCGAACCGACACGAATCCGCAGCCGAAAAGCGCTGGCACGGATACACACCACCGTCCACGGAAATCCCGATATAGGCCGCGCACACCCCGCACGGAATGCGCATCCGCCGCTTGAAAGTGGACATTCGCCCGATGTATTTGGTCAAGAAAACCACATACCGCAAATCACCGGCTCGCATCCGTTCGAGCACCGCCGCGGCAATGCGCTGGAATTGTTCGCCGGCAGCCGCCAAACTCTCTTCGGTCCAATCGGCCTCGAGTGCCGCAATGGGCGCGGTGTATCGGAACCCCCGTTCCCAGAGATACTCGTGATCTGCGTGCAAGGAATGAACCGTCTGCGGGTCGTAAGTCATGCGGGCCCCCTGACGGGGGTTCCGCGCCAGGATCTTGTCGATTACGGCGTCCAATGCCTGGAACGACCCCGCTCCGTTCACCGTTTTGCGATTGAAATCCTGAGTCGCGGGCATTCCATCCACGCTCAGGTTGATGGATACCTTGTGATCAAACAGGAAATCCAATGCCTCATCGGTCAACAAGGTGCCGTTGGTGGTGACTCCAAGCCGCAATTCTTTCCCGACTTCCTCGGCACGCCGGCGCCCGTACAATGTCAATGCCTTGAGTGTTTCGAACTCGAGAAGCGGCTCTCCGCCGAAAAAGTAAATGGCGACCTGTTTCTCCTTCGGCGGGGCCGCCAGCATGAATTCAACCACTTGGCGACCGGTTTCCATGGAAAGCCGCCGCGGCTGTTTTTTCAGAAAGCAGTAGCGACACCGGAGGTTGCAGGCCTCGGTCAAATACAGCGATACAACGGAAATAGCCACCCCGACTCCCTCGCTTCCACGTCGATTCGACCCCGCGCAAACCCGGTCACCGAATCATCGCCCACAGCGTCTCCGACGGGCGCCAGAGGTCGTTCCCGTCTCCCGGCCACACCAAGGGCAGGCGACGTGTGACGGTGCTCGGGGCGCCTCCACAATGACGGTTTCACTCCCTGGAGGGTTAGATTACCCTGCAATCGAACGTTATCCAGCGCTGAAACAAAAAAAAACAGCCGCAGCAAACTCGGCCGCCTCCGAACGGCAATGGCGGTCGCATCTCGGGGCGCGCCGGAATCGCTCAGGGCACGCGCGCTACGGGGCCCGGACGCCCCCACCGCCCGCTGCCCTTGCCCCGTCCTCGCCGGCAGGGCCCGCGACGAGATCGAGCCCCAACGGCAGTGAGTCCCCGGCGAACTCGGCCCGGTACTGCCGCGTATCGTCGCAGACTTCGGCAAGCTGTTTCAGCCATTCGCCCGGAGCGTTTTCCGCAGTGAGGATCTGCACGGCACGCTCCCGAGCCTCTGCGGAGAGGTCCAGGTCGCGGACTCTGCACACTCGACACACGGCCGCCAAGGCGAATAAAGCCTGGCGAGCAGGACGACGCCGAACCTGCTCGAACAGTTTCGGCAGGAGCGAGATCAAGTCTGGCGCCCGCACGACGGCGTCCAAAGGACCGTACATGGGACGGCGCGCTCCCAGCCGCGCCAAGGCCCACCAGTGACACTCCTTCAGGATGCCGGCATTGGCGGTCAACCTCCGGAGGACCCGGAGCTTCTGCCGCGACGGAATACGTTCGAGCGCACCGAGACAGCGCCACATTTCCCGTCCGGCGTATGCCAGCGACTTGGGCGGCCCGAGCCCGCCGCCGGAACTCTTGGGCAACAGGTCGCGACACAGCCGGCCGGCAATCTGTTGCTGTTGGCCGGCCCGCAGCCCGCCGGAGGCGCGGCGCCACAAGACCCACCACTCGGTCGTGACCCGAGCGGACCGGGGGTGCAGGGGCCCCGCGGGCCAGATCCGCCACAGCCGGCGAATCCGCCAGTCGTCTCCCGGAAAGCCGTAACCCGGGCGCACGAAATACCCGGCCAAATTCAGCCACCGCGCTTCATGCTCGGGCGACTGCGTGCGCAGTTCCGCCCGGTCGAGCATCCAGTCCGCCAGCCGCCGCAGCAAGGCGGCCCCCCACTCGCTGCGCGGCGCACCTACGACCTCTTCCAAATCTCGCATGACCCCCCGCAGCCGGTGGCGGTCGTCGAAAGCGGCTCCGAGAAGCCGACCGGCCTTGTCCAGGATCGCTTCCGGCACTGTTGCCCCGTGGTCTGC
This sequence comes from Kiritimatiellota bacterium, assembly GCA_013151865.1. GTDB lineage: Bacteria > Verrucomicrobiota > Lentisphaeria > Oligosphaerales > JAADHN01 > JAADHN01. The sequence continues at coordinate 2,968 of JAADHN010000085.1, forward strand.
TCCGCTGCCGCTCGTTCCCGCGGCTCGCAGGTCGAAAGAGAGCGGAAACCGGTGTCGACCGTCAAGCGTGGTACACCACAGGTCGAGGGTCCCGATTTCCGTCAGGACCGCGTTCATTTGAACATCCATCACCTGACACCGGTCACGGCGACCATGGACGAGCACGGTCTGGACAGGGGGCAGCGGCGTCAATTCGTCTCGGTCCCGGATGACCTGGCCGGGCTGGTCGCCCAAACGGGTCGAGCTGGCGTGAAGGGCAAAGCGCACCGGGCGATTGGTCGTGACGCGAAAACGTCGGGCGGCGAGGTGCACTACCTGTCCTTCCTCGGCGTCCCGGGGCAATACACAGACCAGTTCCACATCCCGGCCGCGCCGCGCCGCGATGTAATACGACCGCGCCGCGCCGCCCCGCACCCGAACCCCGGCGCCCCGGCGGACCAAACCATAATAGGCCGCTCCCCCGGCAACGGCCGTTCGCAGGCTGGAGGCGGCCAGTTCCGGCAACGGCCCGTCCAACGCCAGCCATTGCCCCAACACGGAGCGCAAGCGCTCCCGGAAAAGTGCCGGCAAGAGGGCGCCGCCGTTGAAAAGGACATGCGTGAGCGAAGGCAGACCCGCCGCGCGCAAAAACGCGAGCAAATGTCTTGTGATAGCCGGATCGGAGGCGTACGGCAGCCCCATTTGGCGAATCCCCGCGCCCCGGGCTGGTGGGGACGCGTCCGGACCAACGGGGGGGAAAAAACCTTCGAGAAGCGCGCCTCGCACGTCCGACCGCAAAAACGTCCAGGTTCGTGTGGAGCCCACCACGGCGCTTCCCGGCGCGGCGACGGCGAGGAGATGCCGGTCGGGGGCGTCTTCGGCCATGAGTGTTTCCTTGGCCTGGCGACACGCCTGACACAACTGAGACCATTGCCGGGCGGGGAGCGGTTCGCCCCCCCAGCCCTGCTCCACCGCCTTTGCCAGGGCCATGTCCATATTGTCCCCGCCCAGGAGAAGATGGTCGCCCACCGCGGTGCGCCGCAACGCGCCATCCCCTGCCACGGAGACCAGGGAGAAATCCGTCGTCCCACCCCCCACGTCCACGATCAGGACCGTGGCGTCCGCGCCCAGGGACGCCCTCCAAGTCGATTCATGGCCGCGGAGCCAATCGTAGAACGCGGCGAGCGGCTCTTCCAGAAGCACAGGGGTCCGAATCCCCGCCTCGGCCGCCGCTTCGAGCGTAAGACGACGGGCGGCCTCGTCGAACGAAGCCGGCACGGTGATGATCACCTGCTGCTCGGCAAGGCGACATGGCGTCCCCTCCGCATCGAGTTCCTGCCCGAAACGCGCGTCCCAGGCGCAACGCAGGTGCTCGAGATAGAAAGCCGTCACAGCCACGGGAGATACCGCCCTCTCGCCCAGGTCGCCGCCCCAGGGCAAGATCCCCCGAGTCCGGTCCACGCCGCCATGCGCCAGCCACGATTTCGCCGAGGCAATCAGGCGACCGGGAGTCGCCGCGCCTCGGTCTCGGGCGAAAGCACCTACGGCGTAGCTTTTCTCGCGGTCCCATGGGAGGGTCAATGCCCCTTCCGGCAATTCATGCTCGGCCGGAAAATAACAGAACGCAGGTAGAAGGTCCCCCTCGGACGTCTCGCCGGGGCCCGTCAATTGGGGCACGGGAAAGGGACGAACCACCCGGTCGCGGGCCGTGTCCACGTAGGACACCGCAATGTTCGTCGTGCCCAGATCGATTCCAACCACAAACCGCGCTGCATAGTCCGGGGACGCCGTCCCCGATACGTCAAAGCATTCTTCCATCGATACTGCACTGCTCCTGCCGGAAGGACCTCGGAAACCACAGGGGGGACCGGTCGAACTCGCCCTGGAGGACAGCGGCGACGCCCGGGGGAAAGCCCCCGGCTCGATAAATCTGCGGACATGCGCCCCCCGGCCATCGGCGTCTCACGACGCGCCGACCCGCCGATCCTGTCCGCCGCCGTCGACCGGAAAACGGCGGCCGTCCCGGTGGGGGATCACGTAGCGTCGGAACCACTCGTCCAAACGCGCCCGCAAATCGCCGACCAAGCTTTGAAGGCCGGATTCCTCCACCCGGTTCTCGCATTCCTCCGGGTCGCGGATCAGATTAAACAGCTCGTGCGGACCGCTCGGATAGCGGTGGACATATTTCCATTCCGGGGTCCGAATCATACGCACCGCCCCGTACTCGTCGAACACCACCACCTGGTCGCGTTCTGTGTTGTCCCGGCCTTCAAGGACCGGCAAAAAGGAGTGCCCGGGAAGGTCCCGATTCTCGGGCAAGGGCAATCCGACATAGTCCAAGAGCGTGGGCAAGAAATCGTACGCACTGACCATCGCCCCGGCAACGGTCCCTGCCGAAATTCGGCCCGGCTGACTGAAAATGGCCGGGACCCGAATGGACCGTTCGTACATGTTCAACGGGTTCGTCCCGTTGCCCTTTCCCCAGAAACCGCGGTGCCCGCAACTGAACCCGTTGTCACTGAGAAAAACAATCAGCGTGCTCTCGCGCAAGCCGAGTTCGTCGACCTTGTCCAGGATTCGGCCGACATCGGCGTCCATGGCCGTCACAGCGGCAAAGTACCCCTGGAGCATTTCCCGGTTGTTGAGACACTTGTCGGTCAAGCCGATGGCCCAGGGGTGGCGCGGCTCTTGGGGGCAGGACTCGAACGGGCAGTCGGCATAAGAATCGAAGACCTCCGGCAGGTGCTGGGCACGCCCCCACGGACTGTGCGGGGCGGTGTAGTGCACCGAGAGATAGAACGGGCCTCCACGGGCCGCGGAATCAAGGAAGCGCAGGGCGTCCTCCGTAATGATGTTCGTCACGTATCCCGGAATCTCGACGAGTCGACCGTCCACCACCATCGGCGGGTTCATGTAGGGTCCGCCGCCGCGCTGATGCACAAACCAATGCGAAAAACCGTGCTGCGGGCGCTGACTGTCGCCCATGTGCCACTTACCGCTGATCCCACAATTCCACCCGTTTGCGGCGAGAACGTCCGTGTAGGCGACCTCCCCGTCGAGGTAACGGATGGCCCCGGGATCCACGTTCCCACCCCGCAACCAATCGTGAACGCCGTGTTGCGACGGGATGCGACCGGTGAGGAGGGTCGCTCGACTCGGCGAACAGACCGGTGTTGCGACAAAAAAACTCTCGAACCGCATTCCTCCTGCCGCGAGTCGGTCCAGGTTCGGAGTCCGGATTTCCGGGTTGCCGTAACAGCCGGCGGCCCAGACACCTTGATCGTCGGTCAGGATCACAATGATATTGGTCGGTGATGTTTTGCCGCCTTGCATCGCCCTACTCCTTCGTGTCTCCGCCTCCCACGTCAGCCCGCAGAGGCATCGGTTACCTCACTGTCGTCGCCCGGATCGCAGGGAAGGGACAGCACAAAACACGCGCCGCCGCCGGGGACGTTTGCCAGTCGAATCGAGCCGCCGTGCAATCGCGCAACGCGCTCCACGATCGCCAGCCCGAGCCCGGTCCCTTCCGGATTGGCCTTCTCGCCGTGTCTCCCCCGAACAAAACGTTCGAGGATGCTCTTCTGTTCGGCAGGCGGTACCCCCGGTCCGCTGTCCCGTACTCGAAACTCGATGCTTCCATCCTCGGTCAGACCCGCACTCAACAGGATTCGCTCCCCCTTGGGCGAGTACCGCACCGCGTTGTCGAGTAGATTGCGCAAGGCCTGTACAAGAAAGTTCGGCAGGCAGGAAATCGGCGGCAAGTCGTCGGAAACGCGGAGTTCGATCCGCTGCCCCCGGGCACGGGCCTGAGAGGACACCTGCTCGGCCGCCTCGGCGACCAGCTCGTAAACCGGCACGTCCTCGAACTCCGCGGCCCCCGCGAGCCCGTCGAGTCGAGAAAGCTGCAAGGTCTCGTCCACGAGTCGCTGCATACGAGCGGCATGGTGAGCGATGATTTCGAGAAACTCGCGCCGCGCCGAATCGGTCCCGGCCGAGCCGTCGAGCAGCGTCTCGGCTGTCGACGCCACAATGGCCAGCGGCGTCCGCAACTCGTGCGAGGCGTTCGCCACTAATTCCCGCCCCATGCGCGCGGTGCGCCGCGCCTCGGTCATATCCCGCAAGACCAAGACAACCCCTCGTTCCCCGGACTGGTCGTTTTCGGCACGCACCGGCGACACCGTCACCCGGACAACCCGCTCTCCGGCTTCCACCCGTCCGAATTCGAGACTCTCCGCGGCGCCCGACGCCCGAACTCGCACCACCGCGGAAAGCAGTTCATCCCGCAGAGGGAGTGCCTTCAGTTCAACCCCGGAGGCCGGCGGCGTTCTCATATTCAACAACTCCGCGGCCGCGTCATTGGCGAACAAGACCCGAGCGCCGGAGTCAAAGGCCAATACGCCGTCCGCCATACTCCCGACGATCGCCAAGGCTTGGTTCCGCTCTCGAGAAATCTGGTCGAGATTTTGCCGCAATTCCCGACGCATACGGTCCAAGGCTTCAGCCAGACGACCGATCTCATCCGGGCGGTCGACCACGACGCTGCCGTCGAAATCTCCCTCGGCGATCCGTTCCGCCAAGGCGGTCATTCGCTCGATCGGTCGCGCAATCCGCCGGGACGTCGTCACCCCCATGATCAGAGCCACCACGACCGCGGCCACACCACAGACCAACAAAAGGGTGCGAAGGTCACGCAATTGCATTCGGACCGGGGCCAGAGGCAACGCCAGGCGGGCTGTGGCCGGAGCGCTGCCCCCCAGCGACAAGGGAACCTGCACCGTGACCGTGTCCTTGACCGGCAGGTTCCCGGCGATCAGTTTGTCCCGGTGCGTCCGGATCACGGCCAGGCACTCGGGACTGGCCCGCTCCGCGCAGCGAGCGCTGATCGAGTCCCCCATCACGCGACCGTCGCGGGTCAAGATCGACACCCGGCCGTTGAACCCCATATTCAAACGCTCGCACAGCAAGTCCAGGGCCAAACGGTCGCCGCGCTCGGCAGCCCGACGCAGGTCCGGTTGCAACCGGTCCACCTCATCACCGAAAACCTCTGCCGCCCGGGAAACATAGTCGCGGCGCAGGAGTACGTGCAGCGGAATGCCCACAAACGCCACGCAAATCAAGACCAACAACGTGTACGCGGCGAGCAGGCGGGTCGATAACCTGCGAGGTCGTTTGTCGTTCGGTGGTTTCATACACAGAGCGTCGCGGAATGGTCCGGGACATGTTGCGGGCCTGCGGGTTGCCGTGCGTTTCAAACTGTTTCGAGACGGTCGGTGAGCCCTCGCATCCGTTCGCAGGTTACGGAACCTTTCGCCGAACCGACCGGCGGCGGGACCGAACTCGGAAAGGCATGCGGCGAGCAGTCCGAGAACACCGGGCGCGACCGCGGACGGCAAGCGGACAAGGACCGAAAAACCGCGGCGCCGCCGGCGTTGTGCCGGCAACCCGCGCCGCCTTTGCCGTGCACTGCGGAGTCGCCCGGGCCATCCTTCAGGGCTCGGCGCCCCGCCCATGGGCCCCGGACCGGAGGCTGGAATTCCTGCTGGGGCCCGGCCACAAAGGGCGCGTGGCCCATGTATCCCCCGCCGGCTTGTTGGGGTGCGGATGAATCGGGCGGTATCCCCCGTGCACCCGGTCGTTTCGAGGCGGTCAATCCGCGTCCGGTGTCTCGGCGAGCCTGTAGCCTATGCCCCAGACGGTTACGAGTTGCTTACCTGCCGGACCGAGTTTCCGGCGGATGGTGCGGATGTGGGCGTCTATGGTGCGCTCCTGAACGGAACCCCCGGCGCCCAAAGCATCCGTGCAAAGCTGTTGCCGGGTGAACACGCGCCCGGGCCGACGGACAAAAAAGGCCAGCAAATCGAATTCCGTGCGAGTTAGGGGCACCGGGCTCCCGTGGGCAAGGGTTTCTCGTGTCTCGGGATCCATCGAAATGCTCCCGGCCCGCAACGGCGCGGCATCGCCCGAAACCGCGTCACCGGTGGTGGAACGCCGCGCAAGCGCCCGGTCGACCCGGGCAAGCAATTCGCGCGTACGAAACGGCTTGGTCACGTAATCGTCCGCCCCGGAATTCAGCGCAGCCACCACGGTTTCTTCATCGCCCAGGGCACTAACCACGATGACCGGCGCGGCCAACGGCGACGGGCCGGACTTCAACTCCTCGAGCAGTTCGAGGCCAGAAACGTCCGGAAGGCGTAAATCGAGCAAGACCAAGTCGGGGACGTCGCTCCCGAGCCGGTCCCGGGCCGCGCGACCGGTCCCCGCCGTCCATACCTTGCAGCCATGCCGCTCCAGATTGTACGACAGGACTCGGGCCATGTCCGGCTCGTCTTCGATGACCAGCACTCTTGCGTTGGACTTCGCCATCCGGACTTCCGCCTTTTTCCGCATCCCGCACCGGGGAGACCGGGTCCCGGTCCATGCGATGCCGTGGAACGGGAAGCCGACCTGCAAATGAATTGCCCGTACTGTACCACCTGCCTGCGGGTTTTGACAGGTTCGCCGTGTGCCGGCCGTCAAGACGCGTGGCGGCACGACCGCAGACCGGGAATCCCGCCGCTCTTCCCGCGCCCGGACAGTCGGCGAAAAAAGACTTTCTCCTGCTTGACAAACCTACCCGCTTGCCTATAGATTAAGAAGGCACCGAAGACGTGTGTCGTACGGGAGGCGTCTTGAAATGGGAAGACCGTGCGACTCGGGACGGTCTCGCCTCTACCTCATTGCGTGCGAGCAGCCTCGGACGACGATGCCCGCCCGTTTGAGTGCCGTTGGATGTCGGCCTTATGGGGGAATGCCTGAAACAAGGGAGTTCGGGAGAAATGAAGAGCAGAATCAACGATTGCAGAAGCGCGTACGTTTCCAGAAGGGCCAAGTTTGCGAGCGTTATGCTGGCGCTCGTCGGTCTTTGCGCACTGCCGGCGGCCCGGGGCGCTTTTCTTTCGATCCAGGGGCATCCGCTCGAAATACGGGCGGACGAGTTCGGCACAATGGGAGTGCTTCGATGGCAGAACGGCGCATTGGTACGGCAGTACTACAGCATCTACGCCAAAGGTTCGGCTTTGTTCCTGAACGGCGCCGACACCGCTTCCCGCTATGGCGGTGGGGAGAGCACGTTCGAAATGTGGACCAACGCCAACAATCATTTCGTCCCTGTGAGTCATCAGAAACTGGATGACTGGACCATTCAAACCGTATTCGACGCCGACGCGACCGGGGTCCGCATCACTCAGACCATATCGTATGTCGAAGGCAGTCTCTATTACACCATCACATGGGAGATCGCCAACAACGGCACGACCACCTTCAACGACGTTCGCTTCATCCACGGGGGAGACACGTATTTCGCCGGCGACGACGACTCCCAGGGGCACTGGGACCCGACGCTGAGAATGGTCTACCTGACCAATCCGGACCCGGAGATCACCGGGATCATGGGCTTCTACGGGGCCCTCGATTCACCGGCCGACCATTATAACGAAAGTTATTACGGGACCAACGAGGATGTTGCCCTTGCCGGTCAATTGCCCGACTCGGTGGATCCCTCTTATCACGATGCAGGCTACGCCCTTCAATGGAACCGGGCATCTCTCGCCCCCGGCGACACTTGGACCATCACCGCGTTCGAGAAATGGACCGAAGCCGGCTTTGTCCAGGTACTGGCCCCGCCCGACCAACCGGTTTCGTCAGGCACGACCGTCGATTATTTGTTCACGATCCAGAATTTTCAGAGTGTGGAGGACACGTTCAACCTGACCGCCGCCTCGTCCAACGGCTGGGACGTCGCCTTCGCCCCGCTCGTGCGCGATGCGACCGACACCGTGACGGTCGGCCCCGGAGCTGCCCAGAAGGTCGTCGTGCAGGTCACGGTCCCCGACGGGACCCCTCCCGGGACGCAGGATGTGCTGACCGTTACCGCAACCTCCCAAAACGATCCCACGATTTTCAATCAGGACAGCGTAACCAGCACGGTGACCACCACGCTCCCCGACCTTGTCGTGGCCAAACTCGACCGGCACCGCCTGCTTTCCACCCGTCGCCTGCTCCGTTCCGGACTCGTGCTGCTGAAGTACCGGGTCGTGAATCAGGGCGGCGCGGCCGCGCCCCGGAGCGTCCTTCGACTTTATCTCTCCCAGGACCAAACGCTCGATGCGACCGACCGGCCGGTCACCCGGCGCCTGGTTCCCGGCTTGCCACCCGGCGAGTCGACCCCGGAAAGGCTGATTCATTTCCGTCTCCGCCGACGACGAGCCGCGGCCCGAAACTACTATATCATCGGCAAAATCGATCCGGCCAACGTGATCGAGGAAGAGAACGAGGACAACAATACCGCCGAGGTCCGTTTCCGGACCCCGTAGCGGCCGCTCCCGTTTGTCCGAAATCGCAACCCCGCGTGCCGCCCGTCGCCGGCACGCGGGGGATTCTCTGCCGACCCGAGTGCCCCGCTTATCTCCCGACCCCGTCGGGCCGTCCCCCGTTCTCTCCGCCGGGCCGCCGCGCCCGTGAAATCCCGAAAACACCCCCTGCTCCGGCCGTGCCCGGCCGGACGGAACGCGGGCGACAACCAACCTGAATAACCCATGAGCCATCTGCGGCGGCACGTCTCACACGCCCCCAAAAACACTGCCGTCGCTCACCGACCGAGGTGGTGTTTCAACACAGCCGCGTTCAACGTTCGACGCAGTGAACTGAATCCGTATAAGCTGTGCCCTCTCGCGACGAAGTTCGGAAATCAATCAGGCCAAGAGACGTTTTGGGCGTGTATTGATTTTTCCACAATCGGCAGTACTCTGCAAACCGTGATCCACCCCCGGATAATTGCCGACGGCAGAAACGCCCGCCGAACGCCTGCCGTCTTGAACACCCCAACCAGGAGCATCGCAAAAATGCCCCGCCGGGTTCTGGTCGTCGAGGACAACCTGGTCAATCGCAAGCTAATGGAAGTGCTTCTCAAGGCCGGCGGTTACGAGGTCGTCACCGCGACGAACGGCGTGGAGGGCCTGGAAAAAGCCATTGGCGAACCCTTCGACGCTATCCTCATGGATGTTCAAATGCCCGTGATGGACGGTGTGACCGCGGCCCTGAAAATCCGGGAGTGGGAGGCCAAGCTGCCGCCACCGGGACGGCACGTTCCCATCATTGCCGTCACGGCCCACGTCATGAAATGGAACCGGGACCAGTGCATTCGGGCCGGCATGGACGATTTCCTCGCCAAACCGATTACAAAGAAGAGCGCACTGCACATCCTCCGGAAATGGACCGATCCGACGGTCCCGAGCCAAACACTTGATTGAACATCCCGCACCCTGATGTCGATGACGCCGGCCCGACCCGTCGCAAAAGTTCGGCACTGCGCGCAATCCTCTTGGGCTTCGTCCGTTTTGCGTCAATCGATGCGTGCTCTTCTCGTGCGCCCCTGGGAAGGATCTCCCGCCGTGACGGAAACCGATGCTCCCCGTGGAATCCGCGCACCGGCCGCGACAGACTTGCGCCGCTTGGTTGCACGTCCCCATCGGGTTGCCGCGGCAGCAATCGCGGGACTCTCCGGCGTATTGCTCAGCACGGCATTCCCCCCCCTCGATCTCGGCCCCATCGCCTGGGTGGCGCTGGCGCCGTTTCTCCTCCTGCCTCCCCCGCGGCGAACGGCGACCCAGGCTGTGCGTGGGTTCACACTGGGTGCGGCCCATTTCCTGACGTGCCTCTTCTGGTTGACGACGGTCACCTGGACCGGGTGGCTCCTCCTGGCTCTGACCTGCGGACTCTTTCCCATGTTTTGGGCTGTCCTCTGCCTGCCCCTGTTTCGAGCGATGCACGGCCGCCCCCCCTTTCCCGGCACGGGACGGACGCACCCCCCTAACGGGGCCGTCAGGACCGGCGCCGTCCTACTCAGCGCCGCCGTCTGGTGTGCTCTCGAGTGGTTGCGGTCAACGCTGTTCACAGGCTTCCCCTGGAACTTGCTCGGCGGCAGCCAGTGGCACAGCCCGCTCTTGCTCGCCACAACAACGGTCACAGGCGTTTACGGTCTGAGCTTCGTCTTGATCGCCGCAAACACGGCGGTCGCGGCCGGACTGCGGCGCTGGACCCTCGGATTCCTCCGCGGCGGCCTCCGGGGCATCCCTTGGGAATCGCTCGCGGCCACGGCAACCTGTGCGGCGGCACTTTGGGCGGGATTGACCGCGCCGCGCCTCGGGGCGCCTCGGGGCGCCCTCCGCATCGCCGCGGTCCAAGGCTGTCTGCCACAGGCACGACAGTGGACCCCGGAACAGCTTGCGCAGGCCCTCAAGGTGTACGACCGACTCAGTCGCACGGCGGCACGCCTACCGGACCGGCCCGACTTGATTGTCTGGCCCGAGACCGCCGTCCCGGCCCCGCTGCGTTGGGAGGAAAGCTATGCAAACATGTTTCGAAAACTGCTTGCCGACTGTTCCACTTGGTTCCTTATCGGGACTATCGACTACCGTTTCCCAACCGGAACCAAACCCGAGGCCGAGGCGGAGCCGAATGTTTTCAACAGCGCCTTTCTCTTCGATCCGCGGGGACAACTGCGGGACAGCTACGACAAGACGCATCCAGTCCCGTTCGGGGAATACACGCCGTTCGAAAAGTATTTGCCATGGCTGGAACGCTGGATCGGCATGGGCCGCAGCCTCACTGCCGGCGTCGAGTACACCGTGCTCCGACTGCCCAAAAACGTCCGGGCAGGGGTGAACATCTGCTACGAAGACGTCTTTCCCCGAATCAGTCGCGAGTTCGTCCGACGCGGTGCGAATCTGCTGGTGACGCTGACCAACGACGCCTGGTACGCGGAGAGTGCAGGTTCCGCGCAACACCTGAGCCATGCCGTGCTGCGGGCGGCGGAAAACCGGAGGCCGCTGTTGCGCTCCGGAAACAACAGCGACACCTGCCTGATCCTTCCCGACGGCAGGATCACCGCCCTGCTCCGCGACCCCGTGACCGGCGACCGATTCCTGCGAGGCGTCCAAACAATCGAGGTCCCCGTTTGGCAGGACCCTCCCCTGACATTCTACGCCCGGCACGGCGACTGGTTCGCCCGCCTCTGCACGCTGACAGCCGGATTGTGGGGCCTTGCCTTGGCCGTGCATGGACTGCGTCGACGCGCCTTGCTCCGCACGCGAGTCCTGGGAGCTGAAGCACCCCGTGCAATGCCGGAGGACGTCCCCGCGGACAGACGGAAAGATCACTGAGCATCGGGTTGGCCGCCGCCGGTCCGGCGTTGCGGGTCGCGCCGGGAACCGTCAGGGATTTCCATGGAGATCAAGCCCCGAGTCATCAGGGACTTCAAAAACTCCACGACCGCCACTTCCGCCTCGCGGCGGTTGACGTCGAACTTGTCGGAAAACGCCCGAACGAGTTCCCGGACCGTCCGGCGTCCGTCAATCCACTGCCAGACTTGGGCGCCGATCTCGTCGAGTTCGATGCGCCGTTCGCGCACGACCGGGGCCAGGCGCTCCAGCCACTTCGAACGGAACGGGGGCCTCTTGACGACCAGCAGAAGCGCTTCCCCACCGTCGGCGGGGAACATGCTTACGCCGGGCCGGCGCACCGGGAGTGCGGAGAACGCTTGGCCACGGCTGAGCTTCGGGGCCTTCGAACCGAACAGCGGCACCTTTGCAGTCCTTTCCGAACGCGGGTCATTCCTCGCTGTCGTCAATCGTCCCGACGGAAATTCGCAGTTCCTCGCGCCGCTCGATCCGCTCGACCTTGCCATCGCGAATCCAAACAACGCGGTCGGATACGTCCAGCATCTTCATGTCATGCGTGGCCGAGATGATTGTCACGCCCATACGACTCTTCAAATCGAGCAGCAACTCGATGATCTCGCGCCCCGTCTTCAAGTCGAGGTTCCCGGTCGGTTCGTCCGCAAGAACAATGGCCGGGTCGTTCGCAATGGCCCGGGCCACGGCCACACGCTGTTGCTGTCCGCCCGACATCTGGAACGGACGGTGAAAAACCCGGTCGCCCAATCCCACCATGGCCAGGATTTCGGCCCCCTTCTCGCGCGCATCGTCCGGATGCATCCCCGCAAACAACATGGGCATCGTGACATTCTCGAGAGCGGTCAGCACCGGCAGCAGATTGAACGATTGGAAGATATACCCGATCTTTCGGCAGCGCAGCCAAGCCAACTCGTAGCTGTCGAGCTGGGCCACGTCCACCTCGTCGATGAAGACCATGCCGGCGCTGGGAACATCCAATCCGCCGATCATGTTGAACAATGTGGACTTCCCCGAACCGGAAGGACCCATGATCGAAAGATACTCGCCCCGGTGGATGCTCAGATCCACGCCCTGCAGTGCGTGAGTGACGCTGCCGCCCATCACGTATTCCTTGGTCACCCCGATGGTGCGGACCACCACGTCGCGCGTCAGTCGCCCGCTGTCCGCCGGGGCGGCGGCGGCCGCTTGTGTCGGACACGCCCGATCTGCCGCAACTTCAGCCATCAGCGGGTTCCCTATGTTCTGCCCCGGACGCCGCGGCCCGGCCCCCGGGCATCTATGGCGTCCCGCATTTCTCTGCGCCCGCATCCGCTCGACCGGGTCCACTCCGGTCGGTTCCATGTGAGGCGGGACTACTCTTCCACTCGCAACGCCTCGACCGGCTGCATCCGGGCAGCCTTCCAGGCCGGCCCCACGGCCCCCACCACCGAGAGAACGGTCCCGGCAACAGTTCCCCACAGCAGGACACGGACCTCCTGGGCCCAAGGGAAGAACTGCACCGTGTACCGCCCGTACTGAATGCCCGCAACCGCACCGGCCACCAACAATCCGACAAACTGCCCGATCACGGTACCCACGAGTCCCAAAAAGAGAGATTCCAACAAGAACAGATGCACCACCAAGCCGTCGGTGGCGCCCAGACATTTCATGGTCCCGATTTCCCGAAACCGCTCGGCCACCGACATGAGCATGGCATTGGCGATCCCCACTGTGCAGGTCAACAAGGCCATGACGATCAACCAGCGGTCGCGGGGATTGCCGGCCAATGTCGCTTCAATGTTCACACCTGCATCGTAGAGAAGAATGTTGATCGCGTCGTCCCGCTGCGCCGCCAACTGAGAATTCACCGCATTGATCGTTCCCATGTAGACCAAAAAAGCGATGGCCAGAACGATGGAGGTCATGGTCACCGACGACCGGGCAATCCGCACCCGCAGACTCCCGGCCGCAATCGCCGTTTTGGTCGACAGCGGCAAGTGCGCGGCGCCCGAACTCAGCTCCTCGAGCAGGCGGGCGGCGTCTTCCCCAAGGTCCGCCCGCACATTGTCCGCCACCATGTTCATTCGATCGTCCCCACCTCGATTTTGATGTCCTTGCGTTCCTCGACGCGCTCAATCTCTCCGCTCCGCACCCAGACAATCCGGTCGGACACCGATAGCATCTTGTGGTCGTGGGTGGCGGATATGATGGTCACGCCCCGCTCGCGGCTGAGCGATGCCAGCTTCTCGATGATCTCCTGCCCCGTGTGAAGGTCGAGGTTGGCGGTGGGTTCGTCCGCCAGGATGATCGACGGATCGTTGGCCAGGGCCCGGGCAATGGCCACGCGCTGCTGCTGCCCGCCGGACAACTGGTCCGGACGGTGGTGCAGGCGGTCGCCCAGCCCGACCTCAGAGAGGAGGGAAGCGGCCTTTTTCGCGGCCTCGGACGGCGGCGTCCCCAGAAACAGCATGGGCAGCATTACATTCTGCAACGCCGTCTGAACCGGGATCAAATTGTAGCTCTGGAACACGTAGCCGATCTTGAGGCAACGGAATCGGGCAAGTTGGACCTGGCTGAGGGTCTTAAGATCGATCCCGTGCACACGAACCGAACCCGCTGTCGGCACGTCCAAGCCGCCGACCATGTTGAAGAACGTCGACTTTCCGGAGCCGGACGGCCCCATGATGGAAAGGTACTCGCCCGTGAACACGTCCAAAGACACGTTGCGCAAGGCCTCCACAGTCTCCCCGCCCAGTCGGAAGACTTTACGGAGCCCCCTGGCCTCGATGATCACGTTCGATCTCGGCGGCCCCGGGGCGGCAGTCTCGATTGCATCCATCATGAGAGAGACGGTCCGAAAATACGCCTTGCGAAAACTCGCGACACGTGCGGATTCGTCCCCCGCAAACCGACCCGACACGTCTGTGCAACGGGTCTTGGCGTGTTTCGCGACCGGGTTCGGCGCGGGGCCGGAGAAAACGGGCAACATACAGGTCGAACGCCCGTCCGACAAGGCTCCGCGGCGGCCCCAAACCAACCCCTGCTACGGTTTCACCGTTGATGTTGCCGCGTCAGGGGCGGCACAGGTTTTGGAATCGCAGCAGTGAGATGACGTCGCCGTCTCGGTCCCCGGTTCTTTCTGCCCGTCCGCAGGTTGCCCGAACGATCTGGCGGCGTGGATCGCGGCACAGGCTGGACAAGAGCAATGCCCCGACCGGAAATTGGTTTCGATCGCCTCTGCCGGACAGTTTTCGAGGCAGGCGCCGCAAGCTTGGCAGGCGTCATGGTTTACAACCGTAGCTTTCTCTGTTTCGGCATCTCGGGCGAATACATTGGCCGGACACACGATTCGACAGAGCCCACAACCGACGCATCGTTGGGGCACAATCGCAATCCGGGTGCGTTTTACGCCCAGGGCGAGTTCCTTCACATCCGCCCGCCATAAAGGCGACCAACCGGGCATGTCATAGCCGAGGTAGGTCGCAACCAAGACAATCCAGCCCGTCCACCCCACGGTCTGCCACCCCCCCAAGCCCCATATCGCCTGCGAAACGACCACAAATGCCGCCGAAACCATAAGCCCGAGCGAGAAGCCTTTCTGTACGCCGGGCTTCCCGGGCAGCCAGAATACCAGCACACTGTTGAGCATTGCAAGGGAGAACACCAGCGGAACGGAGATCCAGAACAAACCGCGTACCCAAATCGAAACGACCAGCAGGGGGAGGGCCAGGAACAACAACGAACTGAAACCAAGATTCGTCCCCATGACGATCCGGTCCGGAAGCTCGAACCTCACGTGGCGGTACGCCCGTGCGACCGACGATTCGCCGCCGCCCAGATACGCGGCCAAGTGTTTGATGTCCACAGGGCCGAAACGCGGCTCCCAGCCTGTGCGCTTTTTCAGCGCCCAGACGTTTACGCCGGTCGCCGAAAGTTGCGGGAGGATCAGCTCCCGGTGGTCGACCCTGTTCTCGACACCGCTCGTCTTGAGTGCCGAAACCACGGTATCGGTCGTGAAATGACCGCCGCCCGCCGCACACCACACGTTGATTCCTTTGGTGGGAGCCACGAGTAACCACGCGTCAATGCCGTCGCGCGTCAAGGTTTGAACAACCTTGCGCACAGTCAATTCGAAGTTGCACGTCACCAGCACCGGAGAGGAGCGCCCGGGATTCCCCACCGGCCGGAGACCCGGCTTGGTTGGGAAGGGGAACAAACGGCCGAAAAGAAGCCAGAAGTCTTTCAGCAGGTTCCACATCACACTTTCTCCATCACAAACAGAGCCAACGTGCCGAACAGATAATCCCGGCGGCAAACGACCCGGAAACCCGCGCGTCCGAGCCGCTCTTCAAACCGTTTCAGCGCGTGCGTCGTGTTTCGGGTAAGCACAAAGGTCAACGCCGCCGCGGGCCACCTGACAAGGCGGGCGAACAGCCGCTTCCCCCAGGTCGGCGCCGGCGCCTCGTCGGCCACCACCAACTTGCCGCCTGCCTTGAGAAGAACGGATGAAGCCCGGAGCACAAAATCGAGTTCGTCTTCCGAAAGTTCACCGAGGGAGAGCGTCGCAACGATACGGTCGAAGCGATCCTCGCCCAGTGCGTCGATCTCCGACGCCGTCATCCGAATCAATTCGGCCTCCGGTGCGTTCCGGCCGGCTATGGCCAACATGGCCTCCGAGATGTCGATCCCTACAACGCGAGCACCGCGTGCGGTCATCAAAGCGGCAAGTGTCCCCGTCCCGCAACCGATCTCCAAAACATCCTGGCCGGGCCCCACCCAGGTCGATGCAATTTCCCGCTTGATTCGATCAATCCGACCCAGGGTAAGGAGGCGCATTCCACGGTCGTACTTTTCCGGGGTCCGCTCCAGCATTTTCATGTAAACCAAGGTGGACATCGCTTACTCCACTCTCACTTTCGACGCGCTCCGAAGCACTCACGCACAGTCGACAACGATGGCAGCAGCGACTTTGTCAACCGAGACGTCATTCTGGCGCAAGAACAACCGCGATAACACCTTATTTCATCTTCTGCCGTCCCTTTCCTGGACTCGTACCTCGGCATCTTCAGTGAGACACCAGGCGCTCTCCAACAGCTTGAAAACGCACGGATCAACCGCACGATACAAGATCCGGTTCCCATTTCGGCGGTACCCAAGTACGCCCCGGTGAATGAGTCGCTGGAGCTGGTTCGAAACGGCCGTGGGCTTCATGCCCAATGTTTTCGCCAACTCCGATACGCAAATCTCGTCGGCCAGACAGAAGGCATGCAGTATCCGAAGCCTCGTACCGTTGGCGAGCACCTTGAAGGTCTGCTCAAGGGAGGTCGCCTGTTCTTCCGTAAGCAGGGGACGGCTTTTGAGGTCGGGCTTCACCGGGCAGCACGATCCCTTCCGTACCGCATTCATGGGCATCCTCCAATTGCATCGTCCGTCAACCTGAATCTACACTATTCCAGTATAACGTGGATAGATGGTTCTGTCAACGCGCAGTGCGGCCCTTCTCCGCCAAACCCGGGGTCGACACTCCCGGCCGGGCGAGGGACCCGGCGGCGGGACGAGCGAACCGAGCCCCGCTCGTATGGCAAGCCCAGGTGACCGAAGGCTGGAATTCATCATGAATCAGTTCCTCACGGCCCCGGCTTTCCGCCGTTCTCGGCCCGCAGCCAGGTAACGTTTGGCTCGCATCCTGCATCTATTATTGTAAAGAAGCAGTGCTCGGCAGCCGGAGGCAGGTGCCCAATGGACGACAAAAAGAACATCGAGGCGACGCTCGCGGGCGACACCCGGGCTTTTGCGGCGCTTGTTCGGAAGTACCAGGCAGTAACGTACGCCGTGGCCCTGCAGCGCGTGGGCAATGCCGCTGATGCGGAAGAAATCGTCCAGGATGTTTTCAGTTGCGTGTATCGCAAGTTGGATCAACTCAAAGACGCAGCACGGTTCGGCGCCTGGCTGCGTTCGATCACTCTCCGGCAATGCGGAATGCACCTTCGCGCCAAGAGCCGAAAGCTCGAGATCGTGGCGCTGCCGGCGGAAGCACTGGATTCGGTCGAGGACGTCGGTCGGCAGCGCGAGGCAATGTTTGACGTCGAGACCTTGATTGGAGAACTCCCGGAAGGGCTGAAAGCAGCGGCCGTGTTGTGCCTTTCGGACGACGTTTCACCGGCGGCTGCGGCAGCCATGCTCGGTCTCAAACCGGGGACTCTCCGCAAACGCCTTCACGATGCCCGCGCCAGGCTGCAGCGCCGGATCGTTGAAAAGGCAGAAAAAGAGATTCGGCTGCATCTATTGCCCAAAGATTTCGCCGAAAGATGCGTGTGTCGATGTGAGAAGGCTCGCGCGTCAAAGGCAGGAAAGGAGGTGAACCCCATGGCTGAGAACAAGAAGAAGGACTGCGGCTGCGGCTGTCTCGGCAAGGCCAAAGCGAAAGGCAAGACGGAACAGAAAGAGAAGAACAAGAAGTGAGCCCTGCGGAGCCGGGGGACGGCGCTCCCGTCTTCCGGCTCCACATTCTCCGCGTAGATCGAACCCGCAGAAACGATATGCCGAAGGGCCTTCACGACGGACGAGCAGGCGCTTCTCCGGCGTCGCCGCCTCTCCGCCCGCCTTCCACCACCGGCGGGACCGAACCATACGGCGGGCGCCGCTTGGCGGGGCAGCCGCGGACGTCGCCCCCCCCTCTTTCCCCCGTGACTTCTACAGTGGAAGCTGTTTTTCGCTCAGGCCAGAACGGTAAGAATCCGTGATGCGCTGATCGGGCCCGGGCGCAGGATCTCGGCGGCCCCCTCCCCGCCCAGCCGAACCACTGTCGAGGCGCCGCCGCCCAAGACATGCCCGCCATCCACAAGCAGGTCCGGCTCTCCATGCAAATCCGCCGCCGCATTGACCGCCGCCAGGGCCGGCGGTCGCCCGGAGAGATTGGCGCTCGTGGCGGCCAGCGGCCCCCCGGCGAGCCGCAGAACTTCACGAATGAAATCTGAATCCGGTACGCGCACGCCGATGCTCCCCCCGTCCGAAGCACCGGCGACGACCGTGAGCGGACCGGGCCAGAACGCCGCGTCCAGACGCCGCAGTCGATCATCCGGCAACACGCCGGCCCGGAGCGCCGTATCCAAGCCGGAGGCCAGCATTTGCAGAGGTTTTCCCCGAGGACGCCGCTTCAGCACATAAATGCGTTCTCGCCCGGGCGCATTCTCCCATAACGCGAGCAGACCGTACACAGTATCGGTCGGCGCGACAACCACACCGCCCGCGACCAGCACCTCGACGGTCCGCAGCGCCGCGGCCTTCCATTGGAGGGCGTCCTGCGGTTGTAGGCGTTCCATATCCCAGTGTGACTCCCGGCTGTCCCTCCACCGGCGGAGAAACCGGACCGCGTCCGGAACCGGGGAGGGCGCTCCCTGTCTTACAGTGGGCATCGTGAAGGCAACCGCCCGCACGACGCCGCCGGCGCCGCCTTTGTAGGGTTGTGCATCGCCGACAGCGGACTATCTTACACGGTTGCCGGCCGCCACGCCACTCGCCACTGGTCGCGGCAGAGGGGGCTCGGGGCGGCCTGCCGGCTGCCCGCGGCGAAACCGGCAAACGCGCCTTAAAGGAGTACGCCCGCATGTGGAATTATACCAAGAAAGTCATGGACCACTTCCTGCATCCGCGCAATGTGGGGGAAATCCCGGATGCCGACGCCGTGGGTGAAGTGGGAAACATCGTTTGCGGCGACGCCATGAAACTCTTCCTCAAACTCGACGAGTCCGGAACACGCATCGCCGACGCCCGTTTCCAAACCTTCGGCTGCGCCAGCGCCATCGCCAGTGCATCGGCCCTGACGGAAATGATCAAAGGCAAAACCCTCGAAGAAGCGGCCCGAATCACGAACCAGGACATCGCCGACTTCCTCGGGGAACTCCCGGAAGAAAAAATGCATTGCTCGGTCATGGGGATGGAAGCACTCCAGGCCGCTCTCCACGAAATGAATGTCGGCCCCAAACCCGCGGAAAGCGAGCCCGGCGCCGGAGGCGCCTACGATCCGGACGGCCTGGATCGGACCGTCTGTTACTGTTTCAGCGTGACCGAACGAACCATTCGGGACGTGGCTCGCGCCAACGACCTCCACGAAGTGGACGAAGTCACCCACTATTGCAAGGCCGGGGGCGGCTGCGGCGGTTGCCGGGACGACATTGCCGAAATCCTGGCCGACCTTTGGAAACAAGACGAGACGCAGGACAAAGCCGCCGAGGCCCCGACGGAAGCGGCGACCGGACCCGAAACCGGGACCCTCACCAATCTCGAAAAAATGATGCGAATCCAGAGCGCGATCAACGACGAAATCCGACCTGCCCTCCAGGCAGACGGCGGAGATCTGGAATTGGTCGACATCGTGGGGGACCGAGTCCTGGTTCGCCTGAAGGGAAGCTGTGCCGGCTGTCCCAGTGCACACATCACTTTGAAGCGATGGGTGGAAGCACGACTCAGGGAATTGGTCCTCCCCGAACTGAATGTCGAGGAAGCTTGAAACCGGGCGGACAACCCCGGTTCGACAAAACATCTTTGCGTCTGACCCCGTGCGGCAGGACGCTCACTCGGAAAGGCCCTGAAAGCGAGGTGCCTGATGCCCGACGATCCTGAAGTCGTCTACGTAGACAACAATGCAACCACCCGGGTGGCCCCCGAGGTCTTGGACGCCATGCTCCCCTTTCTTACCCGGTTCTATGGGAACCCATCGAGCATCCATACGTTTGGGGGCCATGTCCGACGGCACGTCGAACACGCTCGAGAGCAGTTGGCGGCACTCGTGGGCGCCGCTCCGAACGAAATCATCTTCACCAGTTGCGGGACGGAGTCGGACAACGCCGCCATCCTGAGTGCACTCGAAAGCGACGTACGGCGCCGAAAGGTCGTGACGACCCGAGTCGAACATCCCGCCGTGCTCAGTCTCGGCAAGGTGCTCCAACAACGGGGCTACCACGTCGATTACGCTCCCGTAAACCACAAGGGACAGCTCTGCCTGGACGCTCTGTGCCGGATGGTGGACGACGAAACCGCGGTGGTGTCCGTCATGTGGGCCAACAACGAAACCGGAAACCTCTACCCGGTGCTCGAAATCGCGGAGATCGCACGCCAACACGGGGCGCTCTTCCACACAGACGCCGTTCAAGCGGTCGGGAAACTCCCCATCGACCTGCGCAAGAGTGCCATCGATTTCCTGTCTCTTAGCGGACACAAGCTCCATGCCCCGAAGGGAATAGGCGCACTGTACGTACGGAAGGGAATCAAGTTCAACCAATTCCTCATCGGCGGACACCAGGAATACGGCTTGCGTGCCGGAACGGAAAACGTGCCGGGCATCGTGGGCTTGGGCAAGGCCGCCGAATTGGCCGCCGAACACATGGCCGAAGAGCAGACCCGTGTCCGCGCCCTGCGGGACCGCCTGGAACAGGGGATCCTGTCGACCTGCCCGGATGCCCGCGTCAACGGGAACCCCGCTTCGCGCCTGCCCAATACGACCAACATCAGCTTCGAGTTCGTCGAGGGAGAATCCATCCTGCTGCTGCTCGATCGCTGGAATATCGCTGCCTCCTCCGGCTCGGCCTGCACCTCGGGCTCGCTCGAGCCGTCCCACGTGCTCCGGGCCATGGGCGTCCCCCAAACCGCCATCCACGGCAGCGTGCGCTTCAGTCTGTCCCGATTCAATACCGCCGAGGAAATCGAGTTCATCATCGAGAAAATGCCCCCGATTATCCGCCGTCTCCGGGAATTGTCCCCTTACGGACGCCACGGGCGCCCCTCCCGGGAATCGACGGCCCCGGAAAAATGACGCGCGCCCCGAACACGGACCGGGTCGCAACCGGTTGAATCATTTTAAACGAGCTTGGAACCGAAACGATCTCGCCGACCCCGCAAGATCGCCCGATAATCCTGAGACGGACCGCAAAAACTGCACAGGAAAGTCCGAAATCGGACGCGCCGCAACCGGAGGGAACCGCACATGGCATGTGACGTTGCAGTCGTGATGGGAAGTAAATCGGACCTCCCCAGAATCGAGTCGACCCTGGACATTCTCCGAGAATTCGATGTCCCCTTTTCCGTGCGGGTGATGTCCGCCCACCGCACCCCAAAATTGGTGGCCGAATATGCGGAAACCGCAGACAAAGCCGGCGTCAAAGTCATCATCGCCGCCGCCGGCGCCGCAGCGCACCTCGCCGGAGTGGTCGCGGCCCACACCCGACTTCCGGTCATCGGTTTGCCTCTGAAAGGCGGCGCCCTCGATGGCTTGGACGCCCTCCTTTCCACCGTCCAGATGCCGGGCGGGGTCCCCGTGGCCACACTCGGACTGGGGTCGGGCGGCGCCAAGAACGCCGCTCTGCTGGCGATCCGTATTCTGGCGCTCGGCCAACCGCAACTGGCCCGGCGACTCGAACAATTCCACAGAGATCAGGCTGCGGCCGTGGCCGCCGCGGACGAAGAGGTCCAACAGAACTTATGCCCCTGATGCGACACATGCCCCGACCGGACCGACGCCCCGTGTTCCGATGCCTGCGCCCCGCCCGGGGCCACGGCCCCATCGCCTGGACCGCGGTCGCCGTCCTGACTTGGTCCCTGACCGCATCGGCCGTGGACAGTCGCCAGGCCCGGGCCGAGAAAGAACTGAAAAAGGCCGTTTCCGAACTGCTCGACGTCCTGGCCGACCGCGAATTGCTGAATCCGCCCGACGCCAAGACGCGCCGGGCCCTGCTGCAGGGCGTGCTCGATGCCGTCGGCGCCGGCGCCGCATTGGCGCCCGTACCCGAGCACCGCCCGCCGAATACCCGGTCAGCGGGGGACCGGCCGGCCGTCAGCCGCAGTGAGGTCGTCGGCGGCGTGTTTTGTTATCTGCAGCTTACCGCCGTTTCAGCGGCTGCGGCCGATGAACTCGAGTCGCGGCTCGGTGATAGCGCATTCGGGCATTACGAAGGCCTGATCCTGGATCTGCGCAACGCAGACGGAGACGTCCCGGCCGCCGCCGACAAAGTGGCGAAAACCATTCTCGCCACCCGGTTGCCCACCGCGCTGCTGATCTCCCGAAACACCCGGGGAGCGGCTGAACTGTTGGCCGCCCGATTGCGGGACCGGGGCGGTCGAGCGGCCCTTCTCGGGCAGCCGACAGCCGGACATCCCTTCGGATGGCAGCGGGCCGAGCTGAGTACGGGCGACGCCATCCTGCTGCCGCCCGAACTGCCGCCCGAAATGAAACAGCGGACGGCCCCCGTCCAACCCGATGTCACGGTTTCCGACGTGCGCTCCGCAGCCGCCCTGCTCGACCCGGACCGGGACCTCGACCCGGACCGGGACCCGTGCCTGCGCAAGGCTATGGACCTGCTTCGAGCCATGGCGGCATTCGACCCGCAGCGCACGCCGCGTCAGACAGCGCCGCCGGCCACGCAAACGGACCGCGATGCCGCCCCCCCCGGCGCGGCAAAACCCGGGCAGTGAGTACCATGGCCCGTATCCGAAGCCTCTTCCTCTTACCGGTTCTCGCCATCCTGGCCCCTGTCTGCCTCCACGCCCGCGACGCGCTCGTCACCGACAGCCGTCTTCGGGTCCGAATCCGAGGGCCGCAAGGAGAATGCCGTGCGGTCCGGCAACTCGTTCGGCGTTGCCTGGACGTAATGGCCGATTTCCTCGAACTTCGCAAGGGACCGACCACTTGGTTGGACGTCCGGATCGTCGCCCCCGCCGTTCCTGTTGCTCGCGACAGGTCGAACTCGAACCCCGACCTGGCCCTGCCGGCGGACCTCACGCCTCTGCAGGCTGTACAAGAGATCAATCTGGCCCTGCTCGACCGGCTCGCCCGAACCCACCGCAAACCGGGACGCGACCGACTGCAGCCCACAACGGTCCATTGGCTGGCCGCGGCCCTCACGTTCGAGGCCCTCAAAGTCCGAAATCGACCCGACGGACTCGTGCTGCCCCCGGATACGACCCCCGCGTTCCTCGTGTTCGAACAGGACAGCTATCCGGACGTCCGAGTCCTGCTCTCCAAACCCGTCTCCACCGAGTGGCCGCTCTGCTACACTTTGTACGCACTCCACTGTCACCTCCTGGCTCGCTGCATCCGACTGGGAGACCGCTCGAACCCTTCCCGACTTTCCCGTATCCTCGAACTGCAGTACCGGGGACGGCAACCCGCCGATGCCGTGCAGTTTGTTTTGGCCGACGCCCTCCGCCCGGGCGAAGATCTCCAAAGTTGGTACCGCCGCCGGGTTCGGCCCCTGGCACGCGTCGGAACAACACGCACCGCGCTGCCCGCGTTGACACGACGCGTGCAAGAATTGACGTCCGTTCCCGTCCTTGCCGCCGGGGACAACGGCGCATTCGGACATACACGCGTCCCGCTCGAACGCTTGGTGGGCAGGTTGCGCGATTATAAACTGAACAGTCAGGCCATACGTGCCCTCGACGACGGCTTCCAGGAATTGCTGATGCGAGCGCCGGTCATCTTCCAACCGTCCCTGAAGCAGTATATTCGCGCCATCCAGAAAATGGCCAAAGGCCGAACCTGGGGCGTGCGTCGCGAACTCCGCAACGCAGCCAAGGCCTTTGCCGCGGCCGTCGAGCGCCAGCGTCGAATCAATACATACCTGGATGAAGTCGCCGTACGCGCCCTGCCCCCCGAAGTGCGTCTCGCCGCCGACTTTGAAGCCCTCCGGCCAATCCCGGGACGCGCCCGGGGCCGGTCGCGGGAGCTGGACCGGTATCTCGATGCGCTGGCACGTTCGGTTCAAACCCCGGAGCACATTGATTGACGCGGCCCGTTGCGCAAGTATCTTGAGCCCGTCCGAAATGGGTCCGCGGCCGTGTACGCCGCCCCACGGCAGCAAACCGGAACGTCCGAAACTGGAGGTCGCGACCATGCCGCGCAACCCGGCCCCCGTCCCCCAACTGTACTCCAATTCGGTGGCCCTCGGCCTGGCAGTCGGACTGTGCTGCAGCGCCGCCACGCCGCAAGCGGATTTTTTCGTCGCCCCCAACGGCAACGACGCCTGGTCCGGCCGACTGCCGGCGCCCGAGCCCAAGCGCCGAGACGGTCCATTCGCCACCCTGACCCGGGCCCGGAACGCCGTGCGCGAACTCCGCAGAGCACGCCCCGCGCTCGACCGGCCCGTGACCGTCTTGATCCGGGGCGGGCAATACGTCCTCTCCGCCCCCCTTGCCTTCACGCCGGAAGACAGCGGCGGCCCCGCCTCTCCCACCATCTTCGCAGCCTTCCCAGGCGAGAAACCCGTCTTCTCCGGCGGAGTCGACCTCGGTCCGTGGGAAATCACGCCCGACGGAATGTTCCAAACCCGGCTGCCTGCCGCCTTCGCAAATGAGCGTCTCCCCACCCAACTGTTCGTGAACGGCCAACGCCGAACCCGGGCCAGATCGCCCAACACGGGCTACTTCCGCACCGACGGCCCGCTGAACCCTCTCGGCGACCGAAACAAGGCCCGGCGCAACCCCGAAACAAAAATGGGGTTTCGCTTCAAGCCCGGCGACATTCGCGAATGGCCGGACTGGCGGAACATGAACCTGGTGGTGTTTCACTCCTGGACCGCCTCGATCCACTGGGCGGCCGAAATCAGCGAGAAGAAACACACCCTTCGCTTTACCGCTCCCAGCGGCTGGCCCATCGGCTGGTGGGAGAACAAACAGCGATACTACATCGAAAACGTCCGCGCCGCACTCGACGCTCCCGGAGAATGGATCGCCGACGCCGAGGCCGGCACGCTCCTGTACATCCCGCTACCCGGGGAAAAAGCCGATACCCTCCGCGCCGTGGCGCCGGTGAGCAACCAGTTGGTCCGATTCGAAGGCGACGCACGACTCGGAATGCCGGTCGAGTACATTCAACTCCGCAGTCTGACATTCCTGCACAGCGCCTGGGACTTGCCGCGGGACAAAGCGCACGACGGTCAGGCCGCCGTCAGCGAAGACGCCGCCATTCATCTCTCGGGCGCCCGCAACTGCCTGTTCGAAGACATCGAGCTGGCTCACGTGGGCGCCTATGGTGTCTGGTTGGCAGCCGGATCGAAAAACAACCGGTTCGTCCGCTGCCATATCCACGACCTCGGCGCCGGCGGCATCAAGATCGGCGAAACGCGTTCCCCCCGGGACGACGCCCAGGCCGTCGAACACAACACGGTGGACAACTGCCTGATCCACGACGGCGGTCATGTCTTCCGCGCCGGCGTTGGCGTGTGGATCGGACGCGCAAGTTGGAACCGACTCGTGCACAACGAAATCTGCGACTTCGACTACACTGGGGTCTCCGTCGGCTGGAGTTGGGGCTACGCACCGTCATCCGCCAATCACAACCTCGTGGAGTACAATCATATTCACCATGTCGGCAATGGTGTTCTCAGCGATCTGGGCGGCATCTACACCCTTGGCGTGTCGCCCGGCACCGTCCTCCGCGGCAACGTGATCCACGACTCGTTCGCGTACTCCTACGGCGGCTGGGGACTGTATACCGATGAGGGCAGTTCGAACATCCTCATGGAAAAGAACATCGTTTACGACACCAAGTCGGGCGGCTTCCATCAGCACTACGGGCGGGAAAACATCCTGCGCGACAACATCTTGGCTTATTCCAGGGAAGCCCAGGTGATCCGCTCCCGGGAAGAAAACCACCTTTCGTTCACGTTCGAGAGAAACATCGTGGTCTGCGACAACGGCTGGGTGCTCGGCGGCAATTGGAAGAACGGCCGCTTCCGACTCGACCGAAATCTTTATTGGAACGACGGCCAAACCCCGCTCACGTTCGCCGGCCGCAGCTTCGCCCGGTGGCGGAAGAAAACCGGCCAGGACGCCGCGTCCCGAATTGCAAATCCGGGTTTTCTCGACGCGGCGAAACGCGATCTCCGACTCCGCCCGAACTCGCCGGCTCAAGCCCTCGGAATCGACGCCCCGGACCCCGCCCAGGCCGGACTGTACGGCCCGACCGAGTGGACCCGCCGGGCGACTGCGCTCCAACACCGGACGCTCGACCCGGAAATGCGACCGCCACGTACTCCGCCCCTGAGCATTCAACGCCGCCTGCTTGACGATTTCGAATCCACACCCGTGGGAGACCGCCCTCGTCAAGCCGTGGTCCAGGTCGGAAAGAAGGGCGGCGCAGTCGCCGTGACCGACGAACTGGCTGCCGACGGCAAGCACTGTCTGAAGTTCACCGACGCGCCGGGCCTTGAAAAGCCCTGGCTCCCCTACATCCATTACACCCCAAGATGGGACGAGGGAACGGCCCTGCTGACCGTCGACCTCCGCCTCGAACCCGGGGCCGTCATCTGGCACGAATGGCGCGACAACGCCCGCCCCTACAACGTCGGACCGTCGCTCCGCGTCACGGCGAACGGCGAAGTGCAGCACGCCGGCCGTGTCGTAGCCCGTGTCCCCCTCGACCGATGGTTCCAACTGAAGATCGAATGTCCGCTCGGTTCCGCGGCCCCGGGCGTCTTCGACCTGACCGTGACCGTCCGGGGTGAAGCCCCGCAGCAGGTGCGGGGCTTGCCCTGCGGCTCGCCCGAGTGGAACGAACTGGACTGGCTCGGCTTCGTCTCCCAGGCAAACCGGAAAACGGCCTTCTACCTGGACAACCTGAAGCTCGAACTCCGGGACGAATGACGCCGGTCGGAGAGCGCCGCCGACGCATGTCCCGAGATCGACTGAGGATGCGGGCGACATCCATAACCGCTTCCCCGGAAAAAAGGAGTTGCAGCAGCATGATTCGTAAAGCATTCGTCATGTCCGTCAACGCCGGTATGGAAGAGGAATACCGGAAACGGCACAATCCGATCTGGACCGACCTCGAAGCCGTCCTCAGAGAACACGGCGTCCACAATTACTCGATCTTTCTCGACCCCGAAACCCGGCAGCTTTTCGGATACGTCGAGATCGAAGATGAAGCCCGGTGGGACGCCATCGCCCAAACGGCCCCCTGCAGGCGCTGGTGGGCCTACATGAAGGACGTCATGCCCTCCAATCCGGACAACAGTCCGGTCTCGCGGGAGTTGACCGAAGTATTTCATCTGGACTGACTTGGGTGTGCCGGGACACCGACCGCGCACCCGGCACGGGCGGACTCGGCCCACGACGGTTGGAGCCTGAAGCATGTGCGACAGCAGCCGCATGCCGGCCCTCGCGCCGACAACCTCGACGGCGACGTGGCCGGCGGCCGAAACCCCGCATCCAAGTCTTCACCCCGGAAAAAGGGACCGCGCCATGAACGCCGACACCATCCGTCTTGGAGCCGCCGTCGTCCTCGTTTTTTCCACGGTCGCAGGCGCCGCCGAACCGGCTCGAATCACCACGACGCCGGCGGACCCGGAAACCCCCGAACAACACGACGCCCGAATGAAATGGTGGCGCGAGGCCAGGTTCGGCATGTTCATTCACTGGGGCCTCTACGCCGTACCGGCCGGGACTTGGAAGGGAAAACGCATCCCCGGTATCGGCGAATGGATCATGAACCGGGCCAAAATCCCGGTCGACGAGTATGCGGCCCTCGCCAAACAGTTCAACCCGGTCAAGTTCGACGCGGACGAATGGGTTCGGATTGCCAAGGACGCGGGCATGAAATACATCGTGATCACTTCAAAACATCACGACGGCTTCGCCATGTTCCGCTCGCGGACCAGCCCGTACAACATCTACGATGCGACCCCGTTCAAGAGAGATCCCATCGCCGAGCTGAAAGCGGCGTGCGTGCGCCAGGGGATTCGCCTCGGCCTCTATTACTCGCAGGCACAGGACTGGCATCACCCCGGGGGGGCCGCCGCCGGCGGCCACTGGGACCCCAAACAGGACGGCGATATGGACCAATACATCCGCACCATCGCCGCGCCCCAGGTCCGGGAAATCCTCACCCGCTACCAACCCGCCATCATCTGGTGGGACACCGCCGTGAACATGACCAAGGCCAGGGCCGATATGCTCCTGCCGCTGGTCCGGCTCCGCCCCGGCATCATCATGAACAACCGGCTCGGCGGCGGCTACCGCGGCGACTATTCGACCCCGGAACAGCATATCCCCCCCACCGGCCTTAATTACGACTGGGAAACCTGTATGACCATGAACGGCACATGGGGATACAAGAGCTACGACAACAACTGGAAAAGTACCGAAACCCTGATCCGCAATCTGGTGGACATCGCCAGTAAAGGCGGCAACTATTTGCTCAATGTCGGGCCCACCGCAGAAGGTGTCTTTCCGCGGCCGAGCATCGAGCGCCTCGCCGAAATCGGACGGTGGATGCGCGTGAACGGCGAATCCATCTACCGCACCCGCGCCAGCATCTTCACCCGACCGTTCGCCTGGGGACGCGTGACGACCCGACAAGACGGGAAGAGTGCGGTCCTTTACCTCCATGTCTTCGATTGGCCCGCCTCCCGCGAACTGCCCCTGCCCGGCTTGACCAACAAGGTCTTGGAGGTCGCCTTGTTGGCGGCCCCGACGGCAAAAACCGCATTCGCCCAGAACGAAACGGGGGTGGTCCTGCACCTCCCGCCCGAAGCGCCCGATCCCATCGACTCGGTGGTCAAGCTGACGGTCGCCGGAAAACTCAACGTCGTACTCGTGCCGCTTAAGGCCCGTAAAGACGGCTCGTTCCGCCTGCACGCCGCCCAGGCCTTGGTTCACGGCAAAAACCTGCGGTACGAGAAGAACCCGCGCCGGGGACTGGACAATCTCGGGTTCTGGACCGACCCCAACGATTGGGCCGAATGGCCTATCGCCGTCCGGCGCCCCGGGCAATACGAGGTCGAGTTCACGGTGGCGACCCCGGGGAAAGACGTGGAAGTGCTGATCTCGGCCGGCGACCGGACACTGGCCGCAACCGTCGCTCGTACCGGCGCTTACAACAAGTTCGAAAAACAGAAGATGGGACGGCTCAAAGTCCCTGCCGGAGGCGCCGTGCGCCTTTCGGTCCGCTGCGGCAAACACTGGACGCCCATCAATCTGCGGGCCGTCGCCTTGAAGCCCGTGACCGAGTGACTCGACCCCGGACCGACCCGACCGGATACGGAATAAACGGGCCCGCCCGTCTCGCGACCGACAACACGCGCGGGCGATGACCTGCGACCGCCGAGGAAACACCCAGCCCGCTCGAACGAGGAGAACGGACCCCATGCACATCGGCCGAGCCTGGTGGTCCCTGTTGCCGCTTATCCTGGCGGGCGGACTGCTGCGAAGCACAGCCGCCGGCATCGTCGTGGAGGGCAAAGAAGAGATCCTATACCTTGACGGACTGGCGGAGCCGACCCGATGGCGACCGGCCGAATGTACGGTGACCCGGGCCGCGCAGAAATTCCGGGCCGAGGGACGCCCTACCCTTCACCTCCATATCCCCGTCGACTACAGCGCAGGAGAAAAGCAGTATCCGATCGGCTGGCCGCGAATGTATTGCGGACTCCGCAAACCGGACGAAACCGACTGGACCCGGTTCGACCGGTTCGAATTCATGATCTATGCCGAAATGTCGCGACCGAAACCGCCGTCCAAACCGCTGACGTTCCAAATGCTCTGCCCCTTGCGCGACACCGGCTATGTCCATGAATTGACCGAAATCCGCCTCGGCCGATGGGTCCGTATTGTCGTACCCATCGCCGACAAACCCAACTTGGAACGCATCGCCACGCTGGGGTTCAATATCTCCGAGTCCAACTACCGAGACGGCGACCGGCTCGATTTCTACGTCGGCGCTTTCCGACTGGTCCGCTCCACGGAGTGCGCCCTGAGCCGCGTCCGCATCCTGGCCCCGGCAATCTTCCAGGGACGTCCGGACCTGCCTGTCGAACTGGTGGTCACCGGTCCCCCCGCCAGGGTCGGCCGGGGCATTCCGTTCACGATCCGGCGCGGTAAAGAGGCGCTGCGCCGCGAAATGCTGCCCGTCACCCGCGGACGACAGGTGCTGCACATGGGGATCGCGGAACTCGACCTTTCGCCCGGCGACTACACGTTGACCGCGTTCGACGACGACCCGGAAAAACGCCGGACCGCGCACTTCAAAGTGGTGGCGACACCATGGAAAGGGGCGCAGTAACCATTTCGCAGCCACCCCCCATTTCCAGATCTCCGGCGGCCCGGGAACGCAGACGCCCGGCGCTCCCCTGTCTGTTGCCCGTCGCGATGCTCCTGTGCGCTTGCGCCGCCGTCCAGGCGGAGATCGCAACCTATCGGATTCAACGTGCCGAAACACCGCCGACGGTCGACGGTTCGCTCTCCGACCCTTGCTGGACCAAAGCATGTCGGGTGACTTCTTTTCATCCCCTCGGTACAGCGGCCGGAACTACGGCCGCAGTCCCGGCCACCGAAGCATGGCTCACGTACGACGCACAGGCCCTCTTCATCGCTTTCCGGTGTCGGGAACCTCTCGCCGCCGGACTCGAAGCCCCGGAGCGCCCGCACGACGGTCCGACTTGGCGCGACAACGGCGTCGAGATCTTTCTCGACCCCGCCGGCAACAGGACTCAGTACGTCCAGATTGCCGTGAACCTCGCCGGGAGCATCATGGACGGTTTCATCCCCTCCCCCGCCGGAAAGTTGAATCTCGGCTGGG
Organism: Kiritimatiellota bacterium; assembly: GCA_013151865.1. Classification (GTDB taxonomy): domain Bacteria; phylum Verrucomicrobiota; class Lentisphaeria; order Oligosphaerales; family JAADHN01; genus JAADHN01. The sequence continues at coordinate 33,724 of JAADHN010000085.1, forward strand.
AAACCGGCGCGTCCGCCGCAGTCCGCGTCGGAGACAACGAATGGACGCTCGAAATCCGGGTCCCGTTCAGCGGCCTGCCGCTGACTCGGCCGCGCGGGCCGTGGACCTTTCACCTCGCCCGAAATCGAGCCGCCGCCGGCCAGCACCTCACCTCGCTCCGAACCCCGGTCAGCGGTTACCACGAAATTGCGAACTTCGCGCGCCTCGAAGGGATCGACCTTCCCGAGTTCGCCGTGTGTGTCCTGAACGCGACCCCCGGAGAATCCTTTGCCGGGATCAACCGGTGTCGGGTACTGTTGCGCAATTGGGGAAAAGCACCCGCCGCAGTCCGGCTCGCGGCCGGGATCGAGGGAGAGGCGCGCCCGAAACGGACCCGCAAGGCCCTCCTGCTGGCGGCGAACAGCACTACAACCGCTGTATTGCCCTGGACGCTCGAAGCCGGCGACGGCGGAAAAAGATTCGCGATCGAAGTCCGCCTCGCCGAGAACAACCGGCTCATCCGCAGGCAAACCTGGCCCCTCCCCGAACCGCCGCCCATATTGGGCAAAATCGAACGCCCGGTCTTCTATTACCGACAGAGTCGCTGCGTGTTGCTGACGATCCCCATCAACCTGGCGGAAGGCTCCAGGGGCCGCGCCCGGCTGAGTTGGCAAGCCCGAAACGCCCGCGGGGACATCGTCGGAAACGGATTCACCACCGCGCCCAACCGAGACGCCGTGCTGCGCCTGTACTGGCCTCACTGGTTCCCGGGACGGTACACACTGCACATGACTCTCGCCCGAAACGGCGGTGTCCTGGCCGAGTCGGAACAGCCCCTGCGACTTGTCGAAAACCCATGGAACGAACGACGATGAAGCATCCCCGAAATTCGGTGGTCTCGGATCGGCGGTGGCCGAATGCACCCGTGCGAGGCCGAGCCTTTCTCCTCGCGGCATTCGTTCTGCTCCGCGCCGCGGCGGCGCCGGGACCGGCGGCCGCCGTGCTTTTGGATTTCGGCAAGAACGATTCACCCTTGCAGAAAGGGTTCGCGCGACTGACCCCCACGTCCGTTTTCAAGCCCGGCGTCAGGGCCGGCTGGGTCCGACCGACCGGTCTCCGGGCCGAGGCGGACCCGATCCGACGCGAAGGCACGTACAGCGCCTCCCGCGGCAGGACGGAACCGCCGCCGATCTATCTCACCGAACTCTCCTGCGACCGCGTCGAAAGCGACGCGGCCGCCGTGCTCCGGGTGACGCTGCCGCCCGGAAATTACCGGATGTGGGTCCTGTTGGGCCCCGGCGGCGGCAACAGGGCCCAGGTTTGGGATGCCGCCGTCGACGTGGCCGGTAGCACCCTGACCGCAACGCTGGCGGGCCCCTGGGACAGCCGGGTCCGCCGGCACGCTTTCTCGAACCCCGCCGATCAACTCGATATCCGCTTCGATACCCGCAGTCGTTGGGCCGTAAGTGCGCTGGCCATTGCGTCCGAAAAAGCGTGGCCCGCCATCGAGAAGGACTTCATAAAACCGGCGGAGCAGGCGATCTTTCTCTTGCCGCCCGAACTCCTGGCCAAGTGGAAGGTCCGACCTCGAGTGAAACCGGACCCTCAACCCCAGTTCACCGACGCGGAGAAAAAGCGCGGGTTCGTGCTGTATCACCGGCACTGGTCGCAACCGATCTGGCCGACCAGTGCGCCTCGACGAAGTGAAATCGACCCCACACTCAAGGCGTTCGCCGCTCCGGACGAGTACGAACCCCTGACCCTGTCCGTCTATCCGTTGCGGCCGGAAACCCTGGAACGCGTGACCGTGACCGACCTGGTCGCCGCCGGTTCGGGCAGTCGGGTCCCCGCCGACCAGGTCGACGTGCGTTGGGTGCGTACCATGGCCGTCCGCCCGAATTATCGCGTCGTCGGCGCCTATTATCGCGCGCCCGATGTGCTCATGCCGTGGCGCGGCCCCCGCACCCTCGTGCCGAACGAGAGCCTGAGGCTCTGGCTGACGCTCCATGTCGGCCCGGCAGTGCCGGACGACGTGTACCGCGGAGAAATCCGGTTGACATTCGCCGGGGGCGCCGCGACACGCACCCCCGTCGTCTTCCGGGTGGCCGGCATCAAACTCGAAAAGGACCGCTCCCTGGTGTACGGAGCCTACTACCACCACCCGTTCAACCGCATGTTCGCCGCCCCGGATGCATTCTCGCGGCAGTGGTGGCGCCGCAAAGCGGAACTCGAACACGCGGACATGGCCGCCCACGGCAACAATACCCTCGTGCTCGGGCTCGGCGGACACTCCGTCGGCGGCGGCAAGTGGCGGTTCGATTTCGACCGCCTCGGACAGATGATCGACCTCTACCGTCGCGTCGGCTTTTACCAACCCATCATCTGTCATTTCCCGGTCGGCAGCCTCTATCGCAAATACATGAAATCGTCGCCCGGCTCGCACCTCCGACTGGTCAAAATGCCGCCGAAACCCTTTTTCGACGAACTGACCGCCATGGTCCGCGACATCGAGACCGAACGCCGGCGGCGGCAGTGGCCCGAACTCCTCTACTACCCCATCGACGAACCCGCCACCACCGAAGTCGCCGTGAACTTCATGACGCAGGTCATGAAAGCCATCAAACGCGTGCCCGGCGTCCGCACATACGTCACCGCCGATCCGGCCAATGACGCTTTTTCACCCATGCGCCCCTACGTGAATGTCTGGTGCTGCCAACCGTTCAGCCTCGCCCGGGACACCGTGATCGCCGACATGAAGAAGCGCCCGGTCGAGTATTGGTGCTACCCCAATCACGTCGCCGGCGAAAACGACCACACGCCGGTGGCCGGGGCACGCATGACCTACGGGTTCGGGTTCTGGCGGTCCGGGTTCCGCGCGCTTACACCGTGGATCTACCAAGCCGTGATCGGCAATCCCTGGAATTACCTCGACGGTGGCGCCATGGACTTCTTCAACCGGACCGACGACGACGGCAGCCCCATTCCCGTAACTCTGTGGGAGGCTTATCGCGAAGGTATCGACGACGGACGATACCTCGCCACCCTGGACCGCTGGATCGACCGCGCCCGGGCCGCGGGCAAGACCGACGCCGTCCGGGAAGCGCAAGCCGACCGCCGCCTGCTCTGGGAAGCCATCCCGGTCATGCCCAAGTACAAGTACGAAGTCGACTGGACCCCGGAAACGTTCGATGTGTTCCGTTGGCTCCTGGCGCAACGTATTCTCAAACTGAAGGCCGCTCTCGGGCAATGAAGACGCCGGACGCATTGTTCGAAACGCGCCCGGCCAGGCCCGGGCGCCGTCCAAACCCTTTCGCCCGAGATGCCGAACCGAAAACAACCGACGAACCCGGATCCGCCCATGCAAGAACAAGTCCCTGATTTGCGCCGCCCAGAACCGTTCGTCGAACCGCCGGAATACCACACTCCGCCGGGAAAAAAACGCGCGCCGAAACTCCCGGCACTGGCTTTCTACCCACGATTGCTCCAACTGGTCTGGCACAGCTCCCGTCTCGCCAAACGCGGCCGGTACGACCGCGCCGCTTGGTGCCGAAGTTCCCACTGGTTCTTCCGCATCGCCGAAACATGCGGCGGTCGATTTCATATCCAGGGCCTCGACCGCCTCGTCGATCTCGATTCGCCCGTCGTTTTCGTGGCCAATCACATGAGTACCCTCGAAACATTCACCCTGCCCGGACTCCTGCTGCCGCATACGCCCCTCGCATTCGTCGTCAAGGAATCGTTGGTCCGGATGCCTCTTTTCGGGCACGTCATGAAGGCCACCCGACCCGTCGTCGTCACCCGGCGCGATCCTCGGCGCGATCTGCGCGCCGTGCTGACCCAGGGAGTCGAAAAACTGCACGCCGGCGCCTCGATCTGTCTCTTCCCCCAAACCACTCGCGCCCCGGTCTTCCGACCGGCGCAATTCAATACCCTGGCAGTGAAACTGGCGGCGCGAGCCGACGTGCCGCTCATCCCCATCGCCCTGAAAAGCGATTTCTGGGGTACGGGAAAAGTCGTTCGCGATTTCGGCCCCATCCGACCGGAACTGGACATCCACTTGGCTTTCGGCCCGCGAATGTTCCCCGCCGGACAACCGCGCCAAGTCCACGCCGAAGTCATTGCGTTCCTCACCGAACACCTTCGCGCTTGGGGCGTGCCGTGCGAGCAATGACCCACATTTCCCGACCGCCGCAGCACGATGCGGCCGCCCGCCGGACTTGTTTGAACAACACCGAGGCCAATGTCACCGGAAAGAACCCCATTATGCCCGAAGCCACGCTCGATCCCTTGCTCGTCGAAGTCATCGATGCCGCCATGCAGGCCGGAATTGCCATTTTCGAGAAAAGCGAGGCCGGCCCGGCCGATTCGAAACACGACGGCTCGCCCGTGACTGCCGCGGACCGGGCAGCCCATGAGGCAATCTTGGCCGTGCTGAAGGACCTGACCCCCCGGCGACCGATAGTCTCCGAAGAGGGCGATCTCCAACGGGAATTCTCCGAAGCCGCGCAAACCGAGGAGTTCTGGCTCGTGGACCCGTTGGACGGCACCAAGGAATACATCGCCGGACGGCCCGATTTCACCGTCAACATCGCCCTGGTCCGTCGGAATCAGCCGGTGCTGAGCGTCGTGCACGCACCCGCTACCGGCGCCCTGTATTTCGCCCGACGCGGCAAAGGCGCCTGGGCCGCGAGACCGGAGTTCCCGCTGGAACAGACCCCGCCTCTGCCCGACCCGGCCGCAGCGCATCCCGGGGTGCTCGTCGGCGCCATGAGCCGCTCCCACGGCGACCCGGAAACCGAGGCCCTGTTCAAAGCGCTCGGAATCGAAACGGTCGTCAGACGGGGGAGTTCCTTGAAACTCTGTTCCGTCGCAGAAGGCATCGCGGACTTCTATCCCCGCCTCGGTCCCACTTGGTATTGGGATACCGCGGCCGCGGCGCTCGTGGCCCGCGAGGCCGGCTGCCGCGTGACCGACCTGGCCGGAAGACCGCTCGATTACAGTGCCGGCGGCACGTGGAAACACCAAGGCTTCCTCGTGGCGCGACAGGACGAACTCATCGCCCGGGCAACGGCGATTCTCCAGGATATGGGGAAGACCGCAACGGCCTGATTCCGCATAACTTGAGACGGACGCACGCACCGGAGTCCACTTGATGAACAGAGAACTGGTCTTTTACCTGGATCCCCGGGGGAACGAACGGCACGCAATCATGACGGCGCTCGCGGCGCGAGGCGTGCGCCGTATCGGCGTGGACGGTTTTCCCTGGCGCCCCGGACGCGACGCGGAGGAAATCGAACGCTTCCGGGCGGACCTTCGGAGCACAGGCCTCACGGTACACTCCATGCACGCCGTGCCGCCGCTCGCGGCCGATGCGGACGGAATGCCGGACGATCTCTTCCAAGTGGTCGCTGCCGATCTTCACAGACTGGCGGCCGCCGGCGGGGCAACAGCGGTGTATCACGCCTGCTGGATGAGAGACGTGCCGCCTGAAACGATCGACGCCGAAATCGGACGAGTCGGGTGGCGGACGTTCGCTTCAACCTACGCGGCGACCGTCGACCGGATCGCGGAAATAGCGGCCAAGCACGGAATCGCCGTGGTCCTCGAGAACGTTTGGCACAGCACTTATAGCCGTTCCGTCGTCCCCATCCTCGACATCCTGGACCGGGTCGACGCCCCCAACGTGGGGATTTGCCTCGATTCCGGACACGCGCATTTGGCCGGATGCAACGTTGCCGAAGAAATCCGCACCGCGGGGACTCGACTCAAGGACATGCACTTCCACGACAATGCAGGCACACTGCACCACACTCACCCCGACCAGCACCTGCCGCCGGGCCTTGGTACGATCGACTGGCAGGCGGTCTGCCGGGCCCTGAACCGGATCGATTACCGAGGACCTGTCGTCTTCGAAGGAGTCCTGGGGCCGGGCGACAGTATCGAGAAGGGACGCTTCGGGGGACGCCTCTCGCATGAAGATCTGATCGACATCACTGTGGCGAACTGGCGTGCGTTCGAAGCATTGGCAGTGACGCAGTGACCGGATGACGCCATGACGCAGTGAGGACGGATGCTGCCGGCCGAGCGCGGCTTCTTCGGTCCTTCCGAAAGTCAAAAACTGCGTCACTGCGCCCTCCCCGACACCCCGGGCGCACCACCGCGAGAAAAGGCGGCAGAAGCCGTTCTCTCGCAATCGCCGGCCGCGACCAGACACCCGTTGCCGCACAAACGACGCAACTCAGTGACGCAGTGACCGGATGACGCCATGACGCAGTGAGGACGGATGCTGCCGGCCGAGCGCGGCTTCTTCGGTCCTTCCGAAAGTCAAAA
>JAADHN010000126.1 GCA_013151865.1 Kiritimatiellota bacterium
CCTGGATCATTTCGAACGCCTGGGGATCTCTGCCGTACCCGTCCGGACCCCGGACCAGCTCGGCGAACTGGCTGGACTCGTCATCCCCGGCGGGGAAAGCACCTGCCTGTCGCGCTTGATGCGGTTGTTCGGGTTCGACGAAGCGATCCGGCGTGCTTTTGCAGGGGGGCTCAAGCTCTGGGGCACGTGTGCCGGCGCGATTCTGCTCGCCACCCGGGTCCGGGGCGAGAGAACTCACCTGGGCCTGATCGACATCGAGATTCAGCGCAACGCGTTCGGCAGCCAACTCGACAGTTTCACAGCCACCGCCCATGTCCCGGCCGTGGCCGCGGTCCCGGTCCCACTGACTTTCATTCGAGCCCCCAAGGTCCTCGAGGCAGGCCCTGAAGTCGATGTATTGCTCCGCATGGACGATTACATTGCCGCAGCCGAAAGCAACGGCGTGCTGGTGACCGTGTTCCACCCGGAACTCACCCCTTGTCTTGCTTTTCACCGTTATTTCCTCCGCAAGTGTGGATTGGACTCGACCGTGCACGGACTTAAAGCGGTGGAGGTCGACCCTGACTGGCGTCTCACGAGCTGGACGCGCCAGACGCGCCTGGCGCCGACCGGTCCCGTTGCTCCCTCTCCACGATAGTTCCCGAGCCTTTCCCGTCACGGCCCCTCCTCGTCCCGCCGCCATTCACCTCTATCCTCTATCCCTGCCTCTCCCGCCGCGGTGCGCGTCGGACGGATCGGCCGAACTTTCGGTGCGTCGTCCCACGTCATCAGCCTGAACAGGTTCGATGGGGCAGCCACGCTCCACGCAGAACATAACCAAAATGTAATCTCCCGGTCAGGTTCCGGTAATGTTCCGGGCGTATGGTGGGTCCCGCGATTCGAATTGATCGCTCCGCCCGCCCGGCGCTCGGCAGGCCTCGAGCGCCGGACCTCACTCGGCGGACGGTCCTCCAGTCGAGCCGCGCCCGTAACGGATGAAGCTCACCGACCGTATCGAACGGCGGAATCGGGCCGGCGGAAGCCGAATGGCTCACAAAGGCGGCGGCATTCGCAGGCGTCTGCGCGGATTGCACGCCAACGGAGCTGTTCCGGTGGACGCAAAACGGAGTTTCACCAGTCATGCGACCCCACGCCGGGCGATTTCAAACCGTGACGTTCCGGCTGACATTCTGGTTCTGCGCAGTTTTCGCCGTGCTTTCGGCGGCCGTGTTCGGGCTGGTTTACGCGATCCTCGCGACGAGCTTGCGGTCCACCGCCGAACAAGATCTGCGGGAGAACCTCATCGAGTTCGCCGCAATGTATGGGAACCGGGGGCTGGCGGCGCTCCAAGGCGAATTCGACCGGGAAGCCGAATCGGACGGCCCGGCCACGGTGTTTCTCGTGTTGCTCGGCCCGGACCTCAAGCGAAAAGCGGCGTCGGACCTGAGACCGTGGCAAGGCGTGAAGTTCATACCGTCCGACCTGACGAAACTTCCCCCGACTAAAGTCAGAATCTGGAAGACTACCGGCCCCGGCGAGGAACGCGCACCTGCTTTGGCCGCGGCGCAGCGACTGAAGGACGGCTCGATCCTCATCGTGGGAACATCCCTGGCTCACGACCGGGAATTCCTGGAGAACTACCGCGTGGCCTGCGCGACCGGGGTCCTGGCGATGGTGCTTGCCGGCGGGGCGTTGGGATGGTTGTTTGCACGGCGTGCCATGGCCGGAGTCGAGCGGGTCACTCGCACGGCGAAGCGCATCGGCAGTACAAACTTGGCGCAGAGGGTCCCCGTCGGCCGGGAAGGCCGGGAGATTCAAGACTTGGCGGCCGCTTTCAACGCCATGCTCGAGAGGATTCAGTCATTGGTTGCCGAGTTGCGCGAAGTCAGCAACAACATTGCCCACGATCTGCGGAGTCCGATCACCCGTATCAGGGGACTGGCCGAGAGTGCTGTGGCCGGCCCGAGCGAACCGGAGGCCTGCCTTGAAAGGGCCGGCGCTATCATCGAAGAATGCGACCGACTGGTGAACCTCATCAACACCATGCTGGAAATCGCGGAAACCGACGCCGGCGCGAGCCGGGTCGACCGGGAGGACATCGAGCTGCGGAATCTTCTCTTGGATGCTTACGAGCTGTTTCTTCCCTCGGCCGAAGTGGCCGGATTGTCGCTGGAACTCTCAATCCCGCCGGAGGATTCACTGGTGGTCTCGGGCGATCCGGCCAAATTGCAGCGGGCAGTGGCGAACCTGGTTGACAATGCCATCAAGTACACACCGTGCGGCGGTCGCGTCCTCATCGCTGCGGAACGCACCGGCGAATGGATCCAGGTGTCGATCACGGACACCGGTGTCGGCATTGCTCCGGAAAAACTGGCCCGGGTATTCGAACGGTTCTATCGCGGAGACCGGAGCCGTTCGCAGTCGGGCAACGGCCTCGGCCTCAGCTTGGCCCGCTCCATTGTCCGCGCCCACGGCGGCGAGATTACGGCCTTCAGCCGACCTGCCGGGGGGAGCACATTCGCCGTTCGGCTACGGACCGCGGTATGAATGGAGAGGGCTGTTTCCTCGTGCCGCGGAATTGTCAATGGGCGATTGTTCAGGCGATCCGGGCTGCACAAGAAACGCCGGCGAACTCGCCGATCCTGCGATCCCGTTCGGCGAGCGACGGCAACATCTTGGAGACGTATGAGATGCGCCGTCGCAGCAGATGACGCATGCGTTACTCAGGCTCGGTCGCGTGATGATTGAGAAAGCCAGGAACGTGGTTCGCCGCGGTGCGGCGGACACAAGCACGGAATTCCGGTTGCCGTCCTGGACGAAGCTCTGGAAAGCAAGGAGACAGGGACCATGAAAACACGGACGTACGGAGCAATGGTTGTCCTTGGAGGTGTGATGGCAATGAGCCCCCTCAGTCAGCACCGGTGCCTCGCCGGGCATCGGAGCGCTCCGAAACTACCGAAGGCCGCAATCAAAACACTCCGGCACAAATTCCCCGGCGCCGGAATCGGAGATGTGGAGATCGAGAAACGCGACCACGGACTTTACGTCTACGAAGCCGAGATCCGCCGGAATGGAAAAAAAGTGGATGTGCAGGTATCCGCCACGGGGACGCTGGTCAAAATCAAGACTCACATCCCGGCAAAAGACCTGCCCGCGGCGGTGACTCGGGCGTTGGAAAGAATCGCGGGCGGCGCCAGAGTCCGGGAAAGCGAAAAAGTCGAGACCTTCGCCCGACTGCGTCATGGTGAGATGACGCCCCTGTCCGAACCTGTCGTCAATTACGAGATCGCATTGCGGAGTGCGGGCAAGGGAAAACGCGAAGTTCGTATTTCGCCTTCAGGCAGGATACTCGCAGCGCACGCCAAAGACGACGACAACCTCCAAAACGACGCCAGGGACGACGATGAAGTCGAGCACGACGGTCGGGACGACAAAGACAATCACAGCGACCGAGACGGTGACGAGGAAGACGACGATTGATGCCGGGCGGTCGGACGGATCGGTCCGACCGAGCAGATCGCGCGGATGGGCGTCGTCCGTGAAAAATGAAAAAGCCTTGAGAATCCCCCATGAAAACCAGCTCAACGGAATTCCACGGTCCCGCCGCGTTTCTCATGACGTGGTGCGGCTCGATGATTGTCCTCGAATCGCTGGTCGGAATTCACTGGTTTGACCCGGGAGACCTCGACTGGCGAACGGCCATGGCCTACCACGGTGTCCTCATTCCGGCCTGGATGCTGTTGGTGCTCGCTTACGCCCGCACCATCGCGGGACTCTCCGAAAGTCGCCGCCGATGGATCGGGCTTGGCGGCATTGGGGCCGCGGTTTTCGCCGGGGTCGGCGCCGTCCTGATCCGCCGCGAAGGGGCCTGCCCCGGAGCGATGCTTCAGGTGTTCGGCATGACGCTCGGCGATCTCACGGCGCTGGCTGTACTCGTTTTCGCGTTTCGGTCTCATTTCTGCCGGAACCACCACCCTGCAGGCCGCGACTCCCTGTCTTGGTGGACCGTCTCCACTGCGATGGTCGCCCTCTCTCTGGCTACGCCGCTGGGCCATTTGGCCGGGGCCGTGAGGGACTTTGGGAAACAGGTCTTCGTCTTCTCGCGTCATGCCGCACTGCTCGGAATGGCGCCCGAGGACGTGCTCGACGGGTACATCGGTTCTCACAGTCACCAGATCGTTGCCGCGTTTCTCGCTGCGGCGTTTGTGCTTCCATTGCTGCGGAGTTCGCAACGTCAGTCGGGAATCATGGCGCGAATCCGGCGGGTCGGACTGATCGTCGTGGTCGGTGCGACCGTGGTGCAAGCCGTCTTGTATCAGTACTGTGCCTGGCTGGGCTGGGAGCCCCCGAACCTGTTTGCCGAAGGGCCGAACGGAATGCCGCTGGACGATCTCATCCTGGTCTGCCTCGGGTGCGGTCTATTGCTGCTGGTTCCGTCGTTGTGGCGTACGGACCGCGAACCGAAAGCCTCGACCTGCGGGGCGCCCTCCGCACTTCCCCGCTTGACGGCGCTCCTGCTCCTGTGTTTTCTTGCCGTCGTTGCCCTGGGGGTCTACATCGAGTTCCACGAACGATTCTTCGGCCATGCGGAAGGCGCTGCGGCCGGAGTTGCGAACGACGCAGCATACATTCGAGGACACTTGCTTTTCGGTTTCATGATGATTCCGATCCTGCTCGGTGTCTTGCTTCATGCGGACGGTTTTCTCGCAACCCGGTGTCGGGCGCGACTGTTCAGCATCCCGGTCCTGGCCGTGGCGGGCTTGGGTACGGCTGGAATGTTCCTCTGGACGTTCTCCCTCAACCCCGTGCTGCTGGCTGTCACCATCTTCCTTCTGCTGGCTGCCGGGGCGCTGTTCGGCTTGGAGCGGTGTACGGGGCCGTTGGGAAACGGAACCTGAGTCGCGCTCTTCCGGTCGGACGGATCGGGGCAGGTCCGACCGATCCGTCCGATCAGCCGGATGCGGCACGCCCGCCGCCCCGTTCACCGTCCATCGACCATGCGTTTGTTGGGAGAGGACGGTCCCATCAGGAGCACGGTCCCGTTCCACTTGAGTCCGTCGTGCAGGCGTTCTCGGGTGGAAAGAGTGCGACGGACCCTGCGAAGGACGAGACCCGCCGTCTCGGACTCGAATTCTTCCAGGGCGCTATCGGCGTCCGGATCGGTCCGCGCAAAACTGACCCATCCCACGACCTGGATCTTTGTCTGTCTGCCCACCGTTCCGACCCATATTGGACTTCGGTCGTTCTGCAAGACCGTGTTTGTCGCCCACAGTCGCAGTATCCGGCGGCAGTCACGATCTCTCCGCACCAGGATTCGCTGCTCAAAGCGTCCCAGGTGGAGGCGCGGCAGGATGGGCAGCTCGGCGACCGGGATGCCCGGGGCAAGCATTGAAAGGAGACCCGCCGGCGTCAGCGGCGGCGCCGGGCGCCACCCCGAGTTTGCCAGAACACGGTCGAGGGCATCAAGGGGACCAATCAATTGGATGTCGAGGGGCGACTCCATTTCGCCGCCCAGGTCCGTGCGCCAGATGGGCAGGTCTCGCCAACCGCCGGCCAACCATTCCAAGCGGCTGATTTCGCGGACCGTCCGCTGTGGCGCATAAAACGTCATATCCCGAGCGTGCCGGGCCGAGATGTGCCAGGCACCGGCCGCGATCACGGCAAACAGGACTGCGGCGGCCAGGCCCCGACGAGGGACGACTTCGGAAGTATTCCGGATTCTTTCGAGGTAGACGATGCCCATCAATGAAACCCAGCCCAGAGCCAGAAGCCATCCGCCGAGGACATCGGAGAGCCAATGCACGCCGAGATACAAACGCGAGAATGCCACGAGAGACGATATCGTCAATACCGCGGCGAACAGTCCCACCCGGACCCGGTTGCCGAGTTCGCGCGCCAGAAGAATGGCCAGGAAACCATAGATGATCACATTCATGGCGGTATGCCCACTGGGAAATCCATGTGTGCCGGCGCCGTGGTAAAGGGCCTCGGGTCTGGGGAGAAGCAGGGCGTACTTGAGCGCGACAACCAGAACAGCGCCGCCGACAATCACGGCCAACCAGTATGCCAAGGTGCGGAACCGACGGCCCGCAAGCAAGACGAGGCTGATGGTTCCGGCGACGCAGAAGTTAGTGAAACCGTCCCCGAGTTCGGTCACGGCCGTGAAAAAACTGTCTGCGGTTGGATTCCGCAAGGATTGCAGAAAGTGATAGACCGATCGGTCGGCGTATACCAAGGGATCGCGCGCGAGTACGTCCTGCAGAACTCCGAAGAAGCCCCATACCGCCAAAACGAGAGAAAGCATCAAGAAGAATAGAAGGACCGGTTCGCCGTTCGCACCTGCCAGGGACGTTTTCACAAATCCCTTGATCCTGTTCTGCAGTCCGACGTCCGACGTGGCGGAACCGGCCCAGGATCGCAAGAGGGCGAACCATCTGGGGGCGATTTGACCAATCAAGCCCGTCAGTTTGCGGGCGCCCAAGAAGAGCGACCAACCGATCGCGAGCAGAAGCAGCATCAGGATCGAGAGGCGCGCACTTACCCGGCCCGCAACGTTCAGCGACGCGCCAAACAGAATGCCGGGGAGAAGCGCTGCCGTCGCCCAGCCCACAGCGGACAACAGGTTGGAAACCGCAAAACGCGTCGGCGCCATTCCGAGCATTCCGGCGATCATGGGGATGATGGGGCGTACGGGACCGACGAACCGACCCAGGAAAACGCTCTTCCCGCCGTGACGAAAAAAGTAAGCTTCACCGCGAGCGACGACCTCCGGATGGCGACGCAGGGGCCAAACGCTCCGGAGGCGGTCGCGATACCGATGCCCGAGCCAGTAGCTCGCCCCGTCTCCGGCGATGGCCCCGAGCACGGCAAGAAGGAACACCGGCCCAGGCATGAGCGCTCCCGTCGAGACCACGACCCCGGCGGCGAACATCATGGTTGTGCCGGGAATGATGAGACCGACCAGGGCGAGGGATTCGGAGAAAGCGGCCAGAAAAACGAGCGCGTAAGCAATCTGCGCGTGGTTGGAAACCAATTGCGCCCAGTGTGCCAATGTCATGGCGGAAGTTCCTCTTTCACGGCACGTGCGCGAAAACCGGTCCGCGTCAGCCGCCGAGGGGATGCGCTCCGGACCGGCGGGACATCAAAAAGAAAAAGAACGCGACGCATAACATGAGCAATGTATCCGTCGTTTCGGATACGCGGTACGGACAAAAGCGACGGAGCAGCATGATAAGTCCGATCATCAACGGCACCCCGAACGCCACGGGCAAGATGCGCCGGGATTGCACCACAGGTTTTTGCGTCACGCGAAACTCGACCGTCGGACTGGTAAACACTCGGCGCCGATTCCGGGACGCGACGCAAATCACCACACGGTAGACGCCGCGTTTGATCAGGCGCATGAGCCACTCGGACTCCAATGTTTTGCCCGGCGGCAGCTCGGCACGTGTCACGGCCTTGTGGGCGCTCCAGTCTTCGAGGTCCATGGGCTGTTCGTTCCCGGGGTCGACTTCCAAGAGGTTGATCCAGGTTGTGAGCCCTTCTACCGGCTTGGGGCCGGTATTGCGGATGACGCTGTGAAATCGCAGGCGGTCGCCCATCATCGGCTGCTCCGGGTTCGTGGGAGCGGGAGACAGACGGATGTCGAAAGAGGCAGTTCCCGACGCAGAGCCCACCGGCGTCCACGAGAGAAACGAGGCAGCAATAGCGGATAAGAAAAGCAAGCGTTTCACGACATGGGCCTCCTTGTGGGCAAAGGGTTCAAGTACAGAATTCAACGAAAACGGGGCCGCCGGGCGGCGCAGTACGCCACGGCGAAAGTGATGCCCAGCCAGACGAACGTCACTGTCAGCCGAACCAGTTGCTTGGTGAAAGTTTCATTGTCGATGACGACGGCATCGAACGTGTTCAGGGCCGCGGCAAACGGGTTTAGGGCGTCGAACATCCGCCCAATTACTGTGCCGCGCAGACCGGGACCGATCAGCAATGGACTTGCCGCAAGAAGCAAAATGATGAGACTGGTTACCAGAGAGGTTATGACGTTGCCGGTCTTGGCGGAAAACGCCATGGCCAGGCATCCGAACCCGAGCACGACGGGTGTGCCGAACAAAGCCAAGTAGACAATGGCCTGGACGAGATCCTGACCCCCCGCCCCAACCGCCCACAGGTACGGCATGGCCAGGAGGTATGCCGCGCCCCACGCGGCGGAGACTCCCAGCGCCTTTCCCAAAAGCAGCTCCCGGGAAGAAACCGGAGCCAGCAGCAGGGGAGTCAGGGTGCAGCGCTCGCGCTCGCCGGCAAATGCATCGCACCCCAGAATGACGGCCACGATCGCGCCGGCGCTCATCACAGTTCCAGCCATCATGTAGACGACTTGGGCGTTGTCCAGGAGGCTGAGTTCCGCATTGCTGACGAGCAGAAGCGCGAACCCCGAGAGCACAGCGCTGAAAGCCAGCAACCACGCCAGAGCCCATTGATCGAGAAGCAGGCGACCGGCCTCTTTTCGGGCTATGAGGAATACGGGATTCATCGTTCATCTCCCACTCTTGCGGAATCGTCGCCGCGGGTACACTTCAGATACACCTCTTCCAGGCCCCCGCCCGCATCGTGGATTTCGACGATTCGCCATCCCGTTTCCAGCAGGTATTTCCAGAGCCGTGAGGGCCTTGTCGGCGCGCCGGCAGTGATATGCACCAAACACCATCTTTTCGAGAGAGTCCGGGCGTGGACGCCGGTAGGCAAAGTGGCATTCTCGGGCGGACCCTCTGTTTCCAGGCGCACTCTGTACGAGCGACCTCCGCCCTTCCGGGCCAATACTTCCGACAGAGGCCCTTCCAGCACGGTCCGCCCCCGATGAATGATGCCGACCGCATCACACAGTCGGCCCACGTCATCGAGAAGATGCGTGCAGAGAAGGACGCCGGTGTTTTGCCCGCGAGCAAGCGATCTCAAGAGGTCGTGAATCTCCCGGCGGCCCCGCGGGTCAAGTCCGTTGGTCGGCTCGTCCAAGATTAACAGTTTGGGGGCTTGGAGAAGGGCGCGCGCGATGCCGAGACGCTGGCGCATGCCGCGAGAGAACTCTCCAATAGGTCGTTCCGAGGCATCTGCGAGCCCCACCCGTTCCAATAATCCGGGGATCGAGAAGCGCGCCCCCCCGAACAACGCGGCATACCACTGCAAATATTCTTCCGGGCGCATCCATCCATAGAAACCGGCGCGCTCGGGCAGCACTCCCACTTGCCGTCGCATCGCCGGGGCCCGCAGTTCGGGGTCCTGTTCCATCACGCGCACGCTCCCGCTGCTTCGCGAATACAGCCCGAGCAAGACATGTACGGTCGTGCTCTTACCCGCCCCGTTCGGACCGAGGAGACCGTACACCTCGCCCTCGTTCAGATGGAGGCCTACGTCCCGCAACACGGGACGCCCGGAGAGTTCGATGGATATGTGGTCGGCTTCAATCAGCATGGCAGTGCCTCCGCAACTTCCAACTCCGTAACCCACAATGCCTGTTTCGCGCCACGCGAGTCCCGCGCTCAATACCGGCGTCCGTCACACTCGACGGGACCACATCGGGTAGGCACAGCATGCTCCGCTGTACGACCAGGCAAACTACTGCCCAAAGATTACCGGAACATGACCGGAATATGACATTTTAGTCATCACCCCAATCAATTCACGCCCCCCTCGCGTGGAGGTGCAGCTTATACGGATTCAAGTCATTGCCTCGAACGCGGGGCGGGGTTGTGTTGAAACACTGCCCCGGTCGGTAAACGATGGCAATGCGTTGAAGATGTGTGAGATGTGTCATCGCGGCAGATGCCTCATGCAGTATTCGGGTTAACCACGTTCCTTCGGAAAGCTTCCGCATGTCAACGTGGAAGAGTTCGCCGATCCAGTCTCGCCCGGAGAAAATGACCGATTTGTAATCCCACGGTCAGCTTGCGGTAATGTCGAACCGTCATGGTATCCGAAAACCCGAGATCGGAACCAAAGAAGACGGCCGCCATCATGTCACACTCGGCAACGCTCATTTCCCACCTCGCGACAGTCGCCCTGCTGTTCGGACTTTCCGGAATGAATGCGGCCGACTGGCCGCTCTGGGGCGGCACGCTCGGACGCAACATGGTCTCGAAGGACACCGGACTGCCGGTCGACTTTCGCCCGGGGCGTCATGCTGGCGGCGCGTATGTTCGCGGGCGCGCCGTCAAATGGACGGCTCGCCTGGGGGCGCTGAGCTACGGGACCCCGGTCGTCGCAGGGGGCAAGGTCTATATCGGCACAAACAACGGCCGGCCGCGAAACAGCAAATACCCGGGCGACCGCGGGGTCCTAATGTGTTTTCGAGAGAGAGACGGGGGCTTTCTCTGGCAGCTTGCAGTCCCGAAGATTGACCGAACCAGACTGTTCAACGGCGACCGGCCCGGCGTAGGAATCTGTTCTTCGCCCGCAGTCGAGGGGAACCGGGTTTACGTCGTCACGAACCGGTGTGAAATCCTGTGTCTGGATGCCAACGGGATGTACGACGGCAACGACGGGCCGTTTCGCGACGAGGCGAGATATTTCGCGGCGCCGCTGCTGCACCGTATCGAGCCCGGACGCAACGGCCCTCGAGCGGTTTTTCGTCCCGGACCGGGGGTCGGCCTGGACCGCACGGATGCCGACATTCTCTGGCGATTCGACATGATCGCCTGGGTGCGTTCGTGGCCCCACGACGCAGCCAACGGGTCGCCACTGGTGTACGGCAACCTGGTGTTCGTGCCGACGTCGCATGGCATCTGGGGAGGGCGGAAAGGACGCAAGGTCTTCTTCCCGAACGCCCCGAGCCTGATTGCCCTGAACAAGTACACCGGTCGACTCGTCGCCGTGGACCGCGCGGGCATTGCAGGGCGAACCTGGCACGGACAGTGGTCGTCTCCATCGCTGGGGGTGGTCGACGGTGTCCCGCTGCTGTTCTACGGCGGCGGCGACGGTTGGTGTTACGCCTTCGACGCCCGACCTGTCGTCACGCGGCCGGACAGCGTGGGGACGCTTCGGCTGGTTTGGAAGTACAATTGCAACCCGCCGCTGCTCCGCGTCGAAGCCGGAGTTTCCGTCCCCTACAAGGCGCGCGGCAAGGGGCCCAGCGAAATCATCGGCTCGCCGGTGTTCTGCAACGGAAGGGTCTACGTGGCCGTGGGACAAGATCCTACGCACGGTCGCGGTCCGGGGTGCCTTTCCTGCATCGATCCGGGGGGAGCAGGCGATGTGACCGAAACGGGTCGGATATGGTCCTATACGGGAATCGACCGATCGATGTCGACCGTATCCGTCCGTCACGGACGGGTCTACGCAGCAGACTATTCCGGGCGCCTCCACTGTCTCGATGCCGATTCCGGACGGGTACTATGGATCCATGACACGCATTCGCGCATTTGGGGGTCGCCGCTCACTGCGGACGGACACGTCTATGTCCCCACGACTCGAGGGGATGTCTGGATCCTGGACGACGCGCCAGGAAAAAAAGTCCGGAATCGAATCCGACTCGGCAGCGCGGTTTATGCCTCCCCGGTTGCCGCCAACGGTGTTCTGTACGTGGCGACCCGAAATCGCTTGATTGCCGCTTCTCGCCTTGATGTCAACCCCCAGAGCGCAATTCGAGACATGACGCAATGTCCCGGCCCGAGCCACGCCTGTCCGGCGGCGAGAGGGTCGGCGCGGGAGGATGCTTCCCTCCATGTAACCGCTCGGATCGCAGCAATTCCGCGGCGCCAAAGCGGGCGGACCGTCCGCGCCCCGGGCTTTGCACCGGAAGCGGGATCGGGCGGCGTGCAACGCGCCCCCAGACGCCCGCGCCGCTCACTCGCCGGACGGCATTAGTACGAGCCCGGCCACAAAGGGTGCATGGCCGCGCGCGAG
>JAADHN010000041.1:0-29024 GCA_013151865.1 Kiritimatiellota bacterium
GGGCGTCCTTCCTCCGTCCCGGCGGCGGTTGTGGTTACCTCCCAGGTAGCCACGTCACGCCACCGGGCCAAAGGCAGGTCGCCCTGCGCTCTCAACGCGGCTCACGCCCCCTTTGTGGCCGGGCTCATTCTAACACATGACCACGGTGTCGCTCTTCGGTGTGCCGAACGGACCGTTGGCTTCGAATTGCCGCCGTTATCGATGATGCGTTTCCGAGCACCATCCAAAGCCCTTACGCCGCCGGTGCGCCGGCGGGTATTGCCTTGACTCCGGCCAATCCAACGGTAACATATCCCGCAAATACCCGGACACACCGATGGGAGCAAGGAACGTCTTTCCGCCTCGGTGCCGCGAGACCGGCGGCTTGGCGGAGAGGCTGCGGCTCATTGAGGCGGAGCCCGGTCGATAACGAAAAGGGCGCATGGCCGCGCGCGAGCGAGTGCGGTTTTGGGTGAGATTCCGCCGTTTTCGGTCCAGCGGAGCCACCCGTAGCGGTCATCCCGCGGGCCGGGACGGACGCGTCCGTCCCAGGCGGACTCCGCAGTCCCTACTGTGCAGGTTTGCTCGGGGCTCGCTCTGCCGTCCTGCGCTCCCAACCGATCCCGCCTGGCGGGAGAAGAGACGGGCCATCCGAAGGCGTTGCAGCGATTTGCCGCTGGCGAAGAGCGACAACCCCCGCGGCTCACGCACCCTTTGTGGACGGGCTCGGGGCAGAGGCAAGGGCTGCCGGTCCGGCAGCGTTACGGTTCGAGGGGCAGCCGGACGGCGGCGTCCGTTCCCCCCACATTAAGAGGATCCGGCATGAAGAACAGCGATACGCCCTCCGACCCGAAGCCGATGCAGGCCTTTGTCGATTTTGTCTGCGCCGACGAGGAATGTCAGGCAACGGTTCGCTTCAACTTGATGGGATTACGAGAATCGAAAGGTCGCGTTTCGTGTGCCGAATGTCACCGGGAATACCGGTTTGACCGGGCCTTCATCGAAAAGCTCGAGCGGTTTCGCCGGTTGATTCTGGCTCTCCAGGAAGCCGAAGACATCCTGGGCGACGCGAGCATTGCGGTCTCCACGCCCATGGGCGAGGTCAAGGTGCCGTACCGCCTGCTGTTGACCCGCTTGAATACCTCGATTTCTCTCGATATGGGGGACCGCAGGGCGGACTTCAATTTCCGGGTGGAACCGCTCAACAACGGATCGTTTCGATGACAGAGCCAGAAGTGTCCGTGGTGCGCAGGCGCGCCGCTCGCGCCGAGTCGTCCGCCCCTTCGGCCCCCGCTCCCGACGAAGGCATGCCGGATGCCCCGGAGGCATCGGCCTTCGAGGGCGGGAAGCCGCCCGAGGGGGCGACTGCCGGGGGTTCGGCCCTCGCGAGAGTCAGTGTGGTGATCCCGGCCTTTGACGAGGAAGAGGCTGTGGCCGGCGTGATCCGGGCTGTGGCGGATGTTCTGGACGGCGCCGGGATCAAGCACGAAATCATCGTAGTTGACGACGGCTCCGCCGACGCCACGGCGGAGAGGGCTTGCGCTGCCGGGGCGCGAGTCGTGCGGAACCCGACCAACAAGGGATATGGATTCGCTTTGTTGCGGGGAATTGAGGCGGCAGCGAATGAATTGGTGGTGATCACGGATGCGGATGGGACGTATCCCGCCGAGCCGTTGCCGGGGATGATCGAGGCGGCCGGCAAGTACGACATGGTCGTGGGGCGCCGGACGGGCGCGCTCTACCATGGGCCCCCGCTAAAACGCCTGTCCCGCCTGGTGTTTCAATTCCTGGCGGAATTCACGTGTGGCACGCGCATCCCGGACATCAATTCCGGGTTGCGCGTCCTGCGGCGCAGTTTTGTATTGCGTCATCGACGGGCGATCTCGACAGGATATTCTTTCACGACCACCGTGACCCTCATCGCCCTGCTCGAAGGACAGCATCTCGAGTACCGCGACATTTCTTATCGCCAGCGTCTCGGACGGTCCAAGGTCCATTGGGTCCGGGACAGCCTGCGCAGTTTGCAGATTATCACTGAAACGATTTTGCTCTACAACCCGTTGAAGGCCTTCTTGCTTTTGGCGGGTGCCTCTCTTCTGGCGGGGCTCGTGCATCTGGCGGCACTTTGGTTCTTGCCGGCCGGTGGCGCGGGAGCAGTCGGGGCCGTGGTCCACGCGGTGTACACGGCCCTGTTGGTCCTGGCGCTCGGTTGCGTCGGGTTTGTTGCCGGAATGGCGGGACGGCGGGGGCGCTGACCCCCGTCGCCTCACCCCATGGGGGCCTCGTCCGGGGCCCGGAGTGCGAGGCGCCGCACGGCACCGCGCAGGATCGCGCTGATGCTCCCGTGGAAAACGAGGTCGGCCTCGGGGTCGAGGGCCGTCGGGGATTGGTTGAGGATCACCAGACGGCATTGCGGCGACCGTGCGCCGGGGAGGGACGCGGCCGGGTAGACAGTGAGTGACGTGCCGGCAATCACCAGTAGGTCGGCCTTGGTGATCGCATGGTCGGCACGGCGGAGGATGTGTTCCGGGAGCAACTCTCCGAAAAAGACAATGTCCGGCTTGAGCAACCCCCCGCAATCCAGGCAGTCATGCCGGGGCACGCGGCCGGCTTCGATTTCGCCGCGAGCCCGCTCGGCGGGCAATCGTGCGCCGCACTCGAGGCAGTGCATGGTTTCAAGGTCGCCGTGAAGCGCCAGCACGATCCGACTGCCGGCGGCGCGGTGCAAGCCGTCGATATTCTGGGTTACCACCACGATTTCCCGGCCCGGCATGGCGCCGAGTTCGGCGATGGCGCGGTGGCCGGGGTTGGGAGACGCGTCTCGGAAGTGTCCCAGGTGTTGGCGGGCGAACTCGTAGAAAAGCTGCGGAGTCCGCCGGAACACCCGAATGTCGAATACCTCCTCGCTCCACCCAGTTCGATACAACCCGGTTTCAGAGCGGAAATCCGGGATGCCGCTGTCGGTGGAAATGCCGGCGCCGGTGAGAAAAACGATGTGGTGGGCGTTTCGAAAAAAGTCGGCCAAGGCATAGGTCGCTTCTCTCGCCGCCGGATGATGTCGCAGGGCGCCAGCCAACGTTCGTTCCTCGTTCGTGGCAGTTGACTTTCCGGGACAGGGCTTGCACCGACCGCCCCGGAGGATTGTCCGGGGTGTTGCGGGGTCGGCCGCTCTCTCGCACTCGGGCAGGAGGGGCGACGACCGCGCCGGGGATCACGCGGATGCCGAGCGCCACCAAGTGTGGTAACGGTCTTCCAGTTCCTCGAAGGTCGGGAACGGGTAGAAGATCAGTCCCGTTTGGTCACCCACGAAAAAGCCGTTTTTGAAACGACGCCCCCAACCGCCGGGGTGATGGATACGGTCGAATGTTTTGCAGGGCTTGTCCGTGTTGTCCAATTGGGCGAGACAGTCTTGCAGGTGTTCTCCGTAGGTGGGATTGGGCACGGCGCCGGGGGCGGGAAGTTCCAGTTCCGCAAAACAGAGGCGGGGGACGTGAATGGGATGGGCCGGATCCGTGATGAACCGTGCAAAACGCGAGGGGTTCAGTTTGCTGACGATGAGGGGATGCACGGGGCACATTTCGTCGTAGAAATGATACCCGTTCTCTTTTTCCGGGGGCGCGTCCGCCTGCTCCAATTCGAGGACGCGACCGTCACGGGTAACCAGGTAAAGATTGCCGAACGCGTCGAGAGGGATGTGCTCGAGTGCCCTGTAAATGCCGAGGTAGACCGAATGTTTCGGCTGTCCGTCCGGATGCGGAACACACTTCTTTTCCGCCGCCGCAAGATCGAACCAGTCACTTTGAAAGCCCGGACGAAGGCTGAAGAACATGGCTTCGCCGCGGGAACGTTTCTTGGTGCCCACCGCCAGATATGCGCCGAATTCCTTCGGCGGCAGCATCGACGCCACCAAGGCTTCCGGAATGGTCGTCAAATACAGAGAACATCGGTCCGACATGGCGAGATTCCTCCTTTTGTGGTGACCGGGTTCGAAGTCCTGTTCCACACCTCATTGTTAAGACACGTGTGAGCGTGTAGAGTTCGCGGGCAACGGCAGGAGGGCGCCCGGTGCGCTCGAGTCGTCCGCACCAATGGGCCATGGCGCTCCAGAGAATAAGGAGTCTATCCGGATGCGTTTCCGAGTTCTCGGCGGGATCGTCCTGGCAGGTTGTTGCGGAGCAGTCGCGCCGGAGGACGAATACATCCGTGTGGCGCCCGACCGGTGGACGTTCGAGACCGCGGAATCCCGCCGTCGCTTTGTTCCGTTCGGAACGAATTTCGTGCTTAACGAAAAACGCTATCTGAACATGTTCGGCCCCGATGTCTATGATCCTGTACTCTATGCCAAGGCCCTGGCTGCCATCGAAGCGTTGGGCATGAACATTGTCAAGGTCTTCCTGCCGATAGCCGACGTTTTGCCCGATCCTCAGACGCCGGGGACGGCCCGCATCGCGCCCGGGTACCTCGACAACCTGGACGATTTCCTCGTCTTGGCCCGGCGCCACCGTATTCGAGTGGTGGTGACCTTGACGAGTTGGGGCGGGAACGGCATCAAATGGTGGCACGAAGGCGGCGAATACTTCGGGCGGCGACCATGGAAGAAAACGCCGGGAATCGATTCCATCGATGTGCTGTGCCGCTTCTGGAGCGTGCTCGGGGCGCGATTGCGGTCGAATCCAACCGTATTCAGTTACAATGTCGCAGTCGAGTGGACTTTTCCGGCCGGGAACCTCACCTGGACCCCTCCGAAGGAGCAATACGGACGGCTGGAAACAGAGCAGGGCATCTTTTATTGGAGGGCCTTTCTTGCAGCTCGTTACGCCGGGGAGATCGCAACTCTGAATCGAGCCTACGATGCACACTACGATTCTTTCGAGGATGTCCCGGTGGTCGATTTCACGTATGATCCGGTGCGCCGATGTTATGGGAGTCCGGATGCCATGGTTCTGGACTATCAAAACTTTCGAGAGTGGGCGTCCATGCGGTATTTGCGACCTCAGATTCGGGCGTTGCGCGCGGCGGACCCGGCGCACATGGTGACGATCGGCAATCACTCGAGGCGCGCCATCGGTCTCTGGCCGGGGGCGGCGCGTTATTTTATCGGGTTCGAGCCGCCCGAGCAGTCGGACTTGGTGGATTATTTGACGACCCACGACAATCACAGCGAGTCGCAACTGAAGTCGGGTCAGGATCTCGAGTATGTGGTGCACAGTTCGATTGTCCGGACTCGCTTTTGCAATGCACGCAAGCTCATGCCGGTCGTCATCGAGGAGTTCACCTACGCCTCCCCCGATCCGGACCGGGTCGCTCGAGGACAGGCGCGAATGGTCCTCGGGACTGTCGGACACGCCTCGGGTTGGATGAACTGGTACCTGCAGTACCCGCGCAAGGCGAATTCGGCGGATATGAAAGGAAAAGATCGAAGCGCCATTCTGGACGACGACTTGAAGCCGACGCCCTGGGGCAGGAGGGTCCCTGAAATCGCGCGCCGGCTCGGGCAGGCCGAACTCGAACGCCGACCGGCCGCCACGACACTGTCCGTCGACCGTACCGAGGCGCTTGTGCCCAAGACCATGGGGCTGCTGTTGCGCATATGCGGCGATTGGAACGCCTACCGGCACCCCATCGATTTTCGCTGGCCGCCGAATCGGTGGATTGACTTGCCGTTGGAAGGGGACCGCTGAGTCCCCGACGACGGGAACGCGCCCGGGGTCCGCCGTCCCGGCGGCAGATGTTCTGTTTTCTTGCCGTGGAGACCGGGCTCGGCAAGCTCTTCGACCCCTGTCGGCGACGCCAAAAACGATTGCCGGAAGAGCGGCCAAGTTTTACAGTACCTCCGTCGCTCTTTCCGCCGTCCTGAGCCTCACACGGGATCGGGGTGTTCCTGTTGGGGGCCGGACGAATTTGGGGACCCGCCGCGCCGCCATGCCTGCACAGCGTGTTCATATCGTCCGTGATCAGCGGTTTTCATGTGTTCAGTGCGCGACATGTTGCCGTCGCTGGCATGTCGCGCTGTTTCCCGTGGAAGTCGGCCGGATCCGGGCACTAGATTGGCGTGGAGAGGAGGACTTCGAGCCTGGCGACCCGGTGCACCTGATCGGTGGGCACCCGTTTCTGGCCCACAGGGCGGACGGGGATTGTGTTTTTCTCGATGCGAAGACCCGGCTCTGTCGGATTCACCGGCGTTTCGGCGAGATTGCCAAGCCCCTGGGGTGTCGCGTCTATCCCTTGAATATCGCTGCGGCCTATGCGGGGGAGGTCAGCGTCAATGTGCGAATGGATTGCCCGGCGGTACGGTTGAACCAGGGCCGTCTGATCACGGATCGGCGGCGGGACATCGGGGGGTTGGTACGCGAACTCGGCGTCCGGGGCGGTTTCACGGAGGACCATCTCGCGGGAATCAGCCGACAATCGATCGAGTTCATACTCGACTCGCTGCGTCGTGGCATTCTCAACAGGTCGGAGTACAGTCCGGGGTTGTGTGCCCTTGCCTTGCTGTTTGCGGTCGGTCGACTCGAGGACCTCGGGGTGCCTTTTCTGAACGACCTTCCCACGTTGCGGGAGGTCATGCCGTCGTTCATCGAGCGCACCATCCGAACCGTGAGCGAGCGGACTTGGGCGCCGGCAGGTTCGTTTTGGCGATGCGTGTTCCGGTCATGGTTGTCTTCGTATCTGCGCCGAGACGAAGAGGTGATTTACCGGGGATTCGCTTTCCGGTTTTATCGGACCCGGCACCTGGCGCTGATCGCACTCGGTCGGGGAACGCCCGGCGCGTTGGGGAGCGAGCATCCGCGCGTCCCTTTGGCCGCTGTTCCCCTGTTTCCGGGGACGGAGAGGGCTGCCGGGCCGCCGCCAATCGCCGCGACCCCCGGGGCGAACGAGATTTGGGAATGCTGGGTCCGTTTCCTGAACGAGCGTCTCGAAACACTGCAGTTCTTCGGCGTGACGTACTATGGCGCTCCGTTTTTCATCGGGCTCAGAGCGCTGGTCCAGACGTACGCTTTTGTGCTGGCCGCAGCCCGAATCCACGCGACGGCCCGGCATGCGGGCGTCATTGATAGCACAGATGTACAATACGGCGTCGGGGTCATCGACCACGGCCTGGGGCGCTCCAAATTGCTCGAAGCGACGCGGTACAGAGTTCTCGAACACCTGTTCGGACGGTTCCGGTACGGGCGGCTGCTTGCCGCCTTGGGGTGGGAGTGAGGCGATTTTGGCATCAGTTTCCGGCGTTGCCTCGCACCAAGAGTGGACCGGGGGTTGAAGGCGGAAGCGATTGCGGGTTTCGTCCCGCCGAGCGGGACTGAACACGAGAACGCCCCTCAAAATGGGCGGTCTTCTCCGCAGTACTCCGGAGAGAAACCGCCGAGGTCAGGGAGACAACACAACATGGACCAACCGCAAAAAGCACGCGAACATTGGGCCAGCGGATTCGGGTTCGTGCTGGCGGCCGCAGGGTCGGCGATCGGACTGGGCAATATTTGGAAGTTCCCGTATATCACCGGGGAAAACGGCGGCGGTGCATTCGTACTGGTCTACCTGCTCTGTATCGTGGTGATCGGGCTGCCGGTCATGCTCTGCGAGATTACCCTGGGTCGGCACACCCAGCGAAGCCCGGTGGGAGCATTCAAGAAGCTCAGCCCCGAGTCCTCAACAGTCGCCCACCTGATCGGCGCCGGCATGGTGATGACGGCACTGTTCCTGCTCGTCTTCGGGCGATATGGGTGGGCGGCGCTGGCCGCCTTGGTGGGGCTGACGGTTTTCCGCTATGGCTGGGTCGTGGTCGGGGCCATGGGAGTGCTGGCCGGGTTCACGATTCTGTCTTTTTACAGTGTGGTGGCGGGGTGGACCGTCGGCTATGTGGTGAAGGCCGCTCTCGGGCAGTTGGCCTTTGCCGACAGCAGCGCGGCGGGCGACGCATTCGGTCAGTTCATTGCGAGCCCGGCCTGGGCTGTGGGCTGTCACCTGGTCTTCATGGCGTTATGTGTGCTGATTGTTTACAACGGCGTCCAAAAGGGGATCGAGCGCTGGTCCAAGATCCTTATGCCGCTGTTGTTCCTCCTGCTGGTCGTATTGATTGTGCGCGCTGTGACCCTTCCGGGCGCCGGCGCGGGCATCCGGTTTTTTCTCAGTCCGGATTTCAGCAAACTGACCGGGGAGGGCGTGCTGAAAGCCCTCGGCCACGCGTTTTTTTCGCTGAGTCTCGGGATGGGGGCCATGATCACCTATGGAAGTTATGTGGACAAAGAAGAGAACATTTTTCTGGCCTCCTTGACCGTGACCGTGCTCGACACCCTCGTGGCGCTCATGGCGGGTCTGGCCATTTTTCCGGCCGTTTTCGCCATGGGGTTCCAGCCCACCCAGGGGCCGGGACTCATCTTTCAAGTCCTGCCCACCGTTTTTCACCGAATGACTTGGGGACCGTTTTGGGCGACATTGTTTTTCCTGCTCGTAGTCATTGCGGCGTTGACTTCCGGCATCAGCCTCCTCGAGGTGGTCACGGCCTACTTTGTGGACGAACGGAACTGGAGTCGGAAGACGGCAACGGTCGTTTTCGGGGGCGTTATCTTCCTGCTCGGCGGCTTGTGTGCGGTGAGTGTGTCCGATTGGCAGGCCCTTCCCGGACTCCACAGACTCCTGCTTACTGTCTTCGGCAACGTGGAAGACAGTCTCTTCGACTTGCTCGACAACGTTGCCTCGAACTGGTTGCTGCCACTGGGCGGGATGCTGATATCGATCTTTGTGGGGTGGATTTGGGGGACTCGAAAGGCGATCGTCGAAATCCGGCACGGCTCGCAGAACTTCGCCGACGTTCACGTAATCAGCCTGATGGCCGGCTTGAAAGACGACGAGTCCCACAATTCGGCCGTTCACGTGCTGACTCTGGCTTCGCTCTGGGGAATTTTCATTCGCTTCATCAGTCCGGTGGCCGTACTGATCGCTTTTCTTCATGCGATCAATTGGCTGGATTTCAAGCCCCGAAAAGCACCTTCTCCCCCGCCACCGTCCGAGCAACAGCAAGAGGCCCGCTGAAACAGTTCTCGTGCCGTCCGAGAATGGAGCGACAGGCCCAGGCGGGTCGGTCCGATCCATTGCTTCCCGGCGCCCGGGCGATCGCGATCATCGGTACCGGAGTTTCGGAGCGAGCAGGGCCAGGACGGCAGGGGTCACATCGGTCAGGTCCCGACATGAAACGAGCACTTCTTCTGCGGCCGGACCCCGGACAATCAGCGGGACCGGATTGCGAGTGTGCCCCCGTCGGCTGGGATCCTCGATGTTTCCGTGGTCGCTGGTGATCAACAACAATTCCGCTTTCGAATCGAGTTTCCCGGTCAGTTCTCCCAGAAAACGATCCAGGGATGCAAGGACCGCGGCTTTGTCTTCCCGGGAACCGCGATGTCCGGTACGGTCGGTGAGAAAGAACTCGAACAAGCAGAAGTCCACGGTGCGTGCAATGGACAACAAGTGACCCGCCGCGACTTCTTCCGAGATCTCCGGCACTCCGGCAATGCCATGCTCCGGGAGCGTCCGCCGAGTAATGTCGTGGTAAACGGCGTTCCCGGCCAGAAGGTCGGCGCGGGAACGTGTTTCGCCGAACGCGGCCAACGCGGCCACCGTGGTCACCGAGCGGAGCATGAGGGGCAACGTCCGGCCGGACCCGCGCACGTAGGCGTTGGCAAACGTGCACGAGCATCCCCGGGCCTGGATACGGGTGAAAACGTTGTGCGTGCCGATCAGGCGGCGCAACCGGGCATTTGGGAAAGCCTGGAGGTGCTGTCCAAGCAAGTCTGCGGCATTGACCCCGGTGAGCAGGGCCGTTTGGCCGGTGGCGCTCTGCGGCGGTCCGGGCAATCCCAGACAGGCATCGAGGGCGGCGCCGTGGTCGCGGATCAGACCAAGCAGGTTGGGGGCGTGTCGATAAATGCCCGGGTGTTCGGGCGCGTCCGGAGGCAGCCCGACTCCGTCCAGCAGGATCATCAGAATCCGGACGGGACGCTTTTCGTCCGAGGAAGTGAATTTGTCGGTGAGGGCTCGGGAGATAGTGGCTCGGTGGATCATTCCGTGTTTCGCTCAGCGGCGGTAGGTCCCCATGGTTTCGGTCTGTCCCAGCACGTGGCCCCGCATGGCCTTGCGCACCGCCGTAGGGGATGCTCCCGGCGGGAGGTCAAGCGTCCGGTCGAGGGCAAAAAGCCGGAAGAAATACCGGTGGGTTTTGCCTGGGGGCGGGTGCGGACCGCCGTAGCCGGTGCGTCGCCAACTGTTCAGTCCCTGTCTGAATCGGCCGGGCGCTTCTCCGGCGGGTTTGACGCCTTTCCGCATTTCACGGACGCCGGGACTGATGTCGTAGACCACCCAATGCACCCAGGTCCCGCCCGGGGCGTCCGGATCGAGGCAGAGCAGAACGAAACTGCGGGTCCCCGATGGCGGGGTGCGCCATACCAGAGGGGGCGAGAGATCGGCGCCGTCTCCGGCGTGTTCACTCGGAATCGGACCGCCGAGACGGAACGCCGGGGACGCAATCCGGAAGCCCGGGACCGGACCTTGGGCGAACAGACAGGCAGAAGCGAAAACCATGCCCAGCCCGGTCGAACGCAGTGGAAGCAGGGGTCTCATGCCGCGGCCTCCCCAAATCCTCGGGGCGTGTCGAGCCCGCAGAACGGCAGGTATGGAACCTCGCATTATACAATGCTTCTCGAGATTGTCCAGACAGCGGCGCAGGGCCCCGTGGCTTGCCCGTGCTCCAGTCTGTCTCGCGCGAGTTTTTTCGAGGAAACGGGAGGCGGGGAGGGCGGACGGGGTCAATCCGGCTGGCGTCAGGGAGCATGGGACAATATGGTAGGAAATTCCGTTTTGTCGAGCGGGACACCTGCGGCCCCCGCCGCCGTCCCGGGAGGCTCGGAGGAGAACTGTTCAAGCTCCGTCGCGGCCCGGCGGGGCGCACTGCTTTGCCTCACCGGCGGTGTGCCGCGGCTGGGGACGGTGAGGGGAAAAACGACGAGATCTCAAGAGGAGTGGATCTATCATGTCTCAGAGCGGCAACCCCGTCCCCGTGATTCTTGACACCGACATTGGGGGCGACATCGACGACACTTGGGCATTGGCCATGATGCTCAAGTCCCCGGAATTGGACGTCAAATTGGTCGTTTCGGACAGCGGCGATACGACCTACCGGGCGAAAATCATCGCTCGGATGCTCGAGGCGGCGGGGCGGACGGACATTCCGGTTGGCGTGGGGACGGCCCACGACACATACCGCCAGTACCCCCAGCAGCCCTGGGTCGCGGACTACGACCTTGCCGCGTTTCCGGGTACGGTCCACGGAGATGGTGTCGGGGCCCTGATCGAAACGATCATGGAGTCGCCCGAGCCGGTCACGTTGGTTTGTATCGGCCCGGTCCCGAACATTGGCGAAGCCTTGGACCGGGAACCGCGGATCGCGGAGAAGGCCCGCTTCGTCGGCATGCACGGTTCGGTTTTCAAGGGATACGGCGGGGCCCCACAGATCAGCGCGGAATGCAATGTGCTGAACCACACCTCTGCCTGCCAGAAAGCATTCACCGCACCTTGGGACATGACGATCACCCCAGTGGACACCTGTGGCTTGGTCGTGTTGCAGGGGGAGAAGTACCGCAAGGTGCGGGAGTGCTCGGATCCCGCGGTTCGCGCCGTGATGGAGAACTACCGAATCTGGCTCGGCCACACCGGCAATGCGGCCCAATTCGAGGTCCGGAGTTCGACGTTGTTTGATACCGTGGCGATCTATCTCGCCTTTTCCGAGGAATTGCTCGAGATGCGCGAACTCGGCATCCGGGTGACCGACGACGGGTATACTGTGGTCGATGCGAACGCAAAGCACATGCGGGTCGCGGTCGATTGGAAGAATTTGGCCGCGTTCGAAGATTTTCTGGTCGAGCGGCTCACGCGCGGTTGATTCACGGGCGCGGCAACGGCTTCGCGAGTTCCGGAGGGAGCATGAAGAGCGGCATCCATCTTCATCTTTCATTCATGGCACTCGCAGCGATCTCGGGCGGTGTGGTCCCAAGTCTGATTTGCCGACCGGCGGAGTCGGCGGAAGGGCGCGCGGCGCCCGATCCCGCAGCGGTCCTGCGGCGGATGGACGAACTCTACCGGGGACGGACGGCCCGGGGACGCATGGAGATGCGGATCACCAGTCCGCATTGGGAGCGGACGTTGGTTCTGGAATTCCGTTCGCGGGGGCTCGAGGACACTCTGGTACGAATCCTGGCGCCAAAGAAGGAACGCGGGACGTCGACACTGAAGTTGGGCAATGAATTATGGAACTATCTGCCCCGGGTCAATAAAGTCATCAAGCTGCCGCCGTCCATGCTGATGAGTTCGTGGATGGGGTCGGATTTCACCAACGACGACTTGGTCAAGGAATCCAGTTACCGGGACGACTACACCTGCCGGGTTCTGCCCGGCGGCCGTGCGGACAAACTGGAGTTCGAGCTGAAACCCCGGCCCGACCGTCCCGTGGTGTGGGATCGGATCCTGATGCGAATCCGCCGGCGGGATCTGATGCCCCTCGAATTCGAGTACTACGACGATGCCGACCGGCGGGTGCGTACACTCTATTTCGAGGACGTGAGGGAAATGGGGGGACGCAAAATACCGACGGTTCTACGGTTGGTCCCGCACACCCGGAAAGGCCGGGAGACTGTTGTTCGTTACCTCGAGGTGCAGTTCGACGTGCCCCTGGATGCGCAGATGTTCAGTCTGCGGGCGCTTCGTCGACAGGCGGGGGATTAAGAATGAAAAAAGTCGGACCGCCCGGTGGACAGTCCGACTTTGTGCGATTCTTTTGCAGGTCAGCCGGTTGAGGGACCCTCGGGAGACCTTACCACCACCGGGCCTCGGTCCCTTCGATGCTGTCGTGACTCACCCATTTTGCATGGCCGTCGGCAAAGGTGATGTTCACACCCTTGTTGTGTCGGTCCGCCGCCCGCCGGACGCGGTCCGAGTGAGCCGAAGAAATCCCGTGGGCGTTGTTGGGCAGCGCCCGGCCGTCACTGTAGAAGTACGGGCGTTCGATCATGTCGGCGAGAACGGCCAACTCCGTTGGGCGCGGAATCTCGTTGCTCATGCGCCCGGCCAGGATGTAATTGTAGCCGTAGGACAGTTGTTCGTTGGGATGATTTCCCGGCAGGTGGGCCGCCCCGAAGTTGTGGCCGTCGGCGTTGGCTTGGCTGATGCAGTTGTGTATCGAGTCTGCCGGGCAGACATAGAGGTTTTGGTCGCCGACATAGGAGTAGATCAGATCGGCGTAACCGCCGTACGGCGGGTTCGGGTACGTGGCCTGTCCCCAGGCATTGGAGTCGCCCGGCGGAAAAGTTCCGTCATAATCCCCGAGATACATGGCCATGCCGAGTCCGAGTTGCTTCATATTACTGAGACAGCTCGCCTGCAGGGCCTTGGCTTTGGCTTTCTGAAGGGCGGGCAAGAGCATGGCCGCCAGAATTGCGATGATGGCGATGACGACCAGGAGTTCGATCAGAGTGAAGGCCCGTTTGCGCGACATGGTACACTTCCTTGTTTTGACTGTGATTGTTCCGCTTTATTACACAGGCGGGATGGCGAATTATTCGCACCTGCGAGCTAAACCGCCGGAGTCCCGCGGGGAGCATATAGTATACGCGCACCGGCACCGCCCGTCAAGGCTTTTTCGGAACGATCCATACGCTATAAAGGTACAGACACCCGAGATGCGTGGGGGTTCCGGTTGTCGCTTCGGGCGATTCGGTATTTCCGCGAGCCGGGCGCGAGCGCGAACCCGTGTGCCGACACGGCTCCCGCGGCAATGACGCGCGCCCCACACACTGGGGTGATGCCGCCTCTCCGCGGAGATGCAAGCAAACTCACCGGACACTTCTGCACCAACAGGTTACAGAGAAAGGTCGGTCGGTCTCCACGGACCCTTTTGCCGAATGCCTTGCGACAGCCGGGAGGGGATTTCGCGGCACCGGGCGCCCGACGGCCTGCACGCCGCTCGCATCTCCAAGGTCGCCGTCGAGGGTTGGGCGGTTGGAAAGGTGGTTTCATTGCCGTGACCAGGGAGGGAAAGGGAAAGGGCGGGGAGGCGCGCGAACACGCGCGGAAGGGGAGAGCGCCTGCCCGGGCAGCCTTCATTTTCTGAATTAAACAACCGAAGGGAGTCCGCATGCAGCACCGAAAGTTATGGATCGTCTTGGTTCTCGCAACAGGGAACTTTGCCTGCCTGGCCGCACCCGGCGCGGAGCGGTTGACGCTGTACGTCTCCACCCGAGGCAATGACGCCTGGTCCGGGCGTCTCCCCGATCCGAATGAGGCCCGGACAGACGGGCCTTTGGCCACGGTTTTTGCTGCCCGCGACGCGGTGCGTCGCCTGCGGCGTGCCCGGAGAACGGGGACCCCCGCCGTGGTGCTGTTACGCGGCGGTACGTATGCTCTTGAGCGAACCTTCGTGCTGACTCCCCGCGATTCGTTCGTCACATACGCTGCCTTTCCAGGGGAAAAACCGGTCCTGAGCGGCGGACGCGTCGTCGGCGGTTGGTCTTCGGCGGACGGTCGGGTCTGGCACGCCCGGGTACCGGAGGTCGTCCGGGACAATTGGACCTTCCGACAGCTCTTCGTCAACGGGAAGCGCCGGACTCGGGCACGCTCGCCCAACCGCGGGTGGTTCGCCATTGCGGGGAAAGCGCCCCCGCGCCCCGGTTCGAAGGACGGGGGGAAAACACCTCGGGACCGGATCGCGTTCAAGTTCCGGCCGGGCGACATCCAGCCCTGGCCGCACCTGAATGAGATTAACGTGGTGGTTTATCATTCATGGGAGACCTCTCGCTTGAGGATTGCCTCCGTGGATTCGAGCCGGTCCACTGTGGAATTCACCGGCCCGGCCGCTTGGCCGTTCCTGCGTTGGGGTCCCGGGCAACGCTACTATGTCGAAAACTTTCGTGCCGCGTTGGACGCGCCCGGGGAATGGTACCTGGACCGGCGCACGGGGGTGGTCATGTATTATCCACTGCCCGGAGAAGACATGCGGACTGCGCAGGTGGTCGCCCCGCGCCTCACCCGCCTGGTGTCCCTCGAAGGGGACGCCGAACTCGGGATGTGGGTCGAGCGTGTGGTCTTCCGCGGATTGGCCTTCCGCTACGAAGATTGGGAACTCGAGCCCGAAGGGCACAGCGACCATCAAGCGGTGTCCACCGCCCCTGCCGCGATCATGGCCGACGGGGTGCGGGAATGCGTGATCGAGAATTGTGAGATCGCGCACGTCGGGCATTACGGTCTCTGGTTCCGGCAGGCCTGCAAGTCCAACCGCATTGTGCACAATCGCATCCATGACATGGGCATCGGCGGCGTGCGCATCGGTGTGACCCGCGGCCTCCGGTCGGAGATGTTCGCATCAAGCGCCAACGTCCTGGACAACAACCATATCTTCGACGGCGGTCACGTGTATGCCGGCGGCGTCGGCGTCTGGGTGGCCCAAAGTCATCACAACATTATTTCCCACAATGAGATCCATGACTTCAACTACTCGGGCATGTCGATCGGCTGGACTTGGAACGACGCGCCGAACGCTTGTCACGATAATATCATCGAATACAACCACGTGCACCATGTGATGAACCGGCAGTTGAACGACGGCGGCGCCATTTACACGCTCGGAACTTCGCCGGGAAGCGTGATCCGGAACAATGTCTTCCATGATATCTGGCCATACAGCGGTATTGGCTGGGGCATCTATCTCGACGCCACGACCAACCAATACCTTGTTGAGGACAACGTGGTATACAACAGTTTGAGCGGCGGACTGATGAAACACAACGGCGGGCACGAGAACGTGATCCGGAACAATGTCTTCGCATTCTCCGCCGAGCAGATGCTTTGGCCGTGCTGGTCCCCGAAGCCGAACAGGTTCGAGCGGAACATCGTGTACTTCACGCAAGGCGACCTTTTCATTCCCATGGCCGAACGCCGCCTGCGAGCGAGGCGTGCGGCCGGGGAATCACTGGGGATTTGGGACTACAACATCTATTGGAACCCGAACAAGCCGAACATTCGTTTTTTCCGTCACACCTTCCCCAAGTGGCAGGCGTTGGGACTGGACCGTCATTCCGTGGTGGCCGATCCGCTGTTCGTCGATGCCGCGGGTTACGATTTTCGGCTCAGACCGGGATCGCCGGCGCTTCGCCTGGGGTTCAAACCCATCGATGTGTCCAGGGTCGGCCTCTATGGCGAGCGGGAATGGGTGGCCGAGGCGACACGAATTTCGCACTCGCCCACAAAGTTGCCGCCGCCGCCCCTGCCGCCGAAACCGGTCCCCGTGGACGACGGATTCGAGGAGGCGCCGGTGGGGGCGTCTCCACCGGGCGCGACCGTGTCCGGCGAAGAAAAAGGGGCGTCGATCCGCGTGACGGACGAGCAGGCGGCGTCGGGGCGTCACAGCCTGAAATTCATCGATGCCGCGGGATTGAAGAATGCCTGGCAGCCGCACATGTTCTACCGGCCTCGGTTCCGACAGGGACGGGTGCGGGAAAGTTTCGATATTCTCCTTGAGACCGGCGCTCTTGTCTTCACTGAATGGCGCGATTCCGGGCCGTACCCGGAGAATATCGGTCCGAGCGTGACCTTCGACGCGCGCGCCGGGGACCGGGCGACCGTATCCGTCGGCCACACGCCCGTTGGCGTGGCGCCCCTGAAGACGTGGGTGCACGTGGAGATCGAGTGCGCACTGGACGAACGCGCGCCGGGCCCCTTCACGCTGCGGTTGACCGTGCCCGGTGCGCCGCCGCGCATTTTCCGCGGTATTCATCCGGCGGGTAAGGAGTTCCGCGAACTCCAGTGGCTTGGGTTCGTCAGCAACGCAACCACCCGCGCCGTTTTCTACATCGACAACGTGAAAGTCCGTCGCATGACCGGAGAACGGGAACGATAGAGACCCCGTCCGCCTGCAACAGTTGTGCTTCAGGGACTGCGGGCAGGTGCGTCGTCGGCCTCTCGCCGCCTTCGCCAATGCCGCGGCAGACAGCCGGAAGTGGGACGGCCCCTGCGTCCCTTTCGGACGGGCCCGGTTCTCCGATGCAACCTGCCGGGGCGTCGGGCATGGTGGCGCCGAAATCGAAGAAAAAGTGCCCCTGCCTCTGGGGAAGTGGGAGGGGAGGAGGAGAAGCAGAGGCAGGGGCGGGGGATTTAAACATTTGTTTAAAATATGGCCCCAATATACACCGAACTCAGGAGAAGGCAAGGGGAGGGAGGCGTTCTTCTTTCCAAACGTAGGTGGGCCGGAAAGGGTCGCCGGCCGGCGAGGATGCGCTTTGTCGAAGGTCGGCAAAACGCTTTCAATTCCCGGCATGACCGAGTACAGTCCTGGTGGCTTCGTTCGTCGAAACGCGGTCTCGGCATCTTGGCCGTCTGTTCGCGGTCGGCGTGGTCCCGTCCCGGTGCCGTGCCGCGGGTTGCATGGTCGCGGAGGTCGCGATGTTCCGGTGAGGGCGGATCGCGTTTGCCGCGCGGGGATCGGCAAGAGTTGTCTGCGCGTCCTTTGCCTCGAATGTCGGTTCCCGGCGACTTGGTTTGGCGCGAACACAGTCCGGCGGAGATGAGGGATTCGGAACGGCGTGAAACACTCTCTGCAATTCGGCAGACTCCGGGTCCGGCCGGACGGGATGCGTGCAGTTCAGGCACTGCTCACAGTCCTTTTCCTGCTTTTTTCGGGATGCGGTCCGGCCAGTCCCCGCGACGGCAAAGTTCATTTGGTCGTGACTCTTCCGGCGGACCAACTTACCAAACCGATCTACGAAACGGTTGTGACGGACTTCGAGCGACGCCATCCGAACATTGCGGTCGAACTGATTTCCATTCCGCGCGATTACTACGGTAAGGTCCTCGTGATGATCGCCGGTCGGGACGCCCCGGACCTGATGTGGATGGGGCAAGGCTTCACCGAATTCGCAACTCGGGGCGTTTTTCTCGACATTTCCGAGCGGCTCGCGGCCGAAGTCGACATGAAAGAGTTTCTTCCCCAGGCCCTGAGTTGGTACCGGATCGCCGGCAAGCAATACGGTGTTCCTTTCGGTGTGGACATGGAATTCATCGTCTACAACAAAGCCCTGTTCGACCGGGCGGCTGTCCCGTATCCCAGCGACGATTGGGATGTCTGGGAGCTGCTCGAGAAAGCAAAAAAACTGACGAAAGACCTCGACGGCGACGGGCGTACGGACCAATACGGGTTTCGCGGCCGGATCGATCCCTCGGCATTCGGCGCCGAAATTCTCGCCCGGGACGGATCTCGGGCCCTGTGCAACTCGCCCGAGATGATCGAGTGTTTGAAGTTCAACCTCGACCTTGTTTTCAAATGGAAAGTCGCGCCGCTGCCCGACGAAATGGACCAGGAAGGTTTGGACGACTACGCCATTTTCCGGCAGGGCCGCGCCGCCATGATGAAGATGTATACCTGGAATCTTCCGTTTCTCCGCAAACGTTGCGGGGACGTAGACTGGGACATTGTCTGCAGCCCCAAAGCGCGGCAGCCGGGTCGGTGGGCCTCGAGTCAGGCAGTCCTCATTTCGGCCGATACCCGGCATCCGGACGAGGCTTGGCTGCTGTGCCGCGAGTTCTTCGGCGACACTTTCATGGAAGCGATGGCCTCCCGGGGGTTGCCGCCAAACCTGCGGGTGGCGCGCGAGTATATCGCGAGGAACCGGCAGCGCCCCGCGAACCTGGCCGCCCTGTTGAAGGGCGCGGGTTCGCTCCATCCGTTTCCGCGGGTACCGCACCTGAACGAGTTGCTGGCGCATTATTGGGCGGCGGTCTCGGCGGTCTACGCCCAACGGGCTACTCCGGAAGAAGCCATGGCTCGGGCGGAGAAGGAAATCCGTCGTGCCGTTGCCCGCCAGCGGCGAAGGAAGGCCCGATGACGATCCATCGCCGCCGCAACCTCACCGGTTTCTTGTTTCTGGCCCCGAACCTGTTCGGGTTTATGGTCTTCACGGCCGTCCCCGTGGGCGCGGCATTCGCCCTGAGTCTCTTTCAGTGGGACTTGTTCCATCCGCCCCGGTTCGTAGGCCTGCAGAATTTCGTGGACCTCCTGGGATGGTTCCGCGATGCGGAGGGCCGTCACTTGGCCGACCCCCGTTTCTGGAAGTATCTGTGGAACACATTGTTCCTGATGACGGCCATTCCGATTCAGATGGGCGCCTCGCTCTTCCTGGCCATCGTCCTCAATCAGAAAATCCGCGGACGCGTCCTGTTCCGAACCGTGTTTTACCTGCCGACAGTGTGCGCCGGTGTGGGAATCATGTTGCTGTGGATGTGGATATACAACCCGGAGTTCGGTCTCTTCAACACCGTGATCAAGGCGGTTGTGGACTTTTTCAATGCCGGCACGGCGCGCCTTGCCCATCTGCTGCCCGGCGTGTCTGTCCGGCCGTTGGCCGCGCCGCACCCGACCTGGCTCAAGGGCTATCACTGGGCCAAACCGTCTCTCATGATAATGCGGGTGTGGGGCGGCATGGGCGGCACGTCGATGATTCTGTACCTGGCCGGTTTGCAGGGCATCTCGCCCGAGTTATACGAGGCCGCCGAAATCGACGGGGCCGGCCCGTGGCAGCGGTTTCGCCACATCACCCTGCCCATGCTGACGCCTACGACGTTCTTCATCTTCATCACCTCCGTCATCGGCGGTTTCCAAGGCGGGTTCGACGCGGCTTACGTGATGACCCGCGGCGGACCGGACGGCGCCACTACCACGATCAGTTACTACATCTTCAACCACGCTTTCCGCTGGTTCAACATGGGATACGCCGCCGCGATCGCCGTGGTGCTCTTTTTTATCGTATTCGCCGTCACTCTCGTGAATTGGAAGTACGGCGGCCGCAAAGTCAACTACCTCTGACGCGCCGAGGACAAGGACAGGGCGAACCGGAAAGGCCACGCCCGGCGGCCCCGAGGTCCTGGACGCGGGCTGGATCACTACGGACCGACACACATGAGAATCGGAAAAAAACCGCGACTGTCGAGGACTCGGCGCCGGCGTATTGCGCACGCGCTGTCCTATGCCTTTCTTGCGACCGTGGGCGTCACCATGATCGCCCCGTTCCTGTGGATGCTCCTCACCTCCCTCAAATCGCCCGAGGCCGATGTTCTTGACCTCAAACGTCTCCTTCCGGACGGCATTCACCTCGAGAATTATCGCCGGGTGGTCTTGGAACTGAATTTTGCCCGCGTCCTGTTGAACAGCGTCCTGGTCACATTCTGCGTAACCGCCGGACAAGTTCTCACCAGTTCGCTGGCCGCTTTCGCTTTCGCTCGGCTCAAGTTCTTCGCCCGGGACAAGATTTTCCTCGGTTACCTCGGCACGCTCATGATTCCCGGCGCAGTGACCATGATCCCGGTGTTTCTCCTGCTGCGCCAGTTGGGCTGGATCAACTCGTACAAAGCGCTCATCATACCCGGCATGTTCAGTGCCTATGGCACTTTCATGCTCCGCCAGTTTTTCATGACCATTCC
Organism: Kiritimatiellota bacterium; assembly: GCA_013151865.1. Lineage (GTDB taxonomy): Bacteria > Verrucomicrobiota > Lentisphaeria > Oligosphaerales > JAADHN01 > JAADHN01. The sequence goes on from JAADHN010000041.1 coordinate 20,485, forward strand.
AAAAGAAATCGAGGAAGCCGCCGTGATCGATGGCTGTTCGACCCTCGGCATCTACTGGCATGTCATCCTACCGCTCTCGAAGCCGGGGCTGTCCGCGCTGGCAATCCTCACCTTCATGGGGAGCTGGCGCAGCTTCATGTGGCCGCTGATCGTCACACACAAGCCGGAGATGTTCACCCTCCCCGTGGCCCTGGCATCGTTTCAAGAAATGTACGGCGTACAATGGACCCTGCTCATGGCCGGGAGCGTCATCATGATCCTCCCCATGCTCCTGGTGTTCATTGTCGGCCAGCGCTATTTCATCGAAGGCATCCAGCTCGGTGCGGTCAAGGGGTGAGCCGACGGGCGAGGCCGCCGAGAGAGATCACCCCCGGCTGCTTTGCGCTGGCGAAAACCGTGGTAACCACTTGGCCTGAATACTGCATGAGCCATCTGCTGTGATGACGCATCTTGCGCATTTTCAGAACATTGTCGCCCCTGCCCGCCGACCGAACCGTTGTTTCGATGCAGCCTTGCCCGGCGCTCGGCGAATGACCTGAACCCGTATGAGTTTTTCCCTCTCGCGATGAAATCCATGCATCAACCAGGGTGAAGAGCGGAGGTTGCTCGGACCGCATACGTCGATACGTGACGTTTTTTCTGCGAAACGTGTTGCCAATTGACGCCAAGAGTGTAATATTACCGACAAATACTGATTGTCTCGGAAGGACCCGACACGCTGGCAAACGTGCCTGTCTTGCAAAAGTTGTTCGGATGATTCCGGGATACTCGGCAGAACGGGATGGAGTCCCCACGCTGCTCCGTGGATGAGCTGATGACTCCTGCACGAACGCGAAGGTCGCCGCCGCCGCGGGGTGCGGGAGTTTTTTTTTGTGTCTTCACCGCGTTCCACAAGACCGACACGCAGCGAACGTCGTCCGAGGGGATGACGGCCCGGAAAGGAACCTCCCATGGCCACAACTGTTGCGGAACTCATCATTTTGGGGCTGCTGGCAGACTGGGTTTTTCGCCGGTTTTCGATGCCCGGCCTCATCGGGATGTTGCTATTGGGCGTGGGGCTTGGTCCGTACGTGTTGGGTTGGATTGCGCCCGAAGTGTTGGCCATTTCCTCGGACCTGCGCATGATTTGCCTGATCGTGATCTTGTTGCGCGCCGGGTTCGAGATGAGTTGGGAGACTCTCCTCGAGAAGGGGCGTCCAGCCCTGCTGCTTTCTTTCGTCCCGGCCGTATTCGAAGGCATTGCCGTCACACTGCTGGGGCCGCCGTTGTTGCACTTGACGCTGCTCGAGTCGGCCATTTTGGGCGCTATTCTGAGCGCGGTGTCGCCGGCGGTCGTCGTGCCTCTCATGATCCGCTTTATCGAGGAAGGTCGCGGGGTCCGCAAAGGGATCCCCACCCTGCTGTTGGCCGGCAGTTCGCTGGACGACGTGTTCGTGATCGTGGTTTACAGCATCCTCATGGGCGTGTATGTGGGGGCTCGCAGCAACATCGTTTGGAAGTTGGTCGGCATCCCGGTCTCGGTACTAACGGGCGTGGGGGTGGGCGGGCTGCTGGGCGTCTTGTTGCTCTTCCTCTTCCGCCGGTACAATCCCCGCGCCACCAAGCGCGTACTCATCGTTCTCGGACTCTCGATCTTCTTGGTTCGCATCGAGAAATTTGCAGAACCGTGGGTACCCTTTGCGGCGCTTCTTGCCGTCATGACCCTCGGGGTGATCATCCTCAAGAAACGTGAGCATTACGCGCACGAACTGTCCGCCAAGCTCGGCAAGATATGGGTATTGGCGGAGATTATTCTGTTCACGATGGTGGGTGCCCAGGTGAACATCCATGTCGCACTGCGGGCCGGTCTCGAAGGCGGTCTGCTGATTTTCCTGGCCTTGATCGCGCGGAGCGCCGGGACGTACCTGTGCGTTCTCGGGACCAACCTGACCCTGCGCGAACGAATCTTCGTGGTCATCGCCTACATCCCGAAGGCGACGGTTCAAGCTGCGATCGGGGGCGCCCCGCTGATCGCCATGAAAGCGGCGGGTATGTCCACCGGTCCCGGCGAGATCATTCTTGCCGTGGCCGTCCTCAGCATCCTGTTGACCGCACCGATCGGGGCATGGTTGATCACCTTCACCGGCAGACGGTTTCTCGAACAGACCATGCCCGCGGATTTCCCGGCTTACCGTGCGGCCATCGAGAGCGAAGGCGATTTCGATCTTCTGAGCACGCCTTCCGGCGCGCCGTCCGCCCCCGCGGCAGAGCCCGCACCGCTCTGATCTGCGGCGTGCCGTCCGCCGAGATACCCCCATCCCCCGGGCCGCGAACGGGAGGCTTGAGTTGGGCGGGCCCCGAAGGACGCCGGGGAGGGCGCGTTCCGGGCCGGTTCGCGCCCGTCGCAACGCTCGGTTTCGTCGGGGGTTCGCCCGGTCGGGCGCCCCGCACACTGGACCCCGCACTTGACTTCGTGGGGAGGCCGGGCCATAGTCCCTCGATTCTCGATTCGCTTCGTTCGTACTCCTGCCGGGCGTGCCGGGCAGGAACTGTCTTTTCCTGCTCGCTCCGAGCCAGCAAGAGCAAATGGCCGGGGCAGAAGTGTCACACCGCAGAAGAATCGGGGGACCCCACGGATGCAAAAGAAGACTGATCCAACCCCGGGTTCGGAGTCGGCGCCGCCAGAGGTGAGGGGGGCCGACCGACCGCTCTGGGCGCCGTGGCGTATCGAGTACATCCGCGGTCCGCATTCCGGCCGCTGTTTTTTTTGTGAGAAGGCTGGAGCCCGCGGCGCGGACAAGGCCAATCACGTCGTCGGACGTGGGAAGCAGTGTTTCGTGTTGCTGAACGATTTTCCCTACAACTCCGGCCATTTGATGATTGCTCCATACCGCCACGTGGGGGACTTGGATGCGCTGTGCCCCGAGGAACTCTCCGAGTTGTTCGATTTGGCCGTTCTCTGCGAGCGCGTACTCAAATCGGTGATGAATCCCGAAGGCTTCAACTTCGGGTTCAATATCGGCGCGGCGGCCGGGGCCGGGGTTCGGGATCATGTCCACGGACACATGGTCCCGCGTTGGGTGGGCGACACCAATTTTATGCCGGTGCTCGGCAGCACGCGGGTCGTGCCGGAGGCATTGGACGAGACTGCCCGCGTGTTGCGGAAGGCGTGGCTTGCCGAAACCGGGGAAAACGGCGACGTCTGAGCGGGCCTCGGCCTTGCGGGGGCTGTCGCTTTATTGCAAGATCCCCGAAAAACCGGCTTGGACGCGGTCTTCGCGGTAAATGGTGCATGAAATGCCGCCGAAGACGGCGGATCCCAGGCGCGGGCGAATAACGCGACAGGTCCTTGTGGGCGGAAACACGTTGGGCGCTCCAGTGTCTTCCACTCTTTCGGACTTGCCCGCGGACGGAACAGTCGCCGTTCAAACCATGTACTCGGTGCGTTCGATCACGGTCTTTTTGAGTTCCGGCGGAAGACGGTTGAAGTACGTGGCGTATCCTCCGATTCGCACGATCAGGTCTTCGTGACGCTCGGGGTGTTCGAGGGCGTCGAGCAGGGTTTGGCGATCCGTAACCGTGATCTGTATTTGCATACCGCCCATGTTGAGATAGGCCTCGATCAGTTCCCGGACGTGGGCGCGCCCGACCGGCGTGGCGAAAAGACGTCGTGTCAGGCGCAGGTTAAGCACCGGTGTGCCGGTGGCGAGATGGAGCGGCAGGCGGGTCACGCTGCGGAGCATGGCGGTGGGCCCGCGCCGATCTCGTCCGGCAATGGGGCCGACCGAGTCCGCGAGCGGTTCGCCGGCCCGGCGCCCGTCCGGCAGCGCTCCCACGGCGACCCCGGCCGCAGCGTAGGTCTCGAACATGATGCAGGAGGGCAGGAAGCGCCCCCCGCGCCACGGGGTTTCCTTGCGAAAGGCGGTGTAAACGGTTGTCGCCAGTTCCGCGGCAAGTGAGTCCACGGCGGCATCGTCGTTGCCGAAGCGCGGACATTGTTCCAGGCGCCGCCGCAGGGCCTCGTCGCTCTCGAAGTTTCGGCGCAAGGCCTCGAGCATTCGTCGGCGACTGACCTCGCGGCGACCGAACACGACCTCCCGCAATGCCGCCAGGGCATCCGCCACGTCGGTCAGTCCGGCGACATTGACCACGCTCCAATTGTAACGTGCACCACCGGCATTGAAGTCCCGGCCGCGGTCGATGCAGTCGTCGATGAGCAGCGACCGCATGGGTTGCGGGCAGTACTCGGCCCGCCGTCGTTGAATCTCGCTCACGGCCGAAGTCACTTCTCGAATGTCGCGTTCGAAATCGCGTTTGACGGCCTCGATGACCCCACCGAAATCGTCTGTCCGTTCCAGATGTTCGTGGAGTGTCCGTTCGAGAATGCGCGGTAGGTTGATCCCGGCGTCGAGCGACCCGACGTTTGAGCAACCGTGAATCATGGTCTCCGTGCAGCCGCCGCCGTTCCAGGCTACGACATCGCGTTCGTCCAGCCCGAGATCGGCCTCGAGCAAGCTGCGGAGGTACGCCGGCTCATTGTAGAGGGCGGGGTTGCCCGAACCGGTCGCGAGCGCGTCGAGCGCCCGTTCCCATATTCGGTCCGGCATGTCGGGGCGAACCCGCAGTTCCCAACTCGGCCGCGGACGTTGCCGGGCGGCGTCGAGGCAGAGTTCGGTCACGCGATTGTAGGCGGGCTGTCCGTCTGGGGCGGTGCCGCCGATTGCCGCGCTCCATCCCCAGTTGGCCGTCACGTTGTCGGCAAACGCGGCAACCCACTCGCGCGCCTGCTCGAGTTCCACGGCGTTTCGGCGCAGATCCTGTTCCAGGAACGGACCCAACTCTTGATCGATTCGCCCGGGGTTGTCGCAATCGTCCAGGTAATAGACGAGATTGTAGGCGACCATGGCCTCGAAGAATGTGCGGGCAGGTCGAAACGGGACTTGGGCCAGGGCTTCGACGAGCCGCGCCCGGTGACGCGCGGCGTCGGGGGCAAGGGGGTTTGTGCGCTGGAGTTGTGCCCGCAGTTTACGATGCCAAGCGCGTATGCCGGCGAGTACGTCCAGCAGGCCCCGGCAGAACTCGATTCGTGTCCGATCCCCGTTCTCGACGGCCGCCTCGAGGGTATGTCGGACACGCCGTGCATGGCCGTTCAACCCTTCGCGCAGCACACGACCGTAATTCGGAATGCTGTGCGTATAGCCCCAGCCGCCGACCGAATGACCGTTGGGGGGCGGCACGTGCAGCCGCTCCTTTTCGGCGGTCATGGCTCGGCTCAACGCTTCGAGGGAGGTCCGGGTCTCTTCGGTTTCGGCTTCCGCGAGCTGCCGTTCCAGTTCCGCGCGCTGAAACGTCCACGTGTAACTGTACGACGGAGAAACGATCCGGTTTCCCGTTCCTGTCCCGTTCTTGGGGCCTACAGGGTAGAGCGGTGCGCCGTCGTAATGGGGAGCAGGTTGTTTCTCCCAGCGCCGCCGGACCGCGCGGCACCAGCGCCGCAACGGTGAAGCATCCGGCTCCTCGAAAAAACCGGCCGCCAAGTATTCCCGACATCGGGCCAGTAGTGAAGGATCGGGGAGAGGGGGATGAGCCGACATCGGGCGGTCTCCGGAACGTGTCTTCGATATGGGCAAGGAACTGAACCGTCCTTGCTTTGCTGCGGCGTGGGAGCGAGCGGACCACTGGGGCGGCGGGCGTGCCGTCCCGTCGATCGGCAGTATAGTACCGGATATCCGCCGAATCCACTTGGCGGAGGGGCCGCAAGGGCCGCTCGCACCGGGGGGAGTATTCCGACATGCCCGACCCGGAGGACCAAACGTTGCAGGTTCGGATAGAAACGCCGGTCCGGGGGATCCTGCCGCCCATGGTCACCCCGCTGCTCGAACGCGATGTGCTCGATGTGGCCGGCCTCGAACGCTTGGTCGAGCACATTCTGGCCGGTGGGGTCCATGGTCTGTTCGTGCTCGGCACCACGGGCGAAGCCCCGAGCCTGAGTTACCGGCTGCGGCGCGAACTGATCGAGCGGACCTGCCGCCTGGTCAACGAACGGGTCCCCGTGCTGGTCGGGATCACGGACACGGCTTTTGTCGAGTCGGTGCAGCTTGCCCGCTTTGCCGCCAAAGCCGGGGCGCGGGCCGTGGTCCTGTCCGCTCCCTACTACTTCCCGGCCGGACAGGCGGAATTGCTCGAATACCTGCATCATTTGGCCGCCGAACTTCCCCTGCCGCTCTTCCTCTACAACATGCCGAGTCATACCAAGGTGGTATTCGAACCCGAGACCGTTCGCGCCGCCGCCGACATCCCCGGTATTCTGGGGCTCAAAGACAGCTCGGCGAACATGGTGTACTTTCATCAGCTTCAGCTGCTTTTCCAAGGCCGTCCCGAGTTCTCCCTGCTCATCGGGCCCGAAGAACTCTTGGCCGAGACGATCCTTCTCGGCGGTCACGGCGGCATCTGCGGCGGGGCCAATCTCTTTCCCCGGCTCTACGTGGACCTATACGATGCCGCGATGCGGCGAGAACTGGATGCGGTGACAAGACTGCACCGGCAGGTCATGTCCGTGAGCAAGACGATTTACAGCGTCGGGCACTACAAGTCGAGTTACCTGAAAGGCATCAAGTGCGCTCTGTCCTGTATGGGGATATGCGAGGACTTCATGGCGGAGCCGTTCCATCGGTTTCGGGAACCGGAGCGGGAGATCATCCGGCGGCACATCGAGACGTTGCGCGCCGAGCAGGGCTGAAAAACGGGAAGGGAAAGAGCGGGAAAGGCGAGGGGGGGAGGGAGAAGGTCTTTGATATCGATGCCGGTGGACTTCCGCGTCAATCATTATCCCGGGCGCATTCGATTCCGACAGCGATCTCGACCTCGAAGCATGGCCGGGGGCGCCGGGACCGGAGTCGACGCGGCGTTCCGGTGCGGATTCAAGAACGGCGCGCCGCACCCCGGACGTTTTCCGAGAGTTGCGGGATGCCGACGCCAATGAAAAGGAATTGCGTCATGAGCGAAAAGCGTGCGGACATCATGCCTCCAGACGATGCGGCAGACAGCGAAAGCCGACGCCGGCCCGAGTGGCTCCGCAAACGGCTGGAATGGTTTCAGGATTTGAAGTTCGGCCTGTTCGTTCACTGGGGACCCTATTCGCAGTGGGGCTGCATCGAGTCCTGGCCCCTGGTCGAGGAAGACACCTGGGCGCGCCCGGACGACTTGCCGGCCTGGGTCGAACGCGGTCGGGACATGGAGCGGTTCAAGGCGGATTACTGGAGGCTCAACCGCACATTCAATCCGGTGGCGTTCGCCCCCGAAAACTGGGCCGACGCCGCCCGCCACGCCGGCATGAAATACGTCTGTTTCACCACGAAACACCATGACGGCTTTTGCATGTTCGACACCCGGACCACGGAGTACCGCATCACACACCCCGACTGCCCGTTTCACAAACATCCGCGTGCGAACGTCGCGCGCGAGGTATTCGATGCTTTTCGCGCCCGCGATTTCGCTGTTTCCTGTTACTTTTCCAAGTCTGACTGGCATTCCCCGTACTACTGGTGGCCGGGAGCCCCGGCGCGGACGCGGAACCCGAACTACGACACGGCGGCCCACCCGGAACGTTGGGAAAAGTTCGTCCGCTTCGTTCATGCCCAGGTTCGGGAATTGATGAGCGGGTACGGTCCCATCGACGTGCTCTGGCTCGACGGGGGTCAAGTGCGCCCCCCCAAGCAGGACATCCGCATGGCCGAGTTGGCCGCCGTGGCCCGGGAACTCCAGCCCGGTCTCATCATTGCGGACCGGACGGTCGGCGGCGAGTTCGAGAACATCCGTACGCCGGAGCAGCGAATCCCGGAAGCGCCGCCCGATCACCCGTGGGAATCGTGTCTGACCATGGGCAACGGTTGGGCCTATCGCCCCAACGACGACTACAAGCCGGCACGAACCCTGATCCACATGCTCGTGGACATTGTGGCCAAAGGCGGAAACTTCCTGCTTAACATCGGACCGGGACCGGACGGACGCTTCGACCCGGTCGCCGTGACGCGCTTAGGTGAAATCGGCGATTGGATGGCGGTCAACGCGCCGGCAATCCACGGCACCCGACCGGTGCCGCCGTACAAAGAGGGGACGGTGTGCTTCACCGCTCGGGGGGACTGCGTGTACGCCGTCGTTCTGCCCGACGACGGGAAGGAAACGCCGCCGAGCGCCGTCGAGCTCCGAGCGGTACAACCGCCCGAGGGCGCCGAAGTTCGCATGCTAGGGCTCGATGCGCCGCTGGAGTGGGAGCGGAGCGGGAGTCGGGTCACGGTCCGTATGCCGCTAAATGACCTGCCGTGCCGCCACGCTTGGGTGCTCGAGTTCCCAGCCAGTTGAGGAGAATTGTCCGCATGGGAAGGAGGGTAAGCGTCGCATCTGGACCATGAACGTTGGATCTGTGACGGCCGACGGGCGTTCGGTGCGGGGATGGGACGGAGAGGACTCCACCAATATCGAAACTGCCAAACCCGAATCCCATTCTCCCGGCAGAAAGCGGCCATGCTCAAACCGCTCTCCCGCCACCGGGACAACACCGT
>JAADHN010000041.1:29084-57819 GCA_013151865.1 Kiritimatiellota bacterium
CTCCGATTCACGACCGCGAACCATTCGCGGTCACCGGAGAACATAGACCCGATCCATCAGGCAAAAAGATGGGCCAGTTGCGACGCTTACAAGCAGTCGCCCACACCCATTCCCGGGAGTCCGTCCAAAAAAGGGAATCCAACTTTACAGACCTCCAAGCTCAATCTACTGAGGTCTGGGGAACATGCCAGGCTTGGCCGTCTTGTCAACCATGAATGCGTTAAATACAAACACTCAGCATACAGCTATTTCATGTAACCCATAAACAAGCGATAAAACTACAATGTAACAAGCTGTTGACAATGAAGTTTCGCGCGTACGTTCCCCATATCCATATCACAGGCCCCTCCCTTACTCATTAACTCCCCTTTTTTCCAAAATATGTCGAAGTGGAAGCAATCCGCCCTAAGCACGCTTTCAACATCTTAAAACAGAAGGGCGAAAGAATAAAACACCATAAGTACTCCAGGATACTTGTTACTATTATGTAACCAATGGACAAAAAGAGTATTCCATTCTCACCAAACCGACTGAATATTGAATTTTGTAGAATTCCTGTAAAATGACAATTACTAAGAGGAAGTTCTAACAAATAACGGATAGTCAGACTACTTTTTATCTGACTCGCAATAATCAAATGCACAAACCCCCATAGCCAATCCAGTTTAGTCCATTTTTGATGAAATCCCATATGCCTCAGAGAATAGCAAAACAGAATTAGAATAATAATGCTGCTCAGAAAAGAAGATACAAATCCAATAGACATTGTTTTCTCGCTTTGCAAGAACAACAGCCGTCAGTAAATGGCAATTACATATCGCAACTTCGGCGCTCACTTTTTCGGGGCGAATCGCAACACGTTGCTCCCGTGTGTGCCAGATCTCGGTAACGCTGTAAAGCAGAATGCCCTCTTTTTTTGTCGCAGTCACCGCCAGTGTGGGCGACTACTTTACAGAAGATGACGCTTCCAAGNNNNAAATTCGCGCGAAACTGTAAGGCAGTCGCCCACACCCATTCCCGGGAGTCCGTCCAAAAAAGGGAATCCAACTTTACAGACCTCCAAGCTCGATCTACTGAGGTCTGGTGTGCGCTTCGCGATATTGATTCGGTCGCACTCGCTTTCCAATGTTCCCGCTTCGCCGCTCGCGTCTCCGTTGCCATGCTGTGGGTCTCCGGTTCACGACCGCGAACCATTCGCGGTCACCGGAGAACATAGACCCGATCCATCAGGCAAAAAGATGGGCCAGTTGCGACGCTTACGACAAAACGGGACAAAAACGACGCGAGGGCCAAAAAAGCAAGAATGACGACTACATCCATCAAGCGTTTGACAAAAAGATGCCCGATCGAGTCGCCGGCGGCCTGTCGAACCCCGTCGCTGGGGGCTTTGTGGCCGGGCTCGATCTATCTTTATTCGTTCGACGTGCCGCAGTTTGTGTTCGTGGACTAACGGTGTTATTTCCGCCAATTCACTACTGAAAAAGCAAAGAAAGCCAAGAGGGCAAACCAACCAAATTGGGGAGAGACGCTTTCCAGTGCACCCATGACTCCGAGGGCACCCAATGCACCGAGGCGACGCTGACGTCCTGGGAGCAACCACAAAAATCCCAGGAAGCCAAGAAAACCAAGAAAATACGTATTGTGGGGGGGAATCAAAAACAGAAATGCCCCAAATGACAGAAAAGAGATCCAAGACAACTTGGCATACTTACTTCTGGATATGTGTTCGGACCGCATAGCTTCTAGCCCTCCTTTCCTTACCATCAATTGTTTCGCCGAATGGTCGGGGTAACAGGCGGATTTGCCTTGATACGCTTATCGTATCGAGGCGAAGATGCCGGTTGTCCCCGTTGTTGTCGGGGCGCGCCAGCGACCCGGTGACATCGGGGGCCTTGGCCCCGGCCATTGATCAGGTCGCGCCCGGCGCGACCTGATCAACGCCGCGGGTGACCGGCGGGCAAACTGCGGGGCAAAGCGGCGCAGTTTGCCCGTCCGTGTCCACCCGTCTTGTTCGAATTCCCCCGTCAGACCGTGGTATGCTCGAGCCTGTCGGCAATCCAGACCTTGATGAGGGACTGGCGAGGCACTCCCAGTCTCTTGGCTTCCTTATCCAGGGATTGGACCATCCAAACGGGGAAATCGACATTCACCCGTTTCTGATCCTGAAGGGGACGACGGGCCTTCGACAGATCGAGGAACTCCGTGACGTCCTCTCCCGCGTTGAAACGCTTGTCAAACTCTCTAGCCTTCATAGATCGTCACTTCCGTCTTGTGTGCTCGCCGAACAGAGATGATCCTGATTACGTGGTCACGATACGTGATAATGGCAGACCAATGCGTGGCACCGATCTTGCCAATCACCATGTACCGGGGCTCGTCCTCGGTGCGAGCGGGGATTTCGAGCAGATCGGCGTCGTCCCACAGAGCCTGCGCTGCAACGAAGTCAATCCCGTGCTTCGCCCTGTTGGACGCGCTTTTCTCTGGATCAAACTCGAACTCCATGATGCTATTAATATACCTACGGTATACCTCTATGCAACCACATACCCGTCTCTCGTCTCCATTCGAATGGCCGAGCCGTCAGGTGAAGTGCCTTGTTCCGAGGCACGCGGAGCGCAGTCCGGCGGAACGTCGCGGATGACCGGCGGGGAAACCGCAGAGCGAAGCGGCGCGGTTTTCTCCGTCCGTGTCCATCCGTCTTGTTGGCCACGGTTGCTAGGATCGTGTTTTAGTAACTTCTTTCGCCGAGACGCGTCCGTCTTCGCAGGGCTTCGCCGAGACGCGTCCGTCTTCGCGGGGCTTCGCCGAGACGCGTCCGTCTTCGCAGGGCTTCGCCGAGACGCGTCCGTCTTCGCAGGGCTTCGCCGAGACGCGTCGGCACCACGTCGATCCCAGTGCCGTCAATAAAGCGATCGAGGCTGCGGTTCGGCGCGCGGGCATTACCAAACGCGTAAGCGCGCATACGTTTCGTCACAGCTTTGCCACACACCTTTTGCAGCGAGGCACGGACATCCGTACGATCCAGGCATTGCTCGGGCACAAAGACGTTTTGACAACGATGATCTACGCGCATGTGTTGCAGCAGGCGGGCCACGGCGAAGAGATTCTGACGCCCGCTTCGTTCAGCCGACCGAGGGGGGGGATCCGGGCCCCGCGCCAGGCAGACGGGCAGGCAGACGGGAGTGATCCGCCTCAAGCGGAAAACGGCAACATCCGCGGCTCGCGTGGTTTTTTTGCAAGAGTCTCGCAAACCGCGAATTCACGCGTTTTTCGATTTCTCCGCGAGAAAGTCCCCCAGCGGCGCATCCAGTTTTCGAATGTGCCGCGTCAGCCACAACAGCAGGAAGTTGTTGATCGAGTCGGCGAGCGCCTTGGTCGCGCCTTCCTCCTGAAGGTCTTCTTCCATCCGCCGCAACATGTGTTTGAAATCTTCATGCGCGGCTTTTTGATCTGCGAGCCCCGGATATTGGACCGAGGCCATCAAGTCCTCTTCGTCGGTGAAGTGGAAGTTGGTGTAGTCCAGCAAGAATCCGAGTGTGCGCAAGATTTCCCGCTCACCTTCGTGTTGGGCGACGGCGCGGGCCATCGCGTTCAGCCGGCGGATCAGGGCCTTGTGCTGCTCATCGATCCGGCGGACGCCGACGGATAGACTTTCGTCCCAAAGAATCTCGTCCATTCTTTCCTGTTCTCCTTCGTCTCTCGTTCGGTGGCAGGTGGCTCTCTCTGCGGCGAATGCGCCGTTCTGAGCGCCGATACCACTACGGAACGGACTTTTCCGGCGGTAATCTCAGCCCTGCCCAATCTGTGCCGGGGACGCCACGAGGTCCGCCTCTTCCGGATGCCCGGTAAGGATGAGTCGAATGTTCTCGAGCGCCCGCTCGGCCATGCGCCGGCAGGCGGCGGTCGTGTTGCTGGCGATGTGCGGGGTCAAAGTCACGTTGGGCAGGGCGCGGAGATCTTTTCCCGGCGTGCGGGGCGTGTACGGTTCAGTTTCGAAGACATCGAGGGCTGCCGCGCCGAGTCTGCCGGTGGTCAGGCTGTCGTACAGGGCGTCTTCGTCCACGATCATTCCTCGGGCTGTGTTGATCAAAATCGCGCCCGGGCGGAACGCATCGAGCGCACGTGCATCGATCAGGTGTCGGGTGTCGGCATTGGCGGGGACGTGTAGACTCACCACTTCAGCCTGACCGATGGCTTGGGCGAGTTCCGCAGTCACGTCATCGAAATCGCCGCTTCGCCGGAGCGCGGCGTGGAGTTCGGTGCGGACTTCGCACCCGACGACGCGCATTCCCAAACCGGCCCGGGCGGCCCGGGCCAGACGGCGTCCGATGGCCCCGCAGCCGATCACGGCGAGGGTCTTCCCGCGCAGCTCGAGGGTCGAGTGGGGTCGCCATTCTCCGGCACGCACTTTCGATGCGAACTCCGCAATGTCCTTGGCGGCGGCCAGAATGAGAGCGAGTGCGTGCTCGGCCACAGCGTCGTCGAGAACGCCCGGCGTGTTGGTGACGAACAGTCCCGCCGCCGTCGCTTTTATCTTGTCCACACCGTCGTGCCCCACGCCGAAACGGGCGAGTATCCCACCGGCCGGGAGAGCGGCGTAAAGCGGGCCGCGATAGGTTTCAACGCCGAGTACGACGGCGGGGGCGGCCATCGTCCGGATGCGCTCTGCCAGCAGCATCTCGTCCGGAGGCACGGAACAGACCGTGAAATCGGCCGCGCCGTCGAATACGGCTTCGGCCTTTCGGTATTCGGGTTCGGTGACCACGAGCGACCAAGTCATGGGAATCCTCGGGTGGGATTGGGTGTGAAGGGGGTATGGTCCGGGGGCACGGGACCGACGATGACCGGAGCAAACTGCTTCACTGCGGGTTGTCTGTGGTCCCTTTCTTGTCGGGGGGCGGCGACTGCGTGTCGGGGTAAAACAGATCGAGGGCCATGAGTTCGGCGTGCAATTGGTGCTGGATATTGTCGATGCGAATCACGTGGCCGTCGGGGACCCAGACAATCCCGCCGAACGAGGCGGCGTCCGGCTTCACGCCCTTGAAGTACGGGTTCCAAGCTTGGAGCGGCCCGCCGATCTGGTACGTGATCGCCCGGGTCAGCATGAAATCGATGTACTTCCGCAGGGCCGTCATGCTTTCCCGGTCGTCTCGGATCCGGGCCACCCGATAGGCGGCGATCAGCCCTTCGACGCAGTAGGACATGTTGGCCCGGAGTTCGGCGACCTTGTGTTCGTGAATAAGCCACCAGGCCAGCGCCAGGGCGGCATCGCCGACCAGGTCCGAATCTTTCCAGCCGGCCTCCACGTATTCGGCAAAGGCCTGACAACCCCATTGAGAAAACTGCTTGGTCAATTCCGAGTCCGGCAGTTCGTCCCAGGCGTCGGTCAGGTACTTGCGGATCAGCTTGGGGGCCGACTCCTCGATTTTCGGGATGAGGTCTTTGCGTCCGAGTTCGCGTGCCGCGCGGCAGTAGACCAGCAGACTTTCGCCGTCCACGAACGGGTTGGAGGTGGGGGCGCGTTCGTCGCTGCTGGCCATATAAAACTCGCCCCAGGAACCGTTGCCCAGTTCCATGCCTTCGATGTGGTCGAGGTATTTCTCCAGCCAGCCTTCGTACAGCCCGCGTCCGGCCCCGGTCAGATACCGGGTCTGGCTGTGGATGAAATCCATGAGGGCGAGGCAGAGGATGTCCACGGTATTGGTCTTGATCTTGTCGTAAGGCGGATAGACCGGCGCCACGGTACCGCAAGACAAGGCGCGGCTGTTGCGGAAGAAGAAATCCAGGGCGCGAACGGCCGCCGCACGGGTTGCCAGGGTGGGCCGGCGGCGGCAGAGCATGGTCAGGCCCCAGACGGCCCCGGCCTGGCGGACCGGGCTGTCGCCCGGGACAATGGTCCTTCGGACGTAATTGTAGGAATAAATGAAGTTCCCTTCGGCCCTCTGGTGGTTGAGCATGTACGTCCGAGCCGCCTCAATGGAAGCCACGAGGGTTGCCCGCGTCAAGGGGGGGGGCTTGGGACGCTCCATCCAGTGTCGTTCCCGCGACCAGAACCGAACCTGCTCCCGGAAGCCGTCCGGGAGAGCCGCGGGTTTCTGCGGCGCCGAGGGAGCTTCGGCGGCCCGGCCGGCAAGACTCCATAGCAGCGCCATGCCCGACACCGCTTTCCAAAGTGCGGCGGCCCGGCCGGGGGATGAGCGCATCCGTGCCGTCACAGCGCCGTCGAGTCTGCCTTTGCCGGGCCGCCGGTTCGGCCCGCGCGTTTCCGGCGGGGGGCGGGGGCTGTGCTGTGCCTGCGTCATTTTGTTTTCACCACAACGGCCCCGTTCACGATCTCGAGTGACTCGATGTGAGCCAGAGCCTTTTGTACGTTCGGGTCGGCCTGGATTTGTTCCGCCAGGTTGCGCGTCTTGAAAACCTTCATCAGCCGAGGCGGTAACGGCTTGCCTTTGACGATGATGTCGAGCGGATAAACCTCGAGGCGCCCGTTACGGATCTGTATGTCCAACTGGATCTTCCCATTGATGTATCGCCCGCGGAGACCGGGGACACGGTCGAGCGGCAGGCAGGCGTCGGCGATCAGGCGATTGCCGTCGATGGTCAAGAACGCCTTGCCTTTCAAGCTCTCGGCACTCTTGTCGGCGGCAATCATCGCATTGAGGTCGTCTGCGGTGAACCGAAACGTTCCGGGGCGACCCTTCTGCAGGGCAGTTTGAAACGCCAATGCTTTGAGCCGGATGCGCCGGGCTTGGTTTGCATTGACCTGCGCCACCGGGATGGCGGCCGGGGTGGCGTCGGTGAATCCCAGGACTCGTTTATGGGCCATCTTCAATCCGAGCCCGGCCGCCAGGAGCCCGAGCAGACAGATGACCGAGGCCCCGAGACAGCCCCAGAACAGGCAGCCCTTCGGCTTTTTGGGCTCGGGTGCGCTTGTGAAGGGGGAAGTCGGCGGCGTACTCATGACGGTCCCTCCTTGCCGTGATTCCTCACGTGCAACACAGTGCCCCGGGTGCGTGAGCCGCAGCTCCCACTTAAAGAGTACGCGCCGGGCGGCACGACCTCGCCGGTGCGGGCGTCCTGGCGGAACGCGATGCCCGGAAGCCGGTTACAGATCGAAGGGGGAGACGTATTCTCCCTTGGCCTCTTTCAGCGTGTTCAGACGCTCCCGCTCGGCGGCCATTTCCTTCTTCATGGTTTCGGGGGTGTCCGGGATGTCGGCGAATATCGCCTGCATGCGGGCGAGTTTGGCCAGCAGTTCCGGAATTCGAATGGTGAACTGCTCGATGTAGTCCTCGCGGGAGTAGGCCTTGCCGAGAACCTGCCTGAAGAGCCGGACCAGGTCCTCGTATTCGGGGATGTAGCCGACGGCGCCGTCCAACGCCCCGACATCGCCATGAACGCGAAGTTCCATCCACTTCAACCAGATTGACTTATCAAGCTTACTGTTCAGATACTGCCCGTCTTTTTTAAGGAAATAGTTGGTGCCGAACACGAGGGGCCGCACGATGTCCTTGGCGAAATCAAGGTTGTTCTGGATGTACCGGCCCACGGACATAGACAGGAAGTCCATGTTGGACATCACGTTCCATTTGCGCACGCCCTCCAGGCCGATGGTGGCGGAGGTGGTTTCGGATTCCAGCATGGCCCCCATGGTGCAAATTCCGTGCTCCCAGCTATAGGCTTGGCGCACGGGCACGGAGGTATCGCTGTCGCGGCCCCCGTAGATGATGCCGCCGACCTTGTGCCCCTCGGGTTTGTCCCACTCCGGGTCCTTGTTTTTCAATTCGTCGATGCGAACGGTGTATCGGGCATTCTTGTGGCTCGGGGAGACTTCCTTGCCGTCGGGCCCCTTCATGCCCTTGTGCCATTTGCCGGCGTAGTTTTCGCCGTCCTCGGGCAGCTCGCTGCCCATGCCGATCCAGTAGGGCTTGCCGTCCTTGAGGAGCACGTTGCCGAAAACAACCTCGCCGGGGCGGGTGAGCACCTCGTAAATGACCGGGTCGTCATCGGGGTTGACGTCGGTGATGATGCCGAAGATGCCGCTTTCGACGTTGGCGGCCCGGAATTCGCCGTCAATGACGCGGAAGTACGCCAAGTCGTCACCGACGATGTTTTCGCCCTGAATCATGGCGGTCGACGTCTTACCGCAGGCGCTGGGGAAGGCGCCGCAGAAATAGGTTTTGCGGCCGTTGGGGCCGTTCGAGCGCATGATGAACATGTGTTCGGCGAGCCAGCCCTCGCGATCGGCCTTGCGGATGGCGAGCCGTAGCGAGAGCTTCTTGAGGCCAACCGTGTTGCCGGCGTACTGGGTATTGACCGAGTAGACGGCGTTGCGAGTATAGTCCATGTATACCCGGTTCAAATCGGGATGCTTGGAGGTCATGCGTTCATCGACCTCGCCGGTGCAGTGCCGGTAGCGGAAGAACTCCGAGCCGGCGGGCATGGTCTTGAACTGCTCATAACCGCGGCGATAGAGCAGATCCTCGCTGTGGGCGACATAGGCAGAGTCTGTGACCTGCAGGCAGGGGATGGCGTATTCGCTGTTGACTGGGCCGAGGCAAAAGAAACGCACCAGCATCACGCGGCCGCGATAGGCGCCGCGCTGGAGGTCTTCGAGTTCCTTGAGGCCCTGTTCGCGCTCCACTTGGTTGAGCTTCGGATCAAGTTGTTCCTCGCTGGGCACCAGGTACTTGGTGACCTCTTTTTTGCGGGCTTGGTCGTAATAACCGTCGAAATGGACCGTGTGCCCGGGCATGTGCAGAGGCCGTTCTTCGCGGTTGTAAATCGCCATGCGGCGGGTGTAATCCACGTCTTCGTCGGAATCGTCGCCGACGAACACCCGCTCCGGTTCGCACAGCTCGATGGCGTAACCGACGAACTCGTTGATCTCTGCGTTTTCGAGGGCCATCAGCTTCCGATAGCTCTCTTCGCTCATGCTCGCCTGCAGCAACTGGTCGTACTTGCCCATGATATCACTCCATGCCATTTTGATATTGCGCTCTCCTGCGGAGTCGCGTAGGTGGATGGTTTTCTGCGTTCGGTTCGGGGCCGGGAAGTCGCGACTCCAAGTCGGTCTGCCTGCGACGCCGGTTCAGCCAAGGCGCCGGCCCGTGAGCTGTTCGAGGGCGCCGAGGTATTTCTCTCGGGTCTTCATCACGACATCATCCGGAAGCACGGGGGCCGGGGGCGTCTTGTCGAACCCGATCGATTCCAGGTAGTCCCGGACAAACTGTTTGTCCAGGCTGGGGGGATTGGCGCCGATCCGGTACTCGCGGGCCGGCCAGAACCGACTCGAGTCCGGCGTGAGGACTTCGTCGATCAATATCAGGCGGTCGCCGTCCAGGCCGAACTCGAATTTGGTGTCGGCGATGATGACTCCACACTGGGCCGCGTGGTTCGCCGCCTGCGAATAAAGCTCGAGGGTCCAATCCCGGAGTTTGACGGCGGTTTCCGGCCCGGCAATCTCCGTGACCCGCTCGAACGAGATGTTCTCGTCGTGTTCGCCCTGCTCCGCCTTATAGGCCGGCGTGAAGAGCGGCGCATCCAACTTTTCCGCCTGGCGGTACCCGGCCCGTAACGGGATGCCGCATACCGTGCCGGTTCGGGTGTAGTCTTTCCAACCGGACCCGACGAGGTAGCCGCGGGCCACGCATTCAACAGGCACCGGTCGCACTTTCTTCACCAACATGGTCCGTCCGGCCAATACATCCGCAAATCGACGGGCGGGCCCGGGAAAATCGACGGGGTCGGCGCTGATGAGATGATTCGGGACGAAGGACAGTTTCTCGAACCAGAACAGACTGAGGGCCGTCAGCACGCGGCCCTTGTCCGGGATCCCGTTGGGCATGATGCAATCGAAAGCGCTGATGCGGTCCGTGGCAACGAGCAGAAGACAGTCACCCAGGTCGTAGATGTCCCGGACCTTGCCGCGCCGCGGGGGAGCAAGACCGGGCACTTCACTTCGAATTAAGGCGTGGTTGCGATCCATCTGCATGATTCGAATCTCTCCGGGTCGGATGGATGGAAAACGTTGACACTGCCCGGGGCGCTTCGTCCCAAAACCCCGGCTCGACGACGACGTCACCGGCCCGTTGGAAGACATTCTGAGCATTGTCCAGGCCCGCCGACGCCGGAAGCTGGGAATATACCGTCGGACGCGTCCGGCGCAACCTTTGTCTCGGTAATTCGCCCGCTCCGGTGTGATCCGACAATCGCAGGGGAGGGAGCGTGCGCCCGACTTCCGTTCTTCTCCCGGTGGGCTTGACAGCCCCTCTGCGCGGTTCAGATTGTTGACCGGGCTCGGCGGCGCCCGTTCGTTGCGCCATGTCGGTCCGGTTGACCGGGAAGCAAGACACTCGAAGAGCACGAAAGCCGGGTGTGGCTGGGAGTTTCCCGGACGGTTCTTGCCGGAACTGCGGGGCTGCCTCGAGGGAGTTAACATGAGCACTTTTCCCAACGTTCTTTTTGTCATTGCCGACCAGCACAATGCCAAGGTATTGGGCCACCGGGGGCACCCCGACGTGCAGACCCCGAACCTGGACCGGATGGCGGCCGAGGGCGTCCGGTTCGAGAATGCCGTCACCCAGAACCCCATTTGCACGCCCAGCCGGGTCTCGTTCCTCTCCGGACAGTATTGTCACAACCACGGTTATTACGGATTGTCCGGTCCCAACCCCCGGGGGTTGCCGAACCTGCTGGGGTATTTTCGCCGGGTGGGATACCGAACCTCCGCAGTGGGCAAAATCCATTGTCCCGAATACTGGGTCGAGGACGATTCGGACAACTTCCACGAAACTTGCGGCTGCTCCATCGGCGGCCGGTCCCCGGCCTACACGGCGTTCCTCCGGGAACGCGGCAAAGCGGAACTCGAAGACCATGGCGCTCTCACCGAGTTCGGTCCCCGGGGCAGGCAGTCCATGGAAGGGCGTCCATCGCCGCTCTCGTTCGAAGAAAGTCAGGAAGGCTGGATTACCGCCGAAACGATTCGGTTCATCGATGAAACGGTCGCGCAGGGCGCACCGTTTTTCGCGCACGTGAG
Organism: Kiritimatiellota bacterium; assembly: GCA_013151865.1. Lineage (GTDB taxonomy): Bacteria > Verrucomicrobiota > Lentisphaeria > Oligosphaerales > JAADHN01 > JAADHN01. Next base: position 40,123 of record JAADHN010000041.1, read on the forward strand.
CTTCCCGCGGCCCCATCAATGCACGTCCCCGAGCGAGCCGTTCTGGTCCATGTACAACGAGGCCTCGCTGCACCTTCCGCCGAACGCCGACTATGAAATGACGCACAAGGCCCCCCATTTCAAGCGGGCCGCCGACCATTGGCGACGGGGGGAGTGGACCCTGTTCGAACCCCGCACGTTCGAGGCCGGTCGGCTCCGAAAATTGCACGGCTACTTCGGGGCTGTCAGCCAGGTGGACCACGCCGTCGGTCTGCTGCTGGAGCACCTGCGGAAGCGGGGGTTGGCCCGGAACACCATCGTGGTCTACACTGCCGACCACGGTGACTACGCAGCCGAGCACGGCATCATGGAGAAAGCGCCGGGCATTTGCGCGGACGCCATTACGCGCATTCCGTTCCTTTGGCATTGGCCGGGCCGCTTTGCGGCCGGGCACGTCGCGACCGAGCTGGTCGAAGCCATCGACCTCTCCTCCACACTGTGTGCCCTGGCCGGACTGCCGCTTCTGGAAACGTCCGACGGCCGGGACATCTCACACCTGCTCCGGGGCGAAACCGGGGACGTGCGATCCATTGCGGTCACCGAGTTTGCCTGGAGCAAGAGTGTCCGCAAAGGCCGGTGGCGATTGGTTCGCTATCCGCGGGAAATGTTCCGGGACGATTACCCTGAAGGATTCGGCGAGCTGTACGATCTCGAGAAAGACCCGTGGGAAATGCACAACCTCTATTTCGATCCCGCGCACCGGGAGCGCGTGCTTGATCTCGAGCGCGAGCTGACGGATTGGCTGATCACCACCACCCGGCCGACCACTGTCTTGCCCGCGCCCGTCTGCGCCGGCCCCCAAGTCGTTACGCGATATCGCAATGCCGTCAACCGCGATAACCGGATCCGCTCGGACCGGCTTCGCGAACTTCGCGGTAGGAACTATCTTTGACCCGACCGAGGCGAACCTGAAGAACCTGCGGGCCTTCCTGCGAGCAACCGGGTCGTGCGCTCGTTCGATTTGTGCGCCCCCCGAGGCTGCGCGGGTGGGCACGGGGCTTCATACTCGGGGACCGCTGACCCGATTGATTCATGGACTCCGTCGCGAGAGGGTGCAGCTTATACGGATTCAGGCCATTGCGGCGAACATCGGACAAGGCCGTACCCTGTTGAAACACCGTCTCGGTTGGTGAGCGGCGGCAATATTTTGAAGGCGGGTGAGATGCGCCACCGCAATAGATGGCGCAAGCAGTATTCAGCGTGAGTCTTTGGGGCAGCGCCTTTGGTCCGCCCCGGCCTTTCCCGCACCGGGCTTCCGGCCCGGCGGCGCCGATCTGGGCGCGCGTCGAGAACGCCGTTGCCCCTACGACGGGGCACTCACGGCGTGATCGGGTTGCCGCAGTATCGGCGGCGCCGGTCGGCCTCGGGAGCAATGCACCGGGAATTCAACCATGAACGTATGCCTTCGAAGACTTTCCTCGTGCCTTGTTTTCCTGTCCTTCGCGACTGCTTGGGAATTCTCGGCAGCGGGGGGCGACTGGCCCATGTGGCGGTACGATGCGAACCGCTCCGGAGCATCGCCCGACGCCCTGCCGGGCCAGTTACACCTCTTGTGGAAACGCGGAGGACCGCCGCCCAAGCCCACGCACCCGCATGATGTCAGGCTCTGCTACGATCTCTCGTACGAACCGGTGGCCTCGGGCAAATCGCTCTTCGTTCCTTCCATGGTCAGCGACAGCGTGACTGCACTGGATACGGAGACGGGACTCGTGAAATGGAAGTGCTTCGCCAACGGCCCCGTGCGTTTCGCTCCGATCGTATGGCAGGGCAAGGTCTACTTCGGGTCGGACGACGGCTACCTGTACTGCGTGAGCGCGGAGGATGGGCGCCTGCTCTGGAGGCTTCGCGGTGCGGCTGACTCCTGGCGAGAATACAAGCTCCTGGGCGGCGGACGGCTCGTGTCACGCTGGCCCGCACTCGGTGCGCCTGTGCTTGCTGACGGCAAGGTCTTCTTCGCCGCAGGCTTTTGGTCGAACGAGGGGGTCTATGTGTGCGCCGCCGATGCGGTCACCGGCAAACTTCTCTGGCGAAACTCTCGAGGCAGTTTTGCCAAGTTTGGACTGAACGATCATGGCGGCCGATGGTACGGCGGGATTTCTCCCCAAGGCTACCTTGCCGTCATCGCGGGCAAACTCATGGTCCCCTGCGGGCGTGCCTTACCCGCCGTGTTCGACCCGCAAACCGGAGAACTGGAACCGTACAGCACTGGATGGGGGGGACGATACGGGCTGGCCAAAGGCAGTTGGTGGGTTTGCGGAATCGGCAAATACCTTTTCCTCAGCGGCGATATGTTCGGCACTTCTCCCCAGAGCGCTCGTCTTTCAGGGCCGAAACCCCGCGGTCCTCTTGCCATCCAAGAGTTCGCCAGACTCGCCGGCCTCCCGGTCGAGAAAGTGCGGCAGTGGGTCGATAACAAAAAACTGAAGACCGTCACGGAGAACGGACGCAAACTCATTCGTCCGTTCAAACCGGACGCCGCCACTTACATCGCCTGGTGGAATTCGAGTCCGACCCCCGCCGAACAGCTCGCCCTCGAGCACCGGCCCCGCCTCCAGATAAGCCCTGCCAATCAAAAAGAGGTGGGCGTATTCCGAGAACCTATCCTGACCTCAGATGCAATCTATTACTCCGAGCCGAAAGGGTTCATCCGTTCGCCACAAGAGGCCAGTTACGTCAGAATCGTGGCATACGATACCACCCGTCCTCGTCGAGGGCTCGCCGTAACGGATTTTTACGGTGACACCCCCCTCATCGTCTGGTGGACCGTGCGGTTCGACGAGCTGTGGAGTCTCGAGACGACGCTGAAGGTCTTTATCAAGGCCGGTCCGCGGCTTTACTGCGGCGAAAAGGGGACCGTCGCCGCAGTCGACATCCCCAAGCCCGGCCGTGCGCCGCGAATTTCCTGGAAAAGCGAACTTCAGGGCACGCCGTCGTCAATGCTAGCGGCCGATGGAAAACTCTTCGTCGTCACCCGCGAAGGCGCAGTTTATTGCTTCGGCGCGGCACGGTCCACGCCCGCGCCGCGTCGTCCGAGAGCCGCCCCATCTCAATTGACCCGCGGGGATTGGCCACGATCGCTCGACGCGATCCTGCAACGCGTCCCGGTCAAGCACGGCCGCTGCCTTCTGCTTGGACTTGGCGCCAACCAGCTGGCGGACGCACTTGTCGCCAAGTCGGGATTCCCTGTCATCGCCTTGGAAAGCGATCCGCAAAAGGTCGCCGCTCAGCGGCGCGCGTTCGACTCAAGAGGTCTCTACGGCAAACGGGTGCAGGTGGTGCAAGGCCGGATCGATCTCGATAATCTGCCGCCGTACTTCGCCAGTCTCGTGATTGCCGAAGAGCCGAGCCGGTCCGGTCCCTGGAGCGACATCCGTAAGATCAAGGCACTCTACCGATGCCTGCGACCTTACGGCGGATTGGCTTGCTTTCGCTTTTCGGAAGAACAGCACGCGGCTTTCACGAGAATTGTTCAATCCGCCGCGTTGCCCGCTGCCCGGGTACGCCGTGAGGGCAACTGGTCTTGTCTCGAGCGAACTGGACCGTTGCCCGGTGCAGGCGACTGGACACATCCATCCGGCGGGCCCGGCAATACCTATTCTTCCACCGACAGCGCGGTCCGTTCGCCCCTCGGGATGCTGTGGTATGGCGGCGCCCTGGACGAAATTCGCGGCTCGGGCAGATACAAAGCGCTCGTGATCGCGGCAGGCCGAATGTTCATCGCCATGCCCGACACACTCTATGCCTTTGACGTGTACACCGGACAACTGACTTGGAAAAGGTCCATTAAGGCAAACGGCCTCGTCGCTGCCCGGGATTGCATCTACATTGGGGGAGGCGGCGGTCTCTTGCGGATTGATCCAGCCACGGGCACAACCCTCGGACAGATCAAAATCCCTCCTGACCCCGGCGCTTCCGGCCGTGAGACGTGGGGGAACGATTTCCGAGTATGGCGCGAATTCCTGGTCGGAACGACCACCCGCAACCGCCTGGTGTGCGTCGGCCGGGGCGACGGCCAAGTACGGTGGGCGGCCAAATGCGAGAAAGACGGCCTCCATTTCGTCCTCGGTCGCGGCAGACTCTATGGCGTTGACTATTGGCGGCCCTTCCATCTGCGGCGCGGCCGGCCTAAGCCTCGGGAATCGAAGATATTCGCGCTGGATCTTCGCACCGGCAGACAACTGTGGCGGCGGTCCGTTACCTTTCCCGAGGACAAGATGGACCCTGAAACGGTCAAGCAGAAGCCGTGGCTCCGCGCCGTCGACCCGGCGCTCTCTTACAGTGCGGAAAGCGATGTAGTCCTGCTCACCGCGGTTCGCAGCACGTTGAACGCCTTCCAGGGAGCCGACGGCGCGTTGCTGTGGAAGCAGAGCATTCCGTGCAAAGAGGTCCCCATGTCCTTTTCGCCGATTCGCACCCCCACCGTCCTGCCAAATTCCCTGATCGCGCAGAGCGGCGCCATGTACGACCTGCATACCGGGCGCATGCTCTCGTTACGGTTCTGGCGCGGGGCAAACTCGGGGACGCGGGGTTGTGGGCGCGCGCTGGCCGGTCGGCGCATCTTGACCGTTCGCGATGCCAACGCATCGTTTTTCGATCTGAACACGGGGAGTCAGACCTACCTGCGCGGGATTCGCGCCAGTTGCTCCTTCAATTTGCTTCCAGCAGACGGCCTCATCGTTTCACCCTACGCCAGCTATCAGTGCGCCTGCAACTATGGCATACGCACCTCGTTCGCTTTGGCGCACATGCCCGAATTGGCGCACCTCCGGCGCGTTGCCTCGCTGGGCGCGGAAAAACGGCTCCGACTCTCGGCCAACCCCGGCGGCACAGTGCAGTTCCGCGTCTTCGTACGGAATTGGGCCGCCGCCCGGGTAGCGGATCGCATTCACGCCAAACCGCCTCCGGGCTGGAGAATCGACCCCGTTCAACAGCGCGTCGAATTACCGGGAAACGGCGCCGCCGAATACCGTTTCACGGTGCACGTGGCGCCCGAGGCGAAACTCCAATGGTACACCGTCACTCTCCGTGCGGTTTCTCCCGAACTCGCCCTCGACCCTGTACGTGTCCGCATATTCATTACCCGCGCAATAATCGCCCAACACCCCATCTTGCCGGCGTCCTCATCACCGGGAATCAAATAAGGTTGAAAACTCACGTGGCCCCAAAGTCGTCGGCATCGTCGCTGAAGGGTTCCGATGCGTTCCAGTCGAGGAGGAGGCAGTGAAGGAATCGCGGCACGTTTTCTTGGGGGAGGCGTATGTTCGCAAGCTCAGGGGGGCAGTCGGCCGATTTGCCGGATGTTCAGGTTCTCCCCGCGGCAATCATGGCCGTTGGCGACTTATGTGACAAAACAAGACGACCGGCTTAAGGTTGCGCTTCCGATTACGGCGCATTTCGCAAGAGGCGATAGTCCTTCAGCACCCCCTGCTGATCGAAAAGCAGGTCCATCTGCGTGTTCCGTATCACCGTGTGCTGATACCCTCTCTGGCCGGCCAGTATGGCGCCGTCGGTGCCCAGCGGGGTGTCTGTGAAGGCATTGACCACCACCGCTTCGCTGCGGCGATAGCGCCAAAGAACGCCGCCGCCCTTGACGGGGAGGACTTCGAGCGGTTTGCCGTATTTCTTGCGCACCTCCGCCTGGGTGGTGCGGCCGGCGTGCAGAAACTCCCGTGCCTCGCGATAGGCGCCGCTCTCCGCCTCGAGTGTGGTCAGTTCTGTTGTTTCGCAGCCGGACGTGCCCAGCAGTAGGATCGCCGCCGGCGTCACGAGCCAGAGCATCGCCCCGAGCCCGGCGGACAGACACGCTGCGGACCGGTTCGAAAATCGGTCCCGGCTTGGGGATCTGGGGTCCTTCATGACGGCATCCTCTCTCATGGGGTCGGCGTTTTCACCGACTGGAATTCGTTTCGCCGGCCGATGTCATATGTGGTTTTTCCCGCTTCGACACGCGACCGCGACCGGCGCGGTCCCTGTCGTCCAGGCCCGGATCAGGCATGGACAACGCGGTGCGGAGACGCAGCCCGCACGGATTCGGGTCAGTGCGCCGGACGACGGACCACGGCGTGTTGAAACACCGGCTCGGTCCGTCGAGGGCGGCAGTCTCCTGAAAACCCGTGAGGTGCGTCATCGGAGCAGACGGCTTGTGAATTGTTCCGGCAGAACAGGGACGGGGGAAAACCCGCCACCCATGCGTTCCCGTCCGACGAATCCGATCAGGGCCCGACCGAATTTTCGTACGGAAGTCCGGCTTGCAGAGACACCCGCTAATCTATGCCGCCGTTCGCGTAAACTCAATCGGGGGCCGGCGAATCGCTTTGCTTCCTGTCCATGGCAGGTTGCGGCATGGTTGACAGTGGGCCTTCGAGCGGCTATAGGACTCGGCTGACCGGTGTGGTTCTCGACCGACCGGCTCGTTGGGGGGGAAACACATCGCAGCCGCTGTGCAGAGACGCCGTTGCTCGTGAAACCCGGGGGAACGTCGATGTCTTCCGCTTCCTGCCGCTGGCGCTGTGCCGCCCATGCCCGCGTCACAAGCGCAATCCTCGCCCTTTTGGCGCCCGCGTGCGTGCGTGCGCAAGACACCCCGCTTCGCACTGTTCGCCTGGCGGTCCAGCACGACCCACCTCTGATCTTTTCCGATGCCCAAGGCCGTCCGTCCGGCCTGGTACCCGATCTTCTCGCCGCCATCGCCCGGCGCGAGGGCTGGCGTATTGAATACGTCCCCGGCAACTGGCAGACCTGTCTCGAACGCTTGGAGAAGGGGGAGGTCGACTTGGTCGGCGCCATCGGCTGGTCGGAGGAACGAGCCCGGAAGTTCGACATCAGCCACGAAACGATTCTGGTCAACTGGGGCCGACTCTACGCACACCCCGGCAGTGTGCCGCAGTCTTTTCTCGATCTCGAAGGCCGGGTTGTCGCGGTCCAGCGGGGCGATATCCACGGGCAGGCTTTGAAGGACCTGTTGGACCGCTTCGGGGTCGTCGCGGATTTTGTGCGTCTGGACACTTACACGGAAGTCCTCGACCGGGTTCGGCTCGGAACGGTGGATGCGGGTGTGGTGACCCGCCTGTTCACGTACGGCGGGAAGTCGCTGCCGGCCGGCCTCGTTGAGACCCCAATCATCTTTTCCCCGGTCCAGCTCCGGTTCGCGGTGCCCAAAGGTCGGAACGCCGACCTGCTGACGGCGATCGACAATCGTCTCCGGGATGCCGCAAGGGGCTCGGGCGGTTTTTACCGGGCTGCCCTCGCCAGGTGGCTGCCGGCAGCGCCGACCTCGGCGAAGCTCCCGCGTTGGGTCCCGTGGGTGGAATGGATCGCGACAGCGGTGGTGTTCGTTCTCGGGGCGGCCTTCCTGAACATCCTCGGGTTCCGTCGGCAACTGCGGAAGCGCACCGCGGAATTGACCGCGGCCAACGCCGCCTTGCGCCGGAGCGAGGAGCGGTACCGCCTGCTCCTGGAAAGGGCCCCACTGCCCATTGCCGTGCACGTCGACGACAAAGTTGTTTTCGCCAACGCTGCGGCCGCACGTGCGATCGGCGTGGATTCCCCGGAGTGTTTGGACGGACTGTCCATTTGGGATGTCGTTCACCCGGATTCTCACGAAGTCTCCCGGGAGCGCATCCGGCGCGTTTGCGCCGGCGAGAGCGACCTGCCGCCCGTCCAGGAAAAATTCATCCGCCGGGACGGCCGGGAGATCGACGTCGAGGTCGCCGTCGCACCGGTCGAGTACCAGGGACGGCCCGGAGCGTTGGTGGTGTGGACCGACATCACGGCGCGACTCCGTGCCGAGGCGAGAATGAGGCACGTGGCCGAGCAGATGCCGGTCATGCTCGATGCGTTCGACGAGCATGGGCGATTCGTGCTTTGGAACCAGGAGTGTGAGCGCGTCACCGGCTACAGGGCGGCGGAAATCGTCGGCAATCCCAATGCGTTTGAATTGCTCTTTCCCGACGCGGAGATTCGGGACCAGGTACTGCGGCGAGTCCGCAAGGACGAAGGCGATTACCGAAACGTCGAAGTCGAGATCACTTGCAAAGACGGCAGTCGTCGTGTTATTGCCTGGTCCAATATCTCGGACGCCCATCCGATTCCGGGTTGGTCGTGTTGGGCGGTCGGCGTGGATGTTACCGAGCGACAAAAGGCCCGGGAGGCCCTGGCCGAGGCCAACCGGATGCTCCGATTGATCCTGGACACGATCCCGGCAAGGGTGTTTTGGAAAGACCGCAACTCGGTCTATCTGGGTTGCAATCGGTCTTTCGCCCAGGACATCGGACTGAACGACCCGCGGGAAGTGCCGGGCAAGACCGACGCGCAGATCGTGACGACGGAGGACGCGGATTCCTACCTCCGGGACGATCAGTGGGTCATGGAACATCGTGCACCGAAGCTGCGGTACGTCGAACGATACACCGATCCCGGCGGACGCATCCGCATCCTCCGGACCAGTAAAGTCCCGCTGGTGGACGCGGACGGACAGGTGATCGGAGTGCTGGGTACGTACGAGGATATCACCCGCGAAAAGGAACTCGAAATCGGACATCGGCGGCTTACCGCCGGCATCCACCAAGCCGCGGAAGCCGTGGTGATCGCCAACGCCGCGGGGGACATCGAGTACGTAAACCCGGCGTTCGAGAAGATTACCGGATACCCTCGGGCCGAGGTCGTCGGGCGCAACCCCCGTATCCTGAAAAGCGACCGGCATTCCCCGGAATTCTACAAGGCGCTTTGGGAAACCATTACGGCAGGCAAGGTCTGGCGGGGGCGCTTCGTCAACCGCCGGAAAGACGGTTCCCTGTACTCGGAAGACGCAGCCATTTCACCGGTGACCGACGACGCAGGCGCCATTGTCAACTTCGTCAAGATAGCCCGAGACGTCACTCACGAACTCGAACTCGAAACACAGCTCGAGCAGGCGCGTCGCCTCGAGGCCATCGGCCGTCTCGCCGGCGGCATTGCCCATGACTTCAACAACATCCTGCAGGCCCAAATCGGGTTCCTGGAATTCATTGCGGACGAGGCCCCGGCCAACGGCCGTCTCCAGGAAGATCTCGAGGAAGCCCGGAAGTGTGCCGGCAAGGCCGCGGACCTTACACGCCAGCTCCTGGCTTTCAGTCGGCGCCAAGTGCTCAAACCGGAACATCTCGACCTCAACGAAGTGCTCTCGGACAGCTTGAGCATGCTCCGCCGCCTGATACCCGAAAACATCGGCATCGAGTTTATTCCGGCAAAGCGCCTCGGCACGGTCTATGCCGACAGGGTCCAAATTGCCCAGGTTGTCATGAATCTCTGCGCCAACGCCCGCGACGCCATGCCCGACGGCGGCAGCATGACCATCGAAACCGAGAACGTCCGGATCGATCCGGAATACTGCCGGTCGCACTCCTGGGCCAAGCCGGGACGCTACGTGCTCTTCAGCGTCACGGATACCGGGACGGGCATGTCGAGCGAAACCCTCGAACATGTATTCGAACCCTTCTACACGACCAAAGAGGTCGGGAAAGGGACCGGCTTGGGCCTTGCCACGGTCTATGGGATCGTGCGCCAGCACGAAGGAATGATCAACGTCTACAGCGAATCCGGCAAGGGCACCTTGTTCAAAGTGTACTTGCCGGAGTCCGAGCGCCGCGCTGTCGAGGTGGGCCGGGAACTGCCCGGTCCCACCGTGGGCGGCAAAGAGACAATCTTGGTGGTTGAAGACGATGACGGGGTCCGGCGGACTGCCGAACGCATCCTCGAACGCGCCGGGTACACGGTCTACACGGCCCGGGACGGCGCCGAGGCCCTCGGACTCTTTGCGGACCATTCCCAGGATATCGCTTTGGCCCTTCTCGATGTGGTCATGCCCGGACTGGGCGGGCGCGAGGTCTACGAACGCTTCCGGGCGATCAATCCCCGTCTCCGCGTGCTCTTCAGCAGCGGGTACAGCGAGAATGCCATTCACACACGTTTCATTCTGGACCGGGGGCTGCAACTCCTCCGAAAGCCGTACGACCGAAAGACACTCTTGCGGTACGTGCGGGAGGTCCTCGACGGCCCCGCGCCTCAACGTCCGGAGGGGGACCGCACCTCGGCACATTCGAAGCAGAAACGACAGAAGGGGACCGGGTCCGGAAAGAACGGCCGCCGGGTGTGACCCGCTTCCGGGTGGATCGGGCCTTCGTCGACCATGACAGCGGAGTGTTGCACCGTGCGAGAGAACGGGACGTTCACCACGGCCAATCCCCCTTCCACTCTCTCGTTCACGGCTGCCGGCGCGATCCCATCATCCGTCTGGGGATCGAGCAACGGGGGATACAGCCGCTCGACGGCGTCCGGCGGCAAGGCTCTCAGCAGACTGCCGCGACAGGCTGCAGTGTCCAACACATCTTCCATGCGCCAAATCAATCCCCGGGGCCATTCGGGGCCCGGGGGGGGCGCGTCCGAATCCAGTTCATAGACCGGGACAAGCCGGTCGGCCGTTGAGTACACGTGCAAGCATGGGCAACGGAGGCGTGCCAGACGGTCGAAGGGCAGGAACGCTCGATTGGCCGGCGCGTCGACCCGGCCGTCGTGCGATTCGGCCAGACGCTGGCGCGTCGCGCCGAACGCCTCGAGCATCCGGCGGAACGAGGGGATCGAGTCGTCCCGCACCACATCCCGGTCGAGGTTCTTTTCCCAGAAGAGGATATTGTAAACCACGTTTGCCGCACCCGCGAAGTTCACAAGGCCTGCCGGGCCCGGTGTGTCCGGCCCGACCATGAGGGCCTGATAGCCGCCCGCGCTGGCGCCCACCAGCACCACGCGTTCCGGATCGACCCCCGGCAGTCGGAACACTTCTGTCGCCATGCGCCGGTTCCACTCGAGATCCGGCCCCACGATGTCGGCAAGACCTTCCGCGGGTACGTCTCGAGGCGTCACCACGGCCCAGCCCTGAACAAGAAGCCGCGAGATCAGCCACTCCGGACACTCGTAATGGACCGAAACGACCGCCGGCAACAGTGCGTCGGGCGCCGCTGCCGCCGGACGGATGTATTGTATGCGTGCGCCGGAATACGCCGGGCCGCCGGTATCGACCGGGGCGAGGCCATACTCGGCGACGTGTCGATCTCCGAACCTGCCCGCCGCCCCCGCGGACGGGGCAGCCTTCCGGAATGGGACGCTTTCTCTCGGGACCATGGTTCCGACTTCCTCGATTTGGGTCTCGGATATCGATGCCGCTGTGGCCGTCCCCTGTCGAGAGTTCCGGGCGGATTACCCCCATGATGGGGGTCGGCGCGGGGAAGGGCCATACACCGGAAACAAGGTTGAGCGCGATAATGCTTTGGAAACTCGCCGCGCGAAATCTGGTGCGACACCGGACCCGGACCGTGTTGGCCGGTCTGGCTTTTCTCGGCGGCGCCGCCATTATGGAACTCAGCTTCGGGTTGTCCGACGGAACCTATGCCGACATGATCGGGCTTGCAACCACGGCGTTCAGCGGCCAGGGGCAGGTCCATCGGGCCGGGTACCGCGACGACCCGTCTTTGTACACCGTCATCCGGACGCCCGACAAGGTGCGCGCCACGCTCCTCAAGACGCCCGGCGTCACCGGCGCCTCGACGCGTTTGCTCGGGCACGCCCTCGTATCGGCCGGTGAACACACCGCGGGCGCAATGGCGATCGGTCTCGATCCGCGTCAGGAAAACACGGTCACCGCTTTTTCCGCCAAACTCGATTCCGGGCGGTTGTTTCGGGCCGCGCCGTGGCGCGAAGTCCTGATCGGGGTAGGGCTGGCCCAAGTGCTTCACGCGAAAGTGGGAGACCGGATTGTACTGGTCGCCCAGGCCGCGGACGGCTCCCTGGCAAACGATCTGTTCGCCGTGAGCGGTTTGGTCCGGACCGGCATGGAGGACATGGATCGCACCCTGCTGTTCATGGACCTTGAGGTCGCGCGCACGTTCTTCGTGCTCCCGGATGCGGCGCACGAGATTGCCTTTCGCACCGAGGACCCCCTCCGGATCGACCGCATTGTCGGACGCGTTCGAGAACGACTCGGGACCGCCGGCAAGGACCTCGAGGTGTTGTCGTGGAAACGCGTGATGCCGGAACTATACACTTCCATCGAACTGGATCGCGCCAGCGGGTATGTCACTCTGGCCATCATTGCCCTGATCTGCGCCCTCGGTGTGATCAACACGGTGTTGATGTCCGTGCNNNCGGGAGTTCGGCGTGTTGCGCGCGCTGGGGACCCGTCCCGGACAGATTGCGCGACTGGTCATGCTCGAAACCGTCCTGCTCGCCGTGGCGGCCACGGCCCTGGGAATGGGTGTCGGCGCCGCGGCTATTTGGCTGATGCGGAACGGGGTCCCGCTCGGGGCCCGGATCGAATTCGGCGGCGTGGTGCTCGATTCCATGCGCGCCCGGTTCTCGGCCCGTGCCCTGGGATTGACCCCGCTGCTGATGCTCGCCGCCGGACTGCTTGCCGGTCTGCCGCCCGCACTCCGGGCGGCCCGGATCGTGCCCGTGGCCGCATTGCGCGAGGAATAACGGCGCACCAACACGCCGGGGCCCGTCGATCATGAAGCGGCCCCGAGGGGTACGGGAAACGTTGCAGAGCCTGTGGGGCGGTGTGCGTTCCAGATCATTTCAGGCTCCGCCATAGGCTCCAGCCTTTCCGCGAGTCGCGTTGAGAGCGGATGTGTGGGATGTGGGACAGACTTTGGCTCGGGGGACCGAGACGTACCCGCGGCGGTACGCACCGGCCCCGCGGCGGCAAATCCCAGGTTTAACGGTACCATCCGGGATACGAGGTCGACGATCATGCAGATGCTCTTGCGCATGGCTTGGCGAAACCTGTATCGCAACACGCGCCGGACGGCAATTACCGGCATTGCGATCGCCGTCGGCCTGGCGGCGCTCCTCCTTTCCCTTGCCCTGTTTGAGGGGGTGAACCGGCAAATGACGGCGCGGCTCACGGAGGACTTCCTCGGCGACGGCCAAATCCACGCCGCCGGGTACCGGCGCACCCGGGACGTGGCCCGGACCTTGCCCGGAGGCGAAAAGCTCCTGCAGCGCCTCCGCCGGGATAAGCGGGTCCGAAGCGTCGCCCCGCGGGTAATCGCATTCGGACTGATTTCCTCAGCCGAGGACGCCCTCGGGGTCCGGATCCTCGGGGTCGAACCGGCGGCGGAGAAAGAAGCTTTCCGCTTTTACCGCAAGATCTGTCGTGGGGCTTTTTTCCCGGGCCGGCGCGAACGGGAGGTCGTTCTGGGCGCCCGAGCCGCCCGGACATTGGGCATTCGGATCGGCAGTCGGCTTGTTCTTACCGTCGCGCAGCCGGGGTCGGGCGAGCTGGCCCAGCAGCTCTTCCGCTTGGCCGGGACCTTCCGCACCGGCGCCCGCGAGTTGGACAATGGCTTGGCACTGGTGCGCCTCGGAGACTTGCAGGCCATGCTCGGGATGACGGGCCAATTGCACGAGATCGCCCTGCGCCTGGAGCCCCAGGTCGAGGCGGAACCGCGGGCCCGGGACGCGTTCTGGAGCGGTTTGGCCCATTCGGGCATCGAGGCCCTGCCGTGGACCGAACTGGCGCCCCAGTTCCATGCCATCCAGCGACTCCAATGGGTGTCGTTCGCGATTCTGGTCGGCATCGTCTTTGCCATTATCGCCCTGGGGATCATGAATACGCTGCTGATGTCTCTCTTCGAGCGTACGCGCGAGTTCGGCGTCCTGCGGGCGTTGGGGACGCGCCCGGCGTGGCTGGGGTGCCTGGTGCTGTTCGAGGCCGCCTCCCTGGCGGTTTTCGCTGCCCTGCCGGGCCTGGTGCTTGGGCTGGGAGTCAGTGCTTGGTTCCAGGTCCACGGGGTCGATTGGAGCGGCATGTCGTATGGCGGCGTCTATTTCACCGAACCGACGCGGGCTCGGATCACGTCCGGCGGCGTAGCGTTGAGCTTGGCCGTCATCGTGCTCACCACAGTGCTCGTAGCCGTCTTCCCGGCACTGAAAGCCATGCGAATCCGACCGGTGGACGCGCTCCGGCGCCGGCATTGAAGACCGGAAGACAACTTTCGCCGCGGAGATCGCAGAGGCGGCGGAACGGCGAACGACGTTTGCACCAGGCGCGGTCTGCCGCCCGCACTCTGGCCGAGCTGCCTCCTTCCCGTTGTGGGCATTGGGTTCTTGCCGGTTGGTGCACCCGACGTCGCCGCGCCACCGCATCCCGCGGCTCAGAACCGGTCGATTCGGGACAACATGGGGCGTTGCTCCGGGAACAGGGATTCCGCCAGGCGTCGGCCCCGTCCCGTGCATCGCACCCCCGGAAGTTCGAGGATTTCCTCCGGGGCCTCGCCGCCGATGATGAGTGTGGCCAAGTGGTCGCCTGCCTCCACGCGGTCGGGCGCGGGCGTCCCCGGCTCGGTTACGCCGATCTGTCCGGCGCGGGCCCGGATCACGGCTTCCTCGCGTCCATCGGAGAGCGACAGATCGAAATCGGTCCCCGCCGCCCAGGACGCGGCCAGTCGTGATTCCAGGTCGGACCGCAGCGCTTCCAGGCAGGCCCGGAGGTTTACGATCCGAATCATGGGGCCGCCGCAGACCCGCGACCTGATTTGGATCCGGCAGGTGCCGCGACGCAAACGCCGGCCCAGTGGTGACGCCGTGGACAACGCCGCGAAACTCACCCGCTCGCGGTACTTTTCTTCCGCAACCCGGCGGACCACGGCCAGGACCGATTCCGGGTGACCTGCGTGGTCCAACACTTCCAGGTCGGACTCCCGGACTTTCACGATGACGTACCCGGCGTTTCTCCCGCCGGCGGTTTCCCAAACCAGCGTTTCCACGTTCCGCAGAGGCAAAAAAACACTCCCCGCTCGGGGGCGAACCGCCGTGCCAGAGGCCCCCTGGTTGTGGGTGTTGTATAGGTCCTGGACGGTCTCCCATGGCGGTTCGGAAAACGTGTGAATCGACAGTGACTCGGGTGTCGGGGGCAAGTCCGACACGGACACGGAAAACGAGGTCTCGCTCCAGGCGCGGGCGTACCCGAATTTGTGGTAGAAGTCGTCGATGCCGAATAGGATGCTGGCCGCGTAACCGGCCGGTCGAAACCCCTCGACTGCGGCGGCGAACGTTTGTCGCATGAGACCGCGGCGACGTTGAAACGGCGCCGTGGCCACGGCGGCGACTCCGGCAATCGGTACCTGCCCGGACCCGAGGCGCATGGTGTAGCCGACCACCCCCACGTGCGTGACCACCCGGCCCCCCAAGAGTCCGATCCGGCTGTCCGCCCAGCGGTAGTACCCTCGGTCTCCGACCAGTCCCCGCAACGACCTGTCTCGCCACTCGATGGGGTCGTCTCCACCGAAAACCAGAGCCACCAAATCGGCGATGCCTTGGGCGTGCCGCTCTCTGTCGGGCGGAATGATCTCGAACTGCGCCGACGTCATTCTTTCCCCTCGACCATTCTTGTTCCGTTTGCCGGCAGGCGCCGGGCGGTCCAACGAACGCTTCGAATGTCCCGTAACGGATATTCCGCACCGAATACCAGTGCGTCCATCCCGATTTCGGTCTGGATCGCGGCAAGATCGCCGGAGCGGTCCGTCAGGCGCGAGAGTTCGAACCGGAATTGGATACCGGTTCGTCCCGGGACGCCTCTTCGAGCCTGGCGGATCTCGTTGGCCAACAGGCCCTGAAAGACGTATTCGTTCGGCGGCGCGCACCCGGCGAAGGCGCGCAGTTCTTCAACCGCGATGGGGCGCCATCCCACTCCGGATTGACGGAAGCGGTGGTCGCCCAGGGCGCAGTTGATCCAGACCGGTAGTCCCTGCTCGGCGCACACGGCGAAAAACTCCGCGTGATCCGCAGCGTCCAGGCGCCAGTTATGCAGGTACGGAGACACCCACACCCCGTGGCAAACGTTGCGGAGTTCGCAGACGGCCCGCCGCCAGTTGGGCACGCGGGGATTCACCACTCCCAACGGCTGAACCCGGGCCTCGTCACGCGCTTCGGCGAAAAACGCCCGATTGGCCACCCGCGGGTCGCTCGCCCAGATCGCATCGAGCGACGCAGTGTACGCCCGTCGAATGCCGCTGCTCCCCAGGGCGTTTCGTAGCTCGGCGAACGAACGGGAGAGGTCCGGCGCAAAAGGCCAGGTCCCACAGAAGCAGAAGTGGTCTTCCGTCGAGTCCGGCAACGGAAGGCCCGGCTCCGGCGCGGCAACGGACAGGGGAGGGGCCGCCGGCAGTACGCCCGAAGCGGCAAGCTTCAGCAAGCGGTGGGCGTTGCCCCCGAGTACGGCGGCCTTTTCGGCAGGCGCCAGGTCCGCAAATTCCACCTTGGCGAGTTGGGACGCCTGGCTCCGACCGAGCATATCGCTGCCGAATACGACCCGTTCCGCACCCAGGTCGCGCACCAGCGCAGTCGCCATGCCGCACTCGGGAAAGCAACCGCAAATGTCCACGTGCGCGTTCGGGATGTCGGCGAGCGCCCCGAGCGCCATGCGCCAGTTGCCGCCGGCGTGTGCGGCGATCATGGGAACGGTCGGGAAGCGCCGGGCCAAGTCCGCGAACTGGTCGACGCTCAACTCCCCGGGCTGGTTCCCGCCCGTTCGGTGAAATGTGTGGATCAGGACCGGGCACTCTCGCTCCGCGGCCAATCGCAACACGGGGTCACAGGGGGCGGTGCGACCGTCCGGGGTCTTGAGTGAAATCCACAGCTTGATTCCGACCGCCCCGGCGTCGAGGGCGCGTTGGGCTTCATCGAGGCAGTCCGGCAGACACGGGTTCAGGTAGACGAACCAGAAAACGGGCAGGCGCCCCTGTGCGAACTCCGCAAACTCGCGTGCCTGCCGGTTCGCGGCCCGGACATGGGCCGCGCTCGGGACGGCGGGCCAACCGTCCACGCCGAGGGAAGAGGTTGCTGCGGCGGCCACACCGTTTCGCCGACAGTCCCGGATAAACTCCGTCCAGCGCCGGCGGTCGGTCGGGACATGCGTGTGGAAATCGATGACCATGCAATACGCCCCGGAATGGTTCGGATTCGACGTTGGATCGGTCACGCAAGGCCGCCCGAACGCACACGTCGACCCTGTCGGTGATTCAGCCCATGAACATTCCACCGTCCACGAACAATACCTGACCGGTGATGTAGTCCGCCTGGGGCAGACACAGGAACAGGACAGCTTCGGCAACTTCCGTGGGACGGCCCAGGCGCCGCACCGGAATGGCGCGCAGGAGTTCCTTGCGCCGTGCGTCCGTGAGCCCTTCGGTCATGGCCGTCTCGACAAAGCCGGGGCTCACTGCATTGACCCGAATTCCCAGTCCCGCCAGTTCCCGGGCCGCGGAGCGGGTCAAGCCCACCAGACCCTCCTTGGCCGCGGCGTAATTCGAGCGGTTGGCCGCCCCCAGGCGGCCGGCGTCGGAGGCTATGTTGACGATTCGCCCGAATCGCTGCCGCGCCATAAGCATGGCGGCGGCGCGCATGGCAAAGAACGGACCGTCGAGATTGACGGCCAGCACCCGCCGCCACTGATCGTCCTTCATGAAAGAAATCAGCCCGTCGTCGAGAACGCCGGCATTGTTGACCAAGAGGTGCAGACCGCCCAAATCGGCCGCGACCTGTTCGATCAGGGTCTTGACCTGAGCGGGGTCGGCAATATCCGCCCCCCGGGCTTCGGCGCGAACGCCCAGAGCGCTCAGTTCGCGGGCC
>JAADHN010000040.1 GCA_013151865.1 Kiritimatiellota bacterium
GTTTCCGGAACATGCACCCTGAAGGGGTGCTTCAACGTATTCCTTACGTGTAGGTTGAAGTACGCCTTCAGCGTACATCGGTACGGCGCCGGCCAACCTTGGGCGTTGCCCCAGACTACGGTAAAGTCGGCCCTTCAGGCCGTCTGGGGACACGCACAATAATAAAGCGACAGGCCCGGAAGCGGGGTCCCGCCGGCGGCAACGGCGAAAAAAAGGATCAAGACACCATGAGAACTTCCGCTCTCCATCGCGGGATATTCGCCCTGCTCGTCCTGTGCCTCGCCACGGGGGCCGTCTCCCGTTCAACGGCAGCATCGTGGTCGTTCGAAAAGCCCGGCGACCTCGCAATGGAAGCGCCGGGGGCGGCCTCGAACGGACGAGTCGTGGAATGTCGCAGCGGGCCGGGACGCGTGGGGAACGGTCTGATCCTCGACGGCCGCGGGGGGGTGGTGCTGCCGCCGTCGGATCGGCTCGGCGCCGAACACGGGTTGACGCTCGAATGCTGGATCCGACCGCGCACAGGGCCGGGGCTGTCCATGAACCTGATCACCAGACCGGATCAGTACATGCTCCGGGTGGATCCCGCTCGCGTGGGGGGGAACATCTCCTTTTATGTCCGCTCGGAGAACGGGCAATGGGAGCCGCGCGCTCGCGGTCCGCGGCTCATCGCCGGACAGTGGCAACACGTGCTTGCGATCTGGGACCGGCGAAGGGCCTACCTTTGGGTCAACCGGATCGGCTGCTCGGTCCCACGCCAAACCCGGTGTCCGGCGGGATCCGCATCGGTCTACATGGGCGGCCCCGTGCCCGAAATGGGGCTCGCCGGATTCGACGGCAGTCTGGACGAAGTGCGCATTCTCAACCGCGCGCTGTCCCATCCTGCCGCGATGCGCCGGGTCTACGGACTGACACTGCCCGGCGACACCCCCAAACGCAGCGGGCCGGATTTCCGCTTCGACGGCGAGACGGAGGGTTGGACCGGGGACGGACCTGTCTTCGTGCGGCAAGGCGCGCTCTGCGCCGAACTGCGGCCGGGTATCAGTATGCTCAAGTCCCCCGCCCTTGCTCTCGACGCCGCCGCACATCCTGTCTGTTCGGTCCGCCTCGCCGTCGACCGCGGCAGGCGCGGTGTATTCACTTTTGCCTCGGACAAACGCTGGAAGGACATTCCATTCCGGCTGATCCCCGACGGCCGGATGCGGTGGTACACCCTCCGCTGCAGCCAGCAACCCCCATGGGACGGCACGATCGGGGTCATCGGGTTCCGAATCGAGGGAACGGGTCCGGCCAACGTCCGGATCGACGCGATACATCTTGGAAGAACTTCGCGCGCCCCACCGGATCTGAGGATCAGCGCGGTCGCCCCGGCACGACGGATCAACGCACTGGACCGATCCGTGGACGTGGTTGCCTGGGTGCGCAATTTCGGGGGAACGGCCCGCAATATCTCGGTCCATCTGCACGCTCCGCCCGGGGTCGCGATCGACGGACTCTCAGTCGCGACGTTGCAGGAACTCGGTTTCGACCGCACCCGGGAACTGCACTGGCAGGTTCGGGCGACGCATCCGATCAAGGGCCTGGTCCGTGTTGAAGTAACGCACGCCGGGCAGGTGTGCGCCACCATGGAGCGGCCCATCCGATTCGCTCGGGACCCGGACTCCGCCGGCCGGCGTCTCGCCGAGTCACGCCCGTGGCGTCGGGCCGGGTATCCGCGCGCAATGGACTTCCGCCACCTCTGGCCCCAAAGCATTTCTTTCCTTGAGCACAGCACGGTCCTGTTGGTCGACCTGATCGGCGAAAAGATCCCCGCGGCCATCGAATTCAAACGGCGCTACCCGGACCGACTCGTTCTCATGCAGGTCAATGATGAACTGAACGGCATCTGGGGGAGCTGGCATTGCGTCCCTCGCGAATTCGCCGTAAAGGAAGGGCTCCGTTTCGACCCGGTCGTGTTTCCAATGCCGAAGTTTCGCGGCTATTGGTTGCTGGGGCCCGGCGCAGCCCTGGATCGAGACTTTCCGGCCGCGACCCGAAGCATTACGATCCGGGTCCCGACCGTGAAATGGTTCGTGGACAAACGGGGCGGACGCACTTATCTCCGCGATGTGCTGCTGTATCGTCGCATCGGCGAAAAAAAAGACTGGACAACCAGCGAGTTTGCCTCCGTCACACAGGTCGACGAAGACCGCGGCGCCATTACCCTCGAGCGCTGGCCTCGAAATGCCGTCGGCCCCTGGCGCAGCTTCCGCGCCCGCCAAGCGTGGGTGGCGCCCAGCGCGGGGAGTATCTACCAACTGGGGGCGGACCGCCCCCTCATTAAAACCTGGGTGCCGAACCTGACGAAGTTCTGCCCACGCGACCCAGAGACCGGACTGAACGCCCGCTCCTGGTGGGCACGCCATTTCGCCCGGTTGTGGCGCCAGCGCATCGCTCGAACCAGCCCGCACCCGGACGGCCTCCAGTTCGACGGACTCAAGCAGGGACGAATCGGCGACGCCGACAACGACGGTCGACTCGACAACTGCGTTTTCCAAGGCGTCGATTACTGGGCCATCGGCCTGACGGACTTCTTTCGCGAACTGCGGGAAGGCGGCGAAGGTTGGGACGGGATTGGGGACGGACTGATCTGTGCCGACGCCAGCAGCGTTTGGGGCCCGCCGGACCCGTCGGTGCTCAACGGCTCGGAGAACGAGGAATTCCCCAGTTTCTCCGGGCCGTCGATGCTCCCCGAGGGCCTGGATCTTTACCGGGTTTGGTCCAACGCCGTCCGCGAGCCCTCTTGCAGCTATATCCAGGGGCGATTCTCGTGCGACACATACTTGGAAGGCGATTGGACCCGGGAGAAGACCCTCGGCCGGTTCCACCCGGACGCTTTGGTGCGCTTCAGTATTGCGGCAGCCTGTATGGAAGACGGCATCTACACCTATCGGACCGGTTCGCGCCGGGATATCCAAGACACTCTGCAATTCCGGGAACTCCTCGACTATCCGTGGGACGAACTTCACGCCGGACGTCGCGGCCGCTGGAACTGGCTCGGCCTCCCTGCCGGGCCGCCCATACGGTTGACGGACCATCTGGGAGCGGACCTCCTCCCACGGACTTCGGAGCCGGCGGGTTGGACGGTGTTGCGTCGTTCCACGGCGACCGCCGAGACGGAACAGGAGGAATCGCCGCGGATCGTCAGGAAAGGCGGGAGGAAATGGATCGAAGTCCGGGTCGAAGCGCCTCCGAGTACCGACTCGGACCCGCCGTGGGCTCGGTCTCAGGCAAGACGGGTGGCACTGCTGTCGCCGGCCACCTCGGAGTCCCTGGCAGCCGGCCTCGAATACAGCCTGGAATGCGATCTTTGGGCCGAACCGGTTTACCGGACGGTTGCGGGCGACCGATTTGCCAATGCACTGCGACCGGTGTCCGTGGCCCTGTGTGTCGACGGCGACGGTCGTGCCGCAGGCGTGGCTCAATCCGTTCTGGTGGGGCGCACTTCCCGGCACGTGGCCCTGACCTTGCGCGCCCCCGCCCCCGCGACCGGTCCCGTCCGGGTAATCTTTTGGGTGGGGGCCGTTCCCGGGATGGTGCGCGTTGCCAACGTACGACTCCGAAAGGGCTGCGCGGAGATCCTGGCCCGGCGATTCGATCACGGCGTGGCCCTGGCGAACGGATCTGCGCTCGACTCCTACACTTTCGACCTGAAAAGAATCGCCGCCAACCGCGCCTGCCGCCGCCTCTCCGGCGCCCAGGCGCCCGACGTGAACTCCGGGGAACCCGTGGGCGAACACGTTACCGTTCCACCCCAGGACGGTCTCCTGCTGGAATTCAGGTAGGAAGCGACCGGGGGACCGCTTGGCCGGCGGGAAAGCGCAAAGCCGCTCCGGCCGGGCACGGACGGCATGGGAACGCGGAGACAGCGGGACGACTGGCCGGGCCGCAGATCAGACCGACTTGATCTCGATGATGCGGTGCAGGCCGCTGATACCCTTGAACTCGAAGTACCCCAACGGACGGAACGCGACGCCCGGCAATTCCTGGACGAGTTCCTGGACGGTCTCGGAGATGAAGATGCGATCCTGCTCCGGAAAAGGCACCTGTTCCGGATCTTCCTCGGCGGCACGGAGCTGCTCGCGCTTCGTCCCTTCGATGCGAGCGGCGAAATTGACGGCCGTACCGATCCGGTCCCCGTGCGAATCGATATTGAGTTCACCCATATGGACGCCGAAGCGGAGATGGATACGGCGTCCGGGCTCCAGCCCTTTATTGATCTCCTGTATTCGGCGCATAATGGCCAGAGAGGCCATCACCCCCTTGGGGGCGTCCGGAAACGTCAGCATGTGGCCGTCGCCGGTACCTTTGATGAACAGTCGGTCCTGGCGCCGGGACTCTTCCTCGACGATTCCGGCAAGCTGTTCTTTGAGACTCAAGACGTAGTTGTCCCCGAAGCGACTTCCCATGGCCGTGGATCCCACCATGTCAATGAAAACCACGGCTTCCACCGCGAACGTGAGTTTGCTGCGGCCGACGCCGCTGGTTGTCGGCACTTTGGGTCTGGCGATGGGGGGTGGTTTCCAAGTGGGCGGGGGCGCGGCCACCGTGCGGGGCCGGGGCGACGGAGCGGAAGAGCGGTCCGGACGCGGATGCGGAGCACGAGTGGCGTAGGTGCGGCCGTGTCCGGAAGCGGACGCGGTCGCCCGGGGCCCGGTTCGGCCTGCGGCCCGTGACCCGGCGTGCAGCTCATCGAGAGACTCGGCGGCTTCCGCCATCCGCTCCAGTTTCGACAACTTGCCCCGGCGGCGGTCGCCTTCGAGAACCACGGCAAGAGGCAACCAGAGGAGAGCTGCGGCCACAACGTCCATGACGGCCGGCAAAACGCCGTAATGAATGTTCTTGTACACGATCCCCAGCACGATGTAACCGACCACGAAACAGAGAGCGCCGAGACCGAGTGCGGTGGGAAGCCGGCGGAAAAACGGCACGCTCTTCGCTTCCGTCTGCCGTGTCACTTTTTTCAGATACTCGAGGGCCAAGCGGTCCTTGTAGCGACGGCGGCGACGGCGGTAGAGCAGGCGAACCAGGTAGGCGACACCGATCCAAAGCAACAGTTGCAAGAGAAACGGCACGCCGTTGGACGGTTTGGTCAAGTACTCCAGCACCGACTCCTTCAACTGTCCCAAATCCGACTGCCGGAGGACCTCTCGCAACCACTGACTGCTGAACGCGACCTTCTTGTCGTGCAGCGCCTCGAGCGCTTGACGGTAATCCGTCAGTGCCGGAATCCCGATCCGCAATGGACCGGCGGCCAAGGCGTGCATGGCGGTCCACATAAAGGCGGCCCCACCCCAAAACCAGGCGCTGCGTTTTCGCGAGGCGGCGGCCAGACCCAGCGGGGCCGCTATTCCGCAGTAAAGGGTCATCAGATACGGCGTGGCCAACACGGCGCAGGCGCGGCCAGGAGTTGCCAGACTGACCAGAAAAAAGAGAATGCTCAGAAGAAGGGCGATCCACCCGAACGGCGGGTAAACGCAGAACATCTGCACCGTACAGATCAGCCCCATGAAAACCGCCCCGGCGCGAACTTCCAAGACCGAAACACCGAGCACGAACGCCCCCAGCAGCAAGGACCATTTCGACAGGGGGGTGGGGACAGAACCAACCGAAATCACAGCCCACGCCATCACTGCGCCGCACGCCAGGGACCGCCACAGAGACGCCCGCTTCGAAATCAAGTACGCCAACCGGTCCCGAACCACCGTGATCGAGGAAGGCTCGTTTTTGGGAGAAACCATGGACTTGCTCTTCATACGCTCCTCCTCTCAGCAAACGCCCCACCCGCGCCGTCGTCCCGTCCTTGCGCCCGCCGCTCCAACAACCTGTGCTCCCCCGAGTCGTGTTTGCCCGGGCGGCCGCGATGGACGCGACGGCTCCGGACCTCATTGCGATGCGAGTCCGATTGGGTCACCCTGTTCCCACGGACGGTTTTGGCCGTATTCAGGACGTCCGCCTCCGCCCCGGGGTGAGAGGACGTGTCCGTGCATGAGCGACCGCGGTCCCCGATCTGCCGCAACCCTTCCCGGATGGCGGCAACTTACCCATGGAACACCCTCGTTTCAACGTCCGGCTTTTCCCTTCGGCTCGGACTTGGCTGGGGACTTCCCCGTTTTTTTTCCGGCCGCCTTCCCCGGCGTCTTCGCGCCCTGCGTCGACGGCGGTTTCACGAGTTTCGGCGCCACAAGTCTTCCCCACTTTCCTTGGCGTTGGACCAAGCCTGCCCGGCGAAAAACGATGGGACGCAGCTCGGCCGCGCGCTTCTTGCGGGCTTTTGCCAGGCCATCGGCCAGGGCGTCGGGTGCGGGAAGCCATTTGTTGCCGACTTTCACGTAGCCGGCCGGTCCCATGACCTGCCGGCGAATTCGCGGTTCGAGTTCTGCCGCGAGTCGGCGCCGTTGCTTTTCGAGTTTTTCCATTTCCCGGCGAATAAACTCCGATTTCTTCTCCTGAGCCAGTTCCGGCTGGAGCCGGGCGCGGTCCTCTTCCACGATCTCGGGCAGCGGCACACGCTGCGGTCCGATCACCGCCTTGCCGCTGCGAATGCCGAGGTAGATGCCCGTGAAATGGTCGACCCCGCCCCGTGGCGCGATCAGACGCACGGTCACGCTTTGCCCGAGCCGCTGCAACTGAAACTTCTCCTCGGCTTTTTTCCGAATCTCGGCAACGAGCGAGGGGGGATACTTCCGGACCACTTCACGATCAAGCAATCGCCGAATGGCGCGCTCCGCCTGCTCCGGGGTCACCAGGGGTTTACTGACCGGCAGTTTGATTCCAAGCTTGTCGGCCAAGGCCTTGCGTCGAGCCGGAGCAGCCAATTCCCGGGCCGCCCGGGCCTCTGCCTGGGCGGTCAGTTTTTTCAGCAGTTCCGGGGACGCGGGCTTGAATACCGGGGCCGGGGGGGGCGCCGGGTTGCGCTTGGCGGCATCGGACGTCTTTTTCGGAGTGGAGGCAACAGGTTTGGACGGTGAAGACTTCCGCGGCCGGGTTGCGCGACGCGGTTGGCCGGGCAGGCCCACCGCGCGCCGTCCGGCGCGGTCGCC
>JAADHN010000018.1 GCA_013151865.1 Kiritimatiellota bacterium
GACCGGCGCTTCAACCTACACTCGCACTTCCCGAAAAGTCAAGCGGTTTTCCGAAAAAAGTGCAACCGGTCGGTCTTGCGGGGCAAACGGCAGAGGATCCGCCTCCGCCAAAGTGCCGGCGCACCCCGCGCCGGGCTCCAAAGCCTGTCGCTTTATGCGGCTCGCGAGGCCGCTCGCTCTCCAAAACCGTACTCGCGAGCCATGTGTCGGGACGGCGGACGGCCTCGCGAGCCGTGGATTTGCCGCCGTCCGGCAATAGAACGACAGGCCTCCAAGCCGGTTGTTCCGCACGAGCGGCGTTCACGGGGTCCGGCGGTCCCCGTCGCGCCTGCCCCGTTACAAGAAAAAGTAACTGGCCAGTCATGGGGGGAGGAAACAACTCGCAATCGAGACCGCATCGAAATCGGGAGTGGCGACAGGATATTCGGATTCGAACCAGTTCATGCACCAGACGGCTCACACTGCGCTCCAGCCGCTTGTGGTGGTGTCGGTTTCGGGGCAGGTCCCGCTCCGGTTGCGGGACACCCCGCACTGCAGTTGGGGACGTTCGCGGCGCTCAGGCGGTCCCCAACACCTTGCCGGTGGTTCGGAAATGCAGCTTGGCCACCTTGCGAAGGACATCCCGACCGTCCGTCTCGACAATTTTCCGAGCGGCCTCGATCACGGCCTTCGAGGCTCCTTTCGGCAACTTCACCTTGAGCATCTCCCCGAGTTTGTCGAGACGTCGTACAAACTCGGCACGTGCCAGGATCGACGCTGCCGCGACGGCCACGTCCGCTTCGGCCCGGGGAAACTGTTCGAGCCGGATGGACTTACCGCGTTTCATCAGGGCGCGCTGCACCGTCCTGCGGTCTCCGAACTGGTCCGAGATCACCCGCGGACACTCGGGCGTTTTTTCGAGCAGGTTCTCGATGGCCCGAGCATGGGCCCACCCCAGGATCAGGTTGACGTTCGCCATTTTGTCGTGCAATCGGTTGTAGGCTTCCGGGCCTATGGAGACGATGCTGAATCGCCCCGCAGTGATCCGCCGGATCTCGGACGCCAACCCTGTTATTCGCTTGTCGTTCCTGAAGCTCTTGGAATCGGCGACGCCCAGTTGGAGCATTTCCCGGGCCGAGAGCCGGTCCACGAACACCGCCGCGGTGACCAGTGGCCCGAAGTAATCGCCTTTGCCGCTTTCGTCCACCCCGGCGTGCGGTTCGAACATCTCCGGCGACTCTTCCTCTGCCAAGACGGCTTCATATCCGAAGCGGGCCTCGCCGAGGACGTGCGGTTCGAGGATGAACTGGACGAAGTCGGGCGTGCCCTTGCCCTGGACCACGAGCTTTCCCGACGTATAGGCCATCACCACTACATTATCACGGGCTGTCCGCCAATGGGCGTATGGCGCCGGAGCGAATTCCCAGCCCTTCCCATCCAGCAAATCGTGCAGTTTGCGGACTTGGTCGGGGGTGAGTTTCTGCACATACGACGTTTTCGCAGGAGTCGCCATAGTGACCTTCCATTGCTTGGTCCAACTTTTCTTAACAGAAAAAAACGTCTGACGCACCGGGGCCGGCCTGTTCGGACAGGGGCCGCCTTCGGTCATGCACAATCACGGACGGCGCCCCGACTTCGGTTCGGAAATGTTCGTGCGGCCGGGGCTGAGGCGGGGGACGTTCCCGAAACGGCGCAGTGTCGGCGCCTCGAACGAGCCCACCAACAGGATGGCTCCAACACCGAGCCGAGCGCAGCAGATTCGGACCTGCTCGGTGGACATTACCATGAAAGCCGTTGAAAGCGCGTCGGCCCGGGTTGCGGAATCCGCAAACGCCCAGGCGGCCAGGGCGCCGGTCGCGGGTCGGCCGGTATGCGGGTCGATGATGTGCGGTCCATGCACTACGGCGGCCGAGCCGCTCATTGCCCCGTGCTCGAGTTCGAGGCTGCCCAGGGCGCCTTCGGAACGACGGGGGTCGCGCAACCGGAGAGGCCAGCGCTTTGCATCTCCGGGGGCGGAAGCGCGGCGCAACACGAGCGCGGTGCTCAGGCCGCCTTCGATCAGAGCGTCGTCGATTTTCCAATCCCGGAGGACGTCGGCCATTCGGTCGAGCGCGAATCCTTTGCCGATACCCCCCAGGTCCACGCGCAGTCCGGGACGGCGTACGGCGACCTCGTGGGTCGCAAAATCGACGTCCAGGTACTGCATTCCAATTGCGGCGGCGCCGCCGCCGGGTGCACCGACCGATCTTGCCGTAACGTCGAATGCCCCGCCGGTGTCTTTCCAGGCGGCGAAAGCGGCCCGCAGACAGGCCGCGGCAGTTTCGCCGATGCGCAGTCGGTCCCCGACTTCGAGGGCGTTGATTCGAGAGACGTCGCTGGTGGGGATAAACCGGCTCAGTTCCTGCTCGATCCGGTCGAGTTCGTCAAAGGCCGCACGGGCGGCCTGCCGGGCGTACCCGTCGTCCACAGGGGCGCGAATCAAGATGGCGAAATCCGTGGCCATGGCGGCATGCCGGTATGGCCGGATCGGGGGGGTCGGAGGCGGCTCCGGATCCTTCGCCGGAACAGCCGGCGTCCGGACTGCGGTACGCGCACGCGCATGTGTGTCCAGCCATGTCTGCCACAGTCCCGACCGAATCAGCAGCAGGAGGGGCACGGCCGGCCGCAGCCCGTAATACTGCTGTTCATATCGGGCCGGACCCAGCTTGTCTCTGATGTTCTTCGCAAAGCGCGGCGCGGTGACGATGATCGGCGCACGAACGGACGGTGGCGGGGCGGTCCAATAGCCGACCCGTGCCAGGCGTCGGAAATACCAGGGCAACGGCCAGTACTCCGGTGCAATCACGAACACGGGGGTGGCGGTGCCGGTCGGGGCCAAGGCCGTGACTTCTTCGACCCGTTTTGCCAGGCGTACGAGGTCCGGCGACGTCTGGGCGTATACCCATGGGTTCCGGCGGTCCGTGCAGAAACGTCCTGCCGCGGCCCGTGCCTGGCGGCCCAAATCGACGACGGCCAAGATGAAACAGATTGCGAAGACCGCACGCAACATCGGGCGTCGCAGGCGTTGCCAAGCGGCCTCGACCCCCAGGCCCGCCACGCAAATCGCGGCAAACCAGGGCCCGAGAACACACCAGGGCGTTTTGTAAGGGACGGCGCTGTAGAGTGCGAACAGCCCCACTGTATAGAGCACCAATATCCGGAGTCCCATACGGCGGCGGGGATTCTCACTGCAGGATTTGCTGAAAAAGGCGGCCCAAGCCCCGACGAGCCAGAATACGAGGATGATGCCTTCGTTCCAAGTCGGCCCCGGCCGGAACGGATTGCCGAACAGGCGGGCGAAGTAGAAATACCAGGGGTGCCAGTGCGTGCAATGTCGCACTCGAACGCGATGTGTAATGCGGGAACGCCCGGAAACTGTCCGCGATTCCGCGCGGGTTGACGAAAAAGTCCGAGAACAGCACGGCGGCGACAAGGCCGGCGGCCAAGGCGGCTGCGCCCAGACGGCCAGGATGCAGAAACTCCGGTGCGCTCGTCCGAGGTTCGCGCCGCCATCGCCCCCAGAGCCGGGTCCCGATAAAAGCCAGAACGAGCGCAACGGCCTCGAACACCCAGGTTTCTTTCGTCGCGCAGAGCAGGCCGAAAGACACGCCGACGGCCATGGCCCAGGCCATACGTGGACTTCGCCAGTATCGCTCGAATGCCAACAGGAACGCCCCGGTGAAGAATACGAACAGCGTTTCGTGAATGTAGTACCGACTGTAAAACACGAACACCGGGGAACAGGCCAGGAGAAACGCAGCGGCCAGGGCGGCCCGCACCCCGAGCAAACCGGCAAACCCGGCGGCGAGCAGAATCAGGCCGAGGCCGAAGACGACAGGCGTCATGCGCAGCTCGGTCTCTGTGGCGTCGGCCAATCGTCGCACGCCCGCCATCCGGAGCCCCAGGGCCCCCAAGAGAGGGAGCGTGGGGCCGTGGTACTCTGCGGGGTCATAAATGTATCGGCCGGTCTCCAGCAAAACGCCGGTCTTCGCGGCTTGAACGGCTTCGTCCGTGTGCATGGGGCGGCGATCGAGACGCGGAAATCGCAGGACCGCTCCCACGAGAACGGCCGCCGCCAGCAACAGAAAGCCAAGCCGTTTTCTCATTCGGCCGGTTTCCCGTAAACCTCCACCTCGATGTAATGGTTCGCGTCGTCCGCAATACTGCCGTGACTGTAAAGGCGCACGTACCGAGCCACGACGCCCTTGGCGTCCACCAACCTGCCCTCGTACGTCTCGAAGTATTCATGGTCCTTGCCGATGCCGAGTCCGGCGGAATTGTCGTGGTCGTTGTTGAACAGGGTCCGAACATTGGTGATGAAGTCCGGGTCATCCGCGACTTGAACAATGACGTCATGGTACACACGGGGGTCGGCATGGTAATGCCAGACCACGACGGCGTAGATCCGGCTTTTCTTCTGGAGGTCGATCTGGACCCATTGCACGCCGGGGCCGAGTTCCACGTAGCTGCCGTCGGCGGCCTCCTTATCGCCGTCCGTAATCAGGGACAATTCGCCGATGATCGGCTCCTCGTCACTGCTGCTGACCGGTTTTCCCAAAGCGAGGTTGGTGGTCCCGGCCGGGGCCGGGAACGGCGGTCGCGGTTTGCCGCTGGGTTTCTCGACCGTGGTACCCGGCGGAATGTTCTTCGGCGTGCCCACGAAGACCGGACGCGGCAATTTGATGGGGAGCGGAGTCAGGTCCTTGTCGCTCTTGCCGGCCGCCTGCAACGGTGCAACAGACAGAGCGATGCCCAGAGCCGTCACGATGGAAACCAGTCGGGTCTTCATGTTTTTCATTCCTTTCGCGTGGTTCTCATTTGGGGTTGCCGTCGGTCCTGAACAGTGTATGAGCCGCCTTCTGCTCCGATGACGCATCTCGCACGCCTTCAAAATATTGCCGCAACTCGCCCACCGACCGACCGAGGCGGTGCTTCAACACGACTTCGTCCAGTGTTCGACGCAACGACTTGAATCCGTGTAAGCTGCGCCATCTCGCGTCGAAGTCCATGAATGAAACAGATTAGCCGTCGCCATTCTCGCTTGCATTTCCGTCGCCGATTTCTTCGGGAGCGGATTGCTCTGCCGGATCGAGTCCAAGGCGCTCCGCCCAAACGGGGTGATGGCGCCGGACCCAGGCCGGCCCCACACTCCCGAGGAGCATGGCTCGAATGGTTCCCGGGTTTGCCAGCGTGCCGAGGTAGACATGAACGATAGCACCCATTGTCAGGAACAAGGCTGCATAACGGTGCGCGGTCAGCGCCGCCGCCTGCCCCGGGGCCCCGAATACGGGCGCCATGCGGACCAGTCCGGACAGAACGGTCACCGCTCCGAGAAGGGCGACAATCCAGAAAAACGCCTTCTGCCCGGCATTGAACATGCCGGCCGGCAGGTCGTCCGCTCCGCCGAGGTATCCCCCCAGGCGCCGGACCCACGCCATGTCGTGCCGTTCGAAGCGCCCGAATTCGGGCCATGTCAAAGTCAGGGCGGCCAGGCCGACGGCGAAGAGGGGGGCCGTCGTCCAGTGTACGAGCAACAGCCATCCTTCCAAGGGACGCCCGCGCAACGCGGCGGTCAATCCGGTCGTCGCCATCACGAGGAAACTGAGGAGCGTCGCGGCGTGGATCAGACGCTCCCACAGATTGAAGCGGCGGACCCCGGGTTTTTCCTTGCGCAGTCCAGGATGCTTCGGTCCATAGACCAGAAGGTGTCCCGCAACTCCAACGGCGGCGCTCAAGACCCCGATCACGACGATCAAACGGTACACGATACTGTCGACTCCACTCCTGTTCGGCCGGAGGACGCGCGGGACGTAGCGACGGCGAACGAGGTCGAATCACCGCCCTTTCAGCAACCGCAGGAGGCGATTGGAGGGGCGGCGTTTCGCCTTTTGTCCCCGAACCTGCTCAGGCTCCGCCAGCAGGTATTGCAGTAGGGTCCCGCGGTAAACCTCGATGTCCGCCCGACCCGCCAGCCCCGGTAGGGGGGTGTACGGCTGGTTCTCCGCGGCAAGGTCCAATTCCACCCGGTATGCATCTGCAGCCGCCCTCCCGGAAACGGTCGGCAATTGGCCGAGATTGGCCACGGTCGCCTCGAGCCTGCCGTACTTCAGGTAGGGGAAAGCTTCCAGGCGGACGAGGGCCTTCTGTCCCCGGTGCACCCACGGCGCCTGTTCACTTCGGAGGAAGGCCACGAACTTGAGACGTGCCGGGTCGGTGAAAACGCCGAGGAACGTTCCCTGTGGTGCGTATTCCAGCGCCGTGACCTGGAGGGCGCCCCATTCTCCGTTTGCGGGCGCCTGAAGTTCCTTGGCGTCCATATCGGCGCGGATATCCGCCAAGTCGAGCTTGAGTTGTCGGATTCGGCTCCGAACCTCGATCACGCCTGTTTCGTCCGGGACCGCGGCGGCCAGCTTTTCGACCAGCAACTCCTGTTTCCGCAGAGCGGCCCGGAGCCTTTTCAATCGACCGGTGCGGATCAGTGCGTTCTTCTTTCGGACCAATTCGGTTTCTTCGACCTGGAGCCTGGCGGTCGCCGCAGCCGTCTCCCCCCGAGCCACTTCCTGCCGAGGAACACTCTGCTGCTTGGCCAGTTCCTCGAGGATTGCATACTCTTTCTCGGCCAGGGTCTGCTGCCGTTTCCGGCGGTCCAATTGTTTGGATTCGATGTCCGACTCGATTTTGGGCAAGGCTTGCTGCGCCACGGAGTATTCCTCCCGCGCCTGATCCCGGTCCAGTCGGGCGATTTCCAAGTCTACGCGAGTCGCCTGTCGGACGGCCTCGGCTACGGCTATTCGGTTGCGGAGTTCCTGATCGAGGTACGAGAGCGCGTCCCCGAGGGCCTGCATTCGGCGCTCTTCGGCCGCGGTGCTCTGCCGCAGCAGAACGTCGCCTTTCTGCACCGGTCCGGGATCTCGCAGGTAGACGATCAGGCCGCTTCGGGCGGCCGTGACCCGTACACGATGTTTTGGGACGATCCGGCCCGCTGCCGCGGTGGTAAAACGAATCGGGACGAAAACGGCCACCGCGGTGACTGTCAGAACTACCAGAAAGAGGGCCGGGATCACGAGGAGGAGTACCCAGCGCCATTTCATGACGCACCTCCTTCCCGGTCTTTGCCGTTTCCGGATTTGTCGTTTTCCCAGTCCAGATAAACGGAACTCCCCTTGGCCTTTTCCATCTGCTTGGTGAACATTTCCCAGTACCGTCCGCGTTTTTCCAGCAGATCGGGGTGCGTGCCCTGCTCGCAGATTTTTCCGGAGTCGATGACCACGATCTTGTCGGCATCCATGACCGTGCTCAAACGGTGTGCGATCACCAGTGTGGTGCGATCCTCCATAATTCCCCGCAGGGCTTCCTGAATCAGGGCTTCGCTCTCTGAATCAAGGCTGCTGGTCGCTTCGTCCAGAATCAGGACCTTCGGGTCCCGGAGAATGGCCCTGGCCAAGCTGATCCGCTGTTTCTGCCCCCCGGAAAGTTTCACGCCGCGTTCCCCGATGATGGTATCGTACCCGTCGGGAAACTCCATGATGAAATCGTGGGCAAAAGCAGCTTCGGCCGCCGCAGCAATCTCGGCCTGCGTCGCCTCCGGACGACTGTACGAAATGTTCTCGGCAATGCTCCCGTCGAAGAGGAAGACGTCCTGAAGAACCAAGCTGAACAAGTCGCGGTACTCGGCCAGTTTGAATCGGCGTATGTCGTGACCATCCAAAAGGATGCGCCCACTGGTCACGTCATAGAAGCGCACGAGGAGATTGGTCACGGTGGTCTTGCCGGCGCCGGAAGGTCCCACCAGGGCGACGGTGCGCCCGCAGGGGATGTCGAACGATACATCGCAGAGGACCGGCTTTTCCGGCTCGTACGCGAAGGAAACCCGGTCGAAACGAATCTCTCCTTTCACTTCCCGGACCGACAGCGCGTCCGGTGGGTCTTTCATGGAGACTTCCTCGTCGAGCACGTCAAATATGCGTTCGGCACAAGCAATACTGTTTTGGAGACGCGAGAGACTGTGCATGATCATGAAGACCGGTTGAAAGAACCAGTGAATGAACCGGACAAAGACCACCAAGTCGCCGATGGTCATTTTGTGTGCACGGATGACCATATAGCCTCCCGCGGCCCAAATGGCCACATTCATGCACCAATAAATAAAGTAAAAGATCCGGTGAGTACCGATGCTCAACACTGCGGTGTGCAGATCCTTGCGGATCACCAGATGATGTGACGTGACGAATTCGCGGGACTCGAACTGTTCCCGTCCGAAGAGTCGAACCACACGGATCCCGCCGAAAGTCTCGGCCAGCCGCCCGGTGATTTGGGCCACGTCTTCCCGAATGTCCCGAAACAGCGGGCGCATCCAATTGAAAACGAAATAGGCCACAACGAACAGTACGAGGCAGAGAGCGCAGCAGATCAAGGTCACCATCCTGCTGATGAACATCAGGGAGCCAATGGCAATGATGAACATCAAAAGGCCCGCCATCGGGGTCAGGAACCCCTCGTACAACAGGTCGGTGATACTCGATGCGTCCCCTTCGAGGCGACTGATTACCCCGCCGGTCTTCAACTTGTCCAGCTTGTCCAACGGCATGGCCTGCAGGTGTTCGATCATCCGTCGACGTACATGGATGCGCATTTTGTTGGAGAGAAGGCGAGACGTATAATCGGTGATCGAACTCAGGATGATGTCGCATATGGCAATGGAAAGGAGCACGGCGCAGGTACCGAAGAGGAGGAGAAGTTCCCCCTTGGCCAGGACGTAGTCGATCATGAACTTGCTGGTCCAGGGAAGGATGGCGCGAAAGACGAGACTGACCAGCGACAGGCAGATCAGAATGACCAGAAGGCCTTTGAAGCGGAGAACGATATGGACATATCGGCGCAGGTAGTATCGGAAAGGTGCGCGGGCTTCGTCCAGTTTCTCCTGATCCGTCTCGGGATTCGGCGGACGGCGTTGGCCGAAAAAACCGCGTTCCCGGCGATACTTGCGGTAGCGCTGCCGACTTGTCCCCTCGGCGGCACGTGCGGCAGGAGTGCGGCGCGTCCCTCCGGAAGTATCGCGTCGCCCCCTGCGGTAACCCGGTCCTGGTCCCATGCGAGGTGGCATACTGATCGTCTCAGAATAACTGCTCGGCGCACAAGCGAACCCTCGGGCTCACCGACATCGTCCGGGCAATGATGACACGCACTGCTACCAGGGAATCTCACTCTTATGTCGTACGCCGAGGGACTCCCGCAGCCCTGTTCCCTTTCTCTGTCGGGACCTGCACCGGACCGCCGGAATGCTCTTTCGCGCTTGCGGCCAAACGCTTCCCGATTTCGCCCTCGACTGCCGGGTGCCGGCGCCGGGCGCAGCCGGCAGATGCCGATCCGGGCGTCCCGACCTGGGGAGTGTCTCGAAGGCCTCTTGCCGGGGAGGCCGGCGCCGGGCCGGGGGCGCCCGGGGGGGACTCGACGCTGCCGGGAAACGGATGTGCAGACGGACAGAAGCAATACTCTCCATGCTTGATACGAAAGTGCAAGGTCGCGCCCGGGCGAATTTACGCTCGCCCCTGCTCCCGGGCGGGGCAGGTCCCACAGCTCGCGCCGCCCTCGGGCCAACCGGGCGTGAATCCACGAAAGCGCCTTGCGATTTCGGCGGGACGTGGCATATTTCGGGCCGTTGCGGTTTCAGACTTTCTCCGGTGCGCCCGTAGCTCAGTCGGGAGAGCAGCTGACTCTTAATCAGCGGGTCGCAGGTTCGAGCCCTGCCGGGCGTACCATTTTCTTCCTTGTTCGTTTTGTCCCGGAGAAAACGCTTCCCTGCTTTCGCCGCGCCCGGGACCGACCCGCACCGGCGCGCTCGCACAAAAGGAGCCGGGCACGTCCCGGCTCGGAATACATGCGTCCCGCCCGGGCATCTTCCGGGGGGGCGGCTACCCTCCGGCGCTCTCCGCCTCCAGCAGGGCGTTGACTGCGGACACAATGGCGCGCACCGCGGCCTGATCGATGTTGGACGCGAAGCCGACGCCGAACGGCTGGTGCTCCCCGGCCGTCAGGCGGATGAAAGCAACGGCTTCGGCGTCCGCCCCTTCGCCGATCGCGTCCTCCTTGTATTCGTCGAGGGTGAATTCCGGCAGTTCCGGCAGCTCCCGCAGTGCATGAACGAAGGCGGCAATGGGTCCGTTGCCGGAGGCGCACAGTTTGCGGGTTGTTCCCTCGAACTCGACATGCGCCTCGGCTTCGATGATCGAGGGGTCTTGCGCGCTGGGTCTGGGCCAGTAATTCAGCAAACGCAGCGGCCGATCTTCGCGGACGTAGCTCTCCCGGAAAAGGGCCCAAACTTCCTTCGCGTCCACTTCACGGGCGGTGCGGTCGGTGAGTTCCTGGACGCACCGGCTGAACTCGATCAACAGCGGGCGCGGAAGGCGAATCCCGTATTCCTGTTCGAGCACAAAACCCACGCCGCCTTTCCCTGATTGACTGTTGATCCGGATGAAGCGCTCGAATCGCCGGCCGATATCGGACGGGTCGATGTGCAGGTAAGGGACTTTCCAGCCGCCGAAGAACCGGGTCAGCTCTTCGCGGCGACTCAAGCCCTTGTGGATGGCATCCTGATGCGACCCGGAGAAGGCCGTGAACACCAGTTCGCCCGCATAAGGATGACGCGGACTGACCGGCATTCCGGTCAGGTCGATGATTTCATCCCGAATTTCCTCGATCCGGTCGAAACACAGGCCGGTGTCGATACCCACATACTGGAGATTCAGGACCAAAGTCACCAGATCCACGTTGCCCGAGCGTTCGCCGTGGCCGAACAGGGTGCCTTCCACGCGGTCGGCGCCGGCCAGCAATGCCATTTCCGTGGACGCGACTGCAGCGCCCATGTCGTTATGGGCGTGGAGAGAAATGATACTCCGGTCGCGGTGTTTTTGGCGTCGCACGAATTCTTCGATCATGTCGGCATACTCGTGCGGCAGGCGTCGTTCCACCGTGGCGGGAAGGTTCAGGATGACCCGTTCTCCCGGGGGCGGGTCCCAAGTCTCGACCACGGCGTCGCACGCCTCGACGGCAAAGTCCAAGTCGGTGTCGGTGAATTCTTCCGGGGAGAACTCGAGGCGGATGTCGCTCCCGCTCAGCTCGGAATTCACCGCGTCCCGGACCATTCCGACGGCCTCGAGGGCGGTTTGTTCGGTCTGCTCGGGGGTCTTGCCGAACACAAACCGCATGTGGAGTTCGCTGGTGGCGATATAAACGTGGCAAATCGCCCGGCGAACCCCGTGCAGAGCTTCCATGGTTCGCGCCACCAGATGTTCCCGGGCCTGGGTCAGCACCGAGATGGTCACATCGTCCGGGATATGGCCTTGTTCGATCAAGTCGCGACAGAACTGGAAATCGTCCGCCGACGCGGACGGAAAGCCGATCTCGATTTCCTTGAAGCCGATCTCGACCAGACGTCGGAAATAACACATCTTCTGCTGCGGCGTCATGGGGTTGGGCAAGGCTTGGTTGCCGTCGCGCAGGTCCACCGCGCACCAGATGGGGGCACGCGTCAGCGTTCGGTCCGGCCAATTGCGGCCTGCGACGCTCAATCGTGCCGGGCGAGCGTATTTGCTATTCATGGGAGGGGGGGCCTTTCGGATTCGATGATGGTTGGTTCGCGAGCGACCACGCATTGTCGGGGAAAGCCCGGACTTGCGGGCTGTACCGTCGCCTGCGTCCGCGGCGACGGCCCAAAGAAAACGCCCTGCAGCCGCTGAGCGGTCGCAGGGCGCATCGATTGCTTCGAAAAGTAACCGGATCAGGACGCGCCGCAACCGCCGCCCCCAAGGAGGGGGAGGAGCGACTGCAGGCTGCTAAGTCGACGTTGACCTGGCATAATACGGTCCGTGGTGGACGCGACTCCGTGATCCGGGACAGCAACAATTGACGAACTACATTCAACTATTACAATAACAGCCGGGCGTGTGCCGTCAAGTCCCGGCCGCACTTTTCCGTGTGTCCGGGTCGGGGAGCGAATCCGGTGCAGCGCTTTTTGGCAACGCCTACTGGCGAAGCGCCGGGAGAAGAGTATACTTACCGGGCGTCTTGGAATTGCCTGAGGGGGCCTCGTGCGGCTGCTCATGCCCCAACGCATCCGGGACGGTCGGCAGGTTCGCGCGGCGGACCGTCTTTGTCCGAGATTCCGTTCTTGAAAAGGGCGGCGGGGAGTGTGTGAGTGCGGTGTGCGGACCTATAACCGCAAGGAGCTGTCAAATGGCGCGGGTATTGCTGGAAAACGTTACAAAAGTCTATCCCGGCAACGTGCTTGCGGTCAAGGATTTCAATCTCGAAATCCAAGATTGCGAATTCGTGGTCTTGGTTGGGCCGTCGGGTTGCGGCAAATCCACGACTTTGCGCATGATTGCCGGGCTTGAGGAGATTACCGGCGGCACCATCCGCATCGGCGACCGGGTCGTGAACGACGTTCCCCCCAAGGACCGCGACATCGCCATGGTTTTCCAGAATTACGCGTTGTACCCGCACATGACCGTGTATGAGAACATGGCGTTTGGTCTGAAATTGCGGAAGTTCAAGAAAACGGAGACCGAGCGTCGCGTAAAAGAGGCGGCCGACATTCTGGGGATTGGGGAGCTGCTGGCCCGGCGACCCAAAGCCCTGTCCGGCGGTCAGCGGCAGCGGGTGGCGGTCGGACGCGCCATTGTGCGCAAGCCCGAGGCGTTTCTCTTCGACGAGCCCCTGTCCAACTTGGACGCCAAAATGCGTGTGCAAATGCGGACGGAGATCAGCAAACTGCACACCCGTCTTTCGACCACCATGATCTACGTCACGCACGATCAAGTCGAGGCCATGACCATGGGGGATCGGATCGTCGTAATGCGAGACGGGGTGATCCAGCAAGTGGCGGAACCTGCCGAACTGTACGACAACCCGGTGAATACGTTTGTGGCGGGGTTCATCGGCACGCCGCCCATGAATTTCTTCTCCGGCGTCGTGGGACGATCCGATGGTCGTTTCGTGTTCCGGGAAGAGACCTTCGAATTGCCACTGCCCGAGGCCTGGAACGACAAGGTCGCCTCGTTTGTCGACCAGGAGGTCGAGTTTGGCGCACGCCCGGAGAACATCGGCTCCCCCACGGCAGAGGCGACCCCGGACGTCCCGCGCATCGAGGCGATGGTCGAGGTGATCGAGCCCATGGGGGCGGAAACATACCTGTATATGAACACCGGCAAACATGCCTTCATCGCCCGGGTGGACCCGCACCGAAAGTGTCGGGTGGGGGACCGTCTGGCACTGGCCATCGTATTGGACAAGTCCCATTTGTTCGATCCGAAGACCACCAATGTGATCGTGTAAACGGCAGTCCGTGCGCGGTCGCTCGGCCGTGTCCCGGACCGTTCAGTATCTGCCGCCGGGGCGTGTTTTGCCTCCCCCGGCGGATTCCGAAAAAATCGACAACGGCATCTTCGGGACCGGGTGCAAATCCCGACCGGCGGTCAAAGTCCGCGAGTCCCGACCCCCGGCGGTTAACGCCGGGGACGGGACCGATGCGGTGGAATTCCGCAACCGACAGTGACAGTCTGGATGGGAGAAGATGCGACTGCGGTCCGCGCGCTCGGCCCGTCGGTGCGCTCGCGGCCGTATTCCTCTCTCTCCCGTCTCTCGGGGCTTCCCCCCCCCTTTCTTGCCGTTTCTTTTCAACGTATTCCGGCCCCGGCCGCCGCACCGTGCAGTCCGCAGGGCCGGCCATCGAGTGGAAACGGAAATTATGGACGCTTCTACCTCAGAGAACGATGCGATCGTCTTCAATACGACCGACGAACTCATCCGGGACATTGCCGCCGGAAAGATGGTGGTCCTGACCGACGACGAGTCTCGGGAGAACGAGGGCGACTTGATCATGGCCGCCGAGGCCGTGACGCCGGAGGCTGTGAACTTCATGGCGACGTTCGGCCGCGGCCTGATCTGTGTGCCTCTCACCCGGCAGCGGGCCGAGGAGCTGGGGCTTCGGGAAATGGCGCCGCTCGAGGATCCGTATCACACGGCATTCACTGTCAGCGTCGATGCCCGGGAGGGAGTGACCACCGGCATCTCCGCCCACGACCGGGCGCGTACCATCAAGGCCCTCGCCGACCCATCCAAGGGTCGAGAAGACTTCGTGGCGCCGGGGCACGTTTTTCCGCTGATGGCCCGACGCGGGGGGGTGCTCGTCCGGGCCGGCCACACCGAGGCTGCCGTGGATTTGGCACGTTTGGCAGGACGCGCTCCGGTCGGCGTTATTTGTGAGATCATGAAAGACGACGGGACCATGGCGCGGGTCCACGACCTCAAAAAGTTCGTGCAGCGGCACGACCTGCGGTGGGGGACCATTGCCGGTCTGATCGAGTTTCGCCGCCGGACCGAGAGTCTCGTCGAACTGGCTCGCGTGGTTAAGCTGCCCACCCCCTTCGGCGTATTCGACCTGCACTGTTACGTGGCGAAAACCGACGGCCGCGAGCACTTGGCGTTGGTCTGCGGGGACGTGTCCGAACGCGAGAATGTGCTGGTTCGGGTCCACAGCGAATGCCTTACGGGCGACGTTTTTCACTCCAAACGTTGCGACTGCGGCGACCAGTTGCACGCGGCCCTCCGGGTGATCGCCGCGGAAGGCGCCGGCGTCCTGGTGTACATGCGACAGGAAGGTCGAGGGATCGGGTTGGTCAACAAGCTCCATGCCTATCACCTCCAGGAACACGGCCTGGATACGGTCGAGGCCAATATGCGGCTCGGGTTCCCCCCCGACCTCCGCGAGTATGGGATCGGCGCCCAGATCCTTCTCAACCTGGGGCTCCACCGTATTCGACTGATGACCAACAATCCCCGGAAAATCGTCGGACTGGAAGGATACGGCCTGCGGGTGGTCGAACGCGTCCCGATTGTCATTCCACCCGGCGAGCACAACCGAGACTACCTGCAAACCAAGAAGGAGCGCCTCGGTCATCTGCTTTGACCGGGACTGGCCGGGCGCGAACAAAAGGACCAGGACAAATGGATGCAGAACTTGGCGCGGTTTACGAAGGAGAACTGGTGGCGGCCGGATTGCGGTTCGGCATTGTGTGCAGCCGCTTCAACGAGTTCTTCACCTCGAAATTGCTCGAGGGCGCCGTCGACGCCATCCTCCGTCACGGCGGCAGTGCGACGGATATCGAGGTGGCCTGGGTCCCCGGGTCGTTCGAGATTCCGGCCGTGGCCCGGCGTCTGGCGTCCGCGGGCCGGTACGACGCCGTGATCGCACTCGGCGTGGTCATTCAGGGCGCGACACCCCACGCCGGATACATCAACGCGGAGGTCGCCAAAGGCTTGGCTCAGGCATCGGCGCAGTTCGGTTTGCCCGTGGTGTACGGAGTCATTACCGCCGACACCATCGAGCAGGCCATCGAGCGCAGCGGCACCAAAGCCGGCAATCGGGGGGCCTCGGCCGCTCTCACCGCCATCGAGATGGCCAATCTGTTGAAAAAGGTCCCGCCCCCCCAATGAGCCCCGATCTCCGTACTTCCGGTGAAGAGCAGTTCCGCCGGCGCCGTCGGTGCGCCCGGGAATGCGTGCTGCAGGCCCTCTACCAGGCCGATGTGAGCGCTGAATGGGACTGGAGCGACGTTCGCAGCGAAGCGTTCTGGCGGCAGCTCCAGGGCTCGGAGCGCCGGTTGCCCGAGACCGATTTGCAGCCCACACGGAAATTCGCCCAGGGGTTGATTCGGGGCGTGGTCGCGCATCGGGAAGAAATTGACGCCGCTTTGGAACGATGTGCCCGAAACTGGCGCGTCGCCCGCATGAGCGCCGTGGACCGCAGCATTCTGCGGATGGCGGCCTTCGAGCTGCTGCACCGCTCCGGCACGCCCCCGGTCGCGGTCATCGACGAGGCCATCGAACTGGCCAAAGAGTTCGGCGACCGAGAATCGGCGCGGTTCGTCAACGGCATCCTCGACCGGCTCTTGCGCGAATTGCCCACTGTCGAGGCTGTCGGCGGCGAGCCCTTCCCGCCGAAAGAAGACGTGTGAGCGGCTCCGACAAGCCTCACTGCCGTGTCTGCGCCGGGGGGCAGGCATAGAGTTCGGGGTGTTCCCGGGCGTGGCGGTCCAGCCCATCCATGATCGCCGTGCAGCTTTGTCGCCAGCGTTCCGGGGGGATGTCTTCGGTGATCCCCATGATCAGACCGTCGATCGTGTCGACTTGGTTCAACAGGTCAAACGTGGCCTGTTCCACTTCCGGATCGGGCCGAAGGTGCAGTGACGAGGGGAAGTTGAGCCAGAGTACCTTGCCGGGCCAGGCCGCCCGGGCCTCGCCCAGGGTCATGTCCGTGTCCGGCGCCGGGGTGAACGCTTCGATGTAGTCCAGCGCGGTCCCGGCAACGGCTTCGGCGAGGAGCCGGCAATTTGCGTCCAGATGGGTCCCGATGAGCTTCCCGTACCGATGCATGATCTCCGCTGCTTCGTTGTAGTGCGGAACATAGTACCTCTCAAATACTTCTAGACCGATGATCTCGGGGGTCACGTTCCCGCCGTAATTGGCGTGACCGGCGGGGGATTCGGCAACCAGCGGATAGCTCTTGCGCCGGTTCTCCGCTATGGCGTCGTACAGCCTGAGCACTTCGTCGCGCCGGTCCATCCATTCCAGACAGAACGTTTCCGTGTCCATGATGCTTCCGGAGATCAGGGCCTGCAACGGTTCGAGCCCGAAAGCGGCCCGGAAGACGCCGTCCGGTCCGAACGCCTCCTGCGCCCGGACGAATCGCTCGTAACAGGGTGTGTACACCTCGTCCTCGAGCAGGAAGCGGATGACCTTGTAGTCTTCGGGACGCTTGAACATGCGTTCGTGATGCCACGTGGTGAATCCTGCGGGTTCGTCCAGGGTGTGAACGACGCCTACCGGCGTTTCGTACACGGTTCGCAACAGTCGTCGGCCGCTCCCGTACTCGTACTGCTGAGTCGTTTTCACGTGAGGGCGATTCGTCGTGAAAACCGGTACGTCGCGCTTGACGATGCACAAACCGCGGTTACGCATCAACCGCTCCGCCGTGCACTGCGGTATTTTCCGCTCGTAAATGGTGAATGGCACGGACGCGCCGTGTCCTCCGCGGAGCGCGATTTCCACTCTGTCTCTCGGTGTCACGGTTCGGTCCCCCGTTTATGTTCTTTACCTGAGCGGTACTCGCAGTAGATGGCTCGTGAATAATCCAGGGCAGTACTGTCGGCCGTTGCCTGACTGCTGTCAAATACCGGGAAGGTCCGGCAGGAAGAACGGTGCCGGAGGCCGGTGAGAACGAGGTCCCGGAAGGGGCGACATTCCCGGCGGACGACGGGCGTGCTACGGTATGTTCGACGTCCGCCCGGAATCCGGCGACTCGACGGTTTCCGAAGATCACGCCCGTCGCTTCGGCACCGGTACCCGTTGGCCCCCGGCCTCCGCCGAAGCGGCGGCCGCCAGCACAATCCCGATACTCTCGAGGTTGTCGGCCCCGGAGGTGGCGGAAGCGCGCCCTTCCCGAATGGCGCAGACCACTTCTTCGAGACAATCGAACCCGGCATATTTGTCGGGTGAGTACGGGACGGGTGTGAGGGACGAGTTCCGACCCCAGCCTTCCGACGTCCATACCTCGATCCGGTGCGCTGTTTTCACCAGCGTCCGGCGTTCGCCGGTTTGAATCCGCCAGTTGCCGCTCCAGTTGGTGGCCGCGCCTCCGGATGCCCAGCATCCGCGGTAACAGGCGACCAGGCCGTTCTCCAAGCCGATCAGCATGCGCAGGCCCGACGGGTGACGGTACCAGGACCACGGGGGATTGTGCTCGACGGCAACCACCCATTCGGCGTTCAGACCCGTGAAGAAGCGCAGTAAGTCGACGTGATGAATCACCATGTCGAGTGTCAGGGGGTGGACCATTCCGGTACGGAAATCGGCCGCGCCGAAGTCGGCGTTGATGAAAAACTCGACGTCCACGTGTCCCGTCGTTTTCCCCTCGGCTTGCAACGCCTCCCGGAATTGCAGGTTCTCGGGATAGTAGCGGTAATTCTGCTCGATGGCGAAGACGCGTTCGGCACGTTCGGACGCCTCCACCATGCAAACACATTCCTCCCAGGTCGGGGCCATGGGCTTGGCAAGAATCACGTGCTTGCCCGCGGCCAGGCACGCCAGGACTTGCTCGCAATGCACCGCGGGGGGCGTCACGATGACCGCGAGTTCGGCGGTCGTGGTCGACAGGGCTTCCCCGAGGTCCGTCCAGCGACGCGCGGGGCCGATCTGCAACTCTTCGGCTGCCGTGCTCAAGGCCGCTTCGGAAACGTCGACGATGTCAACGACCTCGTACCGGTCCCGGCGTTCGCGGAATCGGCGCACCCAACTTGCGCCGAACCCGCCGACGCCTACTTGAATCACCTTCCCGGAAAAGGGTCTCATCATGTGGAATCCCCTATGGATCAGAGTCGTTTCAGTTCGGAGGACCGCGATACCGTTTCACGCAGCACCGGGAGCCCTTACTCCCCGAAAGATACCGGTCATCTCGGAGTCGTCTGGCGCGCAGATGAACTTTCAGGCTCTGCGACATCGTTCGCACGGGCCAGAGACGTCCTGTAACATGACGCCATTTTCGAAACATGGGACACAAGGCCGGTCAGCTGCGGCGGGGAGGAAAGCGACTCGAAATCGGGATCGACCGCAAACACGATTGCGACTGCGGTAACGATTCAGTTTCCCCGAGACCGAGGCATGGCGTCCCGGGGGCTCTGTGATTTGGCGAAAGCACATTGCGCGCGTATTGTTCCGGCGCGAGATCTCCCCAGGGGAACGAAAACGACAAGATCTCACTCGGAATTATTCGCGGCACACGGCCATCCAACCTTACCCATTTGAACGGACTTCGGCGCCGGGGTACACGGGAAGAATCATGAGACACATTCGGCTGCTGTCCGGGCTGGCCTTGCTTGTCGCCCCCTTCTGCGTTGCTCTGGACATGCGTGAACTCGA
Organism: Kiritimatiellota bacterium; assembly: GCA_013151865.1. Classification (GTDB taxonomy): domain Bacteria; phylum Verrucomicrobiota; class Lentisphaeria; order Oligosphaerales; family JAADHN01; genus JAADHN01. The sequence goes on from JAADHN010000018.1 coordinate 18,991, forward strand.
GGTGGACCACAACGTCGATTCCGAGTTTGTCACGCCGCACACGGCTTGGGCCAAACCCTATGCGCTGGGCCAAACCCGCGTATTGTTTTTCGTGAACGGCCGCGGCGCCAATGCACGCGAGGTCGTCGAGCTCAAGCAGCGCTTCGATCTCGATCCGCAAATGGTCTTCTGGGCGCGCCTCGTGGACACCCGGAAAGACGATTGGCATGGCGGCGCCGACGGCATTCGCCGCATGACCCGTCTGCTCGGTCGGAAATGGGACGCCTTCGTTTTTCTGGAAGTGCAATTGCAGAACGTGCCGGTCGAGCAGCAATACCTGCTCCTCAATGGCGTCATCCAAGGTGCCGGTTTGGTGTTGATCGGCACCGACGACAAACGCGTGTTCAAGGACGACAACCGGCTTGCGGAGACGCCCGCCTTTCTCCATGACGTGCAGGGGGCAACGGCGTTCAAGGTGAGAAACGGACGCGGCGTGCGCCTGCCCAAACGGCCGACAATCACGTATCGCCCCGGCTGGGAAGTGGAATACGACGAGTGGGACATGCGCCTGGGAAAAGCAATCCTTTGGGCGGCCGGCAAAGAGCCGAAGCTGAGCCTGACGCTGACGCCGAAGAGCACCGAACTGGCGCGGGACACTTTGCCGCGGAGCGCCGCGATCCTCGCTTGGCGGGGCGCGACCCCCAACACGACGGCCGAGGTCGCCTTGCGTCGCGATGACGGCGCGGTGATCGCCGTCAACCAGCGGGTCCTCGACAAGCCCGGCGGGACCGTGGACCTCGACATCCCGCTCGTTCGGATGGGCAAGTACGTCCTCGACGTCATCGCCCGCGACGGCAAGAAGGTCGTCGGTTTCGGCAGCGTCCCGTTCGCCGTCGTCGGCCGGCGCAAGGTGGACGAAGTGGCACTCGAACGGGACTGGGCCGAGATCGGGCAACGGCTCCGCGGCCGGGTCAAGCTTTCCGGCCCGCCCGGTGCCCATGAACGTTTGGTGGTGAGTCTGCTCGACCGGCGAGACCGCGAAGTGGCGCGGCAGGTCGTCAAGCCCGGCGCCGCCGAGGCAGCCTTCGCTTTCGACATCCATCCCTGGTTTCCGATGCTGCTCGAGGTCCGCGCCACGCTCGTGAACGGTGCCCGGGAGGTCGCCTCCGCCTGGCGCTTCGCCCATGTGGTCAAACGGCGTCGCGGGCGATTCAACTTCGTTATGTGGGATGTGCCCCGGGGAAACCTGGCGCCGATAGCCGAAGAGAGCCTGGCCAGAACCGGCGTCACCGTCCAACTCGGAGGCGTCTCTCCGCCGACCTATGTCGCCGCCTACGACATCGCCTGGATTCCCTATACGACCCACATCCGCGCAAAAAGGGATGGTAAAGGCGTCATGAAACCGGCCTGCTGGAACGACGAAGCCGGAATTCGGGCGGTCGTGGATCGCGTTGTAGAGAAGTGTCTTCCAGCGCGCCGTCATGGCGTGTTCGTCTATTCGCTGGGTGATGAAATCGCCGTGCGCGGCTCCTGTCTGAGCCCCTGCTGTCTCGACGCCTACCGCCGGTATCTGCAGGAACAGTATAAGGACATCGCCGCGCTCAACGCGTCGTGGGGAAGCAACTACGCGAGCTTCGCCGACGTGCAACTGAGCACGCCCGATGACAATGACGAGACGAGGGCGCTGCGCGCCGGCAACTTCCCCCGCTGGTTTGATCGCCAGGCCTACCAGTCGTACAACTTCTGCAAGCTGTGCGAGCGTTTCGGCCGGGGTTTCCGGCGCATCGATCCGAAGAGCCGCTGCGGCTTCGAGGGTGCCGGGACATTCGCTCACGGCGATGACCTGGACGGCTTTGTACGCTACAACGGCTTCTGGTCGCCATACCCGGGCACGGCCGACGAAGTGCTGCGCTCGATTGCGCCGCGCGACTTCCCGCGCGCCAACTGGATGGGCTACACCAAGGACGCCGATTCGTTGTTGGAGAAGTACTGGCGTATGGTCACCCGCGGTTGCGATGCGGTTTGGTGGTGGCGCTGGGAGGTCCTGAACCGCTTTCACGGGTGGTTGTCGCCCTGCCTCGACCCGTATCCCGCGGTCCGGGAAATCCTGCGGGACACGCAGATCGTGCGCGACGGCCTGGGCGATCTGCTGCTCCGCTCGGACATGCAGACCGACGGGATCGGCATTCTCTATTCACAGCCCTCTGCCTACGCCGCGAAGGTCCAGACCTCGCCCTCGTTCGGAAGCTACGAGAGCAATCACAGCGCCTTCCATCACGCCGTGCGCGAGCTGGGCTGGAACTTTCGCTACTTCACCGACCGGCAAATGCGGTTGGGGGAAGTGGATTTGAGCACTTTCAAAGTCATCATCCTGCCGCTGACACAGGCAATGAGCGCTCAGCAGGCGGAGATGTTCCGCCAGTATGTGCGCCGGGGCGGCGTGCTTGTCGCGGATGTGCGCCCGGCGATCTACAACGGCCACGTCAAGCCCCTGAAGGCGGGGCAACTCGACGATGTGTTCGGCGTCCGGCGCACGGGCTTTGACAAGGCCCTGAACCTGGACGGTCAGGTCAAGGTGGCTTTGGCCGACGGACGGCTGGAGCGGCTGGATCTCGGCAAGATACTGGTCGATGGCGGGGTAGAATCTGCCGGTGCATCGGCGGCGGGTACGGCCGGCAAGGCCCCGCTTTTCCTGATCAACTCGTTTGGGAAAGGCCGGGCGGTGCTGCTCAATTTGGCCATGTCCTCTTTTCCGTCGGCCGATTCCGAGAGTGCACCCAATGTTGCGGCGCGCGTGTGGCGACTCATTCTGGGACGGCATTGGAGTTCTCCGGCAATCGAATTGACCGATGAGAAAGGACGGCGACTGCGCAACGTCGAAGTCACACGCTGGATGAATGGGCCGCTGCAGATTGTATCTGTTTTCCGGCACAAAGGTCGGTCCGAACCTGCGCGGATGAAGTTGCCTAACGCCATGTATGCTTATGATCTGAAGATGCCCAAACCCCTCGGGAAGCAACGCGAGTTCCTTCTGAGCATAACGCCTTCGCGGGCCATATTCTTCGTGCTGTCTCCACAACGACTCGATCCGGTGTCTCTCGAAGTCTCGCCCTCCGTAATGCCGGGCGGCGTGCAGCGCGTGCGAATCAGCTCCCGGAGGCCGCAAGGGCGGCGCGCCGTTAAAGTGCAGGTCACCCTCCCGGACGGTGCCACGGCTGATTGGTTCGATTCGATAGCACTTGTGGGCGGGCACAGCGCCACAGTGACCGTGCCCGTGGCCTTCAACGACCCCAAAGGAACGTGGACGATAAGAGCGACCGAACTCTGTACCGGCAGGACGAAGACCGTGCGGTTCCGCGTGGAGTAGGCCCGGGAATCGGTCTGAAAGCGACAAAGGAGAATCTATCACATGCGTAGATGGATGGCCCTATGCGGCGCACTCGGTGTCTCGATCGCGGTCTCCGCCCAACCGCCCGCGCCCCGTGTCCTTGTCACTGACGGCGGCGCGCACACCAGTATTGCCGGACCGGGCGCGCCCAGGCATATCGTCGGGCTGAAACGCCTTTTCCACGACATTCTTATGGATACCGGCGTCAAAACCTATGGCTTGCGTTATGTCGTGGCCTTCGACGACAAGCGTCCCGGCGTCGCGATTCCCGGCGAGGGGTATATCGGGATGCACCGGCCGGCGAACTGCAACTGGTACGCCGGCGGCTTCTTCGATCTGTCGATCAATAACAAGAGCATTGGCAGTACCCCCATTCACTCGCTCGTCGGGCGCAGTGTCGGAACCCGCGGGTATGCGGATTTCGTGTTCGACACGCCCCTGTCCCTGGTGCGCATCCGCTTTGTCGCCCTTGCACGCGACGACGCCTTGTACTGCCAAGTCCTGCTGGAGCCGAAGACTGAGATCGAACGCCTGCGCCTGGTCTTGCGCTGCTATCCATCGGCCTACGTCAGCAATGCCGAGCGGCATGTGTTGACGCCGACGCGGGACTTGCCGCAAGGCAAACAGGCGGACCTGGACCTGCCCCGGGAGTCGTGGTTGCTGTACTACGACCGTATCTTCGATACGGGATACGTCTCTCAAAAACGCACCGGCGTCGGCCCGTGTTCCGTGCTGTGGCCGGGCAGCCAAGCGGAGAAGGTCGCATTTACGGTCGGCGCCTACGGGATCGAGACGGTGATGGACCTCGAGCCGCAACTGCGCGACTTCCGTTTTGTCTTCTTCGATTACAAAGGCACAAAAAACGAGGATGCCATGGCGGACCTGCGTCGGCGCGCGCCGGGACTGCTGAGGCAGTTGGCCGCGTTCCGTTTTGTCGATGACAGTGTCGCCAATTGGCCGCTGGCGGAAAAACAACGAGAAATCGAGAACGTGTTGGCGGCGATGCCGGATGAGAAAGAGGCGGCCTCCGGGTATCGGGCATGGGCGGCGGAGTTGACCAAACAGATCGAGCTTCTGCGGGCCGGTGGACCGGGAGGAATCATGGCAGAAGCAACGGCGGCAAGAATCATCCGGAAATGGGAACAGGGCATTCCCACGCTGAAATTGAAAGCGCTCCTGAAAGGGATCTGACCGTCCCGATACAACGTGTTCACGTCCGGGACCGGGGCTGTTCACGGTCCCATGTTCCTGCAGGAACATGGCGCCGGGAATGGAAAGCGGCGCGTCCGTTGCGGCGTCCTGTCAAGTCCGCCGTCTTGTGCGGGCACGGCAGGGCGCATTCCGGGGGGAAAGAGCCCCGAAGACAAGCGGCCCCGGAGACGGGCGCTCCTTCGGTCGCCCATTGCCGTGATGGTCGTCGCACCGCCCGATCAGCGTTCGACGAGGTACCAGAGCGTGCGGAACTTGGGCCCCACCGCGATCCGCCACGTGCCCGGCGCCCCACGCACGTCGACCGGGGCCGCCCGAACGCCGTGCGGATCCAGGGCATGCACGCGCGGTCGGGCCGCGCCCGGCAGAGTCAAGTCTGCCGGGAGGCCTTGGGCCACGACAGGACCGCTCCCCCATTTGTTCAGGACCGTTGTTCGCTTTGCGTCCCACTCCATGTTCGAGTTCTCCGCGCGCGTCACTGCCACGAACAGCAGTTTTGCGGAGTCCGCAACCGACTTTCCGTCCAGGGCGGCGAGCGCCACACACGCCCAGCTCCCCTCCGGCGACCTCACGGTCAGTCGGACATCGCCCAGTTCCAGGGGGGCGCCGCCGATCTCGCCCACCGCCACTCGTAGGGCAGGGGCGGCGACCCGGTACAGGGCGCGGGGCGCGGGGGTCCATTCCATGATCGGGGTCCGCAGGAGAAAACCGTCGGGGGGCGGGTCGGGAAGGGCGGGGATTCGGACTTGGGAAAGGGTCGTGTCGAAGCGGACGGCAAAGCGATTGCTCAAAACGACGGGGAGCACCAGACGCTCGAGGGGCAGGAGCGAGTCGGCGGAGGGCCATCCGGTTTCCAGTCCCTTGTCGAGCAGTTCGACGGGGAGGTCCACCACCAGCTTCTCGGGAGCGGCGGGGACGCCGAACGCGCGGAACGCTACGGCGGCGATCGGGGCGAAAACGAGCTGTGCCGAGTGATGGCTGAGTTCGAAATAGCCGTTGATTTTGTCACGGTGGGCGTACTCGGCGCGGTTGAGGTAAGAGAATTGGTAGATGGCGTCCCAATCTTGGTGCGCGGCATAGGTCGCCAGCAACGGGAACATTTCGGCCGCATGATCGTTGGGCGCCGGATGATTGTACTCGCTGATTGAGTAGGGCTTGCCTGCATAGCGATAGAGTGTCAGTCGGCGAAACGTGCCCCCTTTCGGGTCGGCCGCCATCGACGTGTTGGGAATGAACCAATTCTTCGAATCCCAAGGCCTGCCGGGGAAACGGGGATGTTGCCAATAGGAGTGGTTGTCCACGTAGTCGCTGAGACTCCCTTCGCGTCGCAGTCCCCACAGTCCGCCGTAGCCGGCCTGAGTGTCGGCAATCAACGCCTTGAGTCCCACTTTGTCGCGTAGGTGCCGGCGGAGGCGTTTTACGTAGGCCTGTTCGGTGTCGATCAGGAAACGTCGGAAATCCGCGGCCGCCGCGTCCGGCCAGTAGGAGGCCGGAAGCTCGATTTCGTCCAGGTTTCGCGCGGATATGTCGAGCGGGCGGCGGCCCGTTCGGAGCGATATCGCGGCGAACTCGACTTCGCCGGGCATATCGCCCATGTTGAAACTCAGGCGGATCGGCATGTCCGGGATCACGCCCTTCACGCCGGTGACGATCACATATTCTTTCCACTTCGGCGTACAGGCGATTCCGCTGTGCCGCGAGACCACGGTCCAGGGGGCTTTGGCAAAGCGCATGGAGACCCCGAGCGTCCGCGGCGGATTGGCTCGGGCCCGGAAGGCGATCGTGTAAGTCTGCCCATTCTTCGCCGGTACGCCGATCTGGTGCAGTTGATATGCCCAGGAGACCTTGCCCTTCTTGGCAATACGCACCCGCAGGGCCGGTCGGCCGTCGGGCGCCTTGGCGGACGTCGCTTCGCAGACACCGGGTTTCTCTCCCTCGAGCGTCCAACCTTCCGCGCCGCGTGCGAAGTCCGCATTCTTCAACAGTTCAGGCCCCAGAGGGACCGCCCCGCGATCCCAGTTCTTCCGCGCCGCCGGCAGTGTGGTGTAGCGCCGCTTCAGCCACTGTCGCCATTTGTCGCGCAACGCGTCCCGGAACGGTTCCGGCATGGAATCCAGTTGGCCGAGTTTCAGGTTCAGCAGCGTGTTCTCGTTGTTCAGTTCCACAAAGGCGATTTCCGGGTCGTCGGCCAAGCGGAACCCGGTGTACGCGTTGCGATACCCGAGCAGGTCGGAGGCGTATTGCTCCTGCAACCGGATGAAGGGCTCATAGAAAATGTCCAGGATCTTCCCGTAGCGAAAAGAACGCGGGAGGTCCCGGATGCGTCGAAGCGCCGGATACGTTCGGGACACGTGCAGGTTGATGTTGGCATAGATGCCGTTCTGTTTGAGGTTATGGAGAAACCAGGCAAGCCGGTCCAGTTTGGCCGGATCCAATCCTTTCTGCCCGGGCAGCCAGATGTCGCGGGCGTCCATGTGGTGGAAGCGAACGACATTGAATCCGAGCTGCGCCAAACGCCGGGCGATTTTCGGCGCGTCCGCTTTCTCCGGAAAGGCGCCCGAGAAGGTGCAATTGGTCCCCAGAAAGCGGACCCGGCGTCCTTGCCCGTCCACAAACCGACCGTCTTGCACCCGGATCCGTCCGCGCCCCCCCGGCGTATTCAGAAACGACATATCGAGTGCGGCATTGTCCGGCGTGTCCACGGGCGACATGACAAACGGGAACCAGCCCGGAGTATGGGCGTTCACCTGGGCGTTCAGTCGGGGCGCCGGGAGCAAGGCGCCGCCGGTCGTTGCGAAGGTCAGGACGGCAGCAATTCGAGTAAACATTTGTCGAGTGCTCCTTTTTCGCCTTTGTTCTTTCCCCGATTTTTCCGAGACGGACGGAGCCGTCAGAGGGAGATCGCGGTCACGGGTGCGAGCGCCAGACCATTGCGCCGGACGGCCGCGTCTTCGATCTTCACTCCATGCAGAAGCGCGCCCAGGTCGTCCAGCGTTTCACTTACTGTTCGTGTGACCGCCTCGCATGTGATCGTGGCGCCCGTTATGGCGAGCATGGGGCGGTCCTTCTGTCGGAGGCGTTGGCCGAGGAGGGCGCGCAACCGCATCCGAATGACCTTGATGTAAGTGGGGGTCTCCGGGCTGTCGATGAACACGATCCGACTGACCCGCCCGCGCCGGGTCAGCACGATCCCGAGGTCCGACACGCCGTTGTAACCTTTGTGGCGGGCGTATTCACCGGTGATCACCAGGAGTCGGCGCCCGGACAGCAGGGCGAAATGACGGCCGGCGATCTCATAGAGTCGGGCGTGTTTTTCGCCGATCAATTCCAGGGCCCGCCGGTATCGCGCCACCACACCGAGAGAAGACGCGGGCCCGGCGGCGGCGCCCGCGACTGTTGCGGTTGTCTCCGCCTTGGCGGTCGCTGCCGCCAGGAGGCACCCCAGTGCCAGAGCGGTCAAGCGCCTGTGTCGGGTGCGATGGGATGTGGACGGCCCAACGGGTGGTTTGCCGCCGGCTCCCGATGAGGATCGGCCCACGTGTCGTCCGCATCCGACAACGCGGATGCGGCTCGGCACGGGCGCCGCCCCCGCTGCGCGCGTGCTCCGGTCGAGGTTGGCGCGATCCCGCAGATCGAAAGGGATGCGGCCCGCATACGTAAACGGCATTGCGCCGCCCGGCAGGCGCATATTCGTTCTCGGCTGTTTTCGGAAAGGCGAATTCATGTTGGAAAAGTCCGACGGCTGTGGTGTCACGTCTTTCCTGAACACAGGTTAAACCAACATTTTGCGAATGAGTACCAGGCGGCGCTGGCGTACTGCCGTGGCGAAGTCCAGCTCGGCGGCGACCATGTGTTCGAGGTCGGTGTCCAAGGCGCGGCGCCGGGCCAGATATCGGCGGGCGTCTGCCGCGATGGACGCCAAATCGCGGAGGACCTCGCAGTGCTCGACCTCCGCGAATTGTTGCGGGCTCAGGACACGACGAAGACTGTCCTCGTGCAGAACGCGCATGAGATCGCGATAGCGCCGGGCCACTTCTGCGGCGAGCAGTTCGTTCTCATGGTAACTGGCGTAATAGACCGCCAGCTCTTCGATTACTTTTTCGCGTTCCTCGAGAGAGTCGAATTCACTGGTGGCGAAATCGAGGTGAGACATCATGCGCAGAAACAGGTCACGGTCGCCGTAGCAGAAGCGACGAATGGTTTCGAGAGGACCGATTCCCCGTCGCAGATCGTTCAGGAACGCCTTGAGCAAGGTCCTTCGGGAAAACTCGTGCACGCGCTGTTCCCAGTTCCTGCGATTGTCTCCCGTCAACCCGAAAAACGCCAACGCGAATCCGTAGGCCCCGTTGGGGACCGAAAGAATGAGATCGCCGAGCACCAGCACCGGCGGGAAAAGGGCCTCCACCTTGCGGATTTCGCGCAGGAGCGCGGCCCGGCGCCAGTCGGCGGTGGCCTCGTTCGGGTCGGCCAGCAGCGCACGACTGAGGTCGACGAAGAAGTGAACGCTGCTGCCGATGTCGGTTATGCTGCTTTCGAGCCACTCGAGCAATGGCTTGTCGCCGCGGTCTTGGCGTTCCAGAAGCAGGCGGAGGTGGGCGAGATTGGCGCTTCCCGAACGCTCTCGGTCCTGCCATGAAGTCAGGGCGTGCTTGCGCAGAAGGAGGTCGGCTTCCCGGGTGACGGCCGGCCATTGCCGCTCGATATTGCGGTCGGCAGACCACTTGAACGCCCATTCAAGCGCGCTGCGCGGCAACTCCCGCTCCCGGCGCCAAGCCCGCAATAGGTCCCGGACGAGGTCCGAATCCAGGTCGCCCCGGTTCTTTTCCAGATACACCGTCTCCCACTCGATGCTCCTGTCCAGATCGACCCGGTGCATGATCGCAAAAACTTCCTCGATCACGGAGTAGAGAAGCTGGTTCCGTCGTCGGGCCGCATCCACCGCGCGGATGACCGTTCGAGGGATGCGGGCTTTGTTCACGACCTTGCACCAGTCCAGCGAGGAGTAGAGGTGCCGGGGCACAAGGGCCACGGACTGCTCCCCGGCGCCCCGCGTGTCCACGTCGATATTCAACTCGCCCGCGGCCGCCAAGAGGCGGGAAGCCTGCTCGATGTAGTGGAAGTACTCGCCGAGGATCTGCTGCTCTTCCCGTTTCCAGGGACTGCTCAGATAGGAATCGATCAAGCGCTGGGCCAAACCTGCCAATCGGGGAAAATGCCGGGAATCGGTCTGGCCTGCCAGTTGATGAAGACGTGCGAGTTCGGGGCCTGTCAGCAGGTCCGGATTGAGGCGCTCGAACACGCGAAGCCGCTCGAACAGTTCGAGATGTGGTGTTCGTCTGGCCACGGCGGTGATTGTCTCCCTGAACTCGAGAAGGCGTTCGGAGGGCTGTAAAGTCGACCGCCCGCTTTTCGTGCCGTCCCCGTGCCCGTGTCCGGGCGCGGACTCCGTATGACTGGACCGCGCAGGTCATCCATTCAGCGTCCGGACGCCGGTTCGCTTCAATTGCGTGCCACGGGAAACGGGGCTTGACGTCGTGGGAGTGCCCCGCATTCAACGTCCGGACCGCACCCCGCCCGCGCCGCCGGGCTCGTGGGAGCGCAACACGATGGACGCGAACGCAACGGCCAGCGCCGAATTTCCCGTGTCTTTCCGGACACGCAATTCCAAACGATTGTTCGATTTCAGTTCCGTCTTTTTCAGGGGGAACTCCTGGTAGGCACGGGCGCCGACTGCCAGATTCCGCCCGCCCAGCGTGCCGACCATCACTTCGCCGCCCTGGGTCCCCAGCAGGCCGATCCGCAACACGGCACGGTCGAAAGGAATGTCCTCGGGGACACGAATGTTCAATACAGCCGGCGCCGTCGGCGTGAGGAACAATCGGGTTCGGTCGCCGAAAAACTCGCGGGTGACACGCCGGCGGTTTGGTTTGCCGAACGTGTTCATGCGAAAATTGATCGACGCCGTCGCCCGGGCAGGCAGGCGCAGGCGTCCCACGGCCTTCCCCCCCTGTCGTTCGGGCCTGAAAACCAGTTGCAGGCGTTCGACTCCCGCGGTCGGCGAGGGACCGATGCCCCGCACCCGGGGGCCGGTCCAGTACGAGCAGGGCATATCGATTTCCAGGGCAATCGTCCGCGCCTCCGCGGCATCGTTGAAAACCACCACGGTTACACGGTCATCCTCGACCACGGCGAACGTTGCCAAGTTGGGATTTGCGGAGTCCGCAACCACGCGGCGGCCGCGGAGATCGCGGAGGACCCACAGAAGCCAATAGACCGGGTCCGGCGCGTCCGCGCCGCGCGGCAGAAGGGTGTGACGGCGCGCGTGCAGGTCGTGGTAGAGGTTGCCCTCGATCTTGTCGGCCTGGGGCAGGACTCCCCGAAGCAGGAACCGTTCGTACGGCAGAATGCGTTTGCGCCAGATGGCGCCGGGATCGTCCAGTTCGTTCGGGGCCAGGTTGTAGTTGCTCTCTGTGATCCACACGGGCAAACGGCGATTCTGGATGTGTTCGGCTGCATTGACCAGCATTTCGACTTGAACCATGAAGTCCGCCGGCGTCACGTTGTAAACGTGAAAGTCGAAGAAATCGATTCGGCCGGCAGTTTTCTCGAGCCAGGGGAGTGTCCACTGGTCCCAGGTGTACCACGGCGCATGTCCCTTCTGGGCACGCGGCCATGCCGGGGGCCAGCAAAGAACAGGCCCGCCCACCCGGACGTCCGGAAAGCGGGCCTTGATGGCTTTGGCCACGGCATTGGCCATACGGATGTGCAGCTCGGCCGCGCTGAGGCGTCCTTTGCCGGTGCGCGGGTCTTTGTACCAGGAAGCGTTCGGCTCGTTCCAGACTTGGACCAAACGCAGGGCCGGGTCCAACTTTTTCCAGAGGCCCACGTAAGCCGCACAATACTCCGCCCATCGCTCGAAGTCCGCCGGATTGGGCGTGCCCTTGTAGCGGAGATAGGGAGGGACGCCGCCCAGGGAACACATGGGTTCCGCACCGATTTGCCGCATCACGGGCAGAAAACGGCCCGTCGGATAACGAGCCCCGAAAAGCAGGACTTGCGTGAATTCCCGCAGTGCCGCCGGCGTGTCGTACCAAGCCGGATCAAACGTCTTGGGAGAGCACCAAGCGACGTTTCCCGCGAGGCGGATACACCCCGGGCGGAGCACTTCGAGCCGGGCGCGGTAGTCGGGGTCCGCCACGACCGACGGGAACCCTTCGAATGCCGTGATCCCGAACAGGTTGGCCGAAACGGTCTCCGTCTCATGCAAAATGTCCGAAACACGGGCGTCGACTCGAACAACGATTTCGGGGGGGGGTGAGGCGCCTCGGGCAAGCGCCAGTACGAGCCAGGGCAACAGCCAAAAGAGACCAAATCTGGAAACACGCCGATTTGCAGACATTGCTTGCGCCTCTCGCAGGTACGTTGGTCTTGAGCATGGAAATGTCATACGCAGGCACCCGTCCCGGAGCCTCCTGTTGGGCGCACGCGTCATAGAAGTCAAGCCGCAAAGGGGAATCTATCACGATACCGGCAGTTTGAAACCCAGCGCGCAGTGCCTTCGGACGGGCCGCGACCGGACCGCATCGGCATCCGAGGAGCGTGCTGCGTCGCATACACATAGTGAGGCGGCGATCTTCCGCGGCTTGCGCACACGCCGGCTTTCTTGCGTCCCCTAGAGTTGCGACCCCGGACTGAATGCGATACGGTAGAGTACCGGTTCACGGTATCCCATGATTTTCGATCAGTCTATAAATATGCCATTAGAAATATGCCATTAGCGCCGCGCTGCGCGCGCCGCTAACAAAACGTTCGAACGAACCGGCGCATAACGTCCGCGAACTCGCGTTCGCTGCGTTATACGTCGGTCGCTCAACTCGGCCATTCGGCTTGATATTCCGCGAATGGAAGAGTACAATTGTACATATGAAGATAGTGGCAGACACGAATGCGTTCTTGGCCGTTGCCCTGGAAGAGCCTGAGAAGAGCCAGATCATTCGAGTGACGACGGGGCACGATCTTGTCGCCCCGGAAGTGCTGCCTTTTGAGATCGGCAATGCGCTGACGGCAATGCTGAAAAGGGGAGTCATTTCAGCCGCCGAGGTACCGGCCGCTTGGAATGCAGTTCAGGCGATACCGGTCGATCTTCGAGGCTTGGACATGCATGCTGCGCTGGTACTGGCGGTTCGATTCGGCATCTACGCTTACGATGCCTACTTTCTCGAATGCGCGTTGAACCTGCGGTTGCCTCTCCTGACGCTGGACCGCGGCATGAAACACATTGCCCGGGAACTGAGCATCCAGATCGTGGAGTAGATACGATGAAAGTTTTCACATACTCCCAAGCCCGCCAGGCTCTGGCTACTGTTTTGGATACTGCCCGCAAGGAGGAGGTGCTTATTACTCGGCGGGGCGGGGATAAATTCGCTGTAACCTACAAGGCTCCCAGGAAATCTCCCTTCGATGTCCCCGGCATCAAGACTCGAGCCACGACCCGGGACATTTTGGAGGCCATCAAAGAATCAAGATCGCGTGGAGCCGAACATGGCACTGCACAGGACGGGGAATCCGCTGACGCTTCTTCCCCGCCTGTGAGCTAGAGCCCGGCCACAAAGCCCCAGCGACGGGGTTCGACAGGCCGCCGGCGACTCGATCGGTCATCTTTTTGTCAAACGCTTGATGGATGTAGTCGT
>JAADHN010000108.1 GCA_013151865.1 Kiritimatiellota bacterium
CTTCTCTCTATTATGTGAAATATATAAAAGCTTTTATTTATTTCTATACGATCTCTGAAAAATATCCAATAATAATAAAGCGACAGGCCCTGAATGCGGTACTACGAACCTTGCCCCGGGCAAGACCTCGAGGCTTGTAGTTCCGGCTTCAGCCGGTCGTGTCTCCGTTGTCTTGCGTCCGCAAAGAGACCGCATGAATGCGGTACTACGAACCTTGCACTGGGCAAGACCCGAGGCTCGTAGTTCCGGCTTCAGCCGATCATGTCCTCGTTGTCTTGCGTCCGCAAAGAGACCGCATGAATGCGGTACTACGAACCTTGCCCCGGGCGAAGGTCAACGCGTTTGCCGCGGTCCGCTGCGTCACGGGTGCGGAGGACGATTTCGGTCACGCGAAAAGCGTCGGCGCCGGGAATGAGGCAGGCACGGGTCGGCTCGACCACCGAGAGCACGAAATCCGCAAACGGCCCGTGCGCCGGCGATTCAAGCTCCGGCCGCTCGACGCCGTCTTCGGTGATGAGTTCGAGACAGTTCTTGCCGCGGACCTCGAGGGCGCCTCGCTCCCCGAGCAGGCGGAGACGGTCGTCGCCGTGCGTCGGCGCGCCGGCCGGTCGCAGGAAATCGAAGCTCATGGCTGCACTGCCGCCGTTTTCGAGTTCGAACAGACAGGTGGCCGCGTCTTCCAGCTCCGGGTAATCGGCGGCGTGGAGTTTGACGTGCTGCGCGACAACCGCGGCGTATTCCCGGCCGCTGACCCAGCGAAACCAGTCCACGGCGTGAATGCCGACCCAGGGGATGATGCCGCCGAACCCGGCGCGGCGTTTGTAGAACTCCGGGCGAACGCCGCGCTTGTACGATTTTTGGGCGTACCCGACCGTCGGTTCGCCGATGACGCCGGCGGCCACGAGACGACGGGCCGTGAAAAAGGCCGGCTCGTACCGGAAGGCAAGCATGATGCCAAGGGCGGCACGCCCCCTGATTTGCGCCTCCCGGAGGCGTTCGAGGTCGCCGAGGTCCAAGGCGAGCGGTTTCTCGCAGTACACGGGGATGCCGCGTTGGAGCACGGCGGCTGCAATCTCGGCGTGCCGGTAAAAACGGGGCGTGACGGCCACCACGTCCGGCTGTTCACGGTCGAGCAGTCGCCGCCAGTCGGCGTAGAACACGCCGCTGCCCGTCCGGGCGAGGACACGCCGGACGCTCTCGCCGTCTTCGTCGGGCGCGCCGGGGGCGGCCGCGCAAAGCACGGCTTGGGGGAGTTCGCGGAGCCCATCCAGGACATACCCCACGTGTCCCACGGCGCCGATCAGAGCGACGCGGACAGCCATCGATTGTGTCTCCCGTGTCTGCGGTAACCGTCAGGCAGGTCGGATGCCTCACTGCGTTCCGGGCGCGAACGAACATGCGGATCACGGACCGGCGATGCGACGGGCCCGTGAGCACTCCGACAACCCCTTTTCGGTCGGCGCATATCCAGGAAGCGGAGATACATGCTTCGCGTGCGGCATACGATGCACTGGAAGCCGGAACATTGGATCTCCTCTTGGAATTCGAGCAATTCAAAGGCGACTTTCGCATGGTGACGGTCGGCGACGTAGTCCCAGACTATCTGGATCTCTGTGGGGAAGTTGTTCGGACCAGAGATGTCCTCTCCAACCTGGACAACCGCAATCACTGCAATATGCATGACGAGCTTCAGTCCCACTTCGAAAGGCTCCTCCAGATCAACCAGCGGCTAACTGTGGCGCGAGAAGAGCTTACGAAGAAGCTGAACAACTGGAGGCTGGGAATCGCTATCGGCCTTGGGGGCTTGTCATTGCCTTGGTCGGAATCATTGTTGCAGTGGTTCTTGCTTGAGTTCTTCCCCTTACTTCTGCATTATCCTATCCCTCGCCACATCGAACGCCCGGGATGACGGGCGCAGAACGCTGCTAGAGCGGAGCGACGGCAGGGTTAGGCGTCCACGTCCATCCTCTGGTTCGGCTAATAGTGGTACCGTGCCTGGGCAATCCAGAGTTGGTCGCCTTCGACGGCATAGACGAGACGATGCTCGTCTGTAATGCGCCGGGACCAGAAGCCAGACAGGTCGTGCTTCAAAGGCTCCGGCTTCCCCAAACCGGTGAAGGGCTGCCGTTGGATGTCATTGATCAGCCGCACGATCCGCTTGGCGATTTTCCGGTCATGCGCCGTCCAATACGTGAAGTCTTCCCAGCCCCGGTCTGCGAAGACGATCTTCATGTCAGCTCCGGCAGTGCTCGCTGCGTCCCGCCGCCGGCACGCAGTTGGTCCACGGCTTCCCGAAGGCGCTGAGCATTCCGAGGACTGCGCAGAAGGTATGCCGTCTCCTCCAAGGACTCATAGTCCTCCAAGGACATCATCACGACAGCTTGGTCGCGGCGTCTGGTGATGATGACGGCATCGTGGTCGTCGCAGACCTGCTGCATCGTCTTGGCGAGGTTTTCACGAGCTGCGGTGTAGGTTAGTGCTTTCATGTGGACAATATACTGTACATGTGCAATGCGTGCAAGTCTTCTGCCGAACGTGTCGGTCTGCGGACGAGCCTGCGAGGTCCGCAGCACCGGGCTTGTTCGCCGCAGGCGTGCTTCCGCGCACAGCGCTCCGGAGTGCCTGCGGCTTGACGCAGCTCTTCTTCGGCGTGGCTTGACGCGCCGTTCCGGGGTCCCGCGCACTCGGCGCCGGTCCCGGCCGAGTCAAGCCTCGGCCGGGGAAAGCGGTCTCGAGCGACCGACACTCCGAGGTCGCTACGCGACGCCGGCGCAGCATGTCCCCGTCAGTCTCGCGAGTCTCGCGCGATTCCGCCAGCCATCAGTGGCGCGAGGAACGAGCGTCCACCTGCGTGGCGTTGTTCGCCGAAGGCGTTTTCTTCCTCAGCCCCGAAAGGGCGGCCTCATCGTAGCCCCGGGCAGCGCCCGGGGTAATCGGCAACCACCAGTCCGTGCCCTGTAGGGGCACTTCAATCCTGACGCGCCCGACCGTTGAGGAAGCCCGTCAGGCTTCAATCCCTTGGTTGATCCAACCCAGGGCGACGCTGCGCTTTGCCCTGGGCTACGATGACGCCGGGCCTTCAGCCCTCCGAATCCATCTCTCTGCTCGGCGAATCGCCCGGGTCACTTCTGGAACCGGGCCGAGCGCAGCTCGAGACCGGAGCCATGAAGTGCAACCGGTTGTTCCGGCGCGCCAGCGCCGGGGCAGCCGGGTGGCAGCCCGGGCGATTCCAGGCGGCGCGCAGCGTCGCCTGGAACGTGCCGGTGACTGGCCGGGAACTGCCAGAGCCGAAGGCGGCGGGATTTCCGATCAGCGTCCACCCGGTGGTTCGGCTCCCCTCGATCTGGATTCCTTGACGGCATCCAGAATGTCTTGAGTCGTGGCGCTGGTCTTGATCCCAGGGACGTCAAACGGCGATTTAGAAGTAGTCTTGTAGGTGAGGGAGAACGTGTCGCCGCCGCGCCTCTTGATCAGGACTTCTTCCCTGCGGGCAGTATCCAGCACCGCGGACAGCCGTTGTCGTGCCTGTGAATACGTAAAGACTCTCATGGGGATATCTCCAGTATCTCAATGCTCAGTTCGCGCGCAACGTGCCTCATGCCTCTGTCCAGAGTCAGCAACGGAAGGCGGAGACTCAGAGCGCACTCCAGGAAATAGGCATCATATGCGTACGTGCCGAATCTCGTCGCGATATCCAACGACACACGCAGATCCACCTCGCGGAGACCAACTGCAATGGCCCGAACAGCGTCCCAGGCCGGTGTGACCTGTGTTGCAGGTAGCGTGCCGCGCTTCACCATCGCCGTCAGTGCATTGCCAATTTCGAACGGCAGCACCTCCGGTGCAACGAGATCGTACCCTAGCGTCATGCTAACGATCCGGGGTCTTTCCGGCTCATCCAACGCCACCGCGAGAAATGTGTTCGTGTCTGCTACAATTTGCATATGTACAATTGTACTCTCTGTCGTTTCGTCTGTCAAGCCGAATCGCGGCGCTCACCTGCGGAGCGGACGGCAAGCCGCAGGCTTGACGGCCGAGCCGTCAGGTGAAGTGCCTTGTTCCGAGGCGCGCGGAGCGCGTCGCGGGACAAGGTGCGAACGCAGTGAGCGCCGCGGGCCAAGCGCAGCGCGGCCGGCGGAACGTAAGGATCTGCGGCGGCGTTAGCCGTCCGTAGCATCCTCTTGTTGTGTAAGCTCTTCCACGTCCCCCTTGTCCTTAGTGCGTGGCGTGGCGTTCTTGTTCCTTATGAGGTCATCGAATCCGATGAACGTCACTTCCACTCCTCCGTACGTTCCGCGGACAACATTGGGGCGTGCCTCTTCGTAAGTGACACCGTCGATATTGTTGATCAGGTCCACGCGAACCGGCACGACGCCGAAGGTCAAGACGTTGCCTATGGTCGTGAAGGCTTCGAGAGGCAGATCCTGTTCGCGAAATCCAAAAGCAATCAGGGCCTTGCGGAGGCGGCTAGCGTTCTCGTCGGTGGAATGGAAGAACACGTCGATGTCCTTCGTGAATCGGGGATGACCGTGATAGGCCACGGCGTAGTCGCCCACGATCATGTAGTCAACGCGGTGCTCTTCGAGTAATCGCAACAACTCTTCGAAGTCGGGATGGATATTCATAGAGGAACTTCCCTGCCTCGAGCCTGAGCTTCTCAACCGCGTCCAGACGCTCTTCCGGGGTACAACTTCCCCAGTAGGCGCGATCCTGCTTGGATTGCTCTTCGTGGGTTGTGATGGTCAACTTCATGTTCATGGTCAGTGACACAATCGCGGCGCTCACCTGCGGAGCGGGCGGCAAGCCGCAGGCTTGACGGCCGAGCCGTCAGGTGAAGTGCCTTGTTCCGAGGCGCGCGGAGCGCGTCGCGGAACAAGTGATTCTATGGTTTCTCGATATCCTCCGGGGGACGCCTGGGGGCAGCCGTCTCCATAGTCACGATACATAGGATTTGGGAGTTGACAAGCCCGGACAAGAGAATTGTATTTCCTGATATCATTCCATTTGTGTATGTTCTAACCAAAAAAAGGATATCCACCTTGATTACAGGACCGGAGGCACTTTGGCGCAAGTTCGACACCCGGCTGGCAGCTCGGGATGTTCCTCCGGAGGAGCGGGCTGGATACCGGAAATGGCTGCGCTATTATCTTGATTTCTGCCACAAATATGGACATCCCTACGCGAGCGCCGGTAGTCTCCCCCCGTTTCTGTCGAAGCTCGCCTCGAAGAGGCAGACGGTGTCGAAGCGTCGCCAGGCCGAGGCGGCTGTCAGGCTGTATCATGGGATGCTTGGAGAAAGTGCCGACGGAGGTGAGACGTCCGATCCTCGCCAGGTTCCGGCTCGGGAAATTCGCGAGGAGTCCCCGTCGCGTGAGGTCTGCGCCTCCCATTCTCCCTGTCGTCCCGCCGCATCCGAAGGCGGCGCGTCGTGGCGCGATCAGTTTGCGGCGCTGACGAACACGATCAAGCTGCGCCACTACTCTCCGAAGACCCTGAAGACCTACACGATGTGGGTGCGCAAGTTCCAGAGGTTCACGAAGAGCAAGGCTCCAGGAAGTCTGTCGACGGACGACGTGAAAGCGTTCTTGACCGATCTGGCGGTCCACAAAGGCGTTGCGGCATCGACCCAGGACCAGGCGTTCAACGCTTTGTTGTTTTTCTTTCGCCATGCTCTGGGGAGAGAGTTCGGCAAGGTGGACGGCGTTGTGCGCGCAAAACGGAAGAAATACATTCCCGTTGTTCTCTCACGTGAGGAGATCGACCGTATCATTGGATTTCTGGAGCCACCGTTCGACTTGGTTGTGAAGCTTCTTTTCGGCTGTGGTCTGCGCATTTCCGAATGCCTTGATCTCCGGGTGGGGTGCTTCAATCTGGATGCCGGCGTACTGACGATTCATGATGGCAAGGGGATGAAGGACCGCACCGTGCCGTTGCCGCGGACCCTGCTGCCGGACATCCATGCGCGGCTCCGTGAACTGGCCGCGCTGCACCAGGAGGATCTGGAGAGGGGCTATGCCGGCGTCTTTCTGCCGTCACAATTGGAAAAGAAGTACAAGAATGGGCCGAAGGAGTTCATCTGGCAGTGGTTCTTTCCGGCCAGGCGCCTGACCCATGTAGTCAGGGACGACGAATACCGGCGGTACCATATTCAGCCTTCGCATGTGAACAAGGCGTTGCGGGCCGCGGTTAAGCAGGCCGCGATTCCGAAACGGGTGAGTCCGCACACGTTCCGACACAGTTTCGCCAGCCATTTGCTGCGGGCCGACTACGACATCCGTAGGATCCGGGAGTTGCTGGGGCATTCGGATGTGCGGACGACGATGATCTACACGCACACCGTACCAAGCCGAACGATCAAGGAGGCCAAGAGCCCCTTGGACTTTTGATCACACGGAACCCGGCGGAACCCGAGGTCAGTCATACTCTTTGCATTTATGGACAGGAACCGAGGACAGAGTTCGTTATTGTTTCAAGTCGGTTTTGACGTTTTTCCTGCAAAAAGAGTCCTCTCCCGCCTCGAAAAGCGTGTTTTTTTCGAGTTCTTGCCGAGTCGTTTTCCGACGCGTGAGGCCGTTCCATCTTATCTCCGGGTATGGTCGTCGTCCCGCATTGAAAACGGACACGGGCGACGATGTCGGCGACGAGTACGGTTTACGAGTATTCATCCTCGTCCACCCCTATCGTCGCCCGCTGGCGTTCACCGGCGTGCTTGTCCCCAACAATTTCGGACACATGGCTCGCGAGGCCGTGGTACAGGGGATTGCGGACTCCGCATTTCAGAGGCGCTGCCCGGATTGGACCGAAGGCATTGCCGTGGGCAGTGAGCGTTACGTGGAAGATGCCCTCGACGGATTGGGGTTCAAGGCCCGATATCGAACGAAGGCGGCGGGCGGGGACGATGTCCATGTATTGCGCGAATCACCTGGAAGTTACAGACATTTGGGCTTGACAAACAGCCTTCAATGGCGCATAATCGCGGCGCTCACCTGCGGAGCGGACGGCAAGCCTCCGGCTTGACGGCCGAGCCGTCAGGTGAAGTGCCTTGTTCCGAGGCGCGCGGAGCGCGTCGCGGGACAAGGTGCGAACGCAGTGAGCGCCGCGGCGCAGCGCGGCCGGCGGAACCAGTTGATGTATCGTTTGTACTGTCGGTCCGACCCGAACTGCTTCCGAACTGCTTTATGGATTGTCCCCGACCGATCTGGAGTCCGGGCGAAAGCGACTGCCGGCGTTCGAGTTGTCACACTTCATGGAGCGCGATCATGACATTCAGACCCAGCAACGTATTCGCACTGCTCGTGTTGTCTTTCGCGGTTGCGGGAGCGGCCGAAGGGGCCCCGTCCGTATCCCTGCTGTCCGAGCAGTTTCGGGCCGGGGCAATTGCCTCGCCCTTTCTGCGGGCGTGCGGAACCGTCGAGGTCCGTGACGGCCTGATGGTCTCGCGGCCTTTGGGCGGGTGGCGGCGGAGCGGTGTGATCGTTGGGCCGGTGCCTGTGGCGACCGAACCTTTGCGCATTCGTTACGATTTCCGCCCGCTGCGGCTGCACGCCCAGTGCCAACAGTTCGCTTCGGAGCTGCCGAATACCCACTGGTACATGGCCTACGTTGCCGACGACGGCCGCCTGCGCTGTCACACGCGCAAGGATGGGAGATGGGCGTTGCGCGCCGTCTCGAAGACGTCCCTGACGGCAGGCGTCTGGTACCGGGCCGTTATCGACCTCGCCCGCACCAATATCCGTTTCCGCTTTTCCGCCCGCGATTCGGGAAAGACCCTTCTGGATACCGGGCTCCTCCCGCTGGACGATCTCGGCGAGAAAACCGTTTTCTCGCTGGCGGACGAATGCCCGGATGCGGGCCCGAACAGTACGGAGTGGGCCCATCTCGCTATCTCCACCGGGGATGCGGAAATCGCCGCGCGCTGGCGCAACGCCCTGGCCGACATCGAGCGGGAACGTCGGGAACAGGCCCGGCGCGAGGAACAGTCGGCGGCGCTCCGCGCGGCGGGAATCGCCCTGATTCCCACGCCCCGGGAGGTCCGGCTCAGGGGCGGGGGCTGTGTTGTGCGTCCCGGCGCGGCCATCGTGGCTGAGAAGGACCTGCCTGCGGAAGCTGTCCGGGCCGTGCACGACGTGTTGCAGGAGCGACTTCCGCCGTCTCCTGCCGGGAGCGAAGGATCGGCGGCCGCCCGCATTGTCCTGGCTCCTCCAACCGCCGAACCCGCGGCCCCGTGGAAGTCGGCCCAAGGCTATCGTCTGATTGTGAATCCCGCCGGGGTCCGCATCGAGGCCCTGGCGAGACCGGGTTTTTTCTATGCCGCCCAGACGCTGGCCCAACTCGTCGGCCCCCGCGGGCGTGTGCCGGGGATCGAAATTCGCGACTGGCCCGCCATCCGGAACCGACTGGTCATGATCGCCGTCAGCCAAGGCGGCTTTCAGGTCATCGACGTCGAGTATTGGAAACGCATCATCCGCGAGCTGGCCGCGGTCAAAATCAACGCGATCATGCCCTATTTCGAGGGCGGGACATTCGATTACACCAAGTATCCCTTTCTCTGCCGGAAAGGCGAAGGCGGCTTTACCGTGGAGAAGGGACGCATTCTGAGCGAATACGCCTGGGAACACGGCATCGAGATGGTCCCGCAACAGGAGTCGCTCGGCCATTCCGGGGAGATCCTCGGACATAAAGAATTGCGGCACTTGCGCGAGGCCGGCGGCACCTTCTGTTCGTCGAAGCCCGAAGTGTTCGACTTTCTCGGCGATCTGTACGACGATCTGGTACGTGCCTTCCCCCACGCACGCAGTATCCATGTCGGCGGCGACGAATTCCATCACAATTTTGCCAAATGCCCCCGGTGCAAGGCGCGTGCGGCCGTCATCGGGAAAGACGGTCTCTACGCCGAGCACCTGGCCGAATTGCAACGGATGCTCGCCCGGCGAAACCGCCGGATGATGATCTGGTGGCACGAGCGGGGCTACACCGAGTCCGCCGCGGACAGGATCGACAAGGCCGTCACGGTGTTCGACTGGCATTACGGCAACCAGCGCGATTATCCCTCGCTGGACCGCTTGATGAAACTCGGCTTCGCCAATACCTGGGCCACGCCCGCCGTGACGCGCTACTACAACAGGGGCGGCGACGACTGGCACGCTACGTTCGGAAACATTCGCGGCTTTCTGCGGGCCGGAGTTCGGCGGGGCGTGCCCGGCGAGTGTACCTGCACTTGGGTGCATGGCCTCTGGGGCGGGCGCAACCTCTTCGAGCTGAACCTGTACGGGCTCCTGTTCAGCGCGGATTGCGCCTGGGACCCGATGATGGCGTCGGAAAGTGATTTCCAGCGTAAGTTCCCGCAACACTGGTTCGGATTGCGGGGAAAGAAGCTGGAGGACGAGACGCGCCGCGCCGTGCACGAACCGTACGGAGCGCCCGCCGAACAGAAGTTCTGGCGCGACAACCGCAGCCTCGAACCGATCCTCGGGGAGCCGCCCGCTTCGACCTT
Source organism: Kiritimatiellota bacterium (assembly GCA_013151865.1). GTDB lineage: Bacteria > Verrucomicrobiota > Lentisphaeria > Oligosphaerales > JAADHN01 > JAADHN01. The sequence goes on from JAADHN010000108.1 coordinate 9,494, forward strand.
GGCCCGGCTGAATAAGCACCCCGATCTGCCCGTCCAGGCCGAAGAACTCCTGGGGTTCTGCGACCGGGCCGACAGGCAATTGGCGGATTGGAAAGCGCGCGCAGTCCGCAACCGGCGCACCCTCGATTTCCTCAAGCACGATGTGCACATCCACCGGGCCGCGGCGCGCCGACTGTTGGTGATCGCCGACTTTCGCGCTTGGTGCGAAAAGCGCAAAGGGCCACCCCCTGAACGCCTTCTGGACGGATTGCGAAAACTCGAGAACGACTACCGCGAAATCGGGCGCATGTTGCAGCGGTCGATCCTCGAAGCGGGCGGCGGCGCCCCGGGCTGGGGCAGTATGGCCTCCGGCATCATCCGCTTCCGTGTCGGCCCCGGACGCAAAGGGATCGAAAAGTTGTTGCGCCGTCTCGCTCCGCTTGACGCTCCGCCCGCCTCCCCCGAGAAATGGCTGAAGCAATAACGGCGCGCCAAACGCTGGCGGGCGTCCGAAAAGGTCGCGCAAGCCGGGCCGGGCGCGGCGGCCCCACTTCATTCGAAGCGCGCCATGGCCCAAACCGCATGGTCGGAGGAAATGCCGTCCCCCGCATCTGTGACATAGAGCCGGAGCTGTTCCGCCCCCGCCAGGTCCACATTCACCGGCGCCGGGTCCGAGGAGGGGCCCATCGTTTTCGTCCGCACTCGCTCTTGCCATTTGCCCCCCCTCTTGCGCGTGGCGACGACGAACACCACGCTGCCGGCGCTGTCGCTCTGCATGCCGGCGAGTGCACGGAACCACCCGGGCTTTTTCTTCCCGCTGCCCAGGTCGTAGACCAATTCCGCATAGGCCCGGGCGCCGTCCGTTTCCGGGTGTGTAGTCAGGCCTTTGGGGAATTCGACCCCGCCCAACCGGATGCGGTCGCCGCGGTAGGGCCTGTCCAGGATGAGACCGCCGTGGGCAAAACACGAGATGAGGCGTGGCCCGCTGCGGGCGTTCTTGGGGATATCGCTCAGAAAAAGAGCGTTGCCCGCGATCTTGGGACGGACGCTGAAGCGGCAGGTCGCGCGGAACGGCTTGCGGAACAGCCCGGCCGATCGGACCTCGACCTCGATTCGGTGAACCGTGAAGAACTTCGGGCGCCGCGCCCGCGGCGGCAAGGTCCGCGCCACGTCAACCGACACCCGGAGCGCGTCTCCGTCCGGTTCGGTCTCGAACTCGGTTTCGTCAAGCCGCCGTCCGTCGAAATGGACGGCCGCTCTGCCGCGGTCGAGGCCGGCGGGAGCGGGCCTGAATCGAAAGCGCACGCGGCCCGGTACGGCGCCCGTGCGCACAATGCCGTTCGGCAGGATCTCGCCGTCGGCCTCGATGACGATGTCGCAGGTTTCGTTGGCTCTTGAGAGAGACTTGAGCGAAGCGGGAGAGGCCGCGTAGAGGACCCAGCGCCCTCCCGGCGGTGTGGGGCGCGCGGCATCGAAGGGCTTTAAATCGCAGCCCATGCCGCCTGCAAGTTGCATCGACCAATTGCGCGCCGTGAGCGTGGGCGCCCGCACACTTTGTCCAGTGAGCGTGCCGACAACGGCCCATGCACTTCGCAGTTCCAGCGAAACCGTGTCCGGCGTCTTGACGCGCAGCAGTTCCCGTCCGTCGACCGCGAGGGTCGTGCCTCGTACCATGGCGACCGCCTCAAGCCTTGCCCGCCGGCGCCGCACCACGGCGAACTCCGCATCGGTCGCGATCCCCTTGACGGCGATTCCGCCGCCCGGGTCCCAAAGCACGAGTTCGTCCAGTTCGTGACTGCGGATGCGCATGCCCCGGATACGGCCTTCGCGGATGGATTCGACGTGGACGCTGCCTTCAAGCCCCGGTCGTACGGGAAAGAGGCTGACCAGGAAGCGTTGGGAAGCACGCTTGCCGGGAACTGCGAGCGTGCCGTGGTGGTTGACGAGTCCCGGGTAGCCGCAGGGCCAGTCCTCGGTTTCGAGTTTAAGGCCCCGGGGGCCTGCGAAGTCCGCAACCAGCGTGCCGTTCTTGGCGCGGGCCAGCAGACGCGTCCCGGTGAGTGCCAGCGTGCCTGCGCTGTTCAGGTTCCACTCGATGCGTGCCGGCTCCTTCAGCATTACCTCGTCGGCGATCACCACATGGTTCGGGCGGAGGTAGAGTGCGTGGCGGATGACGCGCCTGGCGGAGGGATAGGCCGCGGTCAGGTCGGTCGAGACCACGTCCAAAGGCGGGCTGCTGAAGAAGCGGGTGACTTTCACATCGGAGTGGACGGTGTTGCGTCCGTCGATGGTGAGGGTGTTGTGGAGGCGCGAGTCCGCCAGCGAACGATGGACCGGATTTGCGTAGGAAATCATGCCCGGGTCCATGGCCAAATAAGCGCCGAAGGCTTCAAGCATGAAAGCGCCCGCGTCATACTGGTAGTGCCCGGCGCGGCGCGGTGTGGCGAGCAGGCCGAAGAGAAAATCTCCGTACTCGAAACCCTCGCGGAGAAAAACGTACCCCGCCTGACGGAAGTGCCGGGCGAGAAGCATGGGCGGCTTGACGGCAGGGGTGTCGTGCTCCCACATGAACGCGGCGAGTTCATCGGGCGGCGCCTTATCCCAGCTCTGGAACCAGGCGGCGGTGGAGGACCCAAGATACTTGGCGAAGAACGCCGCCACGGCGCCGCGGGGGGCGCTGCCGCGTGCGTCGCAGACGAATACGGGGCGCCATGCTTCCTCGGCATTGCTTTTCATGTGGACGAGCCAATCCATGCTCCGGCGCACATTCTCCGGGCAGCGTGCCTGGAAGCGGTGGGGGTCCCTTTGTGCCAGGGCGGCCAGGTATTTCACGGCCGTGTTCCAGGTATAGTTCCAGTAGCCGACGCCTTCGGTCGACGCGCCGTCGCGGAGCGAGTAGGAGCCGATGCCCTGCCAAATCCACTCTTCGGTTTGACGTCGCATGGACTCCAGCGCGGGGTCGAGCGCGGCGAGCACGATCAACGCGCAACCGATCTCGGAGTCGAACACGATTCCCTGGTTCATTTTCAGGATGCCGGGGCTGTGTTTCAGCCGGTCGTAAGTCCACCATACCCCTTTGCGCAGGATGGCGTTGCGGATCTCGATGCGCTCGGCATCGGTGAATGCGGGGTAGGCCCAGTCGAAGGCGAGAGCGGCGTTGTAAGCCACGCTTGCTTCGGTGAAGGGGTTCCCGTATCCGCCCCAGCCACGGGGAAAGCGGGCGAAGGGACCGTCGGTCCATTCCTGGATCCGACAGAGGGAGAGGAGGGCGCGCCGGGCATGGTCCGCATACTTCTTCTCACCGGTGAGGGCGAAGGCCAGCGCGCACGTCCGTGCACAACCGCCCAGGTCGGCCGTGCGCTTGTTCTTGCGGGCCATGACCCAGTTCGATTGCGGGTTGTAGCGGCCGACCAAGGGCTCGGGGTCGGTTCCGAGCAGACCGTCGGCCCGCCCGAGGACGCCACGCCGCAGCGCTCTTGCCGCGCCCCGCCGGAACAGCCTGCGGATGCGGGCCAATTCCCCGCGACCGAAATAGACAGCGCCGGGGAACCCGTCCGCCTCGAGTGTCCCGTTGAGGGGCACGGGGGTAATCCTGGCCATGCCGGGAACAGGGTCGCCCGCCGGCGCGCCGCGTTTGCGGAGCATGAGCCAATGCAGATTGCATTTGAGTTCGCGGCCCACGGCGCCGCCGGTCCGGTCCGGCGGTTCGCTCAGGTCCAGCCGGACGGCATTGAGCACGCGCGCGCCCTGCGGTAGAGGTATCTGGATTTCGTCGAAGCGGCCGGTGCCTTTTCGGAAGGCAATGGGCGTGGACCACCCGCCGTCGGTCTGCAAGTGGACGCTGAGGTAGCCGGCCGCGTCATTGGCCACCCGCACCTCGAGTGCACCGCTGTCTCTGACGTCCGTATCGAAGCGCCGCTCATAAACGAGCGTGTCGCGGCCGGCGGTCTCCTTGATCCAAAACGTCCCCCAGGACCAGAACGGCTTCAGCCCGCCCGCGCCGCTTTTCTCCACGAGCCTCCACAGATCGCGCGTGCGCGCCCCCCAGTACATCCAGTCGATCAGCTCCTCGTTGTCGTTGATGCGGATGCGAGGCCATTCGGTGGTCGACTCGAGGGCGTCGAGCACGAGGGACGTGGGCTCGAAGCCGGGTTCGGTCTGTTCCAGACGGACGCCCGCCGCCGCCGCCCCGGTGAAGCGCCGGACCGGCAGTTCGAACCGGGCCCAGCCCGTCCAGTCGATCTTGAACGTCAGACTGCGGCCGCCTGCGCACAGTTTGACCCGGCCGAACGTTGCGGAGTCCGAGTGGACCCAGAAGCGCAGCGTGCGGAAGCGCTTGAAATCGACCTGGAGGTCGCGGCGCTCCAGGGGGCCGGCGCCGGGCGTCCAACGCAGTGCGCCGCGTCCCCGCTTCACCGTCGCGAACTCCGCGGTCGCGGCGGGACCCCACCGGCTGAAGCCCGCCTCGAAGTCGTCCAGTAAACGCGTTTCCGCAAGCGCGGCGGCGCTGAGCAGGACGGAGAAAAAAACGATGAGAGGCTTGCGCATGACGCTGCTCCGGGGACATCGCGGCCGCCTTGAAATTATCGGGGGTTTCGGGGGAACGCGCGTTCCCCGGT
>JAADHN010000064.1 GCA_013151865.1 Kiritimatiellota bacterium
CCCCGCCGCCGCCCGACGGGGCGCCCCGCGTCCCGATTCTCCCCCGGAGAGTCCTCTCCGTCCCATCTCCGCGCCGAACGCCCGTCGGCCGCCATAGATCCGACGTTCATGTTCCAGATGCGACGCTTACGCAAGAAAGTCGTAGTTTCTTGCGCGAGAGACATTGAAAATGAGCCACAATGCACTAATCTAAAAATGGTTATAAAAGAAAGGAGTGAGTGTACCTTGTTGTCTGTAATTTGGGAAGTCCGGTCCTGTCCGGGGCCGGACGGAACAAGAGGCCGGGCTTTGCCGGCCGGTCCGGGGTTTGCTTCCCCCGAAGGGCGCCCCCACGAAGGGATGCCCACAGGGGGCAGCGCGCCGGTTGGGCTTGAAAAGTGTGGGTCATGGCGAACATTCAGGTTTTTCCAAACCAAAAGAAAAGGAGAAGCCGACCTGACCCACGAGCAAGAAGTTACCGCCGTAAACGAAGCTGTGCAACTGGTGCTTGACGGGGGCCTGGAAGGCCTGGGGCCGGCCGTGTCCGTGTTGTAACGAGGCCTTGAAGATCGAGCGCTCCAGGGCATTGGGCGCAGAGCCGTGGCAGCGTACGGCGGAGCGCAAGGGCTATGCCAACGGGTATAAGCCGCGCACCTTGAAGACCCGGCTGGGGAAGCTCGCGCTGCATGTTCCCCGGGTGCGTGGAAACGTGGACTACTACCCATCGGCCTTGGATCGAGGACAGCGTAGTGAGCGGGCGCTGAAGTTGGCATTTGCCGAGATGTATATGTACAAGGCGTCTCAACGCGCAATGTGACTGAAGTGCTGGAGACAATGTGCGGCACCGCGGTGAGCAGCTCCGAGGTCAGCCGGGCTTGTGCGCTGTTGGGCGAGGAGCTTGAGAAATGGCGGCGACGTCCGTTGGGAGAAGTGCCCTACATGGTGCTGGACGCCCGGTATGAGAAGGTCCGGCAAGATGGGGCGGTTGCATCCGCCGCGGTGCTGATCGCCTCGGGGGTCGATGCCGAGGGTCGCCGCACGATCCTGGGCGTGAGCGTGTCCATGAGCGAGGCGGAAGTGCATTGGCGTGAGTTCCTGCGCAGCCTGAAGGCGCGGGGCCTTTATGGGCTGGAGATGGTCACCAGTGGCGACCATGACGGCCTGAAGGCCGGCCTGCGTGCAACGTTCTCGGGAGTCCCGTGGCAACGGTGCTCCACCTCCACTCCAGAGGAACGCAGCGGGATAGGTGCCCAAGACGGACATGCGCGGGGAAGTGGCTCGGACAATACGGGAGGTCTTCACCGCACCGGAGCGCGAGGAGGCCCAACGTCTGCTCGACAAAGCGGTTGACAGATACCGGAAATCGGCGTCGAAACTGGCCGCCTGGATGACCGAAAACCTGCCCGAGGGGTTCACGGCGTTCTCGCTGCCCGTCAAGCTGCGGCGACGGCCCCGATCCACCAACATGGTCGAATGGGTGAACAAAGAGATCCGGTGCTGGACTGTTCCCGAACGAGCAATCGCTGCTGAGGCTCGTCAGCGCGCTGCTGGCAGAAATCAGCGAGGACTGGGAGACAGGAAAAAGATACGTCAGCCTGGATGCCGAATGACCCGCAAAAAAGAAATTACAGAAGACGAGTTGCACTGCCGGCGGCACGGCTTGGGCGGCCGCAGGGCCGAAGGAAGGACAGGATGTTCAAACGTGCATCGATAACGTTGGTGGTGTTTCTCGTCGCGGCCACGACGGGGCTGGCCGCGACCGGGAAGGAGCAAGGGCTGCTGCTTTACCTCTCGTTCGACGGAACCATCACGGCGGATTTCGCGAGAGGCAAGGCGAGCGGATATCAGAAAAGGCCGGGGGGGTCGATCGCATACGTCCGCGGCGTGAAGGGCAAAGCGGCGACGCCCACAAGGAACAGTGTGTGCTGGAGTGCGCGGGGCAACTTCCGCCCGTCCGCGGGTACGGTGATGTTCTGGGCGAAGCCGGTTGAATGGGATCCGTCACGCCCCTCGAAGGTGTGGCGCACGTTCTTCGACGCGCACCAGAGGGGCGGGAGAGGCGGCGAAGACAAGATCGCCTTCTGGCGCTACCCGGAGAACATGAGCGGGGGGCGATACAACTACCACAGCGCGCAGGGCAACAATTTGGACTCGCTGTTGCTCTCGATCAAGGACTGGCGAAAAGGGCAGTGGAAGTTCTTCGCGCTGACGTGGGAGGAAGCCGGCACGGCGAAGGTATTTGTGGACGGCAAACTGGTTTCGAAGAGAACGCGGAAAAGGGACGCGCTGCCCGTAAACATCAACGAGTTGGCCGTTGGGGCCAGCGGGACTGCGTACGACGAGCTTCGAGTCTTTGACCGGCCGCTTTCCGAGCGGGACATTCGGACGTACTTCGACGCGGGCCGCGCACATGCGGCCGCCCCTGCCGGCGCGGAACCGACGGTTGCGTCCGGCGCGACGCCGAGCCAATTCCCGAACGGCCCGCCAACGATGTGCGCGAGCCCGATGCGCGGAGCGATCCACGTGGACGGAATCATTGACGAACCCGCGTGGGCGACCTGTGTCGAGGTGCGCGGCTTGTCGCGATTCGCCAGCCAGGGCCGCCCTGCGAACCGCACGTCGTTCCGTGTCGGCTTCACGAGCAAGGCGATTTACATCGCGGTGGAGTGCGTCAGTCGCGCGGCGCGGCCGAAGGTCACGGTGCGGGAGCATGGCGGCCCCGTGTACAAGGACGACTCCGTCGAGCTATTCATCGCCCCGAAAGCCGACGACAAGGAGTACTACCAGTTTGTGACCAACGCGGTCGGCGCACGCTACGAGGGCCGCGGAATGGACGGCCATTGGAACGGCGATTGGCAGGTAGCCACCACCCAAGGGCATGGGAAGTGGACGATGGAGATCGCCATCCCGTTCGCCACACTTGGCGTTGAGGCGTCTCCCGGCCGAGTGCTGGGCTTCAACGTGTGCCGCAACGACAAGTCGGCCAACCAGAGCCAAACATGGGCCGATCTGGGCGGGCAAACGTTCCACCGGCCGGACCGATTCGGAAGGTTGGTGCTTGGCCGGCGGCCGATTGGGGCTGCGGGCGTGACGAGCGTTTTTCGGAGCGACAACCGGGTCAGCGTGCGAGCGACGATTCGAAACGCGGGCCCCGCAGCGGCCAACGTGCGATGGCTCCTCGCCGGCAGCGCGGCCGGCCGGCCGTTCCGGTTTGAAGAACGGACTCGGCTCGGCCCGCAAGCGGTCAAGACCGTGGAAAAGACGGCCCGCGCAACCGCGACACGGGGCCGGGTCGCGTGGCGCTGCGCGCTCTGGGTGGACGGCGAACTTCTATATCTGTCGCGGCCGCGCACCGCGGACTTTCTCGATCTGGATCCCCTTGTGCGCGCCCGTGTGCCCCTTGTGCTCGCCAACGAAAAGGTGCGGCTCGCGTTCGACGCCCACACCGGCGCCGTGATCTCGCTAAAGGACCTCGAGACGGGCCAGGAGCTGCGGCCCCGCGGCGAGCCGGAACCGCTGTTTTCGCTCGACGCGGTTTCGTTCCAGAAGCACCCGATGTTCTTCAGAGAAGAGGACGTGATGTCGTTGGAAGCTTCGGCGCAGACGGCACGGGTGTGCAAGGTGGAGCGGCGCGCAGACGGCACGCAGGTGCTGAGCGTGGTGCACGCGTTCAGGGAGGGGGTCACAGTGCGGGCGGCCGTAGAGCTTCCGCGCGACAGCCAAATCAGCAAGTGGAAGATACGCGTGGAGAACCGCCTGCCCAAACGCCCGCGGGAAGCCGTCATCGTACACCGCGTGGCCTTCCCCCAGTTGGGCGGCTTGCGAGCATCCGAGTCCGATAAGACGCAAACCCTCGCCTGGCCCGAGCACACGGGGTTCCTCATCCGCGAACCTGCGCGCAAGACAACGAAGGCGAAGAGAATCGAGAGCCCGGGCGGGGCGTCGATGTCGTGGCTGGACCTAAGCGGCCCGAAGGGCGGACTTTACCTGGCCAGCCACGACGTCAAGCCGGCATACCAGACGATTCTCGAGTCCAAAGGAGACCCGAAGAGCGGCGAGGTTTCCCTCACGGTTCGCCGATGGTCGCTGCTGTGGCCCCAGAAGGTTTGGCAGCCCGCCGCCTGTTCGGTCGGTCTGCACGGGGGTGACTGGCACTGGAGTGCGGACAGGTATCGCGAGTGGTTTTACAGCAGCGTCCCCGTCCGGCCGACGCCACAGTGGGTGCGAGACGAGGATGCCTGGATGATGGACGGCGGCGGACCGAACCGCGCAACGTTCGCCGATATCGCCCACGTGCTGACGAAAGCCCAGAACATGGGCTCGAACTACGTCCAGAGCTGGCAGCACCACATGGCCACCGAGCACGGCGAAATGAACGCGGGGCAGATGCCGAATGTATATGGCGGCACGGAGGACGAGTTCCGAGGGGCCATCCGCAACGTGCACAAGCGGGGCGGTCACATCGGGTTTTACTTCCATGGCACCGACCTCGAGACCCGCCTCGGCGGCATGTTGAATCAGCCCAAGTACCGCCAAAAGTTTCCGCCCGACGTGGTGAGACGATTGCCGCGCCCCGACCCGTTGTCCGACGGATGGCTCGCCGCGGCCGTCATGAGCCCGGCCGGCGCCTACGTGATGGGTTGGCCCACCGGGATCGACACATGGCGCGGCTGCCTCGGCTCGAACGTGTGGAGCGACTGGTGCTATTACTGGATCGTCGAGAAATACGCCCGCGAGTACAAATCGGACGCCTGGTATCAGGACGGCTCGCCCTGGCTCGGCAACGGGGTCTGCTTCCATCCGAACCACGGGCACGACGGCCCGCTTCCGCTCGGCCAGGCGAATATCGATTTCGGCAATCGGGTCGTGAAGGGCGTGAGCAGCGACTTTGCCATCCTCAGCGAGTCGGTATGCGATCGGTTCATGAATTTCCAAACGCATTCGCTGTGGGCGGCAGGGCTTGGAAAAGAGGACAGTGAGCCCGCGCTTTTCATCTACACGCACCCGCGCTTTCCGCTCTTTTGCGGGACGGTGCTTTACTTCGGCGGATCGCCAGGGCTGGGCAAGAGCTTCTTCCGCGGGCGCATCGAGAAGCCCTCGTTCGCGGACGTACTGCGGTACTCGCTTCTTTACGGCGGCCGGTTCGATCTCTTCGGAGGCCCAATCCGGGACGGCGCGGAATACTTGACTCCAGCGGTGAAGGCGGAGCGCGACATCGTGATGCTGCGCCGCTCGGTCCACGACGACTTCGAGCAATGCGCGTTCAAGGATCGAATCGGCCTGTCTGGAATTCCCGATGGCGTCGAGGCGCGCGTGTTTGTGCGCGGCGACCGAAAAGGCGCCTTGATAACCGTGCTGGACTTTCGGAGCGAACGGCCGGCTTTCACGTTCTCATTCGATGCCGCGGCACATAACCTTGGGCGTCCTGTCCGAGCCGAGCTTCGTCTCCCCGGCGGCCGGGCGAAGCCGCTGGCAACACCGAGCCAAGACGGAGCAGCGGTCACGTTCTCGCTGCCGGCCAACGGCGCGAAAATCTCACTCGTTCGCCTCAGGACACGGCGTTAATGGCTCGCCGGAGAAACAGATGAGCAGAATCATGACGTTTTTTGCAAGCGTGGCTGCGCTCTTGATCCTCACGAGCGACGCGTTTCTGGCGCGGGAGGCAAAGACGCCTCTCGCGCCCAACGAGCGTCTCAGTCCCGCAGACGGAGCCGTGCAGGTGTACGTGCCCCCGGGCCAGTTTGTCATGGGTGCCGACGACCCGGAGAGCCCTTACGAAGATGCCGAACGCCCGCCCCATCGCGTGAAGATCACCAGAGGCTTCTGGCTGGACAAGTTTGAAGTGACCAACGAACGGTACGCCCAATACCTCAACACGCTGATCGCGAAGGAAACCCGCCCCGCGAAGATTGTCGGCATTGTCCTTGGGCGTGTAGACATCGACCATCCGCTCTGCGGAATCCGGCTGGATGTCAAGAAGAAACTCTGCAAGGTCAAACCCGGCTGGGAGAAACTTCCCGTGATGCCGGTGAAGTGGACCGGAGCGAACGAATACTGTCGCGCCATGGGCAAACGCCTCCCTACTGAGGCGGAGTGGGAATATGCTGCCCGCGGACCCGACGGGCGCAAATACCCTTGGGGCAGCCAGTGGCATCCCGATTGGGCGAACGTCGGGACGGGAAAGGCGGCGCCGGTCGGCTCGCATCCCAAGGACGTGAGTCCCTTCGGCGTGATGGACATGGCCGGCAACGTAAGAGAGTGGGTGTACGACAAGTTTGACGTGAGATACTACTCGCAGTCCCCTTTGGAAAACCCCGTGAACGCCGCGGGCGCATGGCAGAACGTGGAGCGCGTCGTACGGGGCGGCGGGTTCGCGTTCACCGAGTGGGACAGCCGCACGACCAGCCGCGGGCATCGCAAATATCTGTACTATCCGGTCGCCACAGGCTTCCGATGCGCCGAGCCCGGCCCGCCTCCGGGGAAGGAATAATGGGGACGTCACCTATTTCGAATGCGCCTCTGCTGCTTAGCCGGAGTCCGCACGCCTCCGCCGTGCCGAAGGCACACTCGAATTCTGGGTTCGCCCCCATAGGGACGCGGGACTCCGGCACCCTCCGGGACCGAAGGGAGAACTCGAGCACACCCTCATCAATGTCGGCCCGATCCGACCCGACCATCCGGGATTGTCCAATTGGAAGTGCCTAACGCTCTACCATACCTCCGCCGGTTACCTGCGGGTGATCCTGGCCAATGCGTCGTACGAGGCACGAAGTATCCAGGCCTCGATCCGCCGATGGCGCCCCCGCGAGTGGCATCATGTGGCCCTCGAGTGGAAGCTCGACGACGCCGGACGTACGGGCATGGCGTTGTATGTCGACGGCCGTCTCGTCTCGAACGACTGCCGGGGTTCGAGCAAGCACCCGAACGACCGCCCGCTCGCCTTGCGTCCCGAACCTCTCCCCGTTCAGATCGGGAGCATGACGACCGGATTTCGCCCTGCCGATGCCGACATCGACGAACTGCGCGTCAGTCGCACCGGGGCAAGACGTTCGTTCCGGCCCGTTCGGCAGCGTCCGCCCCAGACACCCTGCTTCTGTTCCACTTCGACGGCGCGCTCGAAGCAGCACTTCCGAGCGGACTCCGTATGTTCCCCGGTCCGGCACAGCAGCAGTAGACGCGGCGGCCCGCCGCGTACACCTTCCGACAAGAACGGCGGGACGCCAGCGGAGTGGACGATACCGTCAGGAACGGGTAGACTGGCCTATTTGGTGCCTGCCCACACGGCTAGCCCAAGTTTCGCACTTGAAGTCATAAGTTTCTGAATACCAATGATCGGATTTCGCAAGGCACTACAAAGTCTCCGGTTGCTTTCCCCTTGGAACCACCACGGCGGATTTGGGCAGGTTGCGCCAGTCGAGCCCGAGCGCCCGGTAGATGCGGCGCTGTTCCGGGCCCGGTTCGCCGGGCCGGCGCAGCCGGTGCAGCACACCGTCCGCGGTCGGCAGCAGGATCGTGGTGTAGCAGTGGGTCTGCAGGATGCGGCGCAACGTCGGCCACGAGCGCATGTCGCCGGTGCGGCTCAACCCGTATTCCGTATTCGATGTGACGAAGAAGATGATACGCCAAGACGGTGATGATAATGTGCGCGTCGACGCGCTCTTCCAGTTGGTGGTAATTGGGACGCAGTCCCAGGTCTCCCTTGAGCATGCGGAACCCGTTTTCCGCCCGGCAAAGGGTCATGTACAGGTCCCAATACTCTTCGGGCTGAGTGGCTTTCGCGGTCGTGCGCAGCACGTAGCAGCCGTCCAGTTCTTCGGCCGCCGCCCATTTGTCCCGGTTGCGCGTCCAGTGCAGGGTCGGTGCGCCGAGGTCGTTCCGGGCCGGTTGCACTTGGTAATACCGGGCCGCGCGCGGGTGCTTGGCGAGCACGCGCCCGACGGCGCGATCGATTTTTTCTTTGTCTTTGAGACGTCCGGACTCGATGCGCTGTCGCAGGTGCTCGAGCGCGCGCAGGAACTGTTCTTCGGCCCGGCTCCGGATGGCGGCTTCTTTTTGACGCCGGCCCGCGCTGCGGCAGAAAATCAGGGTTTCGCACCGGGGGTGCGTACAGCCGGCCTCATCGGTCGTTTCGCTCTCCACCTCTTCGGCGCGCACCTGCACCGACTGCATCGGATCGCGCCCGGAAACGGTCTTGAAGCCGCCCGCGGCGAACCGGTCGCGCCATTTCGAGCGCGAAGGACGCGAGTCGTTCACCAGGTAATCGAATCCACGCCCGCGAAGGAGGACACGATTGGCCGCGGTGGCGATACCGCCGTCCACGATCACCAACGGAGCTTTGCCCGCGGCGAGGGTCCAGGCTCCCTCCCGCGGCCCGGAGCTGATCGAGCATTGCCAACAGGCTTTTCGAGTCGCTCGTATTGCCCTGGAAGGTCCGGTGGGCCAGTTCGAAACCGAACTCGTCGAACACCATGCCGATCACCACCTGCGGACAGTCGTGCCGTTTCTGCTTGTTGCGCCCGCGCTTCGCCTTCGGGTTCGCCGCGCAGACGCCCTCGAAGTGCGTATTGGTCAAGTCGTAAAGGAGAAGCGTGCGGTTCAGGTTGAACAGCCCGGCCTGCCGGCGGCGCAGGTGCGATTCGATGCGGTCCCGATGCTCCAGCAGACGGTCGCCGACCCGGTAGAATGCGTCGTCGCCGCGCGCCCGCAACTCGCCGCCCAAAAGCTCCGGAAGGGAACCGTTGGCGATCCAGGCGGGCATTGCGTGCTCGCTGACCGGCTCGTCCAGCCGATTCAGCACCAGGGCGGCCGCCGTCCGACGCTGCTGTTCGCCGAACCCGAGCCCGGCGAGAAGTTCCGGCATTCCCAGGCGGTTCCAGGCGTGCAGGCCGACCAGGACCGGTCCCAGGCCGGTCGTGTGCGTGTGCCCGACCTCCGACGCGATCACCCCGTTTACAACCCCTTCTTTCTCGTCCTCCGACTTGTCAACCGCTTTATCGGCAATACGTTCAGCCTTATCTTCACGGGGACGGACCCGGCGCTTCGCCAGCTTCCGGTTTCCTTCGCGTTCCACCCGCTTGACGATCCGGTCCGCCCATTGTTCCGGTTCCGCCGGGGAATCCGGTTCCAATGGCTTCGGCTGCCGTATGTTGTACAGGGCCTCCTCCACCGCCCGGGCCGTTTCCTTCCAATGCTCCTCGGGAATCCCCATGTCGCCAAGCGACACCACAATACGTTGTCGTGGACTGCCTTCCACATTGCGGAACGATTCCACCAATTGCAGCGCTCGGCCCGTCGATGTCTTTTTCATTCGAAAGAACATAATGAGGATACTATAGCCCAACCTTCCCGTAGCGTAAGGGTTCATTGGCACTACGCACGCGCCCAACGCTACGCACTCTACGCACTACGCACGCGCCTCTACGCACTACGCACGCTACGCACGCGCCTTCAAAAAGGGCAGGTGTTTGTATCCTATGACTTATGGCTTTCGATGTGTCAAAAAAAGTGCAAATAAAGTGATTTTTCGCCAAAAAACCCGACTTCCCCGCGAAAGTCGGGCTAGTGTATCGAATCCGCGCCGATCACATGCCGACCTCCCTTTATCCGTACCTCATCGTTGTCGTCGCCCCCCCCGCCGGTGGCCGCCTCTTCTCGCCGCCAGCGCCCACAATGCGTTTTG
>JAADHN010000021.1 GCA_013151865.1 Kiritimatiellota bacterium
CAAGCCCCAGGGGCGCGTGTTCAGTCCGCCGGTCGCCAGCGGCGATACGGCCACGGACAGCGATGCGGACCCCGCGACCGGGCGGACCCCGTCCATCGTCCTGGCCGCGGGCGCGAGCCTCACGGACCTCGATGCCGGCCTGGCCGAGACCGGCAGCATCGGCGACTTGGTTTGGGACGACGCCAACTTCAATGGGATTCAGGATCCCGGGGAAAACGGCGCTCAGGGAATCACCGTCAGACTGCTTGATGGGGCAGGAACATCGGTTCTGGCTACGGAAATCACAGACGCAGCGGGCAACTACCTTTTCTCCAATCTCACGCCGGGATCTTATATGGTTGAGTTCGTGGCGCCTCAAGGATACGTCTTCACGCATCCTCACCAAGGCACTGACCCCACGAAAGACAGCGATGCGGATCGGGCGACGGGCCGAACGCCTTCTTTCAATCTTCCTGAAGGGCAAAACGACCGGACCCGCGATGCCGGCTTGGCTGGCGCGGTAACCTTGACGGTTGCGAGCGATTATGGCACTGTCGATCCCTCTGTCGGAGTCACCACCTATGACGCCGGGACCGAGATCACAGCCACCGCTGCGGGATCGCCTGTTGCGGGCACGACAGGCCAACGCTTCGTTCTGACGGGCTGGACGGGCACCGGCGATGTCCCCCCCTTCGGCGTGCGCGCGACCACCGGTGCGTTTACTCTCACTCAGGACTCGACTCTCACTTGGCAGTGGCAGACTCAATGGCTTCTGACGCTCGAAGTCCAGGGGCGGGGCTCAGTCACCCGAACGCTTGGGGCAACGGACAGCGCCTCGGGAAGATTGGTCCTGCAGGATTGGTACCGTGACGGTGCAGAGGTTCAGTTTCAGGCTGAACCGGCCCGGAATTACCATTTTGTCAGGTGGACAGGCGACCTGCCCACCGCGACCGACCCCACCCACCCCATTCTCACGGTCACCTTCGACCGACCCCGGAGCCTGACGGCCCTATTCGAACTTGACGGGACATTCAGTCGCACGATTCAGGCCTTGGGCAATGCCACCCAACCCACTACTTGGTTCGGCGTGGCAGAACAGCCGGATTCACAGGCCAAGGACGAGCCGCCCGCCGAAGGCCAGGAACTCTATTTCATGGATCCGGAACTGGGCGATTTGGCATACTCGATTCAAGCTCCGAGTCCGGACATCGCGTGGCTGCTGGTCGTCCGCCTTCCGCCCACGGGCACGGGAAGCACACGGCAGGGATACGATGGCATCGTACACTTGAAATGGGGCGACGACGTCCAACGCCCGGAGGACGGCTGGCCGACAAATGGGCTGCCGTTCATGATCGCCGAAGTCACTTCGGACACGGACATGACCATGCTTTCCGGTCCCGTTAACATGCTCGAGAATGACGAATGGCCCGATCCCCTGACGGCCGATCCAAACGCGGAGGTCTTCCGCTATTTCCGCATTTTCCCCCGGACTTTGCACCGACTGCAAATCGTGAGCGCGGCGCCGGGCGTGACTCCACCGTTGGAGATCGGCGATCCCCAGGGAGCGGGCGTCTATCCGGCAGGTTCCACCGCACTTTGGTCCGTCACGTCCCCCTGGCCTTCTGACACGGGCCGGCGTTTCATCACCTACGTGAGCGGCGGCACGGTCCTCATGGACGCCCCAAAGACAATCACTGTTCCCTGGCAGACGCAATGGCGGATCGATTTCGCGGTTCAGGGCCCGGGGTCCCTGGACAGGGCATCCGGCTGGTACAATGACGGGGGCACCATCGAGGTGACGCCGACGGCCGAACCGCACGCTCACTTCGTGCGTTGGGAAGGAGATACTCCAACTGCAACCCGCACCAGTGAAACTCTCTCCATTCCCGTAAACGGTCCCATGGCGCTGACCGCTGTGTTTGCCTGGGACACGCAGACCCTCACCGTTGTCAGCCCCTACGGGACGCCCGCCCTGCTCTCGGTCGCCGATGAAAGCATCGCGGCCACCGGCGTTGGGGACCACACTTTCGAGTACGGGATCGCCTTGACGGGAATTGTCCAGGGCAGCCCGACCGCCGGAGGTCCCGGGGAACGTTTCGTGGTGCTCGGATGGCGTTGGAACGCAGATGGTTCCGAACTGGCGTCCGGACTCGGCAATCGGACGTCTTCACTGAGTATGACACGAGATTCGACCCTCACATGGCTGTGGGGCCGACAGGTGCGGCTCGTACTGAATGCCGTCGGCAACGGTGTGGTGTTGCGAGATCCGCGCGGCATCCCCGACAGCACACGTGACCAGACCACGGCGGTTTGGTACATGACCGGCGCCGTGGTGCGCCTGCTGGCACGTCCCGGCGTCGGCCAGGTCTTTGCCGGTTGGACGGGCGCCGTACCGCCGGGCGAAGAGCAAACGAACCCCATCACATTGCGAATGGACGCCGCTGCTGAAATCACCGCCGATTTCGAACCTGCGGGGAGTGTTGAAATCGGGCAGGTTGACCTGCAACAACCGCAGAGGACCCTCACCGTGCTGACTTCGGGCACGGGCAGCGTGCAGACCGCTGTACTCACGCGTTCCAGTGCCTCCACCGAGGGCCGAGCGAGTACCGTATACGCGCACGGCACGACCGTGCAACTCACCGCGACAGCCGCGGCTGGGACCGAATTCAATCAGTGGTACGGCGACGTGCCGACGAATGCCAACGTCTGGGACCCCACGCTGATCGTCGGGATGGACCGTGACCGCCGCATCGTGGCGGACTTCGTGCCGACCGACGCGCTCGATGGAGTGCATGCCGCTCGGCCGTCGCCCGGGGCCACCGACGTACCGGTCTACAGCGGTCTCGAGGCAACCCTCGATCCGGCCCCAACGCCGCTTTTACGGATTGGAAATGACGGGAACGACCAAGAACCAAACGGTCCGGATTACGAATTCCTGGCCGGGCGACACCAGGTGACCGTGGCTGAATTCATCGCTTTCTTAAACAGCGTGGTCGCCGACGCCCCTCCCCGCAGCAATCGCCAAAGCGGCGTGTTCCCAGACCCGGCGACCGGGAAACTGTATTTCAACGTCGCACAAGCGCCGTCCACTTTGCTTTTCGACCCGTTACAGAACAATCAAAACGGTTATTTCGACTACGGCATCCAGTACATTCCCGATCCTGACGGCGGGCACTTCGAGTATGACGCAACCTATCGCGACTTTCCCATTGTGGGCGTCACCTGGTACGGGGCCGTCAAGTACTGCAATTGGTTGACCGCCCGCAAAGGACTGGGTTGGGCCCACTGGTGCTACACGGAAGGCGAGAGCCCGCAGGACTGGCGCCCCGCCAACTTGACCGTTGCGGAATGGACCGACGGTTTCGACGAGGCTGAACGCCGTGCCTGGCTCGAACGATATCCCGACGGCTTCCGGCTGCCCATGGACGGTTCTGCATCCGCGGCGGCGGCGTTCAACGAGTTCTACAAGTTCGCCGCCTGGGACGGAGCAGCCGGCGTGGATCGCGTCGAAGGTTCGGGCGGGCGTCCGAATGCCTGGGACGACGTCGACCCCTACAACGGCCCGGTTGCCGCCGACGATTGTCTGCCGAACTATTTCGGTCTGGACCATGCATTGGGGAATGTGTGGACTTGGATGACCGACACTTTGGCGCCCGGCGACCTCGGACGCCGCGCCATCCGCGGCTGGAGTTGGTGGAACCGTCCGGAAGATGTGGACGCAACGTTTCGATGGGGCGTGCCGCCCGAGGGCGCTTACTCGGACTTGGGCTTCCGAGTTGTGACCGGACGCGACTACCAGGTTGAAATGCAGCTTACCGACGCCACCGATTTTTCGAACCGGACCCTTCAGGCAACCGGACCGCAGACCGCCCGCACCTGGTATCCCGACCTTCTCCCTGCCCAAACCTACTTGTGGCGGGTCCAGGCAACCTACCCCGGCGGCCTACTGCCTTCCACAGAACGATGGTTCGGCGCGATGAACGGACAATTCGACCCCGGACTGGATACCCGCATTTATCCGAACACGGAAAGTTGGACCCCGGTCCTCGGTACTCCCGGCATCCAAGTCGGCCTGTACTTTGCGGATGTCAACGGAGACGGTGCCTGGCAGGAGAATGAGGCAATTTGGGCGGACCGGGGAAGGACCGGACGCTACGATCCCGGGGTGGATATGGAAGTGGCCGCGGGTGATGCCGGCTGGAGTTCGACCGCGGGCGCTTTCGGACGAGGCAATATCCTGCTTTTCGCGGACACAGACGGAAACGGGCGCTTCGACCCCGCTGAAGATGTGTGGCAGGACAACGGGACGCCGGGGCGTTACGACGCCGGAATCGACATCCTCGCCTATGACGGCGGTGACGGCGGTCAACCGGTTGACGGCATGCCGGGCACGAACACGGGCCTCTTTTACGAGGACGCCGACGGGAACGGCGCCTACACTCCGGGCGAAGATCTCTGGCGAGACAATCCCGGCGGCGTCATCGGTGAATTCGATGACGGTCTGGACACTCGGGTGTTTGACGGAGGTGACGGCTGGACTGCGGCAGACGGCGCCGTAGGCACGCAACGGGGCGTCTATTACAGCGACACCAACTTGGACAACGCCTATACGATCAACGCACAAGGACACGGGGAGGACATTTGGATCGATGCGGGACGTAACGGGACGTACGATGCAGGACTCGATACCATGGTCTCCGCCGGGTATGACGGATGGCAGACCCCGGACGGCGCAGCCGGCATCCGAGGTGAACTGCGGTTTGCAGACACCGACCGAGATGGACGCCGGGACGCCGCCGAAGACGTTTGGGCAGACCGGGGTAACGCCGGGATGTACGACGCCGGAATCGACGTTTTGGTCCGCCCCTCCACGCGCCGGGACCGCGACGGGGTTCGAGTCGGGGAACCTGCCGATGGCGAAACCGGCATTCATGGGGACTTGCGTTATGCCGACGCGAACGGCGATTGGACTTACTCGCCAGGGGTGGACAACCTGTGGGTGGACGGAAACGGCGACGCGCAGTATTCCGCCGACGAACAACTCGTTCTCGGTGTGTGGCGCCCGATGTACGGGACGCCCGGAACGGGCGGCCGGATATTCTACCAGGACACCGATGCCGACGGCCAATACACCGATGGAGAGCCGCTCTGGGTGGACCGTGATACACGCGCAACGCCGGGAGTTTTCGACACGGCAACAGACCTGGTCCTGCTCGGAACACCCCCAGCGGACGGCACGACCGGCATCAGCACCGGGGTCTTTTTCAGCGACGCCAACGGCAACGGCGTGTACGATCCGGACGAAGATGTCTGGAGGGAAGCGCCCTATGCTTCCTTTACGACCGCATCCACCGGAATTCAGCAGGTCGCCATTGACGTCACGGTCGGTTGGAATCTGATTTCGACCCCGCTCGAACCCATTGCCGTCGACGTCCCGCCTGCCGTGGCGCCCCGCTTCTCGGCCTGGAAGTGGAACCGGACGGCGGCCCGTTATGAACCCGTATCAAGGCTCGAACCGGGACGCGGTTATTGGTTCTTCGCCGACGCCGAGGCACAGATCATCGTGACAGGTTACGCGCCGGAAGACCCACGGGTCTTTGTCTACCCCGGTTGGAACTTGACAGGGGTCATAACCCCCGTCCGAAACCTTGATCCGGCCAATCTCTATTTGCCGATCTATTGGTGGGACGGGACTGGCTACGTTGGTGAAGACGAGACACACGCCATCCAACTCCGTCTGTTCCGGGGCTATTGGATCAAAGTCCCCGACACAGTTTCACGAGTTGAACTGCGCGAGTGGGAAGTACTGGAGCGGAACTGAGTACCAGGAGGTGGCAGCGATATGATCAAGAAATCCGCACGAATTCTTACATTGCTCTTTGCCGGGGTGTGGCTTACCGCCGCCGCACAGGACGTGGCCTACCCGACCGGCGGTGAAGGAGGAACGAATATTCCCGACAATCCGGGCGGGGAAGGACACGTCCTGACCGCAGAGGAATTGGCCCGCTTGCGCAAGATGCGGGTCATGGAATTGGCCGGAACCAATGCGCGTCAAGCCCTGCGATTCACCATCCGACGCCTTGTGCTGAGGATGTCGAGACACGTAGCTCCCGTCGGCGGACGGACGCTGCGCGGCCGGCGTTTCCGTCAGGCGGGCCCTGTCTTCCAGAATATCGACACGACTTTCGAGACCGCCTATGCAGGGATCCGCGTCACTTCGGTGGATGCCTCGGGCTATTCGTTCGAAGAAAACGCCTCGGTGTCCGCCGACATCGGCGATCAATTCCATGGCGGACTCACATTGACCAAGACGCGCACTTACCTGAATGGCCCCTTCGGCAGCGAAGTCGGAACGTTGGGAACGGATGCGTACCTCAACATGGACCTCGGTGAGACCTTCTCCCTGGGCGTATTCGGGACCACCTCCATGGTCGACGTCGAAGAGGTAAACGGCAACGGAGCAACCTACGGCGGAGGCGCCACGCTTTCCGCTTACCGACGGTTTGGCGGCACAGTGTTGACGGCAACCGGGTCGATCACGCGCTTGTTCCAAGACGTATCCGACCGCGAGTACGACACGACCGCTTCCGGGATCCTCGATGTTCAACACGACTGGACCGATTCGTTGAGCACGTCGACCTACGCGTACTTTTCCGACTCGTTGCGCCAGAACCTGCCGGGCGACCGCTGCTTCTGGAGCGCGGGCCTGGAGTTTCTCTACCAACCCCTGGACCGCTTGGAACTGACACTGGGATACGAGAAGACATTCGCCCTGAACGACTACCGGGAATTCCGCATCAATGCCGGCCTGACCTGGTCCTGGTAGCACACCACCCGCCGGGATAACCGGTTCAGCCGACAGGGACCCGCACCAATGCCGTCCCCTGAGACCCCCATGGGCTTGGCCCTACTGATCTGTGACGTGATCATCGAGGACAAGTTGACCGGGAAGAAGAGTCTGGTCGGCCTGTTCGACCGGATTCACGCCCGCGTCTTTCCGTGCGTGCACGCCTCCATGGCCGTTTTCGTGTCGCTGACCAGCGGACATGGGAAATACCCATGCGAAATCCTCTGCCGCCACACAGACGGTAAAACGACCGCCTTTTCCGCCAAAGGCGCCATCGTCATGCCCGACCCCTCCAAGGTGGTGGACCTGGTATTCCGCTTGAACGGGGTCCGCTTCCCAAAACCAGGAACGTATTGGGTGCATTTTCTGGCGGACGAAATGCCCATCATGATGCGCCCGCTGCAAATCCTCCGAGTAAAAGAGCAAGCCCCGCCGGCCGGAAAGTGATATGGCGCTTTACCGATTCAGAGTCAGCAACCCCGCCGGAATCGTCAGCGAACTCCTCATAGAAGGGGATTCACAAGCCGACGCAACCCGTCGCGTTCAGCGTCGCGGCTTGATGCCCATTCAGTTCCTCGGCGAAGGCGCTCTGCCGGCCGAGGGACGCCGGTCGTGGAGTTTTCGCCGGCGCTTGGACGTGTATGATTTTACCGACCGCCTCGTCCCGCTGCTCGAAGCAGACATCCCCATCGAACGCGCCCTGGGAATCATCAGCGACGGCATGGACGATCCGTTTGCCCGGCAGCTCGTGAGCGACATGCGTCGAGGATTGCACGAAGGTCGAAAGTTCTCGCAACTCATCCACGACCGGGATTACCTCTTTCCTCCGATCTTCGCGAGCGTCGTCGAGGCCGGCGAGGAGGCGGGGGCACTCCCCGGGGTGATGGCTCAACTGCATCGCTTTCTGGGCGAGGCGCGCGAGTTGCGCTCATTCATCATTTCGGCCTCGATCTATCCCATTGTGGTCCTATGCGTCAGCCTGGGCTTGGTGACTGCCTTGCTTGGGTTCGTAGTCCCCCGCTTCGCCGGTGTCCTGGCGACGGCCGGGAGACACGTCCCGCCGTTGACGCAGTTTCTGCTCGACATCTCGGCCGCCCTGCGACAGTACTGGTGGGCATTCCCACTGGCGCTGGCCCTGTTCCTGCTCTTGATTCGGGAAGCGCGACGCGAGACAGGCCCCGTCAGAGAGGCGTGGGATCGCCTGTTGCTACGGCTCCCCCTGGTGCGACGCGTGACCCTCATGTCCAACCTCGCGCGGATGGCCCGGACAATGGCCACACTCATGCGCAGCGGTGCACACCTCCTCGATACCGTAACCATTGCGTCCCGCGTCATACAAAATACACCGCTCCGACGCTCTGTCTCGGGGTTGGCCGCCGGCCTGCGGCGCGGCGAGCGACTGTCTCATGCCCTCAGTCAAAGCAGCCTGATCCCCTCGTTCATGATCCGCATGATCGCAGTGGGAGAGGAAACCGGCGAAGTCGAGGCCATGCTCAACCGAGTCGCTGATCGTTACGAACAGGAACTGCGCCGACTCATTCGACGCGTTCTGAGTGTGTTCGAACCGGCCGTCATCATCTGCCTCGGACTGATCGTCGGACTCATTGTCGCCTCGATGTTCCTGGCGATTATGGACGTGCAGAGCGGACTCTGATCGCCCCGCCCCCCGAGGCGGCATCCCGCGAAAAACCACCCGGGACGCGTCGGAAAAGCGCGAAGCCTGGTCAACCACAGGAGTCGGACTCGATGTACTCGAAAACAAAAGACCGTAAACGGCAGACCCGGCGGGCCTTCTCATTGATCGAAATCATGGTCGTCCTGTTGATCATCGGCTTGGTCAGCGCCTTGGTGGCCCCTCAAGTGATCAAGAAGCTCAACCGCGCTAAAGTCCAGACAGCCCAAACCCAGGTGCGTCTGCTCAAAAACGCCTGCAAAGACTACTACCTGGACATGGACAAGTACCCGGACCGCCTCGAGGACCTCATTCAGGATCCCGGCTCGGACAAGTGGGACGGCCCTTACCTCGATCCGCCGAAGATCCCGAAAGATCCGTGGGGAAACGACTATCATTACAACAAACCCGGGCAGAACGACCGCCCCTTCGATATCGTCTCATTCGGCGCCGACAACGCACCGGGCGGCGAAAAAAACAACGCGGACATCAACAGTTGGGAGTGACCCGAAAACCGGCGCCCCCTCCCTCTCCCTCCCCCCCGCCGTCCAACGCCGCGGGAGTCGTCATGTACACCCATCGCTTTACGCTCATTGAGATGTTGGTGGTTCTCGCGATCATGGGGTTGGTCTCCGCCTTGGTCATACCGCGCGTCGGACGATTGCCGGCCGGCATCGCCATTCGGCGGACCGTGGCCCAAGTCCGAAACGCGTTTCGCATGGCCGCCGTCCGTGCCCGAGGCACCGGACGCGCTGTCCGCCTGGAGTTCGCCCCGGACGCCCACGCACTACGTCTCAGCGACCTGCCCCGCTCACGTTTCTCCACCGATGCCAGGCTGACGCCGCCATCATTTCCGGCAGCCTCCGGCGACGCCGGAACTTCTTCCGCAGACGGAATCGGCGAAAACGGGACCGGTAGTGCCGGGCTGCTGGCGGCGTTGTCCGCCTTTCCATTGCCCAAGGGGGTCGAGTGGCGTTCCGACAACGCACCGGCCGGGGGGGACGGAGACGAAACTGTCGAGTTTCGCTTTTTCCCCAACGGCGAAGCTTCCGGCCCGGACCTTGTGGTCATTGCCGGAAAACGCCGCGTCCGCCTCACACTCGAGCGCCTCACCGGCCGACTCCGCGCCACCGAAGAAGAAACCACGCCATAGATGTCCGGTCGCACCGGACAGTAGGCGTGCAGAGACCGGTGTGCCGCGCCGACAAACGACTCAATGAGCACGGAGGATTGCGGCGTACCGTCCGAGCGGCAGGTTGCCGCCGCTGAGAATGCCCACCACTTTTTTGCCCCGCAGCTCGTCCCTCAGCTTGCGCGCTCCGGCCAACGCCGCCGCTCCCGCGCCCTCGGCTACCATGCGCGCGTGTTCGGCAATCAACCGGATCCCCTCGTCGATCTCGGCGTCGCTCACCGTAACGAAATCGTCCAACAGCTCCCACATGATCCGCATGGTCAGCGCGAACGGCACCCGCGTCGCCAGTCCTTCGTGCGGCGTCCCCATCTCCGCCTCCACGTCCAAGGTTCGCCGCTTCCACCCGCGCCAGGCGGCCGGGGCACTCTCGGACTGCACGCCGATCACCCGCACGGCACGGTTCAACCGTTTGGCTACAATGGCGTTGCCGCACGCCCCACTGCCGCCTCCCACCGGGACAACGATCACCTCCACATCCGGCAGCTCCGCGAAGATTTCCAGCCCCATCGTGCCCACTCCGGCAATCAACAGGGGCTCGTTGGCCGAATGCACGTACCGGTACCCCTCCCGCCCGACCACCCGCTCCACCTCCTCGCGCGCCGCGTCGAAGTCCGCACCGTGCAGTCGCACCTCCGCCCCGAGGTCGCGCATCGCCTGCACCTTGGCCGGATTGACGTTTTCCTCAGGGCAATAGATCACCACCGGCACCCCGAACGTTCTCCCGGCAAAAGCCAAAGATTGACCGTGGTTCCCGGTGCTCGCCGCGATCACGCCGACCGCCTTCTCCGCTTCACTCAATCTCCCCACCAAGTTCACCCCGCCACGCACTTTGAACGCACCCACCGGTTGGCAGTTTTCGCATTTGAGGTAAAAATCACATCCCAGCAACCGCGATAACCCCCAGCAGTGCACCAGCGGCGTAGGCGGCAGGTACGGCAGGATGAAGTCCCTGGCATCGACAACATCTTCAAAATCGGGAACTGCCATCGTTATCACACTCTATTCCAGGTCGACCACCGGCAGTCGCAGGCAGGAACGCACGCCCGGCCCGTGCAACACCGAGTTATGGGCCACCACCGACTCACCGCCAGCCCATGGACCCGCCATCGTGTTGTCATGCGGCAGGATGCGTGGATAATCGCTGCTGGCGACCATCAACCCGATCCGCGCCCCGGCCGGAAACACGTAGCCGAGCTGCCCCATCTGCAGATGAATGGCCGTCGCCCGGTTCTTCTCCAGCGGCAGTGGGGCGCTCCAGCTTTCCCGATACCGGCACCGCAACGATCCCAAAGTCAGGCAAATGACGGCCCCGGATGCTTCTTCCACGCAAAGTCTCGCCACAAAGTCGGTATCTTCCGCGTCGCTGGCCACGAACAGATCCAACCCGACATCGCCGAGGATCGTCAAGGCTTGCGGCAAGATCTCACTGCGGTAGTAGAGCACGTCCGGACGCGCAAGAATCGGCCGGACGTCAACCGGGCCGGCGTGCGGCAGGCCCCAGTAGATGGGACCGCCCCGCGTGGGGACCGGCTCCCGAGGGTCGCAAGCATACGAGTCTCGGATGTCCCTATCGGGGACTTCCTGACGCAGCGTTCCGGTCTCACCCATCGAATCCAGGTGCCAGTTCCGCACCTCGGCTGCCGGCGGCGGCCAATCCTCCAAGTCGACCCAACGATTCTCCCCCATTAGAAACACCTTTACCGGCGCTTCCTGCAACAGACCGTCGTCCCTGTCTTTCAGATGCAGATCCAGGAAGCGCAGTTCATGCTCCAGCAGCGGGAAGTCCGCCGCCGGCCCAAAATCCCACTCTCCGTACCGACGCTGGGCTCCCCCTCGCGCACCCGTGGTGGTGTGCCCCCACGGTCCGATCAGCAGGCGCTGTCCGGAGCGCGCCCGGTCGGTCGCTCCCACATCCCGTATGCGACTGTACGCCGCGTATTGCCCCCGAGTCAGATGATCGAACCATCCTCCCGTGTGCAACCCCGGCACCCGCACCCGCTCATGCATCGCATACTGGTCGACATTTTTCCAATACCCGTTGTATCGATCCCGGACCGCCCACTCCTTTAACACGGGCGTCCCGAAACCCACCCGCGTGGCGATCTCTTCCACGCCGCCGAGACCATGCAGATCCTCCCATGAGAAATGCTGCATCGGGGGCTGGGTCCGACAACTGGCGTGAGTCACCGACCAACGGACGGCATTGGCCAGGGCAAAACACCCGTCGTATCGAATCCAGTCCCGAAAAAACGAGCCGGGCGCCACCGACGGCACGATGCAGCGCAACGCCTCGTGCCCTCCGGCCGCCGCCGGCACTTGCACAATCCCCAGGTAGCTCCGTCCCCACAGCCCGATACGCCCGTTGCACCATCGCCGATTCGCGACCCAATCCAAAGCGGCTTGTCCGTCTGCCGCCTCGTCCACCAACGGCCGAAACAGTCCGTCCGAGTCGTATTTCCCCCGGCAGTCCTGCACCACGCAGGCGTAACCGCGCGCCACGAATAGTCCGGCCGTCCCCTGCAACGACGTGCGGTGGTACGGGGTGCGCACCAGCACCGCCGGGAAGGGGCCCGGCCCATCCGGCAAATACACGTCCGTAGCCAGCTCAGTCCCGTCCGCAGCCGGTACCCGGCGACACAACCGGTACTGCATGACACGCTCTCCCTTCGCAATTCCACACAAGTCGAGGCCGGACTCACCCCGCGCGCGCGCCCCGTCGGACCTCAGTGCAGTTCAGCCCCGGTCGAACTCATGTTGAGCGCGGCATGCAGCACACCCTTCTGCCGCCGCAAGCGGTCGGCAATCCGCTGCAATCTCCGAGCTGCTCCACGCATCAGGGTCACCTCCACACAGTGGTGGGCGTCCAGGTGAACGTGCGTCGTGGCCAGGATCTCGCTGTGGTGGTCGTGTTGCAGCTCCGTAAGTTTCTCACTGAGTCCGTGGGTGTGGTGATTGTACACCAGGGTCAGCGTCCCGACCACGTCCCGGTTATACTTCCATTCGCGCTTGACAAGCTGCTCGCGGATGAGGTCGCGAATAAACTCCGAACGGTTTTCATAGCCGCTCTCGCTTACAAGCCCCTCGAGCTGTTCGTAAAGGCTTTTTTCGATAGATATACTGAGTCGAACCAGTTCACTCATGGCGAACATACTCCTCACAGACGAAAAACCGGTACCGAGGGCCGTCGCACCTTCCGGCGCAATAGATGCCGGGCCGACATTACCCAATTACCCGCCCGCGCCCCTCCCGCATGTGCCCCATGCCCGGGGGCTCGAAGTGTCGGCCCGTTGGACGCTCCGGACGTCCTGTGATAAGATAGCGTCTGAACCAAGTCCCGGCACCCGGCGACGCCCTTCTCCGACGAGAACGGCTCCCAACCGGCGTCCCGTCCGGTCGTGCGTGGGGGAACCCTCCCCTCGGACGATAAAGTTTCCGGGCAACGCGCCGGGAGGTCAACGTGCGGGCACCGGGGACACAACGGTCCCGCAGGAGAGGAGACGTCGTCATGAAATCGACAAAACCCTTGCAGTTGATTTCGGGCGTTCGGGATTGGGCACGAATCGTCGTCCTTGTCACGGTGCTCCCGAGTCTGCCGGGGGCGACGCGGGCGGCCCCGGCACTGCCTCGTCTCGAATCGGATACATGGCGGATTGCGCCCATCGAACCGCAGGCGCCCTATACTGGCTTTGTCTGCGAACTCCGCAAGACCGGCTGGCAAGTCCTCATCCGTTTCGGCAGCGTGGGCAACCTGACGGCCCTAGTCGGCCGGGTTCGGCGTGAGACGGACGCCCCCGTGCTGCGTTTCACCCGCTTGAAGGGACAGCCCACCCCCGGATTCGCACGAGACTCGTACATCGAGGTCGGAATAGACCCCCGCACGTCAATACCCGAAATACGTTTCCGCCTGCATTTGAAAGAATTCAATCAAGCCGCCTGGCGTGCCGGGATGGGCGATGTTCCGTTTCATTTCATGGTCTGCGCACAGCCCGACGCCCGCATCTTCCACCAGCGCGGTTGGCCTGTCCCGACCCCGTTGCAGGATCCGTACCCGATGTTGAGCGAGGCCACGAGATACGGCGTTCAGATCCGGAGTTTTTGGTCCAAGGCCTGGACTTATGCGCCGCCGATCGGGGCCTGGCCCATCCCGGCGATGGGGCTTTGGACGCCCGAGCGAGGCCAATATGTGGCGTACGATTTCCATGCCGCCCGACTCGGCGAGAACTCGGCTCGGGACGTTGGCGCTGCCTATTGCTGGAAGTTCCGGAATACGGGTCGTTTTATGGCCTTGGTCTGGCCCTACGCGCGTCCATACCAGAAACTGCGGTTTCCGCAACTCCCGGACCATGCCGTGATCGCGTCTCGCTTTCATTTGCTCGCCACCCAAAGACTTTACCCCGACGACGACCCGAACTTGTTCGTCCAGGAATTCGCCTGGAAATACTTTGCAGACGCCTTCCCGGGGGCACCGCGTATGAACGACCTCTCATGGCTGTCTGCGCCGTACCGGCTCAAAGACTTTCCTGCTTCCACGCTCGGCCGGCTGTACCGCAAGATCACCAAAACCCGCTGGTGGAAAGCCGGGACCGTCGACGTCGGGGGACTTGTGTGGGACGGCGACCCGGTAACGGTCGCCTTTGAGAACAAGCGTCAAGCCCAGATCGACCGCCTCCGAAAAGATGTGGACTTCATGCTGACCAAGGCGCAACGATTTCGAGTCGGTCCGGACGAATGCGTGAGTTGGCGGAAACCTCTCTCGGGCGAAGCCGTGGACATGTTCGGTCCGGAGGGGGTGCCCACGCTGCACAACATCCAGACCTGGCAGGTCGCCCTCGCCTTTCTCGATCTCTGTCGGAACGATCCTTCTCAGCGGGAGCGTCTGCTGCCCATCGTGGACGGGGTGCTGCGCTGGACCCGGCACGTGCTTTACACGCGCAACGGCTACGCCGACGTGCCGGCAGCCCAGTTCTGCTGGGGAGCGGGCCCGGTGACCACGTTCTGCCTGCGGTATTACTACACGTTTCGCGACGATCCGAAACGCCAGGACTTGGCCGCGCTGGCCCTGAAGCTCGCTCGAACCATGCTCTACAGGTATCTACCCATCTGGTTGAGCGACAGCAACAAAACGGACGCTCTCGACAGCTCTTTCTTCATGGAGCCGAATAGCGGCATCAGTTGGCTCGGTGCGGCCTGCTCGAACGAGGTCTGGGTGATCCCTCACGCCCTGACCCAGGTATACGTCGCCACGGGCGACCCGCTGCTCGCCCACTGCCTGCGGGGAATGCTCGAGCGATGGCATCAGCTCTATCGCGACCAATACGCACCGAACATCTCCGCATACGGAACGGCGTTCAGCGAACGGCTGGGCCTCTACGACGGCGCCGCTCAGGCCCCCGGGACACGCGCCGGGTTCGGTGGACTCTGGGGACTGTTCGAACGCCTGGCATGGCCGATGGGCGAGGCCAAGGTCCGTTTCGTCTGCGGTGAGGCCGCGGCCATCGCCTTCGACCGAAATGGCAAACACACCGATCTGGCAGAGTACCGTTCGTACGGCAACGGACGTTTCTCATGCAGAATTGTCCCCCTGGGAGACGCCGCCTCGCACCAGAAGGGGCCCTTCGCCATTTGCGTCACGTACCCGTTTTTCGACCTCCGGAAACAGGCGGTCTGGCGCATCCGCGACGGCGAAAAAAAACGACTCGCGCCCGGCCGCCTCCTCCGAACCTTTGCCCAACGCCCGGACACAGTCCTGGTCCGCGGGATGCGTTACGGCGACACCCTCGCGGTCGGCCGGTTCGATCCCGGGACGCCGGTCCGCCCCTGCCCCAAACTACGTACGCGCCGACTGGCTCACGGTCGGCGGATTGGACGATCCTTTTGCCAAGACCTCGCTCCGACCTGCAACGTACCGCTCCGCGCCGACTGGGACGACCCGAAATCCTGGGCCGGACTCGATCCGGGATTGCGCTGGTTGTACGGCGTGCCGTTCGAACTCGTCGACCCCATGTTGAACAAAGGGCGCAACGCTGCAAAGGGAGTCGACATCCCCCTGACGGGTCGAGCGGACGATCTCTTTATCCTGGTCGCCGGCGCTCCGGAACGACTTGAAGGACGGGTGAACTGCCGGCGAGGACGCCCCGTGGCGATACAAGACACCCATCTCCCCCCTGTCATCGAGGGATGGCCGCAGTGTTTCGATTGGAAAGTGAGCATGTTGCACGTCCGTACGCGCGGGAGAGAGTTGCGAAGTCTGCAAATCAAGGACACCCCTGTGCTCGCCGTTACGACTGTTCTGGACGCTCCGGCCGCCGTACGACAGACCCTCGCCGCGCTGGACAAACTCCGGAATACCCAACTCCTGCGGCGGCAGCGAGTCCAGGCCCTGCTTGCACTTTCAGACAAGTTTCAAGCCCTTTCGGGACGAATCGCCGTCCTACCTTTGAAAAGAAACTCCAACCCCTATGCACTGCCGATCGTCAAAGCGCTGCATAACGCCAACCTGATGAAACATGTGCATCTGCTCACTCCCGGCGAGTTCGTTGACCCGAGCACGTTCAACGCGGACCGTTTCTGGATCACGCTCTACCTCGGCGGCGAAGAGTATTGGCGCAGCGTGAATCGCCAAGGCGACGGCGACCAGGCTCTGCTCCGTTACCTCGACCGGGGCGGGACGCTGCTCGTGTTGCCCACGGGCCCGTTCCCGTTCTACTATGATCAAAACGACAAGGTCGTCGTGGCTGCGGGCCGGTTCGGGCTGCCCATCTGCGGCAGCGGAGCCGGCCAACGGCAGGATGCGCCCGCGAACAGCCGCCTGCGCGGTTGGGAAAAACCGCCGACCGGCCACGCGTTCGTTTTCAAAGTGGCTCCGAACCAGCAAATCGTCCGGTCCCTGCCCCCCGCGTTTCTGTTCCCGAAAGACGAGGAGGCGGACCAACGGTGGCGTCCGCTGGCGCCGAGCGCCGCTCGCGGCCCCTATAAGCCGTTGATCACCCTGACCGACGAAACCGGCCGAAGCTGGGGCGACGCTGCCGCACTTCTCGGCGTAAGAAGGGGCCGGGTCCTTTCGGTCTGGAGCACTTTGCTCAAAATGCCCCGGATCTCCGTGCCCCTCATCGCCGACGTTCTCGGGTTCGCTCTGAACACGGCGTTGCCCCCCATCGCCGAAACCGTCTGCCTGCGAACTTCGCAACCCCCGGTGATCGACGGGCGACTCGACGACCCCATCTGGAAAGCCGTCCCGATCCTCGACGATTTCCACCTGCTCGGACCGGGGCTGCGAAAGCCGCACTCCGCCACGCGCCTCCGCATGTGTTGGGACGACACCAATCTGTACCTGGCCTTCGATGCGCAGGATCCGGACATCTGGTCCGACAAGACCGGACGAGACGAATTCCTCTGGGAAGGCGAGGTCGTCGAGTTCTATATCGACCCGGACGGCGACGGCAAACACTACAAAGAGTTCGAAATCAATCCGCGAAACGCGGTGCTGGATCTGAACATTGCGCAACCCACGAACGGCGGCGTACCCCTCGATGACGTGAAACGCTTCCTCCGCTGGAACGCCGCGGGGCTGAAAACCGCCGTCCGGGTGGACGGCACACTCGAAGACCGAACCGATGCGGACCGCGGCTGGCAGGTCGAAGCCGCCATCCCTTTCGCCAGTCTCGTGGACTCCGGCGCGGCGGCGCCTCGGGTCGGGGATGCCTGGCGCGTGCAATTCTTCCGAATCGACCGGTCGCGCGGCCTGAAAAAACCGGACCTTGCGTCATGGTCGCCAACCCGCTTGTTCCATACCCCCGACCGCTTCGGCAGCGTCGTTTTCGGCGGACCGGCGGTCCGAGACGATTTCTCGCTTTATCCTGCGGGCGAGGCGCCCGGTCCCCCCTGGCAGGTCTTGACCGGCAAGTGGACCGTCGAACACGGGGCACTGGTGGGCGAAAACTCCGGAACCGATGCTTGGCACGCCCTCGGAATCCGGTGGGGCAATCCGGCTTGGCGAGACTACACAGTGACCGTGGCGTTTCAAATCGAAGCGCGGGGAAGCGACTGGCGCGACGGCCCATGGTTCGGCGTGCGCTGCTCCGGAAGAGACGGATACTTCGTCGATTTCAGCAACCGAGACGTCCAGCTTCACAAAGTCTCGGGCGGCGTCGGTACGGACGACGCAACCTGCTTGGCCCGGGCAAGCTGCAAACTGGGGACCACCCCCCATGTCGTCGCCATCTCGGTCCGGGGCAGGCGACTCAGAATCCGACTGGACGGCCGGCAACTTCTCGACGTCGTGGACGACCGTCTGAACGACACCCCCGCCTTGGAAGCGGGCACAGTCGTGCTCTCGGCCCGGCGCTGGTCGGGCGGCCGGGACGTCACCCGAGTTCGGTACGATTCCATCTCGGTCGAACACTTTCCCAATTGAGACGGCGGACGAAAGAATGATTGCGAACTCCGCATTCTGCCCTGCGGCAACCGAGAAGGCGCCGCCTAACTGGGACAGCCTTGCGGCAACGTCAAAGAACGGTGCGGCTATCGCGGAGCGGTGTGCCGGAAAAGTGTTGCGTGCGACGAGGCGCCGGTGCGTCCATTGTCGGGAGTCGTGCATCCCGCGAAGTCCACGCGCGCACCCGATATCGTCCGATCACCGCACGAACCCACCGCCACGCCGCTGCACGGGATTGGAGATGCCGTGCCGGTACACTCGCCGGCACTGCCGAACTTCAACGCGATCGGCTGCACACGGATGGTCACACCGTGATCTGCACCCGCTCGAGATCGGTAGCGGAATTGGGCACGGGCGTGGCCGGCGGACCGCCCTGACCCGGAGCGTCTTTGGAGTGCGGTGGAGCGAACCCCCGGGCGCCCCTTGCTCGGATGAGCGCGAATGAACAGGGAACACCCGGGCCGCCGGCTTCAGCCGCTGGACTGCGCGTCTCTCCGAACCGACGCGCTTCAGCCCACCGCGAGCACACGGCGAGAGCGGCAAAACCTGATTCCGCAGTGCCGGCTGCGATGATCGCAAGTGCACCGTGCCGCCTGTTGCCATTCCGGCGTTCCACGCTACCTTTTGCCGTACCGGGCATAGGTTCTCTTTTTGCGCCCCGGCATTCGGACGGGCTGCGCCCCGGGAGGCACCGCCGATCTTGCCGTTCCCGAGACCGCCCCCCCGAAACGCCCGTGCCGGGGCCTCGGCGTCGTTTTCACAGCCCGCCGCAAGAGCCGGCGGCGCATGTCAGAGACTTTTGCAAAACCTCATCACTCCGGACTCCGAACGAGGAATCAGATGAATCGAAAACGCGGGCCGAATATTCTGGTGGCGATCGCCGACGACCAGGGCTGGCCGCACGCAAGTGCCTACGGCTGCCGGTTCGTCCGGACACCGGCTTTCGATCGCGTAGCCGCCGAGGGCGTACTGTTCACGAACGCCTTCTGCCCCGCACCTTCGTGCAGCCCGTCACGGGCGGGCCTGCTCACCGGCCGAAACCCCTGGCAACTCGAAGAAGGGGGTGTGCTCTGGAGTCTGCTCCCGGCCCGCTACCGGGTGTATACCGATCTGCTCGAGGCGGCCGGGTATCATGTGGGCCACACCTACAAGGGCTGGGGACCGGGCAGCGTAGAACTGAGCGGGCGGAGTCGGAACCCCGCAGGGCCGGGCTGGAACCGACGAAAGACTGTGCCGCCGGCTGCGGCGATGAGCCGAAACGATTACGCTGCGAACTTTGCAGATTTCCTCGAAGCCCGTCCGGAGGGGGCGCCGTTCTGTTTCTGGTACGGCAGCAAAGAGCCCCATCGTCCCTACGAAAGCGGTTCGGGCTTGCGGGCCGGAAAACGACTCGAAGACGTGGAACTCCCTCCCTATCTGCCCGATTCGGAAGAAGTGCGCAGCGATTTGCTCGATTACGCTCTCGAAATCGAATGGTCCGATGAACATCTCGGCCGTATGCTGGCCCTTCTCGAGGAAAGAGGCGAGTTGGACGATACGCTCGTGGTGGTCACGGGCGACAACGGTTTCCCGTTCCCGCGGGCCAAGGCCAACCTGTACGAACAGGGCATGCACGTCCCCATGGCGATCCGCTGGGGCGCCCGGACGCCCGGAAGCAGGACCGTTACGGATTTCGTGAGTTTCATCGACCTTGCCCCCACGTTCCTCGAAGCAGCGGGACTGACACCCCCGGAAGCCATGACCGGAAAAAGCCTGCTGCGTCTCTTGACCTGCAATCGGTCCGGACGCATCGAGCCTGGACGCGACCACGTGCTCACCGGTCGCGAACGACACGCCTACTGTCGGCCGGGCAACACGGGTTACCCGTGCCGGGCAATTCGCACTGACGATTTCATCTACATCCGCAACTTCCTTCCCGAGCGCTGGCCGGCCGGTGATCCGCCTGCTTACGGCGATGTGGACGGCTCGCCCACCAAGCATTATATGATCGAGCACCGGGACGACGAGCACGTTCGCCCCCTCTACGAGCTGGCATTCGGCAAACGCCCGGCAGAAGAACTGTATGTGATCACGGACGGTTACGCGTGCATGAAAAACCTGGCAGCAGACCCGGCTTATGCCGAAGTCCGTACCCAATTGCGACGAAGGCTGGAAGACGAACTCCGCCGCCAGGGCGACCCCCGAATCGTGGGCGGCGCCGAAGTCTTCGATGCGAGTCCGTACGTCCCTCTGCTCGGCAAAGACCTGACCGAGGAAGATTTCGTCGGTCTGCAGGCACTGCGACGGGAAGGTCTGCTCGACCCCGGCCAATAGCCCTCAACCCCACCCGCTCCGGGGTCGAGAACGGGTATATCCGCAACAGTCGCATTGCCCTCGATCCTGCAGCGAAAAACCCGGAGTAACGACTCGATGAATGCTTTTGCCACCGCGCGGGCGCTCCTGTTTCTGACCCCGGCGGCCGCACTTTCCGGCAGACCGCCGGAACCGGCCAAGGCGGAAAAAGCCGTGCCTGCCGCGGAAGCCCGGCCGATGCTCAAGCCCCTGAAAGGCGCGGTCGCGAAAGTCTACAAGACCGTGGACGGCTGGCGGCTCCAGGTGCACGTTTTTTTCCCGAACGGACACCGGCCCGGGGAAAAGCGCCCCGCCATGGTGTTTTTTTTCGGGGGGGGATGGATCGGCGGGGCCCCAGGTCATTTTCGCCGCCAGGCCCAACATTTGGCCGATCTCGGAATGGTGGCCATTTGCCCCGAGTATCGCACGAGAAACCGCTGTGGCACCCCGCCCTTCGCGTGCGTCGAAGACGGAAAATCGGCCATGCGCTGGGTCCGCGCCCACGCGTCCGAGTTGGGGGTCGATCCGGACCGAATCGCGGCGGGCGGCGGATCGGCCGGGGGACACGTTGCGGCGTGTACGGCATTCATCCCCGGGTTCGACTCGCCGAATGACGACCTGAGCGTGAACCCCGCGCCCAACGCCCTCGTGCTTTTTAATCCGGTCATCGACACGACGAGAAAAGGATACGGATGGGAGCGTCTCGGGTCGCGGCAAAAGGACATTTCCCCGGTCCATCACGTGAGAACCGACGCCCCGCCCACCATTATCTTTCATGGAACCGCGGACACCACCGTTCCGTTCGAAAACGTCCAACGGTTCCAGCGGTTGATGCTGGAAAAAGGAAACCGCTGCGAACTAGTTCCGTTCGAGGGCAGGAGCCACGGGTTTTTCAACAAGGGACCGGACTTCGCAAGGTGCGTGGCGCTGATGGACCGCTTTCTGGCGAGCCTCGGTTACCTTCGTATGCCGGACAGAGGGACTGCGGGACAGGTCGGGGGCGGGGGTGCGACGCATGACTGATCGGGTTCCCGCAGTCCCAAGCCACACCATGCCGGCGAACCGCACAGCGGGAGTGTATGTTCTGCTCGTCCGGGTCAACCGTTCTTTTCGGGCCGGAATCGGCGGCCGGGAAATGACGTTTGAGAACGGCTGGTACGCCTACACGGGGCGTGCCATGGCCGGCTTGGCCGCCCGCCTGGCCCGACATCTGCGAACTTCGCAATTCCGGCACTGGCACGTCGACCGTTTATTGGCCAACGGCACGGTCGCCGACGTCCAGGTTCGCTTTACTACTGACCCGACGGAGGAATGCCGGACCGCTGCCGAAGTCGGGACCTGGACCGGAGCGCGCCCTGTGCCCGGGTTCGGGGCGAGCGACTGCGCCTGCCGGTCGCACCTTTTCCGCTTCGTCCGCCGGCCGGCCGGCTCGTTGCACGCAGGGACCGTTGCCGCGAGCCTCGCGGAAATCTTCCGTTGCCTCAACCAACGCTGGGATAACCATGCCCTCCACGACCGCGACCCGTTTGGGACGCTGGTTTCCTGTATTCTCTCCCTGCGCACACAAGATCCAGTCACCCATGCAGCCGGGCAGCGGCTTTTTGCGGAGCTGCGGACTCCGCAAGAATTTGCTGCAGCAAATCCGGAACGAATCGCAGAATTGATTTTCCCCGTGGGCATGTTCCGGCAGAAAAGTCGGCGTCTGGTCGAGATCGCCCGCCGAATCCTCGACGACTTCGGCGGGCGGGTCCCCGCGGAGATCGACGCCCTTGTCGCCCTGCCGGGTGTCGGACGGAAGACCGCCAACCTCGTTCGCTCCTTTGCCTTCCACCTGCCCGCCCTGTGTGTGGACACGCACGTGCACCGAATCGCCAATCGTTGGGGGCTGGTTCGCTCGGCCACCCCCGACCAAACAGAGTGCGAACTCCGCAGCGCATTGCCCGAAACCTATTGGATCGCCGCAAACCCGCTCCTGGTCCAGCACGGACAAAACATTTGCCGCCCGCTGGGACCACGCTGCGGGGAGTGTCCCCTGGTCGGCCTGTGCGACTTTGGGGCACTGCGGCAAGAACAGGCCTGGCTCGAGGCGTTCGTGCCCGGCGCGCCGCCGCACCCCAGCCTGAAGCATTTCACGCCGGAGCAGCGTACATCGGGCCGCGTTTCTGGAAGACTGTCGGGGCCGAAACCGCCCTCCCCGTTCTCCCCGCGATAACTCGCCGGGGGCACGCGTCGAGTCGGTTTTCAACTGGGAAAGAAGTTGACCGGGACAGGCCTGTCCTTTTCCCGTTTGTACCTGGGATCGAGAAAGGACGCAATGATCGGAAACGAGAAGCCCCCGGGCGCTTCCGCCTTTGAACCTGCCCCCCACCTTGTCTCATGCCCGGCGCCCGAAACGTTTTTCCAATTCCGCCATCGGAATATTGATCATCACGGGCCTACCGTGAGGGCAGGTGTAGGGCATCTCGGTCCGTGCGAGATCTCGAAGAAGCCCTCTCACTTCGTCGTCGGCCAAAGGATCCTCGGCCCTCACGGCATGTTTGCAAGCCGCCTGGGCAATCCTGACCTCATCAATCCGTTTGACCCCGCCCGGACGGGTCCGTAAGTCGTCCAGAATGTCTCGCAGCATTCCGGCCAGGTTTTCCTGGGGGAAGCCGGGCGGGACGGCGGTCACGAGCACCGTGTTTCCGCCAAAAGGTTCCAGACCGAAGCCGAGTCGGTCGAAATCTCCTTGGCGGCCGGCCAAGAAAGCGGCGTCGGCCGGAGCGAGTTCGATGGTCACGGGCAGGAGGAGGGGTTGGCGGGGACCTTCCCCTTTTGCGGCCGCAGCCAAAAGGCGTTCGAACAGAATGCGTTCGTGGGCGGCGTGCTGATCGATCAGGACCAGACCACCGCTCCCTTCGGCCACCAGGTAAAGGTTGCCGAACGTCCCGATTATGCGCAGGGCCGCGATTTCCGGGCGGGTGGCCGCGGACAGGGACGTGCCCGGCATGCCCGGGGCCGAGTCCTTCGCAGCGCGCGCTTCGGCAGTCGGGTCCGCGGCCCCCGTTGACGCCACGGCGGGAGGACTGTCGGCGGCCGCCCCATCCGGGTGACGGTCGAGCGGCGGGAACAAGGGCCCGGCGGCCGGGTCGGACGCAGGAACGGCGACCTCTTCCGGAATAGGCTTGGCTCCCGGAGGGGGACGGGGCAGCGGCGCCGCCACGCCGAGCCCGGGTTGGAGCGCGGGCGAAACCGCCGCTGCGGCTTCCCGCAAAGCCCGTCGCAGGGCTGCTGCCACAACCTGCCCCACGAGCCGGCCCTCCCGAAAACGCACGTCTCGCTTGGCCGGGTGCACGTTCACGTCCACACGCTCCGGATCCAAGTCGATGAAAAGGACGACCGGGGGATATCGGCCTTTCATGACCAGGGTGTGGTAGGCATCGCGAATACCGTAATAGACCACGTCGGCCGCGGCAGGGCGCCCATTGACGAACACGCGCTGTTCCCGGCGTGAGGAACGCGTAAACCCGGGCCGCGCCGCAAACCCGCGCACGGCAATCCCGTGTTCCGCGTAGTCCACCGGAAGCATGCCGGCGGCGACGTCGCGCCCGAGTAGACGGACGAGACGGGCCCGGCTGTCGTCCGTCTCGCCGGCGAACAACACGCGGCGACCGTCCATGACGAGTTCAACGGACACCCCGGGATGTGCCAAGGCGTGCAGGAGAACGATTTCTTGGATGTGCCCGTCCTCAGTCGCCGCACTGCGCAAGAACTTCCGTCGGGCGGGAAGGTTGTAAAACAAGTCCTGGACACGGACGTTCGTACCGGGGGTGCAGCCGCAGTCCCGGACGTCGCGCAAACTTCCACCGTCGACCGCAACTTCTGTTCCAACCGCGTCGTCGCGCTGCCGTGTCTGCAGCCGAAACCGGCTGACCGCGGCGATGCTCGGCAGGGCTTCGCCGCGGAATCCCAGGGTCTGGATTCGGTCGATGTCTCCGGGGGCACGGACCTTGCTTGTGGCGTGGGCCTCGATACAAAGCAACGCGTCTTCACGATCCATGCCGCTGCCGTCATCGAGGACTTGCACCAGCCGCCGCCCCCCGCTCCGGGTCTGAACCATAATCCGAGTCGCCCCGGCATCGATGGCGTTCTCGATGAGTTCCTTGACCACCGAGGCCGGGCGCTCGATGACTTCGCCCGCTGCTATGCGGTTCGAAATCTCGTCCGGAAGAATGCGAATTTCACTCATTTCGGGGGAGGTGCGGCGCGCCCCTGTACCGTCGGAGAGGCGTGCTGCCCCGAGGCCTTGCGGTTCGCCTGCACCAAAACTCCAGCTACGATTTTTTTGAATTCGGGGCGATCGCGGATTGAGTCGAAGTTGGGATCGGCCAAATACGGGAGGATGCCGGCGCCCAAGTGTCTGCGGGCGATTTCCAGGTAGTACAGAGCGCGGTCGGCATCGGCCATCCGGGCGTAGGCGGCGGCCGCGGCGCAATTGAGCGGCCCGTTCGCCGGGTGGCTCCGCAGGCC
The DNA here is from genome assembly GCA_013151865.1 of Kiritimatiellota bacterium. Taxonomy (GTDB): domain Bacteria; phylum Verrucomicrobiota; class Lentisphaeria; order Oligosphaerales; family JAADHN01; genus JAADHN01. Next base: position 24,965 of record JAADHN010000021.1, read on the forward strand.
CCGACTCAGATTGGCGGCCGCGGCCGCGTACTTGCGAAGCCGCAGTTGGATGATCCCGAGGTGCGCCCGTATCGCGGGATCGTCGGACTTCCCGTTGTCCAGATAGCGGACCAAGTAATGCTCGGCCTCCACGTCCCGCCCGAGCTGACTGCTGACCAAACCGAGAGCGGCAAGCAATTCGACCCGCGACGGGTCTGCGGCAAATGCAGCTCGAAACAATTCCAGTGCTCCCTGGTAATTCCCGGCTTCGAGGAAACGGCGAGCCGAGCCTGCCAGAAACTCCGCCTCGGTGCGTGGGCCACGACTGCGAGAGGCCGACGCCGGGTTGTGCCCGCGATCCGGGCCGGTAGTGCGTTGCGAAGGGACCATCACGTCCCGACGCCAGACACCGCTCCACGGCGCGGGTTGGTGCTCGAGCACCACGGCGGTCACAAACGCCGTAAGTGCCAGGATCGCGCTGAGAATGACGGAGGACGTACGCATGCCTGTGTCCCGACCGCGCGCCCGGCCCGGCAGCGGTCGCTCGTGCCCCTCCCGGAGAAGACAAGGCCGCCGCTCCCGGCCCGACTGGAGCAATCCTACGCCTGCGGGCCGCAAAAGCGAAGCAAAGCCTGCCGCCCTTTCGGAAGGGAGGCCCCTCCCTCCCAAAGCCGCCCACAACCAGTCCACCTCGATCAATTCATGGACTTCGCCGCGAAAGGGCACATCTCAAACGGATTCAGGTCATTGCGTCGAGCGCCGGGCAAGGCAGTATTGAATCCCGCCTCGGTCGGCGGGCGGCGGCAATGATCTGGCGATGTGCGAGATGCGTCATCGCAGCAAATGGCTCATGCCTTGTTCAGGTTGGGGCTCGTCCACACAGAGGCGTGAGCCGCGGGAGTTGTCGCTTTTCGCCAGAGGCGAATCGCTGCCACGCCTTCGGGTGGCCGGGATCAGGTTAAACTGCTGCCGCAAATCGACCCCGAGCAACGCCGACAGCCTCCCGCTCCGACAGTGGACGCACGCCGCCCAACCCCTGGGCGCTTTCCATGAGGAGCAGGGTCTCTGTAAACGCATCGTACGCCAGTCGCGCCAATTCCGCGTCCCGCCCGACCGTGACCACACCCAACAGCGTGAGCACAATTACGGCGGGTCGATGCACTTCACCCCCGGCGCGCAATGGAAACTCTTTGGTGAAACGCCGAATGTATCGTTCCCAGGCGTCCTCGATGCGACGCGGTATCTGGCGCGCGGAGTCTCCCGGCTGCAGGTCGACGACCATCGGGAAAACACCGCCGGCGGCGGCCGTGCGATAATCCGGAAACCCCTGCGCCAGGGCCCGAACCACATCGGGAAGACTGATAGCGCGCCGAACATAGCCTTGCCGTGACGCTTCCCAGGCCGTCACGCAGCGGTCGTCGCCGAAGCGTTCCGACAGGAGCCGACAGGCGATCTCGAACAGTCGCTCGGGCAGCAGTTGCTCGGCACCATGAAAAATCCAAGTGAGGCGACCGCGACGATTCTCGGCCTCCGTGACGATCCGGTCGCGAATCAGGCAGTACGTTTTCCACAACTCCGCCGCGGTCTTTCGCCAGAGAAGCATCCCCTCGCGGGCAAACATAACCACATCGGCTTCCAGAGACTGGGCCTCGATCTGCTGCATGGCCCGGGGCGCCAACACGCCCATGGGAAGCAGGGGATCAACACGAGGCATGTAGATAATATTGGGCGGCATGGTGCGCGCGGAAGCGTGGGAAAACAACTCGTAAGCAACGTCGGCGCCCTCCTGCGAGCATACGAGAGTCCGCACGGTTTCGTTCCGGACGAACAGACTCCACTGCGGGACCTCCGGTTTCCCCTGGAAGGGGATATGTATCCCCGTGTCGAGGGACGGCTCGCCGTCGCCGGAGCCTGCCGACCGATAAAGAGAAAGCAGTTTCTCGTCCAATTTCGATACCGCAGCCGGAGTCACAGCCTCCGGCCCCGCCCCGGCAACGGCGTCATACTGCTGCTCGATCGCTTCCCAGCCGGCCATCAGATCGTCAAGACGAAACTCGCCGAACCTGACGTGCGGCGCCTTCGCCCCGCAGGCCAAATTGACGAACATCCGGGTCCCGTCGTTAACGCCCAGACTGAAAACGTCGAAGTCGGATGCGCATGTGTCGTCCTTGCGCTCAATCTCATCGAGCAGACATTCGGCGAGCACGTCCAAATCGTTGGCCGGGACTCCCGTGAAATTCGGAATGTCAGACATCGGCTTCGCAGTCTCCGTTCTATACCATCGCCGCCAAGAAGTCCCACTCACCCGCAAGTGCGGAATCGCCGGGACGGAAATCCGGATTCTTCCGATCTGAGACGGTTGCCCTGCCCAGTCGCACATCTCGGAAAAACCGGGACGCCAAGCAAACCAGACAACCCGAGTCGGGAAAAATACGGTCCCACCGGGTATAATTCAAGGAACGACCCGAGTGTCCGCTTGCGCAGCGGAGACATCCCGGGAGGCGGACCCGCCCAACCCCTTCCCGCCTCGGCCCGCAATGCGGACGCGCGGCGCAAATTGGAGGGGTACAGTCGGCGACCCGGCGCCCGGTGTCCCCACGGGACCTCTCCGTTCGCCCTGTACAACTAACGGTTCGGATCGGGTCTGAATTGAACCTCTGCAAGCGGATGACTGCCGGCCGGCCCTGTTCGTCCCTCCCCGCCCCCCAAAAAAACGCGCCTTAATACTTGACAATACAATAAAGACATATAAGGTATTCGTTTTCCGGTCAAGAAAAGGCGGCGGCAGGTCGGGGTCCGACGGTCGGCGCTTTTTTCCGGAACCGACGTTGCCGTAACGACCTCGTCGCAGTGGGAGTTAACTCCCAAGTATCTCAACCGGCCCAAGTACCTCAACCGATGGAGAATGAACCATGCCGACTCACCTTATCCCTCCCCATGGGGGCGCCCTGATTAACCTTCAGACCGCCCCTGCCCGAGCCGAGGAACTCAAACAACACGCCAGGGAGTGGCCCTCATGGGATCTCACGCCCCGGCAGATTTGCGACCTCGAACTGCTGATGAACGGCGCCTTCTCTCCGCTGACCGGGTTCCTGGCCCGCCGGGACTACGACTCTGTGTGCGCCGACATGCGACTGGCCAACGGAGTGCTGTGGCCCATTCCAATTACGTTGGATGTATCTGAAGAAACCGCCCGGGGTCTGCGTCCCGGTTCCTCTCTGGCCCTCCGAGACCTCGAGGGGATCATCTTGGCGGTCTTGACCGTGGAGGATGTCTGGGAGCCGGATCGGACCGCGGAAGCCGAACAGGTGTACGGGACGGCCGACCCAGAACACCCCGGGGTTCGCCACCTTCTCCGGGACTCGCATCCATGGCTTGTCGGTGGACGCATCGAGGGCGTGGAGATGCCGCGCCACTACGACTTCCCCGATATCCGCCACACCCCCACCGAGCTGCGTCAGAGCGTGGCGCGTCTCGGCTGGCGTCGCGTGGTGGCGTTTCAAACCCGCAATCCCATGCACCGTGCGCATTTCGAGCTGACCTACCGGGCAGCACGGGACCGCGAGGCGAATTTGCTGATTCACCCTGTGGTGGGCATGACGAAACCGGGGGATGTGGACCACTTCACCCGGGTCCGCTGCTACAAGGCAATCCTCCCTCACTACCCCGCCAACACAGCCATGTTGAGCCTTCTGCCCCTGGCCATGCGGATGGCCGGCCCGCGAGAGGCTGTGTGGCACGCAATCATCCGAAAGAACTTCGGCTGCACGCACCTGATTGTCGGTCGCGACCACGCGGGCCCCGGAGCAAACGCCGCCGGCGAGCCGAGCCGTTCTACGGCCCCTACGACGCCCAGAAACTGCTCCGAAAACACGAGGAAGAGCTGGGTATCTCGATGGTCCCGTTCAAAATGATGGTCTACGCGCCGTCGCGGCAGGAGTATTTGCCTGTGGACGAAGTGCCGGAAGATCTCAAGACCGAATCCATCTCCGGAACGGAATTGCGGCGGCGCCTCGCCAAGGGATTGCCCGTGCCCGAGTGGTTCTCGTTTCCCGAAGTGATGGAGCAGCTCCGCGAAACTTATCCTCCGTTGAGTCGCCGGGGCTTCACCGTCCTGTTCACGGGACTGCCCAGCTCCGGAAAATCCACCATTGCCAACGTCTTGCTGGTCAAACTGCTCGAACTTGGCGGCCGCCCGGTTACTCTGCTGGATGGCGACATCGTCCGCAAGAACCTGTCCTCCGAATTGGGGTTCTCGAAAGAACACCGGGACTTGAACATTCGGCGCATTGGTTTCGTGGCCTCGGAGATTACCAAGAACCGCGGAATTGCCATTTGCGCTCCGATCGCCCCTTACGACCGAGTGCGCAAGGAAGTTCGAGAAGTCATCGAGGACGTGGGTGGTTTCATCCTGGTCCATGTCTCGACGCCTGTATCGGTGTGCGAACAGCGCGACCGCAAAGGACTGTATGCCAAAGCCCGGGCCGGTCTGATCAAGGAGTTCACCGGGATTTCGGATCCGTATGAAGTCCCGGAAGATGCCGAATTGGCCTTGGACACCACCGAAATGACCCCTGAAGAATGCGCCCAGGAGGTGCTTCTCTTCCTTGAAAAAGAAGGCTACATTGCTCCTCGATGAATCGCGGGGGTCCGCCCGAAAAGGACGCATCGCTGTACAAGCACACGTTTCGAGCGAGATCCCGTCGGTCCCGTCCGGCGACGCACCCCTTTGCGGGGGAGCGTCCCGGGCGGAAGCGACGGAAGTTCCCGACACAGGGCGTGCCCGTGGATTGCACCGCGCTTTTCGGGTTGTCACTCGTGAAGCGCCCCGCCGGGCACATCCGTGACGGTACCGGGAACGTGGAGCATGACACCAATCTTTCGTCTCTTCGTTGCGCTCTGTCTGCTCGGAGGGGGGCTCGCCGGGTCGGCCTTCTCCCGCGCCCAGTCCGCGGATGCGATCCTGGCGGCGGCCGGCGTAAGAGGCGGTCTGTTGGTACATATCGGCTGCGGGGACGGCACGCTCACTTGCGCCCTGGCGGCCGACGCCAGATACTTGGTGCACGGACTGGACCCAGACCCAACTGCCATTGCCAAGGCCCGGGACCGGGTTCGCGCCAACGGGCTGACGGGCCGTGTGACTCTGGAACAGTGGGACAAACCGGTCCTCCCGTATGCGGACGGCTTGGTGAACCTGGTGGTGGGCACGGCCCCCGGCATCGTTTCCATGCACGAAGTCATGCGCGTCCTCTCTCCCGGCGGCGTGGCCTACCTCCGGCAAGGAAGCCATTGGGAACGCCGTGTCAAGCCCCGACCGGCGACCTTGGATGAATGGCCGCAGTTTTTTCACGACAGTACGGGAAACGCTGTTTCGAAGGACCGGGTATGCGGACCGCCGCATCGCGTTCAGTGGATCGCCGGTCCACGTTGGGCCCGCAGTCACGAACACTTGGCCTCGATCAGCGCGGTCGTCACATCCCATGGACGCCTGTTCTGCCTCGTGGATAACGGCCCGACCGCCTCCGTACTCCTGCCTTCTGCATGGGCCCTTGTGGCCCGGGACGCCTTCAGCGGTGTGCGCCTTTGGGAACGGCGGCTTCCGTCCTGGGAGGGACAGCTCCGTCCATTCCGCTCCGGCCCCGCGGCCCTGCCCCGGCGTTTGGCCGCGGCAGGCGATTCGGTCTACGTCACCCTCGGATACGGCGCACCGGTGAGCGAACTCGACGGCGCGACGGGACGCCTGCGCCGAACCTTCCCCGGGACAGTGGGCGCGACCGAAATCGTCATCGACTCGGATCGCCTTTTCGTCGTGGCAGGCGACGTGAATCGGGCGGCGGCCGCAGAAGCAACCAAAAGGAGAGGAGCCACCCCGCCGCCGCATGATAAGCGGATCGTCGTCCTGCGGGCGACGGACGGCGCGGAACTCTGGCGAAAAGCAGACTCCGATACCGCGCAACTCCTGCCACTGACCCTGGCGGTCGCCGACGGTCGGCTCTTTTTCCAGAACCCCCGGCAATTGATCTGCCTCGATGCCGCGAGCGGCAAGGAATTCTGGCGTACGGACCGGCCGGTCGCCACACGGCGTCCGGCTTGGTCGACTCCCACCCTGGTGGTATCCGACGGCGTCGTGCTGTCGGCCGACCGCGCCGCGCCGCGACCCGACAACGGCGGCACAACAGCCCCCAAGAAGATGGAGTGGCTCGTAAGCTGGGCCGGCGGGGGAAAACCGGGGGAATTGATCGCGTTTTCCGCTGAAACCGGCCAAAAGCTGTGGAGCTGCCCCTGTCAGGAAGGCTACACATCGCCGGTCGGGGTATTTGTGATCGATGGCTTGGTTTGGACCGGGCGCCTGGTGCGGGCAGGCGATCCTGGCATTGTTGAAGCGCGGGACTTGAAGACCGGCAAGGTCAAGCGCACCCGGCCGCCGGACAAGAGATTCTTCCGTGTGGGCATGGCGCACCACCGTTGCTACCGTGATCGGGCCACGGACCAGTACTTGCTTCTCGGCCGCGCCGGGATCGAGTTCGTTGACGTGAAGACCGGGACAGTCGACCCGAATCACTGGGTGCGCGGGGCTTGCCAGTTCGGGATACTGCCGGCCAACGGACTCGTGTATGCTCCGTCTCACAGTTGCGCGTGCTACCTGAATGCCAAGCTAAACTCCTTTAACGCATTGGCCCCGAAGCGCCCGCGTGACTCGAGCATCACGAAGCCGGGACCATCCGCATCGTCCCGGATCGAGCCGGGACCGGCCTGGGGCGAAAAGGTCGGTCTCCGAGCCGGAGAGGCGGGCGACCTTGCGGCCGAGTGGCCGACTTATGCGGCCCGAAGCGGCAGCACCGCGGCCGCCGTTTCCCCCAAACTCGGCGAGAAGTGGCGGGCGACCATCGGAGGCCGCCTCAGCAGTCCGATAGTGGCGGCGGGACGGGTGTGGGTGGCCGAAGTCGATGCCGGCACGATCCACGCTTTCGATGTCGCATCCGGCAGAGAAGTGTGGCGTTTCGCCACGGCGGGACGGATCGATTCGCCGCCCTCATTTTACGAGGGGCGCGTTGTGTTCGGTTCGGCAGACGGTCGGGTCTATTGTGTCCGGGCCGATGACGGTCGCCTCATCTGGCGATTCCGAGCCGGCCCCGAGGACCGACGCATCGTTGCCTACAATGCCGTCGAATCCGCCTGGCCGGTGCACGGCAGTGTACTGATCCTGCCACCGAAGACGGCCGGGGACACGCCGTCGATCTGTTTCGCCGCAGGCCGTTCCACCTACCTGGATGGCGGGATCTTCCTTTATCGCCTGAACCTCTATACCGGCGAGATCGTGAAAGAACGCCGCCTGAACGACCGCGACCCGCAGACGGGTCTGGAATCCCAAAAGGGGATCACCGGGCTTGGGATGAAAGGGGTACTGCCGGACGTGCTGTCGGCCGCTGATGACTCGATCTTCATGCGCCACGCCCGGTTTGCCGCCGACAGCCTGGCGGACCGTGGACCGATCCGGCACCTGTTCTCGCCCACCGGCTTCCTGGACGACACGTGGTGGCACCGTTCCTATTGGCTTTACGGGACGCAGTATATCTCCGGCTGGGGTGGCTGGTGGCGCGCCGGGAATCGGTCGCCGTCGGGACGCATCCTGGTTATGAACGACGCCGTCATTTACGGGTTCGGCCGCACGTTCATGCCCAGCGGCAATGCCGGCCAGTGGGCGTACGGCGAAACCTATCGGCTGTTTTCGACAGACAGAGATTTCAAGACACTCGCCTCCCCCACGCCGGGGCGACGACGCGGCAGGGCGCCCACAAAATCCATCGTGAACGTGCACTGGCAGAAAGACATCGGCATGGCGGTCCGCGCCCTGGTTCTGGCCGGGAAAGACCTTTTCGCCGCCGGACCGCTGGGAGACGTCCGGGAATCTAGGAAAGCATTCCGCGGGGAAAACGGGGCCGCGCTCAAAGTCATCGTCCCGGAAACCGGGGAACTGCGGATTGCCTGGAGGTTGCCGGCGCCGCCGGTGTTCGACGGCATGGCTGCTGCCGAGGGCCGGCTCTTCGTCGCCCTGACCGACGGGACGCTCGCCTGCCTGGCCGAGGGATCGGAACGCCCCTTGAGCCGAGTCGCCGGGATCCCAAACAAAGCGGTCCGCCCCCCGACCCCACGCCCGGAAATCGGCATCGCACGCCTGCCGGCGCCGCTGCCGCCGCTCCCGAACGCCCGTGAAAACAAGGCCTTCCAGACGGTGTCCAAGTGCGTGATTGGTGAGGTGGACTCCGGCTTCCGGATCGCCGCGGACCGGGGCCGGGTCGGACTGGTTCTCCGCGCCCTGTCCACTCCCATCACCCGCCGGGCCGTGTTCAGAATGCGGATCCGCCCTGTCCCCGGTTTCTCAACCCCGCGGTTCTACCGGAACGGGTTCCTCGCTTTCGGGGACGGCACCGACGACGGTCGACTCGTCAAGTGCGGCCTAAAGTTCCTGGCGCGCCAAGCGTTGATCATGGAAGGTCCGACCAACGGGACCAAGGCCACCGCCTCGGAAAGACTGAGCAGGGCCCCGGACAAAGCGGTGTGGATCACGGTCAGCGTGGATCTGAATTCGGGAAAGATCACCTTCCGGGTCGGCAAGAAAACGCTGCAGGCCGTGTTGCGCCGCAAACCGCCCGCCATAACGTACGTCGGGTACGCAGTGCTCAATGCGGTGACCGATTTCGGCCCTATCGAAATCACCGGCGAATAGGTTGACGGTGTCCGGGAGTGGATCGATAGCCGTATGCGGCCGCGGTCTCGGGGCAAGACTCGCGACCGGCAGAATACAGTCCGCCCGTCCGCCGTCCCCGATGGGGTGACGGCGGAAGGCCCTCCTCTCCGACACATCCATCCCGCAAATCCCGCGCAAGGGGGACCCCGTCCGTTGCCCGGGGGGCGCCCCCGTCAAAGCATATGAGAATCCCCTTTTCGGGGTTGCAACCGGGAAACACACCGCTAGAGTTGAATCGGTCTCAGGCGCCTTGCCGACCCCCGGAAACCGAAACCGGCGGCGCCACCCGACACGTGGGGGAGACCCCAGTAATGGAGCCATGAACCATGCCTTCGCGAATCAAGAACTTGCTGGGACGGTCATCCGCTTCCGAGCATAAGGCGCAGGAGACGGACGGGCAGGAGGAGAGCCTCGAACAGGCCATACTCCAGGAAGACCAGCAGGAGGATTTCGAAAAGGACCGTTCGATCCTTGACGACGGAGCGGGTCTGGCCGAGAAGAAGGTGCAGAAAGAAGCCGAGAAGGAAGTCCAAAGCGCAGCCATGGACTCCCTGAAACGTCTTCACATGATCCAGATGGGGCGGTGTCCGAAATGCAGCGGTCACTTGCGGCGACACCTGTTTGCCTCGATCTGCGACTCGTGCGGGTGGCACACCTTCGACACACCGCGCGAGGGCCCGGTCCGGGTCCACCTCAAGTCCGGCGCGGGCGTGGTCGAGGGCGAGCGCTGTTACCGAGTGCAGACGGGCGCGGTCCTGGTCCTGAAGGGCGACCTGGTCGTGGCCCAGGTGCCGAAAGACTCCGTGGGGTGGATCGAGTACATCTGGTCGGAAGAAGAGATCGAACAGCGACACAAGCACGTGCTCGAGCGGGCCAGCGTCCGTTGCGCTTGGTGCGACAGTGAAGCCGACCCAGAAAAGGACGGTTTCCACTTGGTCCAAGTGGCGTTCGGGACCAGTCAGGAACGATACTGTTTCTGCTCGGACAAGTGCTACGAGGCATTCCGCAAGATGTACCCGGCACGAGTCCATCGCAACTGCTACGAGCGCAACTGCGCCGAGTGCAACCTCTGCGTCAAACGCTACGAGGACGAAACCGAGGGCGTTCATCTTCTGGCCAAAGACTTCCTGCGGGTGAAGCAGCTTAAGAAGAAGTAGGATCTCGCCATGGGCGATTACCGAACAACCTCGGGGGAGTCTCTCCCGGAACCGAAAAAGCTCCGGCGCCGCCGCTGGTTGCGGCGCCTGCTCACGGTCGGCATCGGCGCGACCGCGCTCATCGGGGCGGTGTGGAAGATCCGGGTCGACCGTTACGTGGTGGCCGCGGGCTACGTCACGACGGAACATTACGCCGAAGTACGCTCGCCCACGGTGGGAATCGTGGCGGAAATCGTGGTGCGGACCGGCGCGCAAATCGAGAAAGGGGACTTGATGGTCCGGCTGGACGACACCCAGCAACGCGCCACGCTCGAGCAGGCGCAGAGCCAAGTTCGCAAAGCCGAAGCCCAACTCTCGCGCCGAGAAGCGGAAATCCGCGAACTGCAACGAAAACTCAGGGAAGACATCGCCATTGCCAAGCTGCGCCTCGGAAACGCCACGACCAAGGTCGTTCGTACCCGGGAACTGCTGAAAAAGGGCCTCGTGGCGGCCAGTGCCCTCGAAGATGCCAAACTCAATGAAGAACTCGCCCGGGCTCAACTGACGTCCCTATTGAGCCGGGATGAGACCGTTTACGACAAGGAACTCGCAGTCTTGCGCCAGGAGCTGCAGGGACAACGGGATGCCGAGGTCCGAGCGGAGGCGCAGGTGCGCGCACGCCAGATTCGGGCACCCATCGCGGGGCGGGTGCTCCGCTACGAATTCGTCATCGGCGAACTGGTGCGCCCCGAACAAGTCCTCTATGAGATATTTGGCGGCGACCAGCAAGTCCTCAAATTACGCATCGGAGAACGATACGCCACCCGCGTGGCCGTGGGCCAACGCTACCGGGCCACGCTGGCGCCGTATTCCGGCCTGCAGAAAGTCTGGTTCGAAGGCAAGATCAAGTACCTGCGGAACGTAATCCAGGCGGACGGCAAACGCACCTACCGCGTCGCCTATTGCTCGTTCGACCCCCAGGGGCGGACAGTGCCGCCGGGCACGACGGCCGAAGCCCGGGTCTATTACGGGCGTTCATCACTGCTGCTTTACCTGCTGGGAGTGGACTGACCCCCATCCGGTGCGGAAGCCGGGACTTCAGCCGTACGCCCCATGAAACGCAGCCGATTCACCCAGCTCGTCCGGTTCCTGCGCCCATACCGCGGACGCATGCTGTGGCTGGTTGCGTTCACCGTCTTTCTCTCGTTACTCGCCATGCTGCCGCCGCTGATCCGAGCCATCATCGACCGGGTGATCACCGGCGGGCAGCGCGCCCTCCTCCTGCCACTGGCGTTCTTTATGTTGGGGCTGCCCATCCTCAACGCCTTTTGCGGCTACCTCCAGACCCTGGGGATCGCTTACGTCGGCCAACGCTTCGTGTTCGACATTCGGAGCGCCCTCTACGATCACCTCCTCCACATGTCCCAGCGCTTCTTCGGCAGCCGGAGTGTCGGCATGCTCGTGAACCGGCTCATGGGCGACACTGCCATGGTCCAAAGCATGGTCACCGCCCAGAGCATCCGAGTCATTTCCGATCTCGTAGTGTCCGCTTTCGCTATCACGGCGACCCTTTTCCTGAACTGGCGTCTCGCCATGCTCCTCTACCTGACGATCGTGGTTTTCGTCATCAACTACCGCATGAATATCGTCCGCATCCGACGGGCGACGCGTAGCTATCGCGGGGCCATCGACCGCCTCTCGGGCGGCGTCGAGAATCGCCTGACCACCAGCTTGGCCGTCAAGACATTCGGGACCGAATACCGGGAACAGACCTCGTTCCGGGCCGAGTCCGAAGCCAGCGTCAATCTGATCCAGGAGGCTTTGTATGCCACCAATACATTCTCGATGAATACAATGTTGATTCAATCCTTGGGACGGGCGGTGATTTATTTTCTGGGATGCGCACTGGTGTTGCGAGGCGATCTGAGTTACGGCGATGTGGTGGCGTTCACCGCCTACGCCATGCAATTGTTGTGGCCGGCCGTGCGCTTTTCCCAGCTCGCCCGCCAAATCCAGGACGTGGGTGTTTCCGTGGACCGGTTGTTCGAGATCTTCGACGAAGAGCCGGAGGTATCGAACCGTCCCGGGGCCGTTCGGATAGCGCGCCTCCGGGGAAAGGTGGACTTCGAACATGTTTTCTTCCATTACGAAGAAACCAACCCCGTTCTCACAGATTTCGACCTGCGCGTCCAGGCCGGCGAAACAGTGGCCCTCATCGGCCCGACCGGGTGCGGCAAGACGACCATTCTCTCCCTGATTCTCCGCTTTTTCGACGTATGCGACGGCGCCGTGAAGCTGGATGACATGGACGTGCGCGACATCGACTTGCACTGCCTCCGCCGGAATTTCGGCATCGTGCTGCAAGAACCTCTGCTTTTCACCGTGAGCATCGCGGAAAACATTCGATACGGTAAACCGGGAGCGAGCGCGGAAGAAATCGAGCGGGCCGCTCGCATCGCCGAAATCCACGATTTCATCGTTTCCCTCCCCGATGGATACGACACCGTGATCGGTACCGAAGGACTCGAATTCTCCGTGGGACAGAAACAACGGCTGACCATCGCACGCGCCGTGGCCGCGGACCCGGCTATCCTGATTATGGACGAAGCGACCAGTGCCCTGGATACCGAGTCGGAACGCGCCATCCAGAAAGCCATGGATCGCGTGCTGAAAAACCGGACTTCGTTCATCGTGGCCCACCGACTCAGCACCATTCGCAACGCAGACCGCATCGTGCTCCTCGACAAGGGATGCATCGTCGAAATGGGCAATCACGAGGAGCTGATGCAACTCCCGGACGGCCGTTACCGACACTTGTACAACACGCACATGGGAAAAGGAATCATCGAGGAATAACCCCCGAATCCAGCCGAGGGACAGCACTCCGGGGGCCGCAGTGAGACAGGCGCAAAACGCCGCAGCAGGCGACGACCCCCAAGCGATTCGGTGGAACATGCGCCAATAGCATCCACACAATGAAAACGCACCATCGCAACTATGCCTTCCGTCCCCCGCGGAAGGAGAAAGAAAAGCGGGCCGGGCGCTTCTCGCTCCTGGTGCGATTCTTCCGGACGTATCTCTTGCCGTACAAGTGGGCGCTGACCCTCTGTGCGGTGATTGTCAGCCTGAACGCCTGCTCGGTCTACCTGATGGCCTACTACGGCCGAATCGTGGTGGACTCGATCCTCGTGGTCCGGCCGGCCGGCGAGGCAAGCGCCGCCGCACCGGACCGGCGGCGGATCTCGGCCAGGGACCGAACTCCCACAGCCCATCGCACGACTCGGAACGGACTCGGACGGCGAATCGATGAGCCGACCCCCCTGACGCTGCGCCCGCCGGGGGCCGGGCCCCGGCTCGCCGGCGTATTCGCGGCGTACGTCTTCACCATCGTCCTGCTGAACTTCATGGCACGCGTGGTTCAGCGCCGCCGAATCCGCATCGGGCAAAACGTTACGGCGCGGCTTCGCGAGGACATGCACGAAAAAGTCCTCAAACTGACGCTCGGCTACCACCGCCTCTACTCGCCGGGACGTCTGCTCTCCCGGATCATGTCCGATGTCGGCGTGGTCCAGAGGCAGATGATGCAGACCGTGCTGAGCGTAGTCAGCAACTCCGTCATGATCGTGGTCGGCGTCACTCTGATCCTTTCCATCCAGTGGCAAATGGGGCTGATCGCCTTCACCGCCATTCCATTGTACGTTTTGCTGTACCACAGCGCCAAGGGAAAGGTCAGGGCCGTCACCCGTGAGCTGAGGCACACCAACTCCTGCCTGTATGGTCTCGTCTCCCAAAAGTTCGAGGCCAATAAAGCGGTCCAGGCCTACGCGCGCGAACGCCATGAATTGCTTAATTTCCACCGCCTGGCCGCGTGCTTCCTCCGGGACGCCATTACTCAGCAGCGCATCAGCGCCGGCCTGGGGCGCAGCGCCGGCATCATCAGCAGTCTGACCCGAGGCGCCATATTCCTCTATGGCACGCACCAGATCCTCAACGGGAATCTCAGCCTGGGACAAATGATGTACGCATACAATGCGGCCATGAGCCTCTTCACGCCCGTGCTGGCCCTGAGTCAGCTCAACGTCACCGTGACACGCCTTTTGGTGATCCTGCGGCGGCTCGTGGATATTCTGGACGAACCGGTCCAGATCGCCGACGCCCCGGACGCCGTGCCCTTTCCCGCGCCGCTGAAACAGGGAATCTCCGTGCGCCATATCCGGTTCCGCTACTCTCCCGATGCGGACGCAATCCTGCAAGACGTGACGCTCACCGTGCCCGCCGGCGCCTGGCTGTGCCTCATGGGCGCCAGCGGCGCGGGCAAGACCACGCTGCTTTATCAGCTGGCCCGACTGTACGAACCCGAAGCGGGCCAGATTCTCTACGACGGTGTCCCACTGCGAAGAATCCGCATGGACTCGCTCCGGAAACGGATTGCATACGTACCCCAGGAACCCCAGATTTTTGCCGGCACCATTCGAGAAAACATCACTTATGGTTTCCCCGATGCCGAGCCCGCGCAAATCATGGCCGCGGCAAAAGCAGCGGAAATCCACGATTTCATTCTTGAAATGCCGGTCCAATACGAAACCTTGGTGGACGAGCGCGGCACAAGCTTGAGCGGCGGACAGCGCCAACGGATTTCTCTGGCCCGTGCTCTGCTCACAGACCCGGACGTGCTCCTGCTCGACGATTGCACCTCGGCACTGGACGCCGAGACGGAACGACGCATACAGGACACCCTCGCCCGAATCCTGGTCGGCAAGACGGCCGTCATCGTGTCTCAGCGCATCTCCATGGCCATGCGCTGTCACCGTATTTGCGTCCTCAGCGACGGCCTGGTGACCGAGGACGGCACGCACCGGGAATTGTTGACCCGAGGCGGCTTCTATGCCCGCCTGTACCACCAACAAACCGAGTGAATCCCGGCCGCCTTCCGCCTCTGCCCCCCCTTCCCTTTGACCGTGCCCCCACTCCCTGAAAAAAGTGAAGTATCTTACGGGCGCCGCTTCCGGCCCCCATCGTCCGGGGCAGAGCCCCGAGTGAACCTTGCGCATGATTGCATACATTCTACGCCGAACACTTTTGGGCGTCCCGATCATCCTTGGGGTGCTGCTGGTCACTTTTGTCCTGTTTCACGGGGTAGCCGGCGACCCGGCCGCACTTATGGCGGGCAAGAACGCCTCTCCCCGGGAATTGGAAGAACTGCGGCGGCAGCTCCGGCTGGACCGCCCGCTACTGTTCGGGCACTGGCGGCGCACCGAGTTGTTTCGGCCCGCCTCGTTCGCCACCGGCCCGGACCGCTTCGGGGATTGGCCGGGAACGGTCTGGCGCGGTCCCGCGCCCCACGGAGTCCTGCGCCTCATGCCCGGCGCGGCCCTGCGAATTCGGCGGGAATGGCCGGAAACCACGCCGGAGCGGCTCCGATGCACGGTCGAGTTCCGTGGCTCGCTGCGGGTGCTCGACGCCGGTTTTCAAAGCACCCGCTGGCGACGCGTCCGACTCCCCCTCCCGGCCAATGTCCGGGCCGTTACTCTCACCGCAGGCGTCGCCGGAGCGGACCTCCGAGGAATCTCCGTGCAACGGCGACAGACGAACCCGTTGGATTCTCAATTCTTGGCGACCCTGCAGGAAGTCGTCGATCTCCGACGCAACCCGGTCAGCGGACGGCTCCGACTCTCCTTCTTCAATTTCGGCGAAACGCTGCTCACGCATGAGCCCATTCGCAGGGTCCTGCTTCGGGGCCTCGGACCGTCGCTGGCCCTGACCGTGCCCATCTTCATCGTCGAACTGCTGCTGGCCATCGGCATCGCCATGGTGAGCGCTTTCTGGCGGGACACTTGGGTGGATCGGTCCCTGGTCATCCTGTCCGTTGCCGGGATGAGCATCAGCTATCTGGTCTACATCCTGCTCGGTCAATACTTCCTGGCCTATTACTGGAACCTGTTCCCGGTTTGGGGGTGCGAATCATGGCGTAACTTTGTACTGCCCGTCCTGGTGGGAGTGGCCAGCGGCATGGGCGGCAGCGTCCGGTTCTATCGGACGGTCTTCCTGAACGAAATCTACCGGGACCACATTCGCACGGCGCGATCCAAAGGTTGCAGCACGTTGAGGATCATGACGGCACACGTCCTGCCCAATGCCCTCATCCCCATCATCACCCGAATTGCGGTTGTACTGCCCTTTCTCTACACAGGAAGTCTGCTGCTCGAAAGTTTCTTCGGGATCCCCGGGCTGGGCTATGCCGGGGTCGGCGCCCTGGCGAACGCCGACCTCCAGCTTCTCAAGGCCTTGGTGCTCGTGGGGGCGCTCATGTTCGTGGCGGCGAACATCTTTGCCGACGTCGCCTACGCATTGGTCGACCCGAGAGTTCGCCTCAATTGACAACTCCAGGCTCTTCGCCGGGATCCCGGAGCCCCCCGTGCGCGGAACTGGAATACCGATTATCACGGAATAGGTTGCAGCACAAGCAAACTCGCGGCGGCCGCAAGGACTTTCACGACAGTTCGGAGACGACCGGCAATCCCCTGCGGACGCCTGCGTCACCGTTCGAATGAACGCGGCGATACAACCGGATGCATCGCGCGTTCTTGATGCAGCCGGGTGGCAAGAAGGCACTGTCAAGTTCGGAATGAAAACGCCATGACGAATAAATGATGGAATCAGGGGCGAATTCGGTGCGGATGGAAGGTGAGTTTCCCCGGGGTGGTGCAGGAAAGGAGACGGGAGATGACGGCGTCTCATATGCTCGGTGTCGGTTGCGCAACCCTGCTTGTTCCAGTAGCCTGCGCCGGGGACTTGGCGAAAGAATCGGCGCAGCGCGGCGATACCGACTGGTTCAAAAAAGCCGGGTGCGGCGTCTTCGTGCATTACCTGGAGGGCATCCAGAACAATCCGGGCCGCATTCATAGTCTCGGCAGGCACACATCCTGGGACCAATGCGTGCGGGAGTTCGATGCCGAACGGTTTGCGGAAACGATGCGGGAAGTCGGCGCGGGTTACGTGATCTTCACGGTCATGCAGATCACGCGCTATATGATCGCGCCGAATGCGACCTTCGACCGCATCACGGGCTACAAACCCGGCCAGGCCTGCGCTCGGCGTGACCTCATCGAGGATCTCTACCAATCGCTGCATAAGCGAGGCATTCCCTTGATGCTCTACTGGACAGGCGACGGGCCGCGCGGCGATGCGCAGGCGGCGAAGGCGTTCGGCTGGCGGCAGCCCGTGACCGAAGAGTTCTTATCCAAGTGGTGTCGGGTTGCGGCGGAGTACGGCGAGCGTTACGGGCCGAAAGTGCGCGGCTGGTGGGTGGACGGTTGTTACCGATGGTTGGGGTACGATGACGAAAAACTCGCGCGTTTAGCAAAAGCTCTCAAAGCGGGTTATCCCCACCGGATCGTGGCCTTCAACCCCGGTGTCGAAAAACGCGTCGGCGCGTACAGCCGGCACGAGGACTACACCTGCGGCGAACAGAACCACTTTCGCGATATGCCCGTCAACCGATTCGTCGACGGTGAGCAATGGCACATCCTGTCCTACCTCGGATCGAGCTGGGGACATCCGGGCTGCCGATACACAAAACGACAATTGAGCGATTACGTGTTCGAAGTGACGCGCCGGGGCGGGGTGGTTTCCGTCGACGCGCTGCTCTACCGCGACGGATCGCTCGACCGTTCCCAGGTCGAGGTATTGAAGGCGGTCCGCCGCGAGCTGGAAACCGGCAAGGCGCCTTCGCCCTTCCCGCCGGGCAATCTGGCCTATCGAAAACCGACGAGATTGCTGAGTCTCGACGGTTCGCGTGAGCTGGAAGTGAACAGCGGCGTGTTTTTCCCCTGGCTCGGTGTGGACGGCAGGATCGACACGCTCGCACTGGCCGGCGGGCAGTGGCCATGGACGTTCGAAGTCGACTTGGTGGATACGGTCCCGATCCGACGCGTGAAGGTGACGTTCGGCAAAGGCTACGCAACACACTTCGAAATCCGCGTCTCGACGGACGGCGAACAATGGAAAACCGTCCGTAAGAAAACGGACCACGACGGCAGTCCCTTCGAGGCCCGGTTCCACCCGACGCTCGCACGCTACATTCGGGTCTGCGGCATCGAGCCGAACGGTCCCAAGCAGCGCGGCGTGCAGATGTCGATTGCGGAACTTGAAGCATACAAGTGAACGCGGGGGCAGCACCCCCCGCCGACCGCCTCTCCGCCCCCCCCGTCCGCTCTTCGCCGACCGCGGAACATCCGGGCGGATGCACCTCGCGCTCGGTGTGGATGCGGAATCACAAGCAGAGCGACGCCAAGCACGCCGATCTCCCTGCCGAGTCGCTGCGCCAGAATAAGGGGTCGAATCCGCCCGGGGCCAGTCCGACAAGAGCAGGCCCCGCCGCCTTGGGAACAGGAGCGCGCATGCTTGCGCCCAGCCGACTCGACACGGCGAACCTGGGGCCTCTTTTGCGAGAGACCATCTCCGCCAACCGTGGCGATACAGCCGCAGCCCGTGCTCGAAGAACCGAGTGGAGACGCACGTCCCGTAGAAGACCATCCGAGGCGCAGCCTGCACGACCGTCACGAACCGCCCGCCCCGCCGCAGGCGCCGATTCGTTCCAGCGCGGTCATGACCCTTTCCGGCGCGATCGTCCGAAGACAGCGATAGTCTGCCTCCGGCAGTGGGCAGGTGCGTCGGAAGCAAGGCGCACAGGGAAACTCTTCCCGCAGTACGATCCAGCGTTCGCCCAGTGGCCCCGTTGCCGTCGGGTCGGTCGAGCCGAAAACCGCCACCCCCGGCGTCCCCAAGGCAGCCGCCAAGTGCATGGCCCCGCTGTCGTTGGCCGCCACGGCGCGAACTACGCTCAGGACGGCCATGAGTTCCCCGAGACTCGTCGTTCCAGCCAGGTTCAGTGCTCCGAGACTCCCCGCGATCGCCACATCGCCCAGGGATCGCTCGCGCGCTGTCCCCACCGCGACCACGCGTCCGCCGCGCCGGGTCCACTCCCGGGCCACCCGGCCGAACGCCTCGGCCGACCATTGTTTCGCCGGACCGTAAGCCGCCCCCGGCGCCAGGGCCAGCCAAGGGACGCCCGGGACACGCCGGACACCGAACCGGGCCGCGGTCTCGGAGGCGTGCTCCACCTCCAGCTCGGCGGCGATGTCGCCCGGTTCTACGGCGCCGAACGCAGCCGCGATTTCGAGATAGTGGGACAGTTGGTGGCACCCCCGACACGCACTCTTTCGCCACGGTCGAAGCGCATGCGTCAACAACAACCGCCGACCGTTCCCGGCGCGGCCGAGGCGTAGAGCCAGACCTGCCCGCCAAAGGTCCCAGGCCGACCCGAACGAATTCGGCAGAACGATCCCGACCCCGGCCCCAAGCCCCCGGAGCCGCCGCAAATCCTCCCCGCGAAGACGCGGTGGACAAAAAGGCCCCACCACATCCACCCACGGGGCCGCCGCCCAAACCGGGGCCAACGACTCCGGGCATGCCACAAACAATCCGCACCCCTGCGGGAGAAAACGCCGGAGCTGTTTCACGGCCGGCATGCACATCACCGTATCCCCAAGCCAGTTCGGAGCGCGAATCAGTAAGCCGTTCCGCCACGGCAGGCGACCGGGATCGAGTGCCGCCGGACCGAAACGGTCACACTCCGGCAGTCTCGGGCGGTAAATTGGAGGTGTGGCGTCGTGCTGCATGGGACCGTGAAAGGAAACATCGCTTGATCGAAGGGGCAAATCGAGAATGTGCGCCCAAACTCCGTGGGCTTACCCCGGGTAATTCGTGAACTCCGTCGCGAGAGGACGTAGCTCATACGGATTCAGGTCATTGCATCGAACACCGGACCGGACCGTGTTCAAACACCGCCTTGATCGACAGGCGGCAGCAATATGCTGAAGATGTGTGAGATGCGTCATCGCAGCAGACGGCTCATGCATTATTCAGGGTTGGGTCGATTGAAAAGTCGGACGCCCGCCTCCCGGCGCCGCAACCGTAATCGCCGGCAAATCGACTCGGCGGGACGGGGCTCGGAATCGTCCCCGTTCCCCACGCCGACTCACTACAACTACCGTCAGTCCAATAAGTAAGGCGTCTCGCCCCGGCGGTTCGAGAAACTTCGATTCAGTCGCGCCCGACACGTGAGACGAGCAGGAAAACAGAGCCGCTTTCCTATTCGGGCCAAAGTCCGTCTTCGGACGGGCCGTTCCAATACTGGTCCCGGTATTCTCGATAAAAGGCGATCGTCTCGGCCAGTCCCGTCCGGAGCGGCGTGGTCGCTTCCCAGCCGACCACTCGCCGAATCTTGCTGACGTCGGCATAATAATCCCCCGGCTCCACTTCCGCGCGTTCACGGGTAAAATCGGTGAATGCGTAGGAGCCGGTCCCGGCAACCTCGACGATGAGCGCCGCCAGTTCGCGGAAACTGACCGGCTTTCCCGTGCCCACATTAAACACTTCGCCGTAAGCGTCCGGACACAGGCTCACCTGGAGCAGGCACTCCACAAGGTCGCGGATATACAAGAAGTCCCGCAAAATGCCGCCATCCCCGAAAACGGGCAGGGGCTCGCCGTCGACCGCTTTGCGAATGAACCAGTTGACCACGCCGTACTCGTCGTGCATCATCTGATGCCGTGCCCCGTACGTATTGGTGATGCGAAGGCACGCGCACGGCATCCCATGCACGTCGGCATACACCAGCATCATCATTTCCGCGGCCACATTGTTCACCGCGTAAATCCCCTTGGGGTTCTTCGGATGGTCTTCGGTAACCGGCAGTTGCACCGAACTTCCATACTCGCCCCGAGTCCCGCTGAACACGATGCGCGCCGTCGGATTGTGTTTTCGACAGGCTTCGAGCAAGACCAAAGTCCCCCGGCAGTTGATCTCGAGATCCTGCAGCGGATTGCGAATCGAATCCACGTGGTTCACCTGACCGGCCAAGTGAAAGATGTAATCCTGCCGCCGGACGAGGTACTCCATCGAATGCGGGTTGCAGATGTCCCCGAGATTCACACGCACGGCGTCGCGAATGTCCGCGATATTGAAAAAATTCCCCCCGAGCCGCGGCAGCATGTTGTCCACCAGCGTAACCCGGGCGCCCAAGTCCACCAGGCGATGGGCAAGATTGGACCCCACGAAGCCCAGTCCCCCCGTTATCAGGACCCGCTTGCCTTCGAATCTCGAATAGTCGTACTTTCTCATGCAGCTCCTCTGGCGTTGTAAGCTCACACACGGTAAACTACACGCTGTTCGTTGCCGAATGTAGCCCCTTCAGGCAAAAAGCCGGCGTCCCCCTCCCCAGCACGGCAGTTCCGGACGGGACGCTTCAGCAAAGGCCCGCGCTCAGATGAGCATGACCATCACGGAAAAAATACTGGCTCGTCACGCCGGCAAACCGGCGGTCGCTCCCGGCGAAACCGTTTGGGTCAACGCCGATATTCTGATGACCCACGACGTGTGCGGCCCCGGAACCATCGGCATTTTCGAACGTGAATTCGGCCCGGACGGCCGGGTGTTCGACCCGGAAAAAGTCGTACTCACACCGGACCATTACATCTTCACCGCGGACGAAAAATGTCGGCGCAACATCGATGTCTGCCGTGCGTTCGCCCAAAAACAGCACCTGCCCCATTTTTACGACCCGGGCACTTCTTCCTACTGCGGGGTTTGCCATGTCGCCTTGCCCCAAAGAGGGCACTGCCGACCGGGCGAAGTCGTATTCGGAACCGACTCCCACACCTGCACGCACGGTGCATTCGGTGCATTCGCCACCGGAATCGGCAACACGGACGCGGCGTTTGTGCTGGGTACCGGCCGCCTCCTGCTCCGGGTGCCCGAGAGTCTCCGCTTCGAACTGGACGGCCCCCTACCCCACTATTGCATGGCCAAAGACTTTATCCTGCGCGTCATCGGCGACATCGGGGTCGCCGGCGCCACTTACTGCGCCATGGAATTCGCCGGCAGCGGTATCGCGGCGCTCGGCATGGAAGAACGTATGACCATTTGCAACATGGCCATCGAGGCGGGCGGCAAGAACGGCATCATCGCCGCCGACCAAATCACGCTCGATTATGTCCGCCGACGCACGGACAAACCGTTCACCACGTTCGAAAGCGACCCCGACGCTCACTACAACGCAGTGCACCGATATTGCGGCGCCGAGATCGAGCCTTGCGTGGCGTTGCCGCATTCCCCGGACAATTTCGCCACCGCTCGAGATGCCCGCAAACAACAGATTACCCGTGCCTACATCGGGAGCTGCACCGGCGGCAAGATCACAGATTTCATTGCCGCGGCCCGAATACTCAAGGGGCGAAAAGTCGCCGTCGAAACGTTCCTGGTGCCGGCCACCGTGGAAGTCGAAACCGCCTTGACAACGGAAACCATCGACGGTGTGCCGCTGCTGCGCGTGTTCCGGGAGGCCGGCTGCCTTCCCCCGGCGCCGCCCTCGTGCGCCGCGTGTTTGGGCGGCCCTGTCGATACGTTCGGACGCTGCAACGATGCCGAAATCTGCATCAGCACCACCAACCGAAATTTCATTGGCCGGATGGGCTCGAAACAGGCAAAGGTCATCTTGGCGTCGCCCCTGACCGTAGCCGCCTCGGCCGTCACGGGGCACATCACGGACCCAAGGGAATTCCTCGGAGCCTGACCGCACCCCCCGGTCATGCTCATGTCTAAGGACGCGTACCATGTCAGAACGGATTCGCGGCGCCGTCTTTGTCGTCGGCGACAATATCGACACCGATCAGATCATCCCGGCCCAATACCTGAATCTCGTGCCGACCATACCCGAGGAATACGAGAAACTCGGCACCTATGCTCTCGCCGGCCTGCCCGAGGGCGTACCGCGGTTCGTGCCCGACGGCGAATCGAAAACACCCTACACCATCGTGGTTGCCGGCCGAAACTTCGGCTGCGGCTCAAGCCGCGAACATGCTCCTGTGGCCCTGGGCGCCGCAGGAG